>JEMX01000061.1:8233-162670 GCA_000585055.1 Candidatus Accumulibacter appositus
CGCCGGGACAGCGACAGCACCGGATCCAGCCGCGCGGCCTGGCTGGCGGGCAGGACGCCGAAGAGCACGCCGGTGACGAGCGCCGTGCCGAGCGCGGCGAGCACGGCCCAGTCGGGGGGGAAGGCCGGGTAGACCGGGTAGAGCTGGCGGATGAGCGCCGCGCCCGCCTGCCCCAAGACGAAGCCGAGCACGGCGCCGGCGACCGAGAGCATCGCCGCTTCGGTCAGGAAGGCGTTGCGGATCGTCGTGCCGGTGGCGCCGAGGGCCTTGAGCAGACCGATTTCGGCGGTGCGCTGGGCGACCGAGACGAGCATCACGTTCATCACCAGGATGCCGGCGACGGCCAGGCTGATGGCGGCGATGCCGGCGACGGCGAGGGTCATCGTTCCGAGCAGGCGGTCGAAGGTGGCGAGAACGGCGTCCTGGGTGATGATCGTCACGTCCTCCTCGCCGTCGTGACGCTGCTTGATGATCTCGGTCACCTGCACCTTGGCCGGTTCGATCGCTTCGCGGCTGCTCGCTTCGACGAGAATCCGGAACAGGGTGTTGCTGTTGAACATCGCCTGCGCCAGCGCCACCGGGACGATGACCAGCTCGTCGGTATTCATCCCCAGCCCCTGGCCGCTGGACGCGAGGACGCCGACGATGCGAAAGCGGCGGTCGCCGACGCGCACCAGTTGTCCGAGCGCCGACTCGTGGCCGAACATTTCGTCGCGCACCTTGGCGCCGATGACCGCCTCCGAAACGCCACGACGCCAGTCGCCGGTGGGCAGGAAGCGCCCCTGTGCGAGCGCCAGGCGGCGCACGTCGATGAACTCGGCGGTGGTGCCGACGACCATTACTTCGCGCAGCTTGCCGGCAAAGCTGATCTCGGACGTGCCGACGGCCAGCGGTGCGGCGCGGTGCACGGCGTTGGCGCGCAGCAGCGCCTGCGCGTCGTCGATGGTCAGGTCGCGCGGCGTGCTGGTGACCGCGTTGCCGGGGTTGAAGCCGCCGGTCTGCGAGCGCCCGGGCAGGACGATGACCAGGTTGCTGCCGATCGACGAGAACTCCCTGAGCACGTAGCGGCGGGCGCCGTCGCCGAGCGCGGTGAGGACGACGACCGCGGCCACGCCGATGGCCATCGCCAGCACCAGCAGGAAGGTGCGCAGGGGATTGCCGGTCGCCGCGTCGCGGGCGAAGCGGATCAGGTCGGGAGTACGCACGTGCTGGTGGTCGCTTCAGGGGGCGCGCTGTCGTGTTGCAGCGCGCCGTCTTCCATCAGCAGCTGGCGCCTGGCGCGCGCGCCGAGGGCGCCGTCGTGGGTGACGACGATCAGCGTCACGCCGCGGCCGTTGAGCGTTTCGAGCAGGCGCATGACTTCCTCGCCGGTGGCGCGATCGAGGTTGCCGGTGGGCTCGTCGGCGAGAATCACGGCCGGCTGCATGATCGTCGCGCGGGCGATCGCCACGCGTTGACGCTGGCCACCGGAGAGCTGGTTCGGGCGATGGTCGGCGCGGTTCTCGAGCCCGTAGTCGCGCAGCGTCTGCGCCACCCGCTCGGCACGTTGCGCGGGCGCGATGCCGGCGAGAATCATCGGCAGGGCGACGTTCTCGGCGGCGGTCAGGCGCGGCACCAGGTGAAAGCTCTGGAAGACGAAACCGATGCGCTCGCTGCGTACCCGCGCCTGCTCTTCCGCCGACAGCGTGGTGACGTCGCGGCCTGCGAGCTGGTAGGTGCCGGCATTGGGGCGGTCGAGCAGGCCGAGGAGGTTGAGCAGCGTCGATTTCCCCGAGCCGGACGGGCCCATCACCGCGACGTACTCGCCGGCGGCGATGGTCAGGTCAAGGCGGCGCAGCGCGTGCACCTCGCTGTCGCCGAGCTGAAAAACGCGCTCGATGCCGGCCAGTTCGATCAGCGCTGCGCCCATTGGCTAGCGGCCGGCGGCCGCCTGGCCGTCGACCGAATAAGGCGCGCCGGCCTTGACGCCGGCGCGTTCGAGCGAGGTCACGACGCGGTCACCCGGCGCCAGCCCGTCGAGCACTTCGGCGAACTCCCAGTTGGCCAGACCGGTCTTCACCTTGCGCTCTTCGAGCCTGCCTTCGGCGCCGGCGACCAGCACTCGTCCGCCTTCGAGCAGCGCCGAGGTCGGTACCCGGACGACGTTCTCGCGCACGTCGAGGATCACTTCGATGTCGGCGCTGTAGCCGACGAGCAGCTTGCCGGGCGCCGTCGGGTCGTCGAAAGTGGCCTCGATATCGACCGTGCGCGCCTGCTTCTCGAGCGCCGAGACGTAGGGCGCGACGCGCTTGACCTTGCCCGGGAACGATTGCCTGGGCAGCGCGTCGAGGCTGATCCGCACCGGTTGCCCGGCAGCGATGCGCGGCGCATCGACTTCGTCCATCGGCGCCTTGACGTACAGGCACGAGTCGTCGATCAGGTCGATCGCCGGCGGCGTCGGCACGCCCGGCGGCGACGGCGTCGAGTACTCGCCGACCTCGCCGACGATCTTGGCGACGGTGCCGGCGAAAGGCGCGTAGAGCACGGTCCGGCCCTCCTCGACGCGGGTCAGGCGGACTCGCGCTTCGGCTTGCACGACGTCGGCCCTGGCGGCGGCACAACCGGCGCTCCTGGCCTGCGCCTCGCTGCGCGCGCTGTCCTCCTTGGCGGGCGACACAAAGCCCTTGGCGCGCAGGCTCGCCTGTCGCTCGGCCTCGCGTTCGGCGTTGGCGGCGACGGTGCAGGCTTCGCTTACGCGCTGGCGAGCGGTGGCCACCTGCGTGGCGTACCACGCCCGCTGCGCCTGCTGGTCGTCGTTCCACAGCTTCATCAGCAGCTGGCCCTTCTCGACGCGGTCGCCCTCCCTGACCGCCAGCACCTCGATGCGGCCACCGGTGATCGTCGACAGCTTGGTGCGCTGGCAGGCTTCGATGGTCCCGGCGCGGGTGTTGGCGATCGTCGATTCGACCAGGCCGCGTTCGATTTCCCTGAACACCACCGCCACCGGCTCTGGCCGCGTTGCCCACCACACGCCTCCGCCGATCAGCACGACGACGGGCACAGCAAGCAACAGACGGCGAATCAGCGAAGACATGGCGACATGGCGGGGAGGCTCAGGGTTGGCGAGGCAGCTTGAGGGCAAGGTCCGTCATGTTCTGACGAAACCGTGCCCAGGGCAAGGACGGAACGTCTCGTCGCGCCTCGCTGCCGCTGGCCGGCCCGGCGCCAGCTCGGTGGCCCTCGGCGAGCATGCTAGAATCGCCCCCCGCTTCCGCCCCCGCTGGTGTCCGCCCGCCCGATGTCCTCGCTCAACCCCCCGCAACGCGAAGCGATCCGCTACCTCGACGGTCCGCTGCTGGTTCTGGCTGGCGCCGGATCGGGAAAGACGCGGGTGATCACCGAGAAGATCGCCTATCTGATCGAGGTCTGCGGTTTCAGCCCGGGCAATATCGCCGCCATCACCTTCACCAACAAGGCGGCGAAGGAAATGCAGGCGCGGGTGAGCAAGCTGCTCGCCGACAAGCCGTCGAAAGGCCTGACCATCTCGACCTTCCACGCGCTCGGCGTGCGCATCCTGCGCGAGGAAGCGCGCACGCTCGGCTACAAGCCGAACTTCTCGATTCTCGATTCCACCGACTGTTTTGCCATCGTCTCCGAACTGGCCGCCAGCGTCGACAAGGCGGTCATCCGCAAGCTGCAATCGCTGATCTCGAACTGGAAGAGCGCGCTGGTCTCGCCCGATCAGGCGCGCAAGGAAGCGCAGAACGACACCGAACTGCTCGCCGCGAACGCCTTCGCCAGCTATTCGGCGACTCTGCAGGCGTATCAGGCGGTCGATTTCGACGACCTGATCGCGTTGCCGGTGGCGCTCTTCGAAAATCATCCGGAAGTGCGCGAGAAGTGGCAGAACCGCCTGCGCTACCTGCTCATCGACGAATATCAGGATACCAACACCAGCCAGTACAGATTGCTCAAGCTGCTCGCCGGACCGCGCGCCGCGTTCACCGCGGTCGGCGACGACGACCAGGCGATCTATGGCTGGCGCGGCGCCGACATCGAAAATCTGCGCGGGTTGCCGCGCGACTATCCGCAGCTCAAGCTGATCAAGCTCGAACAGAACTATCGCTCGACGGTGCGCATCCTCAAGGCGGCCAACGCGCTGATCGCGCACAACGAAAAGCTGTTCGACAAGAAGCTGTGGTCCGACCTCGGCCACGGCGACCCGATCACCGTCAGCATCTGCCAGGACAACGAAAAGGAAGCCGAGGCGGTGGTCATGAAGCTGCAGGCGCACCGCTTCGAGCATCGCGGCGCGTTCCGCGATTACGCCATCCTCTACCGCGGCAACTTCCAGGCGCGGGCGCTCGAGCATTTCCTGCGCAACCAGCGCATCCCCTACCTGCTGTCCGGCGGCCAGTCGTTCTTCGAGAAGAGCGAGATCAAGGATCTCGTCGCCTATCTGCGCCTGCTGGCCAACGACGCCGACGACCCGGCGTTCATCCGTGCGGTGGGCACGCCGCGGCGTGGCGTCGGCGCCAGCACGCTGCAGGCGCTCGGCGGCTACGCTGGCGAACGCCACCTGTCGCTGTTCGCCGCCGCTTTCGAACAGGGCTTCGCGCAGCGCGTGCAGCCGCGCCAGCTGGCGCCGCTGCTCGAATTCTGCGAATTCATCAATCGCCTGCAGGCGCGCGCCGACCGCGACCCGGCGGCGCAGCTACTCGGCGAACTGCTCGACGCCATCGCTTACGAGGACTGGCTCAACGAGCGCGACGAGAAGCGTGCGGCGCAAATAAAGTGGGGCAACGTCCAGGAGTTCTGCGACTGGCTGGGCAAGAAGGGCCAGGAGGAAAACAAGACGCTGATCGACCTCACCCAGACCATTGCCCTGATCAACCTGCTCGACAAGAACGAGGCGGACGTCGACGCCGTCCAGCTATCGACCCTGCACGCCGCCAAGGGGCTGGAGTTCAGGCACGTCTTTCTGATCGGTATCGAAGAAGGCATTCTGCCGCACCGCGAAGCGCAGGCCGACGGCCGCATCGAGGAGGAGCGCCGCCTGATGTACGTCGGAATCACCCGCGCGCAGCGGTCGCTGCACCTGAGCTATTGCGAGCGACGCAAGCAGGGCCGCGAAACGATTCCCTGCGAGCCGTCGCGTTTCGTCGCCGAAATGGGCAGCGAGGATCTGCGCGTGTCCGGCGGCAAGAGCGCCGCGCCGCCGGACAAGGCCGCCAACTCCGACCGCCTGGCAGCGATGAAAGCGATGCTCGGCAAGGCCCGGTGAATCCTGGCAAGTCCCTCTGCTCCGGGAGGTGGTTACAGCGCGTTACGCGACGTTACGCGCGACCTGACATCGCATTGGCAAGCGCCCGCGTTAATGCTGGCAAGGCCGAAACAACAG
This sequence comes from Candidatus Accumulibacter appositus, assembly GCA_000585055.1. GTDB lineage: Bacteria > Pseudomonadota > Gammaproteobacteria > Burkholderiales > Rhodocyclaceae > Accumulibacter > Accumulibacter appositus. Next base: position 13,614 of record JEMX01000061.1, read on the forward strand.
AAACAGCAAAACGGCCGAGCGCACAATACCAATCAATCTCAGGAGATCCACATGTTCAAGAACATCATCGCCGTTGCCATCGCCGCCGCTTTCAGCACCGCCGCTTTCGCACAAGCGCCTTCTGCCGCCGGCGCAACCAAGGCCGTCGAGGCCGTCAAGCCAGCCGCAGCGGTTGCCGCAACGCCAGCTGCGACGACGCCAGCGGTTGCGACCCCTGCAGCGACTCCCGCGGTGACCCCGGCAGTTGCTGCCACCGCAGCGACCGCCAAGCCCGAAGCGATGGCTACCGAAACCATGCACGACGCCAAGCCGAAGGCGAAGGCGCCGGCGCACAAAGCAGTGGCCAAGCATCCGGCGGGCGATAAGATGGACGCCGCCCCGGTCGAAGGCGCGACCGCCAAGCCGGAAGCGATGGCTGGCGAGAAGATGCACGATGCCAAGCCAAAAGCAAAGGCGCCCGCTCACAAGGCAGCGGCCAAGCCTGTGGCAGGCGAGAAGATGGACGCGGCACCCGCGGCTGAGAGTGCTGCTCCGGCTACGACCAAGTAATCACTGCCGCACGCCGTGAGCCTGGGAAGAAGCTTCTTCCCAGGTAAAAAAAGAGACCCTGCGGTCTCTTTTTTTGTTACACCCGAGCAAACGCCTTACTTGACGAGGCCCAGCAGATGTTCGACGGCAGCCTTGATCTCGTCGTCGGTCAGGTCCGCGGCGCCACCCTTGGGCGGCATCGCGCCCTTGCCGTTGGTGGCACTGGCGACCAGTGCGTCGGTTCCGGTGGCAATGCGCGGCGCCCAGGCTTCCTTGTCGCCTGCCTTCGGCGCGCCGGCGGCGCCACTGGCGTGGCAGGCCATGCAGACTGCCTTGTAAACCGCCTCGCCGCTACGCGGCTCCCCTGCGGCTGCAGTCGCTGCCGGCTTCTGGTACGCCAGCTTGGCCACCGGCAGAATGCGGGCATAGATCGCGTCGGCGTCGCTGGCGGACTGGGCGCTGCCCTTGCCGATCATCGACAGCGGCCAGATGACGACCATCAGGAGAACGGCGATGACGATGGTGATCACCAGGATCGTCCGTGAAGAAAATTGTTTTTGCGCCATGCCGAATCCTTGGTTGTCTGCGGGTTAGATGACGAATTGTAACGCCGTTTGCCGCCGCCCAGAAGTGCCGAGCTGGACGGCCCAGGGCAAACCGGTTAAGCTTGCCGTCCTGCACGCGCCCGTAGCTCAGTTGGATAGAGTACTGCCCTCCGAAGGCAGGGGTCGGACGTTCGAATCGTCTCGGGCGTGCCAAGACCACAAACAGGTGGGCACCCCAGGCGGTGCCCATTTTGACGTCTGGGCCCGGCATCGGCGCACTCTTGCGTTGCTGGCAATCATGTGGCGAACCAGGGCAAGCTGCTTCGGATGGGCTGCGACCAAAGCCCGCACCAGCATGTTGGTGTCCAGCGCCATCAACGGCTCTGACCCTCCCAGGATTCCCAATCCGCACCGTAGTCAACCGGCTTGCAGAGTTCTGCAGTGGGCAGCGGCGGCCTTTCGTGTTTGAGCAGACCGATCAGGTCCGAAAACCTGCGCCCGGTCTTCTTCGGTACCGCCCTGAGGGTGACGCCGGACGCGCTGGAAACCAGAGTGATCTGCGTTCCCGGATGCCAATGCAGTTCGTCCCGAATCTCTTTTGGGATTAGGACCTGCCCCTTGCTGGAAAGCGTGATCGTTGCAGTGCACATGGGAGGCTCCGATGGTAAGGCGGGAAGTGAGAGAAATTGTCGGTGCGTCGTGGCCCTGTGGCAAGCGGCCTACTTTCGGTTGGCACCGGGGGAAGGCCTGCAAACTACCGTACTCGGTCATCACGGCAGCGCGACTGGTTCCCGCCTTCTCCAACAGCCAGTCAAATTCCCAACCCACGTCGTTGCACTGCCGGATTTGCTCCAGCTTCTTCAACCGATGCTCCAGGGGGCTCACAAGGCAATATTGTGTTCGGAGAGAAGAATCACGCGAGCTGGTCGCCGGTGAGTGCCGGCCAAGGCTTCGACCTTCGACCGTGTCATGAAATCGTCTTCCGGTTCGTCGGTCTGGCGGTCCGCAACCTTCTCGCCGATGATCGCTCGAACAACCTCACCGGAATCTGCTCGGATAATTCGCCTGAATATGATTGCGACGCGGTTTGCCTCGGGGTGCGCCGCTGCTTCAAGCTTGGTCATGCGACGCTCCAGCGCGGTGCTCATTTCGCTGTTTCCAGTTCAGTGATGCACGCTCCGATCACGTTGTCTTCCTCGTCGATTTCCACAACACCACCGCCAGCAATCAGCCGAAGGCGAGACGTTACCCGCATAGTGCCGGGCTCGATCATGTGGACGATGCATTTGAGCTGTTCGCCAGCGCCGATTGGACGTTCCAGCTTGCTAACCCGCTTCTGCAAGGCGTTCATTCTTTCACTTCGAGTGCGCTGATGCGGGCTTCAAGCTCTTGAGTCTCCACCGCCTTGCGGCGTGCCTCTACGATACCTGCCAAGGTCGCATCCTCTCCCGGTAGGATGTCGCCGGCCGCCACCGCTTGCAGGATGGCCGCCTGCGCTCTTGCGACGCCATCAGCAGAGCTTGTGTCCGGCAGGTCCAGGAAAATCGGGCGCTCCTTCGCAGGCGGCACCAGCCGTTCGATTACCAGTCTGGCCGCGTTCATGTCGCCCTGCTTGGCCATCTCAACGATCTTCTTGGCGATAGCGGCGGCGCCTTCTTCCATCGCCGCCAGTGCCACGAGGGTGACACGGTTCCTGCTGCCCGGTGGTCTGCCCTTTGGATTTCCACTTTGACCGGGTTTCCAGCCAGGGCGCAAGTTTTCGGCCTTCGTCGTTTCGGTTATTGCCTGTATCTCATCGGTGAAAATTCAATGGTCTGCGTAGCGTTACAGCGTAACATTCAGGTAGTGGTCGAAAGCCTCATCATCTAGGCCTCGCGTGATCGAGTCATCAGCTTCGACAATCAGCTTTTCAAGCATCGCCCGCCGAGTGACCCCGTGACCCCGTGATGCCGTGCAAGCCGGTCCAGAGCCCGTTCAGCCTTCGTGGTCCCCAAGTCTGCAGACGTCGCTCGCCGTTGTCGCCGGCTGTTGATCGCCGAGCCCGATATGCGCGCTGTCGTTCCGTTGCTGTGGCCATGTCGTATCCGTTAGGCTGTAACGCACATTATCCTTTCTGATATGGCTGCGTGATCCGCGCGACCCGAAGGCCCTTGAACGATCTTGCGGGCACCGGATGCTCAATGCTGATTGACCTTCTCCGAGGCTGCCTTGATTTGGGAGCTACTGGCAATTGAACCAGGCTGATCGCTCAAGCCCTTCGCGGCATTTGCGATTTTTCCCTGTGATCTGATCAAAGACAAGGGCTGCTGAAAATGTGATCCGATCACATCCTGCGGAACATCATCACGCCGGTAACATCGATTCGCTCGAAACCCTATAGGAAAGCTCAGACCTGCAAACAAGCGCCAGAGACACAATTTCCAACGGCCGCGTTTCGGTACTCCGTGCATCGTCGCCGGGTCGTCAAGGGCCTGTCGCATTGCTTTTGTCATCAGGCAGCTCCGGCCAGGAACGGACCGTGTCTGCTACATCTCGATGGATCAAGATCAAAACGCGGCGCTCGTTCGCAAGCCACGACAAAAAGCGTTCGACTTCCATGGTACCCAACGTAGCTGGATGCTGCAGACTGGAATGTAAGCGCGAATCCAATGGACAGAAGCTCGCTCAGCTCCTATGCTGTAGTGCCGATAGCAGACGCGCTCGCGCAACTGGTCGAGGCGCTTGACCAAACGCAGTAGCGGCAAGTTCCTGGTGACGGTTTTCAAAGTTTGTTAGAACTGTTGTTGCGTACAGATTAAGACCGATGCGCGATGAGGCAAGCTGGTTTCGTCAGAATCAGGCCGGAGATTTTATATGTCAGGCACGGCGTTATGCAGGAGAATTATCTAATAAGAAATGCTAGGCGAACAAACAAAGGAGATGGTCGATGATTAAAGTCAACTTTAAGATTGCGTTACAGTCTGCCGCGCTTTTCATATGCTTTATTTCTGCGACACAAGCAGTTACGTCAGTTTGTGATATCGCTCTGCAATCACGGGCTTTTAACACGAACGATTACGCTAGCACATCAAGTATCGTTCTTAATAAGCGTGATGATGCTTGTCAGTCGAAATACGATTCGCGAAAAGAAGCCATTGATTCCGCAAGGAGCAGCGGAGCCACTATTGGTTATGGCGGCTTCAGTTTTGGAGCATCTGATGCCAGAAAAGAATCAAGCGGAAAATGGTCAATCAGCGACTCACGATTCTGTAACGCATCTGCTAAAGAGTTAGATTCGTTTACAAGTGTAAGAGTAAGGCAGCAAGTCGCTGACATTGCACTATCGGCTTGGTCAGAATGCATTGGCAGTGTCGAGTCAAACCAGCTTTATGCAACGTTTTCACCAAACGCAAATGGTTCCGGTATAACGGGCACTCTTTATCGAAGCGTAAGTCGAGGCGGTGTCGGAACTATAACGGGCATAGTGGTTGCGGGCGCACCTGGTAGCTCATCAGGTGCTGATGGGTCAATAGTAAACTGCATGATCGGCACTACAGTTGTCACTCCGAATATGACTCAGGCCATTACGATTGATCGAACTGATATAGCCTTTCAGTGCACGAAGACATCGGATCATCACATTCTGAAAGTGGCCATATCTACAACGCAGGGCGATACCCCGTGGATGAGTTTGCCTGCGCCAGTTCAGATAGAGAATAAGAAAATTGAGGAAACAAATAGCGCGTTATTCACCTTGCGAGGCCGTATTGATGAACTTGAGGGGAAGGTTGCATCACTTGATAACAACATGACGGCAATAACGGCCCTTGTATCGAGTCATTCATCAGCAGTTACCGACCTAAATAGCAAGGTCTCCGTACTGCAAGCTCAACCCCGATTTGTCTGGAAGAAAGGCAATAACGGAACAGTTTCATGCAACACCTATTGTGGGGACAGTAAGTGGGAAGGGTTCGCTGGAACGTGTGTGTCAGCAGCTATTAACATTAATGATTCGGCAAGTTGTGGCGTTGCTTTTGGTGGGCCTACGCACTGTTTATGTGCAACGCGATAATTCGCCTAACGAGGCCATAATCCCACCCCAAAAATCGACGTGGAGCGCGGCTTTTTGAGGTCTGATTATGGCTGCGTTCAACGTCCGCTCTGGGACTATGTGGAAAGCGATTTTGCGCCGACACCTGAAATTTGCAGTTCTCGACAGTGTTAGCCGACTTAAACAGAGCAAACAGCGACTACGACATGCCCGAGACGGTAGCAGGCGCACTACGACTCGCCGACCCGTCCCTCTGCCGTCCAACCTGCCTCGCCGGTCGATCATCCGTTGCCTCTCTAACCGGCGAACCTCTTGGCAACTTTATCTATTCAAGCCAGAGATCGAAAAGACAGAGATTATGTGTAGTGACCCTGACCCATTGGAGCATTTCAAGCGGCAAGTTGCTCAGGAATTGGCAGCAGGTCAGAATCGGCTTCAGGAACTTTTTGATGAATGGAACATGGCACGAAGACTTTAACCCGTCGAAGTTCCTTGCCCGTGCGAACTTGGCGCAACTTATAGAGAGGAATGGCACCTACAACGAGAATGTAATTTCAGACGCAAAAACCGCCTGTATTTTTTGCGCCGGCACCAGCCAAGAAGGAATTCTTCTTAATGATAAATCGTCTCTCTGCCAAGGTTGCTATTCCGATGTCGCGATGATTTCGTATCCTGAAAATTATGAGACACTTCGCCGCCGGTTTGTTGTCGCGACGGAAGCGAGAAAACTTGCATGGGAAGGTTTCAGGGAAAAATTTGAATGCGAATCAGAAAGTAGTCTGTTAGTCCCTGTTGGTTGGGCCTCCATTCTTCTGGCGCTTGCTTTGCCAGCGTTCCTCATCGTGACGGTCGTCTTGTTGGCAATCGGTTACCACTAACAGCAAGAATATGCCATTGGCAGCCTGAGCTCAGGCGACAACTATCTTGACATGTACCGGGGAGGCAGGAAGGCGGGGCAGCCGCGATGCAACCGAGCACACCGCGCCCCGGCCGACAGTGTTGTATCATCTCTGCATACCCGAGTCCCCGAGAAAGTCGTGCTGAAGCGCGCCCTATTTGCCACCGCGGTTCTGCTCTGCAGCCTGGATTTGTTTGCAGGTCAGCAGCAAGACTATCCGTTTTCGGTCGAAACCGAAAAGGAAGGCCACGGCCACCGTATCGTGGCTCGCAACAACGGCCCGGCACCGGTATCGGTGAGGGTCTCGCTCTCCGACGCACGAAACATATCGCCGGATCGCCCATTCCCTGTTTATGCAGTGGTACCGCCAGACGGTGGAACGCTCTACCTGGGACGGATTCGGCCAGCCATGTCGACTATGGGCCATAGCTTCAGCACCCAGACTTCATGGGTGCTGGGAGACTTCAACGCACGCCAGAGCCCGGACGCCATCTATCGCTTGCCCTACCGGGACGGACTGGCCTTTCACCTCGGGCAGGCTCCGGGCGGCCCGCTCACCACGCACGCCAGTGCTGACAGCCAGTATGCAGTCGATATTGGCATGCCTGAAGGCACCCCAATTGTCGCTGCCCGCGCTGGCGTGGTAATCGACACCGAGGCCAACCAGATCTCAGGCGGCCAAAGCCCGGACATGCTGAGCAAGGCCAACGCGGTGCGCATACAACATGTTGACGGGACGATAGCCCTCTACGCTCATCTCGCGCACGGCGGTGTGTACGTCTACCCGGGTCAAAGGGTGGCGACTGGAACGCAGCTTGGCTTGGCGGGCTCGACGGGGTACTCATCCGGGCCGCACCTACATTTCGTCGTTCAGACCGTGACGCGGAGCGGGCGTGATCTGACCATGATCTCGCTGCCGTTTCGCTTCTACGTGGGCAATCCCCCGGCCGTCTTTTCGCCGCGCTACGGGATGTACGCTGAAGCACAATATTCTTTCCCGGGCCGCGTACCAACGACGAACGCAACGGTCCAGGCCGCGGCAACGCCTTTACCGGCCGCAACGACGCCGGCGCCGGAAGCGTCAGGCAGCCCTGAACGGGTCATGTCGCTGCAAGTCCCCGCGCCGCTTCGATACTGGCTGAGGAGTATCCCGGCCTGGCAATGGGCAATCGCCCTCATCGCCCTGATCGTCATGCTGGTCTTTCTGGACGAGGCCCGTCATGTGCGACGACGGAAGCGGTTGTGGACAGTTCATGAGCCCCGCATGCGCTCGCGGCCTGCCGAAGAGCCACCCAGGCATGGCCTCTCGCCTGAGGACAAGTTGGTTCTTGGGTGTGGCGGCGACCGGCGACGAGCTGAACGCCTCCAGGAGTACGAATATCAGCGATCGCCGGGAATCAGTAACCGGGAAGCGGCCCAGCGAGCCTGGGAGAGGCTGCAACGCGATCGGACTTAATTGAGGGTTTAGTATTGCCAGCTCTGACCACGCCGTGTGTTAGGCTTGGTCCTATAGGCATTAATCGCCAATGATTGCCGATTTTGAGCATCTATACGAAGTAGCAAATCACCAATTATGCACAAGCGCTATGGAATCAGGTTTATGGTCTACCATCTTCTTCTTGCTGCATTTCTTGCGCCGTTCAGCACAAGCGTAACTGCGGCCACGATATATGAATGCCGCGGGTACGATGGCACGAACTTCCTTTCCAATAATTACTGCTCACAGAGCAACGGTGTTGAAATCACTACCTATGCGGTTCCCAGCAACATGAGTTTCGACGAGCAAGTCGCGATCGCGAGAGAAGCCAAAGGCAAAGCTAGAGCCGCTGAACGATCGCAGACGGCGGCTGCCAATAAGCGACAAGCAGAGATAGACAGCGCCCGGCGGTCGAAAGAGCTTCAGTGCCAGCAACTTGACCGCGCTATACGTGTCAAGGATTCGGAGCTACGGCAGCCGCACTCTGCGCAGTATGGTGACTACCTTACCGGCAAACGCAAGGAACTAACGGATCAGCGTTTCTCGCTTGGTTGCTGACGTGGCTATACAGTTAACCAGAACCGTCATTGTCCTGCTTCATCACGAGTGCATAGGGTCTTGATCTTTGCCACAGCAGCCGGGGCGGAAAAAACCAGGAGCGCTCCTTCCTTCCCGCTCGGTCAATGACCGACAGGGAACTTTCCCGGTGCGCGAACCTTCTTGACCAGTAAGCGCGCCAAAGGCTCGTGGAAATGGGTACCCGACGGGGGTGCCCATCTGGTGTTCGCTGGTGGTTCTCGCTACCTTCGCGTCGCGCTCCGCTGAGCAAGCCCGACAGGCCGCCGCTCTCGGCAGCCCGCTTGTCGCCTTACCCCGATCGGCCAACGAACCCCGGCAGTCCGGCAGCCTCCGGAGAACTCGCCAAATAGCGCGCCCAGCCGATCTTCTCGGCGTAGTCGTCGGGGTCGGCTTTGCGGATGTCTTCCAGGGTCATCTCCATGCAGTTCTTCTTGCACGTCAGCTGCTCGTCGAAGATCACGCGGGTGCGGAAGAAGCTACCCCATTTGAACTCGGCGAAGATGGCGTTGTTCGGGTCCTTGACGTAGCCATAGGCTTCGCGCACCAGCCAGGACAGGCTTCGGTAGAGGTCGTTGTCGAGGTCCTTGACGTGCTGTTTGAGCGTGTTGGGATTGTTGGGGCCGGCGCCCATGGCGTCGAAAGGGTATACCCAGTTGTTGGCGGCCATCGTTTTCCAGAAGTGTTTTCCTGCGATGGAGTTCCAGTTGCGCGTGACCATGGCCGGGATCTCCATGTCGCCCTTGGCGCGCCACAGCGAGATGCTGAGATGGTGGTGGTCGATCAGGTAGTACTGACCGTCATTGCCGATGATCACCGGGACGGCCCGCGGCAGGAGATAGTCTTCCAGCGCGCTGTCGCTCTTATCCTTGATCTTCGCCACCTTGACGTTCACTTCGTCCATGCCGACGGCGTTCTGGGTGGGCTTGAGATCACTGAGCTTGAGGCGTCCCAGCGTCCCTTGCGGGCTATGTGCGTCGATCTTGGGGAGAAAACCGCATACCTCGTCATTCTTCTTGGCCATTGATCGCTCCTGGTGTGGTGGACTGCGTGGGTAGTTGCCTGCCCGCTTGGCGCTGCGCCCGGAGCTTGAGACGACTGAGAGTGCGCGTGACTGGGCAATTCTCGGCACCGGGGTGGGCACTCCGGCGATGTTATGCCGATAGCGAGCGGAGATTCAACCCTGCAACGAATAGCGGTTTCGACGATAATCCGTGGCCTGAGCCCTGCGCTTCTCGCGCAGGCCTACGCAGATGGCCCTCTATAGCGAAGTGATGCAGCAAATGACAGATGCGACGATTGCGCAACGGCCGAGCCGGGAAGAAATTTCACTACTGCCGCCTTTTGTCGGCCTGACGCTTGACTGCGTTCATCTGCTGAAGACGCCGGCGCAGTTCGAGGCCGCGCGCGGCGCGATCCAGCGTGCGGGTTTCGTTGGCTTCGATACCGAGAGCAAGCCGACCTTTGCCAAGGGTGAGCTGGCCAGCGGGCCGCATGTCGTCCAGTTTGCGCTGCGCGAGCAGGCCTTCATCGTTCGCGTCGACGGCGAAGCGGCGTGCGCATTCATCAAGAGCGTCGTCGAGTGCGAGGCGGTGGTGAAGGTTGGCTTCGGGCTCAAGTCGGATCGGACGGTGCTGCTCAGCAAGCTTGGCGCCCGCAATCGGGCGATGGTCGATCTGGCGGATGCCTTGCGCAGGAAGGGTATTCGCCAGACGCTTGGTGCGAAAGCCGCGGTGGCGATGGTTCTCGGACAGCGCCTGCAGAAATCGCGCTCGGTGACGACGTCCAACTGGGCGCGGCAGACACTGCTACCCAAACAGTTGCTCTACGCGGCGAATGACGCCTACGCCGCGCTGGCGGTGTTCTACGCTCTGGATTTGCACCTCGCGCCGGTCCTGGCGGTTGAAACGTTCGAGCCTGCCGAGGCTGTCACCTCAGTCGAGTCAGTTCCGCCGCCTGACTGATGCGCCGTGCGCCGTGCCATCACTCGGCGTGGTACTGGCTGGCATTCTTGCCTTTGAATGGTGCATAGAAAGTCTTGATGGCGGCGATGTCGGCATCGACGTCACCGGTCGGTACGAAGATTTCTCCGAGACCACTGATCTTCCTCTCGTAGTCCATGTAGGCCAGGACGATCGGTACCTGGGCAGTCACTGCGATGTGGTAAAAGCCGGTCTTCCATTCCCGCGTCTTGCTGCGTGTCCCCTCGGGCGGAACGATCAGCTGCACCGGGCCGTCGGCGGCGGTGATTGCTGCGGCTGACGCGGCGACCAGGTTGTTGGCCGTCTCGCGTGCGACGGGGATGCCGCCGAGCCACCTCATCAGACCGCGAAATGGCGGCCGAAAAATCTGCGCCTTGCCCATCCAGTAGATATTGAGCCGCAGGGCGAAGGCGACCATCAGCGTGTAAGGCAGGTCCCAGTTGCTGGTATGCGGCGCGGCGATCAACACGCTCTTGCTGGCGGCAGCCGGCAGACGGCCCTCTATTTTCCAACCGGCAATCTTCAGAAAGCTCACCGAGAAAGCGCGCAGCAGGGTGTTGACGATCGGGGTGCTGAAAATTGTGCGGTGCATGGGTCTGCCTGTTTGTCGGGGCGCAAGGCAGGTCGCCGGATGACAGACCACCGCGTCAATGTGAAAGTCGCGTACGCGACTCACGAAGCTCCCTTCTCCCCTTGTGGGAGAAGGGCCTGGGGGTGAGACGGGGAATTCAGGGAGCATGCTCCCTGCCCGTCGAACGATTCCGGCGTGCAAGCCGGAATGCGCACTGCAAGTGGAGGGGGAAACGGTCATGACTTTCATGATCCGGGGTATCTCGACAGGTCATGACCGTTCAAAACAAGGTCCGCATTATCGCCTGCCGGAGCCGCTACAGGCGGGCAAGAAAATCACCTCGCCGCGCCAGCGCTCCGCTAGGCGACCAGTTTCAGGCCGAGAATGCCGGTGACGATCAGGCCGATGCAGAAGAAACGGGCCAGCGTCGCAGCTTCCTTGAACACCACGATGCCGAGCGCGAAGGTGCCGACGGCGCCGATGCCGGTCCACACGGCGTAGGCCGTGCCCATCGGGATGCTCAGCTGCGCGTAGAGCAGCAGCGCGCCGCTGGCCAGGATGCAGACGCCGGCGAAGGCGATCCAGCCCCAGTGCGTTCCGCGCTCGCTGTGCCGGAGTTTCAGCCCTAGCGGCCAGCCACACTCGAAGAGGCCGGCAATGAGCAGCGCAATCCAGTCCATGGTGGCGCCTATTTCGAAGCGATCTTGAGGCCGACGATGCCGGCGACGATCAGCGCCACGCAGAAGAAGCGCTCGACCGTGGCTGCCTCGCCGAAGAGGAGGATGCCGAGGACAAAGGTGCCGACGGCGCCGATGCCGGTCCACACGGCGTAGGCGGTGCCCATGGCAATCCGCCGCTGCGCGACCAGCAGTAGCGCGCCGCTGGCGCTCATGCTCACGGCGGCGAAGGCCAGCCAGCCCCACAGGGCACCGTTCTCCGACCAGCCAAGCTTCAGTCCGACCGGCCAGCCCCATTCGAAAAAGCCGGCGACGAGCAGTGCGATCCACTCCATGGCCACTAGGTGCTCAGTCCGGGGTAGCGGGATAGAGCTCGGCGAGCAGCTTGCGGGCGATCTCGGCGATCACCGGCCTGACGGCGGTGGCGACCCTGCCCGGCGCCAGGCCGCTTGCTTCCACGCCACTTTCGCGGCCGCCCTCGCGACCCGACCAGGTAGCAATCAAGCCGGCCTTGGCGGCGGCCACGGCCTGGCTGACCAGTGGCGGCCAGAAGGCCGGATACTCGGTTTCGCGCCACTCGCCGCGCCCACGTCCGTAATGGGCGACGGCCAGGTAGCGCAACAGCGAGGTCACCAGCAGTTCGCACAGGAAGCTGTCGTCCCAGCGCAAGGTGGTGCCGCGCCGGCCGCGCGCCATATTGACGCCGCGTGCGATCCCGGCGCCGCCCAGGGCGCCGACGACGGCGCCGGTAAGCATGCCCGCGCCGAGCGTCAGTCCGGCATGCGCGATGTCGACGCCGAGACCGGTCAGGGCACCGGAGACAGCGCCGCCCATCAGTGCCGCCTTGCGCTCGTTGACCGGCGCTTCGATGCTCACCGTCAGTGCGATGCGCCGCAGCAGTTCTTCGCTGGCGTGGCCTTCGAGTTCGTGGATGGCGATCAGGCGGTCGAGGCCGGCCTGCAGGTCGCTGTCGATCCGCGCGCCAAGCGCCTGCACCGCGTGCGCTTTGTCGTCCTTGGCGTCGCCGGCATGCGCATCGCGACCGACACCCAGGGCCCGCTTGAGGTCGCGCAGCGTCCCCGTGAGGCGGGTTTCCGGCAGTATTTCAAGGTCCAGTGCGGCGCGCGCCAGCGTCTCTGCCAACACCGCCATCGAGGCCTCGAATTGTGCCTCGCGACGCGCCTGCCAGGCGTCGACCAGACGTGCGTAAGCGGCCCCGCGTTCGGCCGGCAGCATCTTGCCGACTTCCTGCAGCAGGGTGATCTCCTGCACCCAGCAGCGCGCAAAAGCGTCCAGCGGCAGGACCGCGCGGACGACCCGGTAGCCGGCCAGCAGGCTGCGCCAGCGTTCGTGCTCGGCCGCTTCCTCGGCGGCTGGCCGCGACCGACCGGTCTGGTTGAGGAGCACGACGACCGGCTTGCCGATCCACTCGAGAACCGCAAACTCGGGTTCGAGGTAACCCGCGTCGGCCGGCTCTTCCGAGGCGTTGACCAGGTAGAGCACCACGTCGGCCTGGTCGCGGACATTGCTGACCGCCTGCTGGGTAAACCACATCGAGCGATCGCGAAAACGATCCCAGACCTGCCCGACGAACCAGCCGATGGGGTTGCCGTGCTGGCGCAGACGTTTGGCGAGGCGGGCGCTGTCGCCAAATCCCGGCGTGTCCCAGAGCGTCAGTTCATCACCTTCGGGCGTGCTGATCAGGGTGTAGGCGTTGACGTCGACAGTCACGTGCGGCGCGTCGCGAACTTCGCCAACGTCGCGGCCGAGCAGGGTCCGCGCCAAGGTCGTCTTGCCGGCGTTGGTATGTGATATCAGCGACAGAGAGATACGAGCTTCGCTCATGTGGAGCCCTCCAGACGGCGTTCGATCTCGTCCTGCGCCGTGCGCAGATCGGGCTGCGCGAGATCAAGGAAAACCGGGGTGAGGCCGAGTTCGGCGAGATCGGCGAGCTCGCTTCGCCAGGCGGCGCGCCGCTGCTCGATGCGTCGTGGATCAGGATCGAAGCGGGCCCGCCACGGCGCCTCGTCGACCAGCACCAGGAGCGGCCCAGCACCCTCCCGGGCACGCACGGCACGCAGGAAGGCACCCTGGGCTTCGCGCTCCGGGGTGGCGACCAGGCTGAATAGCGCGACGACCGGAGTGCGGCCCTCGCACTGCATGGCCGTGCGGGGCGCTTCTTCTTCGCCATAGTTCACCGGTGTCGCCCACTCGATCTGTGCGTTGTCCCCGAAGACGCGCCCGAGCAGCCGCTGCAGCCCGGTTATCGTGGCCGTGGCGGGATGATAGCTATAGGGGATCACGCTCAGGTGAGCCGGTCCGGTCTGGTAGCCGTGTAGCAGGCGCTGGTAATAGGGATCGCCAAAGTCGCCAAGCAGCCGGCTGCTGCGGTGCCGTTCGAGCAGGCCGCTGGCAATGCCGAGGGCGACGCGTGGCACGATGACGACGATGAGCAGTGTTGCGGCGAGAAGATGCAACCATGGCGCGGCATTTTCGGTGGCCGGCAGGACGCCGAAGCGAATTGCAGCGAGTCCGTCGACCTCCGGCAGGACGCTGCCGGTCAGCCACAGCCCGGGTGCCAGCAGCACGCTGAGCAGGCGGTGTACCGCTTCGGCGCCTAGAAAAGTGCTCTCCCAGCCGGCGCGGTATTCGAAAGCGAGTCCGCGCAGATACAGTCCGGCGATGATGCCAGCGGCAAATAATGCCGCCGAGAAATGCAACAGGCGCGCGACCCGTGCGGCGTAGAGAGGGGCGACTATCTGGCTCCAGTCGCTCAGCAACCTGGGCTGGACTGGCGTGGGCATCAGCACCCCGCGTTGCCTTAGCCGGCGACCGCTACCTGCCAGGAAGCCAAGCAGCACGCGGCGCAAGGGGCCCGCTTCGCTGGCTGGCTTGCCGCCACGGCGCAAGCTGCTGACGAGGATCAAGAGATAGACGGCCAGATTCCAGGTCAGCAAGCCGAGCACCGGTGGCGCCAGCAGGTTGATGTTCTGGCCAGATCCGATGCGATCGACGAGTAGGCCAGCGATAAAGGAGACCAGCATCACCATGGCGCCGATCCAGCCACGCCACCGCAAACTGTCGACCAGGCGAAGGAAACCCGGATCACGCGGCCGCAAACGATCGACCGCGAACTGCGCGCGGCAGGCGACGAAGACAGCGGCTGGGGCGCCTTCCCCGACGGCTTCCGCCGCCGCCTGACTGGACCACGCCCGGTCTTCGTCGGACCAGCTTTGCCGCTCCGCGTCGACGCTCTCGACGGCGCGCACCGCAGTGGTCAGCAGGGCGTCGCGTTCATTCATCGGCGGGCGAGATCAGCAAGGAAGTGAGGGAGGGGAAGCGGGCTGCAATGCACGAGCTGCAATGAGCGGGAAGTTGGCGGGGGGCGGCATGCACACCGCCGAGAGTGTCTCCGGCCCCGGCAGCCCTGTCAACCGCCGAACGCTGCCACTTATCTCCGCCTATTAATGCAAGCCATGGCCTGACCTGCCTGAAGATTTTGTCGTTTTACGGAAATCTGTCATGCTCTTTCCCGTTGCCTTCTTACCAATCAGTGATTCGAGGTTTTCGCGTGCCCGTGCATCGCCCCGTCATCATCAGCATGGCCATGCTGCCGATAGTACTCGCTGGCTGTGCATTCCCGTTTTTCCAGCAGCCTTCGTCGATCGTTTCCGTCCCGCAACCGGGCATCACCAGTGAGGGCGGACAGCTGCAGATTCCGCTCGGCAGCGGGGTCTACTTCTGTGAACTCGGGCGTAGCGTCCTGGTGCAGCGCAATGCGCAGAACACCCGCATGATCGAGCTTGAGTGGCAGGGCAAGCAGCGAACCCTGATCCGTTATGACTCGAGTTCCGGCCTGCCTCGCTACGAGGATCGCCAGCATGGCCTGCTGTGGATCGATCTGCCCTGGAAGAGCGTCTTGATGGATGCCAGGACCGGCCGGCCTCTGGCCAATGAGTGCAAGCTGAGCTAGCGCCGGTCGCCTGGAGATTGCGGTACGCCAACGCTCTCAGCATCGGCGCTTGCCAGCGGGTCGCCGGAATTACCGGGGCTGATAGCCGCGTCCCGCTGGATGAAATCCTCGCAATCGTTGCTACCGACACTGCTCCGGTCCGGCCAGCACACCGGCGGGTAGCTGTATTTTCACAGGCTGTTGGCCCACCCGTCGGCAGCGAGCTTGATTCCCTCAGCGGACATTGATGCTCACGACTTTGGCAGCCCCCGGTTCCCGCTTCGGTAACTCCACCCGTAACACGCCATTCCTGTAGCTGGCGCGGGCCTGGTCAGCCTTGACCGGCACCCGCAGGGGTACCGCTCTGCGAAAACTGCCGTAGGCGCGCTGCATTACCCGCCAGCGGCCTTCACTGCTTTCCCGCTCAAAGCGCTTCTCGCCGCTCACCAGCAGAGTACCGTCATGGATCTGGATGTCCAGGTCTTCCTTCTCCATGCCGGGTACCTCAAGTCGAACGACCAGACGTTTGTCGTCTTCGAACATGTCGCCACCGAGCATCGACCACCCCATACTCGGCAGGTAGGCGTCATCGTCTACCTCGGCGCGCACCGGCATGTTGGTCTTTTCGCCCGGGTGGAAACGAGTGAGTGCTTCGCCGGCAGACTGCCGGAGATGGCGCCAGCCCTCCGCCAGATTGTCCCAGAAACCTCCCAGATTTTCTTTGAGCGTCTCCAGTTTCATTTTTCACCTCCATCGTCGATGAACACTCTTGCCGGGGCGGGCGCGGCAGCGCACCGCCCCTTCGGCGGTCAGGCCGGTCTTACCTCGATCTTCCGCGGCTGCGCGTGTGCTGCTTTCGGGATGCGCAGCTTGAGCACACCCTGATTGAATTCGGCGCCGACCTTCTCGGTGTCCAGCTCCTTGGAAAGCGTGAACACACGGCGATAGCGCGGCAGGCTCACTTCGGCATGACTCGATTCCATGCCTTCCGGTATCGTCAGTGTCACTTCCCCTTCGATGGTCAGCGTGTCGGCCTCGATCTGCAGGCCCAGGCGGTCTTTCGGCACGCCGGGCAGGTCAGCGCAGAGGGTGATGCCGTTCGTATCCTCGATAACATCCACCGGTGGAAGCAGGGCGGTATCGCTACGGCTGCTTGCGGCTTGTTTGGTGACAGCGCTGTTGTCGGTCATCTTCGTTCTCCTTACTGAATGGCGATGCGTTGTGGCTGCGCGGCTTCCTTCCGGGGCACCGTGATATGGAGGACGCCATCGCGATAGCGGGCTTCCACGGCGGTGGTGTCGACATCGTCTGGCAGGGTCACCACCCGGCGGAAACGCCCGGCAAAACGTTCGTCGATATGCGCCGTGGCTTTCTCTGGCAGCGGATCCGGCTGGCGTTCTCCGGCCACTGTCAGGACACCTCTTTCAACCTGAACTTCAAGGCTTTCGGGAGCAATGCCCGGTGCAAAGGCGTAGATCTCGACGGATTTCGGTGTGCTGCCCACGTTCATGGCGGGAAAGCCACGCGTCAGGCCACGAATACTCGGAGAGATCTCAAGATTGCGCTGAATCTCGCCTTGCAGGCGATCCAGGTCCGCGAACAGGTCGCGCGGGAAAAGCGAGCGATAGAGCATTTCTTTACCTCCTGTCGTGTCAAGGTCAGGCAGCGTAGGCGCCGCCTTCACCTTGTAATCTATGTGCGGCGTTGCAAACTTCAAGGCCTTGAATTTCACGCCGCCGACCCGATTAGCGTCAAATGGGCGTGCACTCGGCGCCAAGCAAGCGGGACGCAAGAAGGCCGTCCAGAGCAGTGAGATGGCTGCCCTCACCATGGCCGCAGCGGGCGAAGACCCTTTCGCCTTGGGAGGACACGGTTGCTGGCGAAGCCCGTGCACAGCCATTCAGATGACGGACGAATGACTGCTATCAGGATTAGCACATGAGCAATACCGACAACCCGACTCTGGCCGCGGCGATGATTCTTGGCGAGGTGGCGTCAACCGGCCTTGCGCGTGGCTCAGCCGTGCTATGTGACTGCGCCAGGCGGTCGACCGCCATTCCACGAAGGGAGGTGAGCGAGGCCGAAGCGCCTACTGAAATGGAGCGTTTCGATGCCGCCGTCGTTGCCGCCGAAGGCGACTTACTGGCTGTTCAGAATAGAGTCCGCCGCAGCCTCGGAGAGGACGAAGCGGAGGTTTTCGAGGTACAAATCCTCCTCATGCGCGATGTGGAACTGCGCGATGCGGTCCGTGCCCTATGCTTCGACAAGCGCATGAATGTCGAGGCGGCCGTGGACGAAGCGATCAAGCAGCTGAGTGCCCTCTTTGCCAGCCTCGAAGACCCTTACTTCCGTGAGCGAGCAAGCGATCTGCATGACGTCGGCAGGCGTCTGCTCGACCAGCTGGCCCAGGGTGGAGCGCCGATTTCGCCGGCGCTTCCGGATGGCTGCGTGGTTGTCACCGGCGATTTGCTGGCGTCCGTTGTTCCTCAGCTGGAAGGCCGAGGCGTGCGGGCATTGATCGTCGAGAGGGGCGGACTGACCACGCACGCCACGATCCTTGCACGCTCCCTGGGCATCCCGATGCTCGTGCATGTGGCGAACGCCAGCGAACGGATTCGCAGCGGCGACCAAGTGATCGTCGACGCTCTGGCTGGACGGATTTTCGTGAATCCCGAAGCGGCGATAGTCGATAAGTACGCACAACTGCAGGTCGACCTGCAGGTCCACAGGAGCGCCTTGAAGGACCTGGTCGAGCTACCGGCGATCACGCTCGACGGCTGCGCAATCAAGCTCGCTGCCAATGTCGGGCAGACGGCGGACGCCGTCGCCGCGGCAAGCGTAAAAGCCGAAGGTGTCGGACTGTATCGCACCGAGTTTGTCTTCATGGTGCAGAATCGTTTTCCTTCGGAGGACGAGCAGTACAAGTTCTACCGCAGTACGGCGGAGCATCTGCAGCCAGGTGAAACTGTGATCCGCGTTCTCGATGTGGGCAGCGACAAGCCGCTCAACTATTTTCCGCTGCCGCCTGAAGGCAATCCGGCGCTCGGTTGTCGGGGCATGCGGCTGCTGTTCGCCAACCCGACGATCCTGCATTCGCAGCTGCGGGCCATCCTTCGCCTGAGCGCGTCGCATCCGGTGGCGATTCTTTTGCCGATGATCGATGGGTTGGACGAGCTGCGTGCCGCCAAGGCCGTCATCGAACAGGCGAAAGGCGATCTCGCAGCAGCGGGCCAGTCATTCAATCCTGGCATTCGCATCGGTGCCATGATCGAGACGCCATCGGCCGCGATGCTCATCGCGCAGCTTGCCGACGAGGTCGATTTCTTCAGCGTGGGCAGCAACGATCTGGTGCAGTTTCTGCTGGCCGCCGATCGGATAAGTGAGCAGATGGTGTCCACCTATGATCCGCTGCATCCGGCGGTCATCCAGGTCCTGGCCAGGCTGGTGCGCACCGCCACGAGAAAGGGTAAGCCCATCTCCTTATGTGGAGAAATCGCCAGTGACCCCGTCTATACGAAGCTCCTGATCGGCTTGGGATTCCGTAGCCTGAGCGTCAGTCCGGGTCGGCTTCTCGACATCAAACACGCGATTCGATCGACGCACCTGTGCGACGCGGAAGATCTGGCCCGCCGGGTTCTGCAATTGAGTTCGACCTCCGACATCCGGGCGCTGGTGCTGGACGATTGGCATCGCCGCAGTCCGGTGCCTTCGCCCCCGGTCGAGTCACCGACATCGGCTCGCCATTCTTGAGCACACCTTTGTGCCGGACGAATTCCGCGGCCGTGGAATTGCCGCTGCGCTGGCCCGCGTTGCTCTCGACGATGCACGCCGGCAGCGTTTAAAGCTTGTCCCCAGCTGTTCGTACCTCGCCGGCTTCATCGAGCGCCATCGGGAGTATGCGGATCTGGTCGAGTGCCAGAAAGAGGCAAGAGGCCGCTAAACCGGATTGGGGAGGGCTGACCGGGAGCGCGCCGCCGATGGTCGACTACCGCGTCACGCTTTACACAGACAGCCGCGTTGGAATCGGGACTGAAATTCGCAGCAGCTTCGCTACCGTCGACCTACCATGGCTGGCTGCCAAAAGCTTTTGCAAAATGATCGGCGATGTCCTTGCGCGTCGGGCGATGGTTTTGCCCACCGCGATGAGCGATCTTGATGGCGCCCATGACTGCGGCAAGCTGGCCCGTTTTCTGCCAGTCCCAGCCAGCGGCAATGCCGTAGAGCAGTCCCGAGCGGTAGGCATCACCGCAGCCGGTGGGGTCGACGACGGTCGAGGCCTGCACACAGGGGATTTCGTGGCAGACACCGTTGGCGTAAATCCGCGAGCCTTCGCCACCGCGGGTGACGATCAGCGCGTCGACCTCGTTCGCCAGTTTTTCGATCGATCGATTGCTGCGGTCGCAGAGGAGCTTCGCTTCGTAATCGTTGAAACAGGCGTAGGTGGCCAGTTGCATGAAGCTCATCAGCTCGTCACCGGAGAACATCGGCAGCCCCTGGCCGGGATCGAAAACAAAGGGGATGCCAGCCGCCGCAAGGTCTTGCGCGTGCTGCAGCATGCCGTCGCGGCCGTCCGGAGCGACGATGCCAAGCGTCGCGGCAGGGACATCGGCAACATGATTGAGGTGCGAATAGGTCATCGCGCCCGGGTGGAAGGCGGTGATCTGGTTGTCGTCGAGGTCGGTGGTGATGAATGCCTGGGCGGTGAAGCTGCCGGCAATTCGGCGCACGTGCGCCCTTGACAGGCCAAGATCGTCCAGGCGCAGCAGATAAGAGTCGGCGTCGTCGCCGACCGTGGCCATGATCAGTGGTTCGCCGTTCAGCAGCTTGAGGTTATAGGCGATGTTGCCGGCGCAGCCGCCGAACTCGCGGCGCATCTCGGGAACCAGGAAAGCGACGTTCAGGATGTGAATCTGCTCGGGCAGGATGTGATTCTTGAAACGATCATGGAAAACCATGATGTTATCGAAGGCGATGGAGCCGCAAATGAGTGTCGACATGGATTTTCCGGGAACTGTACGGGATTGGCAAAGCGGGGCGCCGTGAGGATCGTGAATCAACACATGCTTACGGGTAGAAGACGTAAAGCCGGTAGCCCGCGGCGTTGACCTCACTGGCGTCGAGCCACAGGCGGACTTCGAGGTCGGCGTTGGCGTTGAACGATCCGTCTTCGGCAAGCTGCGCTGGCGTGAGGTACTCGTCGGCGGTGAACACGCGACGTACTATGGCCTTGTCCGTGGTGTCCGTGAGCGTCAGTTCGATCGCCGGGTAGGCTTGCGCATAGCTGGCCCGGTTGCGCAGCGTCGCCAGCAGCACCAGCCGCTTGTTGCGTCCCGGTTCGCTCTGCAGATCCGAGGCCTCGATGCTGACCAGATCGACATGCCGCGGCAGCGGGATGTCGGTGCCCAGAGCTGCGCTCAGCGCGGCCAGCGCCGGCCGAGTGCTGGGGGTGGTAAGGGCGATGACGCCGCGGAAATGGAAGATCGTCTGGCCGATCAGCGTCAGGGTCAGGAGGACGATGACGATGACGAAGGGCGCGGCCATCGCCTTGCCGGCGACGGGCGGTACGGGCTGGCTTATCGCGGCTTCCAGCCAGCGATCATGATTAGGTACTTCCTTGTTTTCACGATCTGGAACGCTGTGCTCGGCGCCTCCGATTGGCGCGAGCGCCGCGACGCTTGCCATCGGGTCGGCGGTGCTCGGTGGCGGATCGGCTGCCGGGCGACCGCTGCGCACGCTCTGCGCAGCGGTGTTGGAAATGACGTGCCGAGGCAAATGGTGGGAGGGCTCGGCGGTGTAAGGAGTTTCTTCGCTGCGGTCGAGGGCGTGCGCAGCAAAGAAAGGCTCGCTGCGGCCGGGGGGGTCGTGCCTTGTCCACGTCTGTTCGTCAGCGGCATCCGTGTCGTTTTCCCGCTCGCTCGCGCTCGCGTCCACCTCTTCGCGCAGTAGCACGGCGACGGCAGGCTCTGTCCCCGTTGCTTCCCTGGAGTCGGACTGGCGCGGCGTCTCGGTCGCGAGCGAGGCCTGGGTTGGCGGCGGGGCGTCCTGGGTTGGCGGCGGGGCGTCCCTCGGGAGCAGCGTTTCTGCTGCGAGCGCAGCCTCCGGCAGCGGCGCTGCAATGAGCAGCGTTTCAGCGTCGTCGAGCAGGCTGTCCAGAGCGTTGAACACCCGGCGGCATTGCCCGCAGCGGACTTTTCCGGCGCGCACCTTGAGCTGCTCCGAGGTGACGCGAAAAATCGTCTGGCAGCCTGGGCAGCAGGTCTTCATCGGCTAGTCCTTTACGCCGGCGAGGCAGACCCAGCCATCGCGGCTGTCAGCGACGCGCAGCAGCAGGTAGGGCGCATAGGCGGCGACCAGCTCCTCGGTCTGCTCGGCGAGGATCCCGGACAGTGCCAGGCGGCCGCCGCGCCGTACATGCCCGCAGATCGCGGGCGCCAGAACCTTCAGAGGGTTGGCCAGGATGTTGGCGACGACGATGTCGAACTGCCCCTGTAGTTCCTGTTGCGAGTCCTGGAAGCGCACCGCGACCTTGTTTCGCTCGGCGTTGTTGATCGATGCCAGCACCGCCTGGGGGTCGATGTCCACCCCGAGCACGTCGCTGGCGCCAAGGCAGGCTGCGGCGATGGCCAGGATGCCGGAACCGCAACCGTAGTCGAGGACCGAGCTGGCCGGCGTCACGCAGCCTTCGAGCCATTCCAGGCATAGACGCGTGGTGGGGTGCGAACCGGTGCCGAAGGCCATGCCGGGATCGAGCACCAGGACGATCGCTTGCGGATCGGGTGCATCGTGCCATGAGGGCACGATCCACAAACGCTCCGAGACGCGAATCGGTTCGAACTGCGCCTGGGTGAGCTGGACCCAGTCCTGCTCGGCGACTTCTTCCTGCGAAAAAGTCGGTGCTTCTTCGAGGCCGGCGCGCTGCGCACAGATGCGGACCAGGCTTTCGCTATCGGCATCCAGCTTGAGCAGGGCGACGACGCGCGAACGCTCCCAGCCTGGGCGGGTGATCGATCCGGGCTCGCCGAATTGCGGTGTTTCGTCGGCGGTGCCGGCGTCGGCATCCTCGATGCTGGCTGCCAGCGCACCTTCTTCGAGGAGCGCATCGGCCAGGGCCTCGGCGTGCAGGCAGTCGGTTTGAATACTGAGGGATAGCCAGGCCATCGATGATCGCGCCGCTCAGCCGCCCTTCTTGAGTTCGTTCCTGGCGGCCAGCCGCTGTTCGAGATAGTGGATGCTGGTGCCGCCTTCCATGAAACGGGCGTCGTGCATCAGTTCCTGATGAAGGGCGATGTTGGTCTTGATGCCTTCGATGCTCATTTCTGAAAGCGCCGTGCGCATGCGGCGAATCGCCTGGTCGCGAGTGTCTCCGTAGGAAATCACCTTGGCGACCATTGAGTCGTAGTGCGAGGGCACCGTGTAGCCTTGATAAATGTGCGAGTCCACGCGGATGCCGGGCCCGCCGGGTGGGTGATAGACGCTGATCTTGCCGGGTGAAGGAACGAAGGTGAACGGGTCTTCGGCATTGATTCGGCATTCGACGGCGTGACCGTGGAAAGCCAGATCACGCTGTTTGAAGCGCAGGCGCTCACCGTCGGCAATACGGATCTGCTCGACAACCAGATCCACACCACTGATCAATTCGGTGACCGGATGCTCGACTTGGATACGAGTGTTCATCTCGATGAAATAGAACTCGCCATTCTCGTAGAGGAACTCGAAAGTTCCCGCGCCACGATAGTTGATGCGTCGGCAGGCTTCGGCACAGCGCTCACCAATGCGGGCGATATGGCGGGCGGCGATGCCCGGCGCAGGGGCTTCCTCGATGATTTTCTGGTGACGGCGTTGCATCGAGCAGTCACGCTCGCCGAGGAAGACGGCACTACGAAAACTGTCGGCAAGCACCTGGATTTCGATGTGGCGCGGGTTCTCCAGGTACTTTTCAAGGTAAACATTCGGATTGCCGAAGAAATTCTGTGCTTCGCTGCGCGTCATGGTGACTGCGTTGACCAGCGCCGCTTCGGTGTGCACGACGCGCATGCCGCGTCCGCCACCGCCACCGGCTGCCTTGATGATCACCGGGTAGCCGACTTCCTTGGCCAGGCGCAGAATCTCTTTGGGATCTTCCGGCAGGCTGCCCAGCGAACCAGGAACACAGGGAACGCCAGCGGCGCGCATGGCTTCCTTGGCGGAAACCTTGTCGCCCATCAGGCGAATCGTTTCCGGACGCGGGCCGATGAAAACGAAGCCCGAAGACTCCACACGTTCGGCGAAATCCGCGTTCTCCGAGAGAAAACCGTAGCCCGGATGAATCGCTTCCGAATCAGTGACTTCGGCCGCCGATATGATCGACGGGACGTTGAGGTAGCTGAGCGCCGAAGGGGGCGGGCCGATGCATACCGATTCATCGGCGAGTCGGACGTACTTGGCGTCGCGATCGGCTTCCGAATGCACCACGACCGTCTTGATACCAAGTTCGCGGCAGGCGCGCTGGATACGCAGGGCGATTTCGCCGCGGTTGGCGATAAGGACTTTCCCGAACATGAAGGAAGACCCCCCCTTAGCCGATGACGAATAGCGGCTCGCCGTATTCTACGGGCTCGCCATTCTCGACCAGAATGGCCATCACCGTACCTGCCCGATCGGTTTCGATTTCGTTGAGCAACTTCATGGCTTCAATGATGCACAGTGTCTCGCCGGCTTTGACGACGCTGCCCACCTCGACAAAGGCCTCCGCGCCAGGGCTGGCTGAGCGGTAGAAAGTGCCCACCATCGGTGCCTTAACGATATCGCCTTCGGGCAGTTGCGGTTGATCGGTCGGGGTGACGGTGACTGTTGCCGGTGCCGCCGCCATCATCTGCGCCGTGGTGGCCATTGGCAACGCGTAGGCTTGCTGCGCCATGGCGCCGCCGTGTTTCACGATGCGGACTTTTTCCTCGGCATCGTTAATCTCCAGTTCGGTGATGCTCGATTCCTCGACGAGATCAATCAGTTTTTTTAACTTGCGCAGATCCATTAATTCTCTCCGGATGAATATACTTTTTCGCGGCCAAGGGCCGCGGACACCAGACGACGTGTTGCTCGAAGAGGCTCACTCAGCAGAAACCTTGCTCAGCAGGTATTCGAGCGCCAGCAGATAACCCTCGCTGCCAAGGCCGGTGATGACGCCAATCGCCAGATCGGAAAAGTACGAGTGGTGGCGGAAAGCTTCGCGCGCGTGCACATTGGAGAGGTGGACTTCGATAAAGGGGATGCCGGTGCCGGCAATCGCGTCGCGAAGGGCGACGCTAGTGTGGGTGTAGGCCGCTGGATTAATGATCATGTATCTGACGCCTTGCTGACCGGCGGCGTGCACACGCTCGATCAGGGCTCCCTCGTGATTGCTCTGAAAGGACTCCAGGTTGACCCCTGCGCTCTCGGCGCGCTTGGCCAGGGCCAGATTGATCTCGGCAAGCGTGCTTGAACCATAATGCTTAGGTTCGCGGGTACCGAGAAGGTTGAGATTCGGCCCGTGCAGGACGAGCAGGCGCGGCGCATCCGACTCCTTGTCGGTCTTGGCTGTAGCCTGCTTTTGTGTCTTCATGCCTGCAAGTTTGCCGCAAATCGGCGCATTTTGTCCAGCGATACGTCTTCAGCCGCCAGTCAACTGGCGCAGGAAATCGTCCAGCTCTTCCGCCGCCAATGGCCCCAGGCGGAGCAGCCGCCCGGCACCTTCTTGATCGAGCACGACGGTGTAGGGAAGGCTGAGTGTCAAATTACCGAATTGGCCTGCCAGTTCGACGCCCTTGGCGCCCCCAATCAACAAGGGGTAGCTGACCGGATAGCGCTCCGAGAAGGTTTGCACGCTATCGGCGGAATCGAGCGCGATACCGACAAATTGCACCCCTTTAGCGGCGTAGGCTTGCTGCAGGCGCGAAAAAGCCGGCATTTCCTCTCGGCAGGGAGGGCACCAGGTGGCCCAGAAATTGACCACCAGGGTCTTGCCGCGCCATTGCGAAAGCGCCTGCGGCACGCCGCTTTCGTCGTCAAGCGTGCTGGCAAAAAAGTGCGCTACGACGTCGGCCGGGAGCATGGCAAAAGCCCGCTGGAAGCTGTCGGAGCGCTGCGCAGCGGTGTAGATGGCAGCCAGTAAAGCGACGAAAGCGGCAAAAAGCCCGAACAGGAATCCTCGGCCCCTGCTCATGTCGCCGGCATGCCGTTCCCGGCCAGTAGCTGGCGCACCGCGGCCAGACGCGCGCGCTCGCGAATCCGGCCATCGCGGGTCTTGAAGCTCACCCGCTCGTCAGCACGTGGATAGACCACCAGGTTGGCGACCACGCCGTCAATGAGCAGCGTCAGCACCGCTTCGGCGCGATCGGTGCGCGGCGCGCTGTGGTGGTAGCTGATGCGCTCGTTGAGCAGGAAAATCTCGACATCCTTGGCGCTGTCGGTGAAAAGTTGCAGGTCGATTTCGGCAAAGCGCCCGGCGGTGCCGTCGAGCACCGAACCACTGAGGTAGGGGTTGAAGCGCTGCACGGTGCTCATCAGCCGCGCCGCGATTCCCAGCAGCTGCAGGCGTCTAGCCGCGTGTTCGTCTTCCTGAAAGAGACGCTGGTAGGTGCGCAGCTCGGCCTCGACTTCGGCGTCGTCGGGCATCGCCGCGCTGTCCGGCAGGCCGAGGTTGCGCGCAGCCTTGCGTTTGGCCAGTGCCGCGGAGGCGATGCCATCTTCGGCCATCAGGCGCGCGGCGAGATTGGCAACGCGGCTGCGCTGCTGGAGGGGACGCTGGCGTTCCTGTCGGCTGCTCATCAAAGCGTTCCGGTGGGGCTTGGCGGTTGCGAAGGGCAAGCGGGGTCGTGTTGAAGGTGGTGGCGCAGGCACGGAAAGGCAGCAGAAGGCGGGCCGTCGCCAGAGGTACAATCGCGCCTTCCTCGGCGCAATTCTAACTTGGATCGGCCAAATGCATATTCATATCCTCGGCATCTGCGGCACCTTCATGGGCGGTCTTGCCCAACTGGCGCGCGCCGCCGGCCACCGCGTCACAGGCTGCGACGCCAGCGTGTACCCGCCGATGAGCGCGCAGCTCGAAGCAGCGCAGATCGAGCTCGTAGAAGGCTACGATGCAGCGCAAATCGCTTTCGAGCCCGACTGCTACCTGGTCGGCAACGCCATTTCCCGCGGCAACCCGCTGCTCGAGGTGATCCTCGACCGCGGTCTGCCCTACGTCTCGGGACCGCAATGGCTCGCCGAGCATGTCCTGAAAGGACGCTGGGTGCTGGCTGTTGCCGGGACGCACGGCAAGACCACGACCGCCGCCATGCTGGCGTGGATTCTCGAATATGCCGGCCTGAGTCCCGGCTTCCTGATCGGCGGCGTGCCGAAGAACTTTTCCGTATCGGCGCGCTTGTCCGGGGACGAGGGTCACTCGCCATTCTTCGTGATTGAAGCCGACGAATACGATAGCGCCTTTTGCGACAAGCGCTCCAAGTTCATCCACTACGCCCCGCGAACCGCGGTTCTGAACAACCTGGAGTTCGATCATGCCGACATTTTCGCCGATCTGGCGGCGATCGAGACGCAGTTCCACCATCTGGTGCGCACCTTGCCGGGTAATGGCCTGCTCCTGTCGAATGCCGCGGAGGCCAGTCTGGAGCGCGTCCTGGCGCGTGGTTGCTGGACGCCGGTCGAACGCTTCAACGACCCGCAAGGCTGGCATGTTGATGGTGATGACGCCGACGGCTCTCTGCAGCTGTGGCAGGGTGAGCAAGCGATTGGTAGTACGCAATGGGGACTGAGCGGCGCGCACAATCGCCTCAATGCGCTCGCCGCCCTGCTCGCGGCCAGGCATGTCGGGGTGCCGTTGGCGCAGGGCCTGGCGGCCCTGACAGCCTTCGAAAACGTCAAGCGGCGTATGGAACTGCGCGGTACGGTTCGCGGCATCGAGGTGTACGACGATTTTGCGCATCATCCGACGGCGATCGCAACAACACTCACCGGTCTGCGGCGCAAGGTGGGGGGCGCGCGCATTCTGGCCGTCCTCGAACCGCGCTCGAACACCATGAAGCTGGGCGTGATGAAGGCCTTGCTGCCAGCCAGCCTGGCCGACGCCGATCAGGTTTTCTGTTACGCGGCCAATCTCGGTTGGGATGCCGCCGAGGTGCTCGCCCCGCTAGGCGAGAAAGCCACCGTCGAGGACGATCTGGAGCAGCTGGTGGCGCAGATTGCTGACGCTGCACGCGCCGGAGACCAGGTGCTGGTGATGAGTAACGGTGGTTTTGGCGGTATCCACGAGAAGCTGCTGAACGCGCTTCACACCTGATCGATCAGCGTAGGAAGTGATCGGCGAGTAGCGCGGCGAAAAGCAAGGTCAGATAGATGATCGAATAGCGAAAGGTCAGTCTTGCCAGCTTGTCGCTGTAGTCCCGCCAGACGGTGACGCTGTAGACGAGGAAAATGCCGTCGAGAATCAGCGCCGCCGCCAAATACCAGGGGCCACTCATGCCGAGCGTATAGGGCAGGATGGACGCTCCGGTGAGCATCACCACGTACAGCAGGCTGTGCAGGCAGGTCAGTCGGATGCCGTGGGTGACCGGCAGCATCGGCAGGCCGGACTTGGCGTAGTCGGCGCAGCGGTAACAGGCCAGGGCCCAGAAATGTGGCGGCGTCCAGATGAAGATGATCAGAAACAGAATCAGCGCTTCGGCGCCGACCTGACCGGTAATCGCTGCCCAGCCGAGCAGCGGTGGCATGGCGCCGGAGGCGCCGCCGATGACGATGTTCATCGGTGTCGCAGGTTTCAGCACCACCGTGTAAATCACCGCGTAGCCGAAAAACGTGGCCAATGTCAGCCACATGGTGAGCGGATTGACGAAGGCGTGCAGGATCCACAAACCCAGGCCGCCGACCAGGGTGGCCAGGGTCAGCGTCTCCCTTGCCGATACTTCGCCACGCGCCGTCGGCCGGGCGCGCGTTCGCGCCATGCGGGCATCGATTTCCTGCTCGATCAGGCAGTTGATTGCCGCGGCCGCGCCAGCGACCAGGGCGATGCCGAACGAGGCGGCAACAAACAGCCCGAACGGGGGAAACGATGGCGCGGCCAGAAACATGCCGATCATCGCGGTGAACACGATCAGGCTGTTGACGCGCGGCTTGCACAGCTCGAAGAAAGCCGCCAGGCGTTGCCCGGGCGAACGCCGGGAGCTGGTGCTGATCACTGCCATATCACTTTCCTGTCGCTTTCCTGTTTCATCGTCCCAACCAATGGTCCCGCGGGCGCTCGTCGCTTTCGAGCGTGCGCGAGGCCCGCTGCTGGCGAATCATGCCATCACCGAGGAAATCAGTCACCTACCCGGCGGCTATGGTTTTCCATTCACCGCGAGGACCTTGCGCGGTGGCCCGCCCGTTCAGCCAGCAAAGTGGAGACTGATCAGGACATAGTCGACGAACAGCAGAATGGCGAACGGGACCATCGCCCACAGCCACTGCACCGTCCCGGTTGGCCCCGAAAACCTACTCGCTTGATCGTCACTGCCTTTGCGGTGCTTGGCCATCGAGTAGATGGTGATTGCAAAGATCACCATGAAGAGGACGGTAATAAAGACCATGAAATAGCCGTGAATCGCCAGCGGTTCACGGCCAGCAGTGGTGGCGAACGCAGTGCTCGCGGTCGGATCAGCGCATACCAGCGCAGGTGCCGCTGCCGTAAGCAGCCCCGACCAGAAAACTTTCGCCCGCAGGCAGAAACGGTCAAGCATCTTCAAAAACGCTCTCCTCGGAGAGTTGTCTCGGTTCTCTCGGGCCGCAGCGCGCCGAGGTTCTTCTTCAGCTCGTTAGCGAGCGCCCTCTTCTGTTCTTCCGACAGCCAGCGGCCGACTTCGACTTCCTTGCCATGTGAGCGGATCAGCAGGCGGGGATGGTGCTGTCCCGGAGGCTGATCGAACTGCAACTGCGCCCAGTACGGATGGAAGGCGTGGCGCTGCAGCAGCGCGCCGCGGCGGGTTTCTATCGTCAGGCGTTCGGCCTCGAGGGTAATCCTTTCGAAATCCTCGGCGGTCGCGTCGATCTGTCGCAGGGCCCACCACAGCAGGGCAAGCTCAAGCCCTGTAAAAGGAAGGACCGGCCAGGCGCCGAAATACGAGAAAGTGATGCCGATGGCTCCCGACCAGCCAGCAGTTACAAGAAATACCCACTTGCGTTCGCTGACCGACAGCGAGCAGTCGCGGCGGGCCTCCCAAGTTTGCGCTGTCGCTGTCCGTGCCGCAACCACGCTCATCGATTCCTCCCGAATGCTCAGGGCCCAGGAGCACCCCGGCAGGGCTTGACGCAGGTCAAGGTGTCAAGCGGGGAATTCTACCATGTGGCCCGGCGCGCTTGGCAAGGTGAACGCCCAACTTGATGATTATATTCGCCTTCATATGGCATTGCGCGGCCGTGCCGTGGGTGTGTCCGCGCTGTTCGCCAGCTGCTGCCTGTCTAGCCAACGTTTCGTCTTGCGGGCCCTTGTGCGTCGCAGTGAGGCGGGTGTCACGTGGGGGGTCGTCATTTTTTTCGCTTGAACATTGATCCATATCAAGTGGAGTATGTTAACCTTCGCGGTTGGTAAGAAACTGGAACGGAGCCCGCTCGGGTTCTTTTTGGTACGTTTTCGAGAACGTCAGGGGCTGGCGCCGATGTTCTGCCACACGGCGGGCGGGGAAGCTGGCGGGGAAAGGGAGAAGATGGCACGAAACTCAAACAGCAAAGGCGGCAGCAATCGTCTGCGACGTGGATCCACCGGGCTGTTCATTGCGGGATTGCTCGGCTTGTTCAGCAGTGTTGCGAACGCCGCCTGGGAACTCAATCTGCAGGAGCCGGCCACCGCTGTTGCTCGCCGCGTCTACGAGCTGCACACGCTCCTGTTGTGGGTGATCGTCGTCATTTTTGTCGGCGTTTTCGCGGTCGTCGCTTATTCGCTCGTTTATCACCGCAAGTCCAAGGGGCACAAGGCGGCGGGTTTTCACGACAATACGACCGTCGAGCTGGCGTGGACCATTGTGCCAGCGCTGATCCTGGTGGCCATTGCCTTCCCGGCGACGTCGGCCCTGGTAGATATGCGCGATACCTCGGAGCCCGATCTGACGGTCAAGGTCACTGGCTATCAGTGGAAGTGGGGTTACGAATACCTCACCGGTGACGCTGCCGGCGTCAAGTACATGAGTGTGCTGTCGACCCCGCGCGAGCAGATCGAGAACAAGGCTCCCAAGGGCGAGCACTATCTGCTGGAGGTCGATCGCCCGCTGGTGGTGCCCGTCGGCAAGAAAGTACGCATTCTCACGACGGCCAACGACGTGATTCACAACTGGTCGGTTCCGGCCTTCGCCGTCAAGACCGACGCCGTGCCGGGCTTCCTTCGCGACACCTGGTTCCGGGCCGAGAAGGAAGGTACCTATCGCGGCCAGTGTTCCGAGCTTTGCGGCAAGGACCACGGTTTCATGCCGGTGGTTGTCGAGGTCGTGTCCGAGGAAAGGTACGCGGCCTGGGTTGGCGAGCAGAAGCAGCAGCTGGCTGCCGTCGCTGAGGATCCGAACAAGGTCTGGACGCTTGATGAACAGCATGCCCTGGGTGAGAAGGTCTACACCACCAACTGTGCAGCCTGCCACCAGGCAAACGGCGAGGGATTGCCGCCGGCGTTCCCGGCGCTGGATGGCTCTGCGGTTGCCAAGGGGCCACAAGCTGCGCACATCGAGATGGTTCTCAAAGGCAAGACCGGCACGGCCATGGCTGCCTTCGCAGAACAGTTGAGCGACACCGATATCGCTGCCGTTGTCGCCTACGAGCGCAACGCATGGAGCAACAAGCTCGGTGAAGTCATTCAGCCCGCCGAAGTCAAGGCGCTTCGCGGCAAGTAATCGCGCCACAGGCCATCAGGAGAATCTGATTATGCAAGCCACGTCACACACCGGTTACGCCGGCCACCACGACCACGATAGCCACGGGCACCCGACGGGTTGGAAGCGCTGGGTGACCACGACCAATCACAAGGATATCGGTTCGATGTACCTGTGGTTTAGTTTCGTGATGTTCCTCGTTGGCGGCGCGATGTCGCTGATCATTCGCGCCGAGCTGTTCACGCCGGGTCTGCAGTACGTATCGCCCGAGTTCTACAACCAGATGCTCACGCTGCATGCGCTGATCATGGTCTTCGGCGCGATCATGCCGGCCTTCGTCGGCTTCGCGAACTGGATGATCCCGATGATGATCGGGGCCTCGGACATGGCCTTCGCGCGGATGAACAACTGGAGTTTCTGGTTGTTGCCGCCGGCCGCGATTCTGCTGACCGCCTCGATCTTCGTCCCCGGCGGCGCTGCCGGTACCGGCTGGACCCTGTATCCGCCGCTGTCGATTCAGATGGGCATGGGCATGGATATGGCCATTTTCGCGGTGCACATCCTCGGTATGTCGTCGATCATGGGTTCGATCAATATCGTCACCACCATCCTCAACATGCGCACTCCCGGCATGACGCTGATGAAGATGCCGCTGTTTTGCTGGACCTGGTTGGTCACGGCCTTTCTGCTGATTGCCTCGATGCCCATCCTGGCCGGTGCGGTGACCATGCTGCTGACCGACCGCCACTTCGGCACCAGCTTCTTCAGCGCCGCCGGTGGCGGTGATCCGGTTCTCTTTCAGCATATCTTCTGGTTCTTCGGCCACCCCGAGGTGTACATCATCGCCTTGCCGGCCTTTGGCGTTGTCTCGCACGTGATCCCGGCTTTTTCGCGCAAGCCGCTGTTTGGCTACGTCTCGATGGTCTACGCGATTGCCGCGATCGGCCTGATCTCGTTCTTCGTCTGGGCGCACCACATGTACGTGACGGGCATCCCGTTGACCGGCCAGCTGTACTTCATGTACGCAACGATGCTGATCGCGGTGCCGACCGGGGTGAAGGTGTTCAACTGGGTCACCACCATGTGGCGTGGCTCGCTGACCTTTGAAACGCCGATGCTGTTCGCGCTTGGTTTCCTGGTGTTGTTCACCATCGGCGGCCTGACCGGCCTGGTGCTGGCGATGACCGCGGTGGACATTCAATTGCAGGACACCTACTACGTCGTCGCGCACTTCCACTACGTGATGGTCGCCGGCGCGCTCTTCTCCGCCTACGCCGGCCTGTACTTCTGGCTACCGAAGTGGACCGGGCACATGTACAACGAAACTCTCGGCAAGTGGCATTTCTGGCTGTCGATGATCTTCTTCAACATCGCTTTCTTCCCGCAGCACTTCCTCGGCCTGGCCGGCATGCCGCGACGGATTCCAGACTATGCGCAGCAGTTCGCCGATTTCAACGTTATTTCGGGCATCGGCGCCTTCGGCTTCGGCTTCAGCCAGTTGTTGGTCCTGGTTGTCGTCTTTCAGGCCGTGAAGGGTGGCGCTCGCGCGGCGAGTCGGCCCTGGGACGGCGCGCACGGTCTGGAATGGACGGTACCCTCGCCGGCGCCGTACCATACCTTTGAAGATCCGCCGCATTTTGATCAGGCCGAGGCGCACGGATGACACGTGACCCGTCACGGAATCAGAGCAACCGACGCATCGCGATCGGTCTGGCTCTGTTCGCGGCTGCCGTGTTTCTGAGCTTCATCATCCGACAGTGGCTGGGCAACACGTGAATCCTGCGCTGCACCCCACACGTGAATCCTGCGCTGCACCCGCCTGCCGCGACGACGACCCAGTCGGCGTCGCGGACCGGAAAAAACCGGCGTCTGGCCCTGATCCTGCTGGCGATAGTGGTCGGCAGCTTGCTCTTCGTGTCGGTGCAGCCGGGTCTGTACAGGGCTTTCTGCGAGTGGACCGGGCTTTATGATATCGACCGTGCGCAGGAAATCTCTGCGTCGGCGATCCCGGGCCGACCGATCACCCTGCAGTTCGATGCCAACAGTCATGATGGGGCGCTGCTTTTTCGACCACAGACGCCCATCCTGCCGGCCAAGACCGGCGATATCGTGCATGTCGTCTATCGGGTCGAGAACACGCGCGACCACACGGTGATTGGGCAGGCGGTGCCTAGCTACGGGCCGCAGTACGCAGGTAACTATGTCAAGAAGCTGGATTGTTTTTGCTTTAAGCAGCAGACTTTTGCGCCACGCGAGGTGCGCGAAATGCCGGTCGTCTTCTTCCTGGATACCAGGTTGCCTGAAGAGGTCAATACGGTCACCCTTTCGTATACTTTTTTCGAGGTGCCGGTGGAAAGCCGGAAGTGAGCGATGTCGCCATCCGATACGCAGACCGATAAAGGCCAACGCTTCAGCACCATCCGCACGGTGGCCTGGGCGTTGCTGGGAATACGCGGACACAAGCCGCACGAGCATGACGTAGCGCCCTTGTCGCCGCTGCAGATTTTGATCACCGCACTGGTTTTCATGCTGATTTTTGTGCTCGTGCTGGTGAGCGTCGCAATTTACATCAGTCGTCAGTAGTCGGACGCACCAATGCAGTAACCGGGCAATAACGATAATATGATCTGGAGGAAGTCAAAACGATAATATGATCTGGAGGAAGTCAAGATGAGTCACCCCGCATCCGCAAGCCGCTATTTTGTTCCCCAGCCGTCGCATTGGCCGCTGGTTGGCTCGATAGCCCTGCTCCTGCTGGCTACCGGCGCCGTGCTGCTGATGAATTCGGTTGCCAACGGCGGCTTGGTTCTTACGGGCGGCTTTGTCGTCCTGGCGGTCATGCTTTTTGGATGGTTTGGCCGTGTTATCGGCGAGTCGGAGGGGCAACGCTACAACCTGCAGGTCGATCGTTCGTTTCGTTGGGCAATGGGTTGGTTCATTTTCTCCGAGGTGATGTTCTTCGTCGCTTTCTTCGGCGCCCTGTTTTACATTCGCGTGCTGGCCATTCCCGATTTGGCGAGTCCCGAGCAGGCTGCGCTATGGGAGGGCTTCCAGGATTCGTGGCCATCTGCTGGACCTGGCGCCAGCGATCCTTTCTCGAAGATGCACGCCTGGGGAATTCCAGCAGTCAATACCCTGCTGCTGCTGACTTCCGGAGCGACGCTGACCTGGGCGCACTGGGGGCTGATCGCCGAGAAGCGCACGCAACTGATCATCGGGCTGCTGCTGACCATCGCCCTCGGTGTGGTCTTTCTTTGCTTCCAGGTCTATGAGTATGGTGAAGCCTACGCCCACATGAATCTCAAGATGACCACTGGCGTCTATGGTTCGACCTTCTACATGCTCACCGGCTTCCACGGCTTTCACGTGACCCTCGGGGTGACGATGTTGACGGTGATTCTGCTGCGTGTATTGAAGGGGCACTTTACTGCCGAACGTCACTTCGCCTTTGAAGGCGTTGCCTGGTACTGGCACTTCGTCGACGTCGTTTGGCTGGGTCTGTTCATCGTCATCTACTGGTTGTAGAAGAGGTCCTGCTTCTGGGATGGCGGCGCACGCTGGTGCGCCGTTTCCCTTCAGGTCCGTGCTCACATCAGGCGTTCGCCCACCCAGCCAAATCGCTGCGAGGCGATGAGTAGTGCGAAGAGTGCGAAAGATAGGCCCACCCGTAGGGAGAGGGCCTTGACCGCACGGGTCTTGCCCTGGCCCTGGTCGCGATAGATGAATACCAGGGCGCTGCCAAGACTGGCGATTATGGTGATCAGCATCAGTGCAACGATGATGTGCATCGAGTTTCCTCCAGAAAGCTCGCAGTCTACCGGACTAGCGACTTCATAGGACCCCGGCCGGGGCCAAGCGTTCTCCCATGTCGATTTTCCCGTTCAAGCGTCGCGCTTTGCGCCTGCTGTTGCTGAGCCTGCTGGTAATTGCCTGCCTGGTGATGGCGCGCTTCCAGCTCTGGCGCGCCGAAACGCGCGGCGAGCGCTTCGATCGTGAACAGGCGGCGATGATTGCGACCCCCATCGCCTTGTCGGGGCAGCAGCGCCAGCGCGACGAGCTGGTCGATAGAGCGGCCACGGCGCGTGGTCACTGGTTGGCCGAGAAGACGCTGTTTCTGGACAACAAGATCTATCGGAGTCGGCCGGGCTATCATGTCCTCACTCCCTTGCGCTTGTCGGGCAGCGACGCCGTGGTGGTGGTCAATCGCGGCTGGATGGCGGCGCCACGTCTACGTTCGGATGTTCCGTCGGTGCCGACGCCGGCTGGCGAGATTGAAGTGGCCGGGGTCACTCGTGCCTTCGAAACGAGAATTTTCGAGTTGGAAGAAAGCGAGCCCGAAGGGCCTGTTTGGCAGCACCTGCGTGAAGCGGACTATCGTCAGCGCAGTGGCCTGGCGCCGCTGCCGGTGATCCTCCTGCAAACCAACGGCGAGGGGGACGGCCTGGCCCGTGACTGGGGCAGTGCCGACGATCCCCGCACTAAGCACTACGGCTACGCCGCAATGTGGCTGGTTTTCGCTCTCATGGCTGTAGCTTACGGCCTATTTGCATGGCAGAAGAAATGAGTACACCCCGACAGACGAGCGAGCCCGTCGACGAGCTTTCCGTTCCAATGACGCCCGGCATGCGCGCGGCGCAGCGCAAGGGCCGCTTGACCCTGCTGGCGATTGTTGCGGTATGCGTGTTACCGCTTCTCGCCGCCTTGTATTTTCGCTTTGTTTCGCCGCCCGAGGCAGCGGCGATGGTCGGTCAGCCGCTGGCCGAGCCGCTGCCGCTGCCTTTCGAAATGCTGCAGGGCTGGGACGGCGCAGTCCTCGAGCACCCCGAAGTCAGCGGCAAGTGGCTGGCGATTTTCGCGGCCCCTGGCGCCTGCGATGAGCGCTGCCAACACACGCTCTATCTGACCCGCCAGGCGCGCACGGCGCAGGGGCGCAATATGGCCCGCCTGGAACGTCTGTGGCTGATTACCGATGGCACGGCGCCAGCGGCAGCGCTGCTGGCCGCCCACCCGGACCTTTTGCTGGTCAAGGCCAGCGATGCGCAACTGCTGACGCTTCTCGGGGGCGCTGAAGGCCGCAAGATAAACCTCGTAGACCGCCGCGGTTTTCTCGTCTTCCGCTACCCGGGTGATGCTGACCCCAAGGGCTTCATCCGCGAACTCGGAAAACTGATCAAGTTCTGAGTGCTGTTCCGACGCGCTAGGTATCCAGCGTCTTTGCTCAGCTCTCGCTTTTGCTTTGTTCCAGGCAACTGCGGTAGCGGCTGTCGACCCGCCGGGCGAACCACTCGGTGGTCAGCGGGCGGGTGATCTTGGGACTTTTCAGTGCGATGCTTGGGAGCACTTCTCTGGGCCATCTTTTGCTGCTGGCGGCATCGGCAAGCGCGAACAGCCGGCGATAGAGCGGCGACTGTTCGAAGGCAAAGCTTTTCTCGAGCCTAAGATCGTTCTCGATGTCGACCGCGCTCAGTTGCAGGCGCGGGCGCAAGGCGAGAAGCGCGCGCAGCGTATCGCTGGCTTGCGCGGTGGGTTTGCCGTTGTTGTAGCGCAAGAGGTCGCCGTCGAGTGCCAGTCGCTGGCCGCCAAGGCCGGCGACGGCGTCCTGGAAAGCGGCGTTACGGCTGCTGTAGCGGCCGGCGTTGAAGTCGGCGAAGCGGTAAATCATCTGGCTGTAGCTAGTCGGGTAGTCGAGCAGGATGGCAATCCCGAAATAGACGCCGCCGCGGCGACTGAACACCTCGTCGCGGACGCTGCCCTGGCGCGGATAGGGGTAGCGGCGACTGCCGACCTGCTCTTCGGCAAAATCGACACTGACCTGCATCGGACCACCGGTGCGCACCGGGTTGTAGCCCGCAAAAAGGGTCTTGCCGCCGGGCAGCTCGGAAATCATGTCCTCGTAGAGCGTGTTCATCTGTTTCTCGGTCCGCAGGGCGTCGATGCGGGCCTTGTAGCTCCTCCCATCCGGGGAAATCTTGGCCAGAGCCAGGTCGAGAACCAGCTGCGGGATGGCGTATTTCTCGCGCCGCCGTTGGAGTTCCTTCCAGACGATGCGTGCCAGGCCAGGAACCGATGGATCGGCCTGAAAGCTGGATTCCTGGGCAATGACCGAGGTCACCGCACAAAGGTTCTCGGGTGTCGGCAGAATGCGCAGCGCGGCGAACGCGGCAAAGATGTCGGCCGCCCAAGCAGGCCGATCGGCGATGTGCACGGGCAGCACGCGGCTGACCAGCGCACGGCCTTCGCGTTGGTCTGGGTAAGGTGGAGGCTGTGGCGGCGTCGGCGTTGGCGTCGGCCGCAGCCGGCGTGCGGTGGTCGCCGGCTCCGCTGATTCTGCTGATTGCGCTGCGCGAGGCAGGGGAGCCGGCCGCGATTCGTAGCCGCCGTCAGTGGCGCAGCCGCCGAGGGTGGCCGCGAGCAAGAAAAGGGGAGCCGGCCTTCGCCAAGCGCTCGAAGTGCCGCCT
Organism: Candidatus Accumulibacter appositus; assembly: GCA_000585055.1. Lineage (GTDB taxonomy): Bacteria > Pseudomonadota > Gammaproteobacteria > Burkholderiales > Rhodocyclaceae > Accumulibacter > Accumulibacter appositus. The sequence continues at coordinate 51,147 of JEMX01000061.1, forward strand.
TTCATCCTACTCGCCCATCACCCGGCCCTCACGGCGCGGATCCGCACCGCCAAGGTAGCCGCCCTGGCGTTTCTGTATTGCCTGCAGGCCGCTGCTCAAACCGATCTCCCTGACCGTATGGCCTCTGGCGTGAAGGGCGTCGACGAAGCCCGGTGGGAAGCGTTGCTCCTCGATCAGCGTCGGGCCGTTCAGTGAGCCGAAGTTGGGCAGGTTGATCGCCTCCTGCGGCGTCAGTCCCCAATTAAGCGTCCCGTAGAGCAGCTTGGCTGTGTAGTGGATGATCATGGCCCCGCCAGGGGAGCCGCCGCTCATCAGCAATTCGCCGCTTTCGTTGTCGAAAACCAGCGTCGGGCTCATCGACGAGCGCGGCCGCTTGCCGGGCTCGACGCGGTTGGCGATCGGCGTACCACTGCTGTCGCTCGGCAAGAAGGAAAAATCGGTGAGTTCGTTGTTCAGCAGGAAGCCACGCACCATCTGGCGGGCGCCAAAGGCGTCCTCGATGCTGCTGGTCATGGCCACGGCGTTGCCGTCGGCGTCCACCACGCTGATGTGCGAGGTGCCGTACTCGAGCTGTTCCGGCATTGGCGCAAGACTGGCACTCAGTGGTGCTGGCGAGCCCGCCTTGGCGACTTTCATGCTCTGCGGCCCGATCAGGCGCGCCCTTTCCGCCAAGTAGTCTGGCCTGATCAGCGAATCCCAGCTGCCCGCAGGTGCGGCGACGAAGTCCGGGTCCGCAATATACTTGGCGCGATCAGCGAAGGCCAGGCGCGAGGCTTCGGTGTAGTAGTGCATCCAGAGCGGATCTTCGAAGCCCAGGAAGGGCGCGCGCGTGCGGTCGAGAATCCCCAGGATCTGGACGATGGTGATCTCACCGGAACTTGGCGGCGGGAAGCCGCAGATGCGGTAACTGCGCGGCGGCAGTACCGCTCGCGGTTCGTAGGTCGCACACAGCGGCTTCCGCCGCTTCGCCTGGTAGCCCGCCATGTCGGCCAGGCTCAGCTGGCCAGGGTTATCGGGATGATTGCGTACCCGCTCGACTACCGCCTGCGCGACCTCACCTTCGTAGAACGCTTTCGAGCCCTCGCCGGCGATGCGCCGCAAGACGGCCGCCAGTTCGTTATTGCGCAGGATCGTTCCCACCGCGTGCGGTTGGCCGTCACGCTCGTAGAAATACGGGCCAGCTTTGGGATCCTTGCGCAGGTCGCGCTCGGTCTTGAGCAGCGTGTACAGGCGCAGGCCGAGCGGGAAGCCCTCCTCGGCGAGCGTGATCGCCGGTGCAAAAAGACGCGACCAAGGAAGGCGGCCGTACTCGGCGTGGGCCATTTCAAGCATCCGCACGGTGCCCGGTACGCCGACCGCACGGCCGCCAACCAGCGCCTCGCGAAAAGCCATAGGCTTGCCGTCGGCCTTCATGAACAGCCTCTCGCTGACCCCTGCCGGCGCCGTCTCGCGCCCGTCGAAGGCAACGATCTCACGACCATCGTAGTGCATCAAAAAAGCACCGCCACCGATGCCGCTCGACTGCGGTTCGACCAGGGTCAGCACCAATTGCGCGGCAATCGCTGCATCGACCGCCGAGCCGCCCGCCTGCAGGATTTCCAGCCCGGCGTTGCTGGCCATGGGGTGTGCCGTAGCAACCGCGAAGCGTTGGCCGCTCCAGCCAGTTTGCACGCTTGGCCCTGAGGTGCCCTCCGGCTGATACAGGCCGGCAGCAGAGGCGCCACTCGCTAGGGGCGTGGACGGTGCGTGCGAGCAAGCGGCCGCGAGCGAGGCTGAGACGAGCAGAGTGACGTAGGCGAGTTTCATGGCGGCAGAGTCGGTGGACAGATCAGCGCTTTGTCTCATTGAAGGCGGGCAAACGTCAAGGGGGAGAGCCGCTTGATGTCCGTGCATCCGCGATGTGTCGCTTGTTTTGGTATCTATATCAGTATATGCTTATACACATGATGACCAGTCCTGGAATACGACCCTCCTGGTGGCGCGCGCTGCTGGCCAGCGTCACTGCCGCCGCCTCCCTTGCCGTGCACGCACAGGCCTTGCCGACGATCGTCGTCGAGCCGCATCCCGTCGAACTGAGCTTGCCTGCCGAGGCCTTGGTCGAGGCGGTCAATCAGGCGACGCTGGCGGCGCAGGTCTCCGGGCGCGTCGTCGAAGTACGGGTCGATGCCGGGCAGGCGGTGCGCAAGGGCGATCTGCTGATGAAGATCGACGCCCGTGAGGCCAACGAGGCTGCCGCTGCGGCTGCGGCGATATATGGCAACGCGCGCGCGCACTACCAGCGCACCCTGGGCCTGCGTCAGCAAGGCTTTGTCAGCCAGGCGGCGGTGGACAAGGCGAAAGCCGATTTCGACGCCGCACAGGCGGCGCGTGGGCAAACCTCGGTGAGCGTAGAACATGCGACAGTGTACGCGCCGATCTCAGGGATAGTTGCCGCGCGCCTGACCGAACTCGGCGAGATGGCGGTGCCTGGAAGGCCGCTGCTAACCATTCACGATCCGAAGGGCCTGCGGGTCACGGCCAGCATTTCGCAGTATCGCCTGCCGCAGATGCGCGGGGTAAGAAAGGCGCGTGTCGAATTTCCCGAGCTTGGCAAGTGGGTGGAGGCCAGCAGCGTCACCGTGCTGCCGACCGCCGACGCGGCGACGCATGTCTCGCCGGTTCGTGTTGGCCTGCCCGCCACGGGTGCCGACCTCGCCGATGTCGTACCCGGAATGCATGCGCGGGTGCATTTCGTTATCGGTCAGGCGACCAAGCTCACCGTGCCGCAGGCGTCCGTGGTCAGGCGTGGCGCGGTGGCTGCCGTCTATGTCCAGAACCCCGACGGCCTGCTGTCCTTGCGCCAGTTGCGCCTTGGTGAGAGCGTCGGCGCCGGCGAGATCGAAGTGCTTGCCGGGCTGCGCTCTGGCGAGCGTGTCGTCCTCGACCCGGTCAAGGCGGCGATTGCCCTGAAGTCGTCGAAACGGGCGGGTGAGTAAGACAATGGGTGTTTCAGGCCGCATCGCGCGTTTCTTTGCCAGCTCGCAAATGACTCCCTTGCTGGCGCTGGTCGCGCTGTTGATGGGAATTTTCGCCACCCTGGTGACGCCGCGCGAGGAAGAACCGCAGATCGACGTCACCATGGCCGACGTGTTCATCGCCTTTCCCGGTGCATCGGTGCAGGACGTCGAGAATCTGGTGGCGACGCCGGCCGAACAGGTCTTGTCGCGCATGTCGGGCGTCGAGCACGTGTACTCCGTGTCACAAGCAGGGATGGCCGTGGTCACCGTGCAGTTCGAAGTCGGCGTCAAGTACAATGATGCCGTCGTGCGCCTCTACGACACCGTGCATTCCAACCGCGACTGGCTGCCGCCAAATCTCGGAGTCCTCGATCCGGTGGTCAAGCCGCGTGGTATCGACGACGTGCCGATCGTTTCGCTGACCTTCTGGACCACCGACCCCGAGCGTTCGGCTTTCGACCTGCAACAGGTGGCGCGCGCTGCCGAAGTCGACTTCAAGCGGGTCAAGGGAACGCGTGACGTGTCTACCCTTGGCGGTCCCGATCATGTGCTGCGTGTGGCGATGGACAGCGAGCGCATGAACGCCTTCTCGGTCACCCCGCAGGATATTGCCGCCACGCTGCGTCTCGGTAACGCGCGGCAGTCTTCGGGCACGCTGGTTTCCGGCAACCGCGAAGTCCTGGTCGAGACCGGTAGCTATATTGAATCGGCCGCCGACGTCCGGCAACTGGTCGTCGCCGTGCGCGGCAGTGCCGGCGAGCGCAAGCCGGTTTTCATAGGCGACGTTGCCCGCGTCGAGGAAGGTCCCGATCAGCCGCGTCAGTACGTCTGGTTCGGAAATCGCGATGGCGAGTTCCCGGCGGTCACCGTACAGGTGTCGAAAAAACCGGGGGTCAATGCCGCTGACGTCGCCAGCGCCGTCATCGCTCGCGCCGAGTCGCTGAAGGGGACGCTGATCCCGGCCGGCGTCGAAGTCACGACGACGCGCAATTACGGCCAGACGGCAACCGACAAGGCAGAGAAACTGATCGGCAAGCTGGTCTTCGCCACCGCTTTCGTGGTCCTGCTGGTCTTCTTTGCGCTGGGCAGACGGGAGGCACTGATCGTCGGCGTGGCGGTCAGCCTGACCCTGGCGGCGACGCTGTTTGCTTCCTGGGCCTGGGGCTTCACGCTCAACCGGGTGTCGCTGTTCGCGCTGATCTTCTCGATCGGTATCCTGGTCGACGACGCCATCGTGGTCGTCGAGAACATCCACCGCTGGCAGGCGCTGCAGCCCGGAAAGCCGCTACTCGAAATCATCCCGCTGGCGGTCGATGAAGTCGGCGGCCCGACGATTCTGGCCACTTTCACGGTTATCGCCGCTCTCTTGCCGATGGCTTTCGTGACTGGCCTGATGGGGCCGTACATGAGCCCGATCCCGATCAATTCGTCGCTCGGAATGTTCATTTCGCTGGCTGTTGCCTTTGTGGTCACGCCGTGGCTGGCGGCCCGCTTGCTGCTTAAGACTGCGCACACGGTCGCTGGCGACGCAGCGCGTGGGACGAGCGAGTCGCCGCGCCAAGGCCGACTCGAACGCCTGTTTCGGCGTCTGCTGACACCGTTCCTGGATGCGCAGAAAGGAGGCGTCGCACGGCGCTGGCTGTGGCTGGCGATCATGCTCTTGATCGCAGCTTCACTGGCCCTGGCGGCGGTGCAGCTGGTGGTACTGAAGATGTTGCCCTTCGACAACAAGAGCGAATTCCAGGTGGTGCTCGACATGCCGGTCGGCACGCCGCTCGAGGAAACCGCGCGCGTCCTGCACGAGCTCGGCGCCGAAATCGGCAAGGTGCCGGAAGTAAGCAACTATCAGGCCTACGCGGGCACCGCCAGCCCGATCAACTTCAACGGGCTGGTCCGCCAGTACTACCTGCGCGCCGCACCCGAACTAGGCGATCTGCAGGTCAATCTGGTCGACCACCAGCAGCGTTCACGCAAGAGCCACGAGATCGCCATTTCGGTTCGCGACGCGATCGAAGCGATCGGCAAGCGTGCCGGTGGCAACGCCAAGGTGGTCGAAGTGCCGCCGGGGCCGCCGGTCCTGTCGCCGATCGTCGCCGAGGTCTATGGGCCCGATTACCGCGGGCAGAGAGCGGTGGCCAAGGAGGTGCGCAAGCTTCTCGAAGCGACGCCGGATCTGGTGGCGATCGACGATTCGGTCAACGCCGGTGGCCAGCGCAGCGTCCTGCACGTTCTTCAGAACAAGGCGGCGCTGCTCGGCGTCGCGCAAAGCGACATCGTCGATGTGCTGCGCATGGGGTTGGCCGGCGAAGACGTCACCCCGGTGCATAACACCGGTTCGAAATACGAAATCCCCGTGCGTCTGAGCTTGCCGGCCGAGCAGCAGAGCACGCTCGACGCGCTGCTCAAGCTGCGCGTGCGCGCAGGCGATGGGCAGCTGGTGCCGGTTTCCGAGCTCGTCGAAGTGCGCGAGCTCGGCCGCGAGCAGGCGATCTACCACAAGAATCTCCTGCCCGTGGTGTATGTCGTCGCCGACATGGGCGGCAAGCTCGATTCGCCGCTCTATGGCATGTTCGCCGCGCGCAGCGAGATCGCCGGACGCGCGCTGGACGGCGTCAAGCACGCTGCGGGCACGCTCGAGGAGTGGTTCATCAAGCAGCCGACCGCGCCGGACGCCTCGTACAGCCTCAAATGGGACGGCGAATGGCAGGTGACCTACGAGACCTTCCGCGACATGGGCATCGCCTACGGCGTCGGGCTGATCCTGATCTACCTGCTGGTCGTCGCGCACTTCAAGAGCTATCTGGTGCCGCTGATCATCATGGCGCCGATCCCCCTGACCATCATCGGCGTGATGCCGGGGCATGCCCTGCTCGGCAGCCAATACACCGCGACGTCGATGATCGGCATGATTGCCCTGGCCGGGATCATCGTGCGCAACTCGATCCTGTTGGTGGACTTCATTCGTCAGCAAGTCGCCGAGGGCATGGAGCTGCGCGAAGCCATCGTCCAGTCCGCTTCGGTGCGCGCCAAACCGATCGCGCTGACCGGGCTGGCGGCGATGCTCGGCGCGATGTTCATCCTCGACGACCCGATCTTCAACGGGCTGGCGATCAGCCTGATCTTTGGAATTTTCGTCTCCACCCTGCTTACCCTGGTGGTGATCCCGGTGTTGTACTACGCAGCCTTCAGAAAGGAGAATCAGGCATGACCACCGATCGCGCCGTGCGCATCATGGCCGGCAGCTTCGTCCTCATCTCGCTCGCCCTGGGCGTGGAAGCCAGCCCGCTTTTCGTGTCCAGCCATTTCCTATGGCTGACGGCCTTCGTCGGCGCCAACCTGCTGCAGAGTGGCTTCACCCGCTTTTGCCCGGCCGAGAGCATTATGGTCAAGCTCGGCATGAAGCGGCTCGACGAAGCGTCCTGCGGTCGCTAAAGGACGGCAAATCGCCAGCGGGCGCTATGAGCAGTGCTCCATCGCGCCCGGCGAGACCTCCCGCTGCGCGCTAGCGACTGACGTCCACCACTACCCGTCCGCGCACCTTGCCGGCGAGCAATTCGCTGCCGACCGCTACCGCTTCTGAAAGCGGAATTTCACGGGTAATCGCATCCAGCTTGGCGATCTCGAGATCACGGCCAAGGCGTTCCCAGGCTTCCTGGCGCACGGCAAGTGGGGCCATGACGCTGTCGATGCCGTAGAGCACCACCCCGCGCAGGATGAAGGGCGCCACCGTCGCCGGGAAATCCATGCCGCCAGCCAGGCCGCAGGCGGCCACCGCGCCGCGGTATTTCGTCGTCGCGCAGGCGTTGGCCAGGGTGTGGCTACCGACGGTGTCGATCACTCCGGCCCAGCGTTCCTTGCCGATCGGCTTGCCCGGCGCCGACAGCTCGCTGCGGTCGATGATCGTGCTGGCGCCCAGGGATTTGAGGTGCTCGGCTTCGCCGGGGCGGCCGGTCGAGGCGGCCACCTGATAGCCAAGTTTGGCGAGCAGGGCAATGGCCACGCTGCCAACACCGCCGTTGGCGCCAGTGACGAGCACCTCGCCATCAGCCGGCTTGACGCCGTGCTTCTCGAGAGCAAGAACGCAGAGCATCGCCGTGTAGCCGGCCGTGCCGATGGCCATCGCCTGCCGCGCGGAGAAGCTTGCCGGCAATGGCACCAGCCACTCTCCCTTGACACGCGCTTTCTCGGCGAGACCGCCGCAGTGTGTTTCTCCGACACCCCAACCGTTGAGAACGACGCGGTCGCCGTTCTTCCAGGCCGGATTCGAGGTCTCGATCACGGTGCCGGCGAAGTCGATCCCTGGCACCATTGGAAAGCGGCGCACCACCGGCGACTTGCCGGTCAGTGCCAGGCCATCCTTGTAATTGAGCGTTGACCACTCGACCTGGACGGTGGTATCGGCTTCCGGCAGCACGGCATCGTCGATGTCCTGCAGCTGCGCTCGGTAAACGCCGTCGTCTTTGCTAATCAGGATTCCCTTGAACATGGTGATTCTCCTTGGTAGTGAAAATTGGACCAGAAAACTACAAGTGCGCCAAAAGCTCAGCGGCGGGGTAATGCCGCCAGGAACAGCTTGAAAAACGCGCGCATCGGCGCCGTCGAGCGGGACAGCCTGGCGCGCAGAATGGCCCCCTCCCAGCCGACCCAGAAAGCGTGCGCCAGTGCCGGGCAGTCGGCGTCGCTCGCCAGTTCGCCGTTGCTGGCCGCGGCCGACAGGCAGCCCGCCAGGGCTTGTTCCCAGTCAGCGAGAACGGCTTCCAGGCGCAGGCGCACGCGCTCGTCGAGTGCGCTGACTTCCTGCCCCAGATTTCCCACCAGGCAGCCGCGCGTGAAGTCATGCCTTTCGACGCCGCAACAGGCGTCATCGACAAACGCGGCCAGTCGTCCCAGCGGTGCCAGCAGTGGGTTTTGGAAATGCTGCCTGAGCTTGCGCGCAAAGTACTCGGCATAGGCGTCGAGGGTTACCGCAACGAAAGCATCCTTGCTCTCGAAGTAGTGATAGAAGGAGCCCTTCGGGACATTGATCGATTTCAGGACATCATCAAGTGCCGTCGCACTGACGCCCTGGGTGGTCAACATCTCCAGGCCGCGACGAATCAGCAGCGCCCGCGTGTCCGCGTAATCGAGGCCATTGCGCGCTGGGCGACCGCGTGGGCGGCGAGGGAGGGTGTGCGTCGTGGTCATTGTTCGCAATATTAGACTGCCTGCCTATAAATGTCAAAACACGTTTTACGAGGTGGCGCGGGGTGCTTCCAGCAGAGCGGGATCAGATCGGAGGCGTAATAGCTCAACGTGCTAGAATCGCCGAGCGTTCGCAGTTGCATGCCTCTGGCTTACACGGGTCAGGCACGCACAATCTGCACAATGGGCAATCCGGACGACCGCAAGCGATGCTGAGAAGGGGGTGACCGTGTTCAAGACTATCCTGCGTTGGCTGGGTCTGGTCCCGCCTGTGCCTGCAGCTGCGCCGGCAGCGGAAGATGCCTCCGAGCAGCTCGACGCGCTGGCCCCTCTGCAGGTGGCGCCAAGGGCGGGAGTCGCGGCCAACACGTCGCGCGCGGCGTCCTTTGTTTGCCGCGAGGAGCTTCTCGACCGCAGCGAACAGATTGCCGGCTACGAGTTTGCCCTCGGACGCAAGCTACAATCGCCGATGCTGGAGAAGAGCGCGAAGCTGCGGCAAGTACATGACGAAGCCCTGTTGCGCAATCTTTCGCCGCTCGCTGTTTCATCGCTGCTGGGCGATCGTTTCGCCTTTATCCGCCTGTCTTCGGCGTCGCTGGGCAGCCTTCTTCTGCCCGCCTTCGCCAATCGCAATGTGATCATCATGATCACCCCGGCGACGGCAGTGGAGGGCGATCTTGCCGGTGTGCGCACGGCACTGCGGCGGCTGCAGGATCTCGGCGTCAAGCATGGCTGGTCGCTCGATCGGCCGCTTCCCGGGATGGGCGAGTTTCTCGAGCAGGCGGCTCTTGTCGAGATTGACACGACGGCCTTTGACGGCATCCAGCTGAAGAAAATGTGCGTCGATCTGCACGCCAGCAAGGGAAAACCCCGAGTCATAGCGGGCAGGATCCAGACTGCCGACGACTTTAGCCTCTGCTATCAGAGTGGTTTCGACTACTTCATGGGACCGTTCGTGTGCAGTCGGGAGAACTGGCACCCGCCGAAGAGCGAGGTCAACCGGCTGCTGGTTTTTGAAGTCCTGAACATGATTCGCTCGGGAGCCGATTTCGGGGTCATCGCCGATCGCTTGCGCAACGACCCGATCCTGACCTACAAGCTCTTGCGCTACATCAATTCGCCCGGTATCGGCATGCTCAGGCGTATCGACAAGATTCCGCAAGCGCTGCTGATTCTGGGCCGCGACCAGTTTTCGCGATGGCTTTCCTTGCTGCTCTTCGATTTGAATCAGCCGGGTTATATCGGCCGCGTCCTGAACGAGAATGCGTTGACTCGGGCGCGCTTCATGGAAAGGCTGGCCGGACGGGGGCGCTTGCCGCAGGAGGCCGACAAACTGTTCATGATCGGGCTGTTTTCCTTGCTCGACGTGATGATGAAACAGCCGCTCACGGCGATTCTGCAGCAGATTTCCTTGCCCGACGACGTCGTCTCGGCGCTGCAGGGCGAGCCAGGCGCGATGCGCGATGCCCTCGCCCTGGCCATGGCCGTCGAGTCGAAAGCGCCCGAAGAGATCGCCGCCGCGGCTCTCTTGTGTGCGCTTGATGCGCAGCAAGTCACGGCGGTGATGCTGGAAGCGCTGGATTGGGCGCAGACCGTGGTGGGTGCAGGCAAGAGCTGATCGCCCACGGTGCTGCTTTGCCAGCGCCCTTGAGCTGCGCCTGCGCCTCGGCGGGCGCCGTTAATCACCGCCAGCTCGATTCAGCCGCCGGCACGCTTGGCGGTGACCCCTTCCTTCCTGAGGCACTCGAGCACGCGCTCGCAGTGATCTCCCTGCACTTCAATGACGCCGTCCTTGACCGTGCCGCCGGACCCACAGGCGGTCTTCAGGCGTTTGGCCAGCGCGCTAAGTTCGCCGACGTCGAGCGGCAGCCCTCGCACCAGCGTCACCGTCTTGCCGCCCCGGCCCTTGCTTTCGCGGCTCACGCGCACGCTGCCCTCGGTCTGGCGGAGCGAGGTGGCACGATTGGCGGCGCAGCAGCACTGAGGTAGCGCTCTCCGGCAGCCTGGGCACATGCGTCCGGCTTCGGTTGAATAGACAAGCCCGCCCGTGCTTGGCTTACGCATGGCCAGGCCCGCCTTGCCGTTCCTGCTCAGGGTGCATCGAACACTCCCTCCCATAGCGCACGGACCGCCGCGATCTGGCGACTGAGCGAAGCGCGTTCGACGCGCGCCCGGCGATTGGCATTCAGCCGCAAGACGTGCTGCAAGCGGCGAAATTCACGATAGGCGTCGCGCGCCGGGTCAGCCAGCTCGGCCGGGATCAGGCCGAGTTCGGCGGCGATTCCGAGCAGGGCGATATTGCCCAGATTACCGCACAGTTCGGCGTGCGCATGCGCGTGGCCGAGGATCAGATACTGGACGATGAACTCGACATCGATCAGGCCACCACGGTCGTGCTTGATATCGAAATCTTCTTCGCTGCGCGAGCCGTGCTCGTCGAGCATGCGCTGGCGCATCGACAGCACCTCTTCCCTGAGCTTGATCAGCTCTCGCGGTTGCCGCAGGATCTCGATGCGCAGCGCTTCAAACTGTTCGCCGACCGCCGGGTCGCCGGCGCAGAAGCGGGCCCGGGTCAGCGCCTGATGCTCCCAGGCCCAGGCCTTCTGTAACTGATAATCGCGAAAAGCGCTGATGGTCGACACCAGCATCCCCGCATCGCCGTTCGGGCGCAGCCGCAGATCGACTTCGAAGAGCATGCCGGCCGAGGTACGGCTCGACATCCAGGTGCTCATCCGCTGGCCCAGGCGCGCATAGACTTCTCCTGCCCCTTCGGCGGGGTCGTCGTGCAGATAGATGAGGTCCAGATCGGAGGCGAAGCCGAGTTCCTTGCCGCCGAGTTTGCCGTAGGCGACGACCGCAAAACGTGGTGCTTGCTCGGGATGAGGATGGCGATTGCGCAGCAGCCGCCAGCACAGATCCAGCGTCGTCTGGACCATGATGTCGGCAAGCTGGCTGAGGCGGTCGGCGAGGTGTTCGACGCTGTGCAGGCCGGCAATGTCCTGCGCCAGGAAGTGCAGCACCTGCGCGTGGTGAACTTCACGCAGGATGTCCATCTCGCGTTCGGTATCGTCGAGGTGTTGCGCCAGCCGCAATTGCAGTTCGTCGCGGAACTCCTGCCAGTCGGTCTTGACGTCAAAGATCTTCGAGTCCAGCAGCTCGTCGAGCAGGATCGGGTGTCGGTTCAGATAGTCGGCCGCCCACGACGAGCTGCCGATCAGTTCGGCGAGGTGAGTCAGCGCCTGCGGGTACTGCTGCAGCAGCGCCAGATAGGCACCGCGTCGGCTGATGGTTTCCAGAAAGTCGAGGCCACGTTGCCAGGTCGCGTCGGGGTGGTTGGTGGCCGCTGCGGCGTCGACCAGCCGCGGCCCGAGGGCGTCCAAGCGTTCGCGGTTGCTCGCCGCAAGTTGCATGTAGCGACTGCTCTGCCGGAAGCTGTGCAGGCGCTCGAGCATCGCTTTCGGCTGGCGAAAGCCGAGGCTGGACAGACGTTCCAGCGCCTCATCCCCAGTGATGGCTTCTTCCCAGACGCCGAGCAGCGGGTGCGTGCCTTCCTCCGGTTCGGAGAAGACCTCTTCGAAACAGCGCGAAACGATCGACCGGTGCGTTTCGAGAACCAGCAGGAACTCCTTCCAGTTGGCAAAAGCCATCGCTGTGGCGATCTTCTGGCGCTCCTCCTCAGTGTTCGGCAGACGGTGCGTCTGGGCGTCGTTCACGTATTGCAGGCGGTGTTCGAGGCGGCGCAGGAAGTCGTAGGCAGCGGCCAGTTCGTGTTCGTTGTCCGCCGGTAGCAGGCGGCGTTCGGCGAGCAGCGCCAGCACTTGCAGGGTCGGTCGCACCTGCAGAAGCGGGTCGCGGCCGCCGCGGATCAACTGGAACACCTGCGCAATGAACTCGATTTCGCGGATGCCTCCCGGGCCGAGTTTGATGTGCTCAGCCATATCCTTGCGTGCCACCTCGCGGCGAATCTGGGCGTGCAGATCGCGCATGGCATTGATCGCGCCAAAGTCGAGGTACTTGCGGAAAACGAACGGGCGACAGATGTTCTGCAGCGCGACGACCCACGCCGGCTGCAGATTCTCGCCCTGATTCAGGACCCTGGCCTTGATCCAGGCATAGCGTTCCCATTCACGACCTTGCGTGATCAGGTAGTGTTCGAGCGAATCCAGCGAGCAGACCAGCGGCCCGGAGTCGCCGTTGGGCCGCAAGCGCATGTCCACCCGAAAAACCTGGCCATCCGCCGTGAGCTCGCCGAGGGTGCTGATCAGGCGTTTCCCGAGGCGCTGGAAAAAGTCGTAGTTGTCGATCCGGCGGCCATCGCCACCGGTCTGTCCATCCTCCGGGTAGATGAAGATGTAATCGACGTCGGAAGAGACGTTGAGTTCGCGACCGCCAAGCTTGCCCATGCCGATCACCAGCAGTCGTTGCGGCTGTCCGTGGCTGTCGAGCGGCTCGCCGAACTGCTCGCGCAGTTGCCGATGATGGAAGTCCAGGGCGCGATTGGTACTCACTTCGGCGAGCAGGGTCATGCTCTCGACGACCTCGGCAAGGGTCGCCAGACCGCCAATGTCGCGCACCACCAGCGTCGCCATGACCCGCTGGCGCAGGCCGCGCAGGGCGCGTTTGAGATGGTCATCGTCGCCAGCGCCACTGGCAGAACTGGCACCGCTGGCAGTCTCGCCGTCGAGAAAGTCCTTCATCTGCTCGACGCCGAGCGCCCGCGCCGCATGTGCGTCCAGCCAGGGCGCGATTTCGGGGCGGCCGGCGAGCAGATTGCGCAGGTAGTGACTGTGTTGTTGCGCTGCCTGTAGCGCGCTTGCCAGTGACGTCGGCGGCGTATGCGAGCCTTTTACGGTGGGTTCCATGATCTTCTCGGTAAAATGGGTGACCTACGGGTGCACCACCATGCCTGGCGCTGGCGGGCAAGGCCAAAGCCGTTACAATGCCCGCTTCAAGCTGAAAACAACAGTCATCGGTCGCGAACCTGACTGCCGATTTTCCCTCCTGGACATCGCAATCGCATGCTTCGCAGCGCTGTTGCCCCGCGCCTTGCCGGTCAAATGCCCGAGCACTCGTTGGCGTGCGCTGCCGCGACGCTTGTCTCGTGGCTTGCTTCGTGGTTTCCCCGTGCCTTTGCCTAGCTCTCCCGACATTCTAGTGACGCCCAGCCGCTATTGGCAAAACTCTCTACGCGACAATTGCCTCTGATGCGCCAGGAGGAGTTGCGCCCGGCGCTCTACCATCGCTTCCATTTGCTCGTGCCGCTGCTCGCGCATCCGGCGCTGGGCCGCGTCTGGCGGCTTCTGGTCCGTGTCTTCTGGGTGCTCTATTTTGGCTTCGTGCTGCTGATTTTGGCCTTGCGCTACCTGGTATTGCCGAACATCGAGAGCTACCGGCCAGCTATCGAGCAGCAGCTCAGTCGAGCGATCGGCCTGTCGGTGAGCATCGGGCGGATCGATGCCGGCTGGGATGGCATTCATCCCGATCTGTTGCTCTCGGACCTGCGCATCGCCGGCAGCGATGGCCAAGCGGCCCTGGCCTTGCCGCGAGTACACAGTGTTCTTTCGTGGTCGTCGCTGCCGCACCTCGCACTACGCTTGCGGCTGCTCGAGATGGACGAGCCGACCCTGCATTTGCGTCGTGATGGCGATGGCCGCTTCTACGTTGCCGGCATCGCGGTCAGCGCCGAAGGCGGCGACAACGCTGCCGGCAACTGGATTCTGGCGCAGAAACGAATTCGCGTCCGTGGCGCGACCGTGGTCTGGGAGGATGCTAGCCGCGAGGCGCCGCCGCTGATTCTCGAAGCCGTCGATTTCGCCCTCGACCACGACGGCCACCAGCACCGCTTCGGCTTAACGGCCTTGCCGCCGCCCGCCTTGGCAGCCAGGCTCGATCTGCGCGGCGACTTTCGCGGCAAGGACCTCGCCAAGCTGGAATCCTGGAACGGCCAGGCCTTTGTCCAGATCGACTACGCCGATCTCGCTGTCTGGCGTACCTGGATCGACTATCCGGTGGTGCTGCCGCACGGCCGCGGTGCGATGCGCGCCTGGCTAGGCATTGCCCAAGGCGAGTTACAAGAGCTGACGGCAGACTTATCGCTCAATGGAGTCAGTCTGCGTCTGGCGAAAAACCTGCCAGCACTTGATCTACAACACCTGTCAGGCCGTATCGGTGCCCGTTTCTCGGCGGCCGGGATAAGCGTCAATGGTCAGCACGTCGAACTCCTCACCCGTGAGGGTCAGCGAAAGGGCGCTTCCTCTGCAGCTTCGATTCGCGTCGAACCGACCGATTTCCACCTCGACTGGCAGGACGCGGCAGACGGCAGGCCGCTGCGCGGGCGGGTGACGGCCAGCGCAGTCGAACTGGCCGCTCTCGCCAGCCTGGCTGCCTATCTGCCGCTGGACGCCGGATCGCGGCAGCTGCTCGTCGACTACGCACCCCGTGGCCGGATCAGCCAACTGCGCGCCGCGTGGGTGGGCGACGCCGAAGCGCTGCAAAGCTATTCGCTGAATGCTGTGTTCGACGAACTGGCGATGCAGACCAAGGATTCGTTTCCCGGGCTGTCGGGGCTGTCCGGGGTGGTCGATGTCAGCGAGCAAGGTGGCAGCGCGACGCTGCGTGCGCAGAAAGCGGCGATCGATCTGCCCAGCATCTTTCCGGACTCGTCCATTCGGCTCGGCAAGCTGAACGCACAGGCACGCTGGAAGATTCACCAGGGCGTGCTTGATGGCGAGTTGCTGAGTGCTGATTTCTCCGGGCCGGATGCGACCGGATCGGCGGTCGGTCGCTATCGCCACCGTGGCGAAGGAGCGGGCAACATTGACCTCAGCGCCACACTCACCCATGCCGACGCCCGCTCAGTCTGGCGCTATCTGCCGGTGGCGCTGAACAGCGACGCGCGGCACTGGGTTCGCGACGCACTGAAGGCGGGGACTGCCAGCGCGGCCAAGCTGGTCCTCAAGGGCGATCTGGCCAACTTCCCGTTCGTCGATCGCAAGCAAGGCCAGTTTCTGGTCACTGTCAAGGCACAGGACGTAAGGCTCGACTATGGCACCGCTTGGCCAGAGATCACCGATATCGACGCCGATTTACGCTTCGAGGGAAACGGCATGGTCATCGAACTGCAACGCGGCGCGATCCTCGGCGCAAGCTTGGCGCAGACGCGTGCCGAAATTCCCGATTTCGACGCGCCGGTGTCGACCTTGAAAGTGCAGGGGCGCGCCGAAGGCGATACGGCGCAGTTCCTCAAGTTCATCGTCGACAGCCCGGTCGCCGATCGCATCGACCATTTCACTGACGCCATGGCTGCCAGCGGCAAGGGGCGTCTCGATATCGGGCTGGTGATTCCTCTTGAGGAGGCGCGGCTCGGCGAGTCGAAGATCGACGGCGACTACGTCTTTCTGGCCAACGAAGTAAGCGTCGATGCGGCACTCCCGCCCTTGCGCGAGGTCAATGGTCGCCTGCAGTTCACAGCGGATACGCTGAGCCTTCCGGAGATCAAGGCGAAACTGGCGGGAGGCCCGGTGACGATCAAGGGCGGTGCGGAGAATGGCAAGGTTCTGCTCAAGGTCGACGGCAGCCTCGGCATCGATGGGCTGCGCGAGCTGGCCGACTGGCCGCTGTTGACGCAGCTTTCCGGGAAGCTTGCCTACAGTGCCCAGATCGAGGTCAAGAAGCGCAATACTGAACTGGTGCTGGAGTCGAATCTTCTTGACCTCGCGTCGACGCTGCCGGCTCCCTTCAGCAAGAAGCGCGGCGAGCCCTTGCGCTTGCATCTCGAAAGCCTCGCCCTGCCGGCGGCTCCGCGTGGCAAGGCGCAGCCGATCAAGCGCGAGCAGTTGCGTCTGGCGCTGGGCAGTGTGTTGAACATGCAGCTGATCAGCCGCCAACAGGATGGCAAACGTTCGCTCGAACGCGCCGTGATCGCCGTCGGAAGGCCGATGAAGGCCCTGCCGGAACGCGGCATTCGCGTTGGCATCACCACCCCTTTGCTCGATATCGACACCTGGCGGAAGGTTTTCGCGGGTCCCGCCGAGGAGGCCGCTCCCGCTGACGTGCTGGCCGGCATCGACCAGGCGTCCGAGTCCGCGTCCGTAGGCAGCATGCCGGTCCGCGTCGAGCTCAAGGCGGAGGAAATGGTCGTTTCCGGATGGCGCAACAGCGAGGTGACGCTGGCGGTGGTCGGCGAGCATCCGCGCTGGGTCGGAAGCCTGCTGTCGCGCGAGGCGGCCGGGGCATTGCAATGGGACGGCACGGGTGGCGGCAAGCTCAGTGCGCGCCTGACGAAATGGCAGCTGCCCGGCAAGGACGAGCGTACGCTCGAGCCCGTCCAGCCCGGTGATGCCCTGCAGAAACTGCCCGCGCTCGATATCGTGGTCGACGAATTCGCAGTCGGCGTTCGCCGCTTCGGCCGGCTGGAAGTTCAGGCGCATAACGACCGCGGTATTTGGCGGCTCGATAAGGTCGAGCTGCTCAACCCGGTCGCGAAGTTCTCCGGCACCGGGCAGTGGCAGGTCGCCAACGGCAACCGCACCCGGCTCGATTTCGCCCTGGACAGCAGCGACGTCGGCAAGTTGCTCGATCGCCTTGGCTATCCTGGCAGCGTCAGTGGCGGCAACACGCGCATGACAGGGAAGCTCGGCTGGCAAGGGCCGCCGGAGGGGCTCGACTATGCCACGCTCAGCGGCGACCTGCAGCTCGAGGCGCGCAAAGGCGAATTCCTCAAGCTGGACCCGGGTGCGGCCGGCAAGTTGCTTGGCTTGATCAGCCTGCAGGGCTTGCCGCGGCGATTCGCGCTTGATTTCGGCGATGTCTTCAGCGCAGGTTTCGCTTTTGACAGCATCAGCGGCAGGATGACCGTGAAAGACGGCGTGATGAGTACCGAGCAGCTGCAGATCGATGGCCCGGCGGCGCGTGTGCTGATGCGTGGCGAAACCGATCTGAAGAAGGAAACGCAGCACCTGACGGTCAGTGTGCAGCCCGAGCTGAGCAGCAGCGCCGCCCTGGGTGTGGCCGTGATCAATCCACTTGCCGGCATGGCCACCCTGCTGGCCAGCAAGGTATTGCAAAACCCCTTGAACAAGATGTTCAGTTTCGAGTATCTGGTGACCGGCCAATGGGACGATCCGAAAGTTGCGCGAATCACCGGGCCGTCGGAGCCGGCGACCCCGGCGCCGGCGACCACACCGTGAGCCGCTTTCGCATTCCGCAACAGCTTTGGAGCAAGCAATGAACGCAGACAGCAAGCAGCCGGCAGACGTCCGGAAGCAGGCCTCCAGCCTGTGTGTCGCGGCCGTGCAGATGGTTTCCACGCCGCGCGTCGAAGAGAACCTGCAGACCGCGGCCGAGCGGATTGCCGAGGCTGTGTTGCAGGGCGCCGAGTTGGTGGCTCTGCCCGAGTATTTCGCGATCATGGGCATGAGCGACGGCGACAAGGTCAGGGTGCGCGAGCAAGATGGCTGCGGACCGATCCAGGATTTTCTCGCCACCAGTGCTCGCCAACACGGCATCTGGCTGATCGGAGGTTCGCTGCCGCTGTGCGCCGACAGCCCGGACAAGGTGCTCAACACCAGCGTCGCGTACAATCCGCAAGGCCAGCGCGTCGCACGCTACGACAAGATTCACCTCTTTGGCTTTCGGCAGGGTGCCGAGGCCTACGATGAAAGCGCGACCATCCAGGCCGGCCGGCAGCCGGTCAGCTTCGACATGCCTTTTGGCCGCGTTGGCTTGTCGATCTGCTACGACCTTAGGTTCCCGGAGCTTTATCGCGCGCTTGGGGTCACAGAACTACTGCTCGTTCCCGCAGCATTCACCGAAACCACCGGGCGGGCGCATTGGGAGATTCTGCTACGCGCCCGGGCGATCGAGAATCAGTGCTACGTACTGGCCGTTGCGCAAGGTGGTCGCCACGAGAACGGGCGCGAGACGCACGGCAACAGCATGCTGATCGACCCCTGGGGCGAGATCCTCGATCGCAAGTCGAAGGGGCCCGGCGTTGTCGTCGGGAAGCTGGAGCAGGACCGCCTGGCTGCGGTCCGCGCCAACTTGCCGGCGCTCAAACACCGTGTGATGTAATCCTGTAATCCGCTGCGCGATAGGCCAAGCGCAGCACTGACGGAAACCTGATGAACGCCAAACAACCCACGCTTCTCGTGCAGGCTCAGAAAACCCTGCTCACCCCCTACGGTCTCGACGTCGCCGACCTGAACAAGGTCTTTGGACAGATCATGTCGCACCAGGTCGATTACGCCGACCTCTACTTTCAGTACAGTCGCTCCGAGGGCTGGAGTCTCGAGGAGGGAATCGTCAAGGCTGGCAGTTTCAGTATCGATGAAGGAGTTGGCGTGCGCGCCATCGCCGGCGAGAAGACCGCTTTTGCCTATTCGGACGACATCAGTTCGCCTGCCCTCAGTGACGCTGCAGCAGCGGTGCGCGCGATTGCCGCCGCCGGCGAGCAGCAAAGCGTGCCGGCTCTGAAGAAGAGCCGCGTGCAGCGCGCCCTGTACGTGCCGCACGATCCGCTGGCATCGCTCGACGCCGCCAGCAAGGTCAAGCTGCTCGAACGGCTGGAAGCGCTGGCTCGCGCCGAGGACAGCCGTGTGACG
Source organism: Candidatus Accumulibacter appositus (assembly GCA_000585055.1). Lineage (GTDB taxonomy): Bacteria > Pseudomonadota > Gammaproteobacteria > Burkholderiales > Rhodocyclaceae > Accumulibacter > Accumulibacter appositus. The sequence goes on from JEMX01000061.1 coordinate 69,925, forward strand.
CAGGTGATGGCGCACCTCGCCGGCGAGTACGAGGTGATTCTCGTCGCCGGCAGCGATGGTCGCCTGGCCGCCGACATCCGGCCGCTGGTACGGGTGTCGCTGACGGTCATCGTCGAAGAGGGCGGGCAGCGCGAACAGGGCTCCGCCGGCGGCGGTGGGCGCACCGACTACAGCTGTTTCACCGACGATGTGCTGCATGGCTATGCGCGTGAAGCCGTCCATCAGGCGGTGACCAACCTCGTCGCCCGGCCGGCGCCGGCGGGCACGATGTCGGTCGTCCTCGGCCCTGGCTGGCCAGGCATCCTGTTGCACGAAGCCGTCGGTCATGGCCTTGAAGGCGATTTCAATCGCAAGGGCAGCTCGACTTTTGCCGGCCGCATCGGCAGCCAGGTGGCCTCGAAAGGTGTGACCGTCATTGACGACGGCACGCTTCCCGACCGTCGCGGGTCCTTGACCATCGACGACGAAGGCAATCCGACGCAGCGCACGGTGCTCATCGAAGATGGCATTCTCAAGGGTTATATGCAGGACAGCCTCAATGCCCGTCTGAGTGGCGTCGCGCCAACCGGCAACGGCCGTCGCGAATCCTTCGCTCACCTGCCCCTGCCGCGGATGACCAACACCACCATGCTGAATGGCGACAAGAGCCCGGAAGAGATCATCAGGTCGGTCAAGAAAGGGATCTACGCGGTCAATTTTGGTGGCGGTCAGGTCGATATCACCAACGGCAAGTTCGTTTTCTCGATGTCCGAGGCCTACCTCATCGAGAACGGCAAGATCGGCGCGCCAGTCAAGGGCGCGACCTTGATTGGCAGCGGTCCGGACGCCATGAACCAGGTGTCGATGATCGGCAACGACATGTGCCTCGACCCGGGGGTCGGCACCTGTGGCAAGGAAGGGCAGAGCGTCCCGGTCGGCGTCGGCCAACCGACGCTGCGCATCGACGGATTGACGGTCGGCGGCACCGCCTAAGAGGGTCTCGGACGGACACCCCTTCGACGCTGTTCCGCTCCTCGCCGAGAAGGAATCTTCTGCAGCCATAACCGCAACTTCCAGCCGTATAATCGCAGCCTCCCTGTTGCTGACTGGAGTAAGCCATGACCCCTGCACGTGCCTTCACGAAGCTCGCAGCGGCGCTATCGTTGTTCGTTTTGGCCACTTGCATGTTGTTTGCCGGCGCAGCGGGGGCAGCGCTACCAATGGAGCAGGTGCCAGGGGGTGAGGCCGTCCTCCTCCATAACTTCCGGCCGATCGCCACCTTTCGAGCGACCTTCCTCGGCGCGCCGCCGGCAGTCCGTGTTCGCAAGATGGAGGACCGCATTGACGCACTGACACCAAGGCAGATGCTGCAGCCGGTCGAAACCTCTCCTTTCAGCTTCGACGGCGGTCGCGGCATTACCGTGACTTCTGGCGGCAGCATTCTTTTCGCCCTCGTGGACGGAGACCTGGACCCGCAGGAGAAGCTCACCCTGGAGGAGGCCGCCGAGCGAGCGCGCAAGAATATTGTCGCTGCACTGCAGGCGGATGCCGCGCAGCGTCGTCCGGATATCCTCCTCAAGGGACTGGCTCTCGCCGCGGCGGCCACAGTGATGGCTTTTGCACTGCTCTGGCTGATCGGTCGCGCGACGCGGCTACTGGTCGGTCGTCTGCAGGGGGTCATCCAGGAGGAAGATGCCGGCAGCAAGTTGCGCTGGGCGCGACACGGCTGGTTGCTGGTGCAGCGCGTATCGCAGCTGTTGATGGGCTTTCTGTGGCTGAGTGTCGCCTATCTCTGGCTGACCTACGTCCTCGCCCGTTTTCCGCTTACCGAGCCGCTTGGTGATCGGCTTGGCGACTTCCTTCTCAACCTCCTCGAAGATATCGGCAGCAGTTTCATCGCGGCCATGCCGTCCTTGACCACGGTCGTGGTCATCCTGTTCATGACCAAGGCCGCGAACGACGCGATCGGAAATTTCTTTCGGGCCGCCAAGGCCGGCCGTGTGCACGCGCCGGGCCTGCACGCCGACACCGTCAGCGCCACGCACCGGCTGGTGACGGTGCTCGTCTGGGGACTCGGCATCGCCATCGCCTACCCCTTCATTCCGATGTCCAACAGCGACGCTTTCAAGGGCTTATCGGTGATGCTGGGCTTCATGTTCACACTCGGTTCGGCCGGAATCGTCAACCAGTTGATGAGTGGCCTGGTGCTGGTCTATGCGCGCGCACTGTCGGTTGGCGACTTCGTCGAAGTCGGCGACAACGCTGGTGTGGTCAGTCAGGTCGGCGTGCTGTCGACCAAGATCATCAACATGCGCAACGAAGAGATCACCATTCCCAACGCGGTACTGGTCGGCAATCCGATTCGTAACTTCTCGCGGCTTGCCGGCGAGCGCGGCACCTTGGTGTCGACTAAAGTCACCATCGGCTACGACACGCCGTGGCGGCAGGTGCATGCGATGCTCATCGCCGCTGCCAAGCTGACGCCAGGATTGCGCTCGCTACCGACGCCCTTCGTCTATCAGAAGAGTCTGGCCGACTGGTACGTGGAGTACGAGCTCTTCGCGCACATGGACCAGCCGCTAGAACGGGTCTCCGTCCTGTCGGCCTTGCTGGCCAACATCCAGGATCAATTCAATACCTACGGCGTGCAGATCATGTCGCCACACTTCAATGCCCAGCCCGCCAGCAATCTGGTCGTGCCGCGTGAGCACTGGCATGCCGCGCCGGCGGAACCTGCGGCTGATGCGGAGACACCGGCCGGCGCTGATCGCCAGCGCTGAGCGGCGTCCGCGCGGGTGCTGGGCGGCACCGCTCGCTGCCCGCGCCCTCCCTCCTGCACACCAGCAGCCGACAGCGAGCGTGTGTGTCGTGTCCGTGCAGGCGTTGTCGACGCCGAAACAGGCTCGCATTTCAGTAAACCCTTAGGATGTTCCGATGTTTAGTTTCGCGATCACTGTTTTCCTGTCGGCTTTTCTGCTCTTCCAGATCCAGCCGATCATTGCCAAGATGATTCTGCCGTGGTTCGGCGGTTCGTCGTCGGTCTGGAGTACCTGCCTGGTCTTCTTCCAGGCCGAACTGTTGCTCGGCTATCTCTACGTCCATCTGCTGCATGAGTCCTTGTCGCCGCGGCGTCAGAATGTCGTCCACTGCATCCTTCTGCTGCTCAGTCTGGCGACACTGCCGGTGATTGCCGACCCGGCATGGAAAGACATGGCTTTTGCCAATCCGACCTGGAACGTGCTGGTGGTCCTGGCGGCGGCGGTCGGCATGCCCTATCTGCTGCTGTCGACCACCGGACCGCTGATGCAGGCCTGGTACGCGCGCAGTTTTGCCACTGCCATGCCTTATCGCCTGTATGCGCTCTCGAACCTGGCATCGATGATCGCGCTGTTGAGTTATCCCGTGCTCATCGAACCGTATTTCCTGGTGCACGATCAGGCCATGGCCTGGTCGGCGGCCTATGTCCTGTTCGTCGGCGCTTGCCTGGGCAGCGCCTGGCAGTCGTGGAAGGGGGTGTCGAGCGAGCGCGAGCGTGTGAAGGCGAGCAGCGAGCCGATACCGCGGCCGCCACTCAGTGAATGCCTGCTGTGGAGCGGCCTGGCGATGACCGCGTCGCTGCTGTTGCTGGCGATGACCCGCCACCTGACGCAGGACGTGGCGCCGGTACCTTTCCTCTGGGTGGTGCCGCTGAGCATCTACCTGTTGAGCTTCATTCTCTGTTTCGATGCCCCGCGCTACTACTACCGACCGGGATTTCTGCTCGCGCTGCCGATCGCTTTCCTGGTGCTTGACCATGTCCTCGACGGTGGCGGCATGGAAGTGCCGCTGCTGGTTACGCTGATGTGTTTGTCGCTATTCGTCTTCTGCATGGTCTGTCACGGCGAGCTGGTCAGGCGCCGGCCGCCGGTTCGCCACCTGACCCTGTTCTACCTGATGCTGTCGATCGGCGGTGCCCTCGGCGGTACCTTCGTCGGCCTGCTGGCGCCGGTGATCTTCAACGCCTATTTCGAACTGCCGATCGGCCTCTTCCTTTGCGCCTTGCTGGTGAGCATCGTCCTCTGGCGTGAGCTGCGACTGATTCGGCGGGTTCTGCTGGTCGCGGCGCTGCTTGCCTACGCTTATCGCCTCGGTGGCATCTCCATGGATTACGTCGAAGACTACCGGGTGGTGGTGCGCAACTTCTATGGCCAGTTGCGCGTCGACGACGTCGACGAGGAAGAGCTCGGCATCAAGCGCCGTATCCTGCACGGTCGCATCAATCACGGCGAGCAGTTTCTCGCTGCCGAGCATCGCCGCAAGCCGACCGCCTATTACTGCGAGGATTCCGGCGTCGGTCAGGCGCTGCGCAACGTTGCTGGAAAGCAGCCGCTGAAAGTCGGCATTCTCGGACTCGGCGCAGGTACCTTGGCCACCTACGGGCGCAGCGGCGACGAAATGCGCATGTACGAAATCAACGAGCAGGTCCTTGATCTCGCTCGCACGGAGTTCAGTTATCTCGCCGACAGCCCGGCGACGATCGTTTCCGTGCTCGGCGACGGTCGCCTGATGCTCGAACGCGAGCCCGCCCAGAATTTCGACCTGCTGGCGATCGATGCTTTTTCCGGCGATTCGATTCCTACCCACCTGCTGACTCTCGAGGCGATGCAGGCCTATCTGCGGCACCTGAAAAGCAACGGCGTGCTGGCGGTGCACATCACCAACCGCTACCTCGACCTGCGACCAGTGATCGCTGGCGCCGCCGAGCAGCTCGGTGTCAGCGCGCTGATCTTCGATCTCGACCCCGCCGCAGGCGATCGCTTCTGCCGCCATTCGGTATGGGTGCTGCTGATGCCTGCCGAGCGGGCGGCGCAGTTGTCGAAGAGTTTCCACGGTGCCGAAAAGCTCGCACCACGGCCCGGTTTCAGCCCATGGACCGACAGCTTCTCGAACCTGCTCGGTATTCTGCACTAGCGAGTGACAACAGGCACAAGCAGCGGGAACGAGCAGCGGGCACGAGCAGCGGGCACGATCGGCGGACGCCGCGGCATTCTTGATCGTCGGCCCGTTTCTCGCTACCGTCGCTACTCCTCGTTGCAGGTGAGTACATGTCCGAACTGATCCAGCGCGCCAAGAACTTTGCCACCTCCGCCCACCAGCGGATCGGCCACCGCCGCAAGTACAGCGACCAACCGTACCAGGTGCATCTGGAATCGGTGGCGCGCCTGGTGGCATCGGTGAGCGATGACCCCGAAATGATCGCTGCCGCGTGGCTGCATGACGTGGTCGAAGATACGCCGGCGACGCTCGGCGACGTCGAGCGCGAGTTCGGCGTGGCGGTCGCCGCGCTGGTCCAGGACCTTACCGACGTCAGCCGCCCGAGCGACGGCAACCGCGCGCTCCGCAAGGAGAGCGACCGCCAGCACACGGCGCACGCGTCAGTACGTGCCAAGACCATCAAGCTGGCGGATCTGATCGACAACTGCCAGGACATCACCCGTCACGATGCCCGTTTTGCCAGGGTTTACCTGAGCGAAATGAATGCTCTGCTGGCCGTCCTCGGCGAAGGCAATGCCCGTCTGCTGAACAAGGCGCGGGCGCTGCATGGCGAGTGCCTAGAAAAGCTGTCGCAGGGTGCCGGCACCAACGCCAATCCGGCCCTCGCGAGTCTGGCGGCGCTGTTTCCCCAGGTCGCGAACTCGCCGATCCTGCGCCGCTTTCGCGAGGTGTTCGCGGCCGGCGATATCGCCGAACCGTTGCTCTCTTTCGACACTGATGCTCCCGAGGGTGACACGGTACGAATCATGAAGTCGCGGCATTTGCAGATTGCCGGCATTCGCGTCGATGGCGTGGTGCAGGCTTATGTGCGCCTGTCGGACATCGAAGCGGGCGGCAACGGCGGCGACCACGCCGGTGCTGCTCGCAGCGGCCGGCAACTGCAGCATATCTCGGCGGACCAGGTGCTGGGCATCAATGCTCCGCTGATGGATGTAGTCGGCATTCTCACTCGCCACGACCAGTGCTTCGTGTCGGTCTTCGACTCGGTCGTCGGCGTCATCGAGCGTGACGCGGTCAACAAGCCGCCGGTTCGGATGTGGCTTTTCGGCGCCCTGACGGTCTACGAAATGGGGCTGGTGTCGCTGATCGAGAAGATCTATCCCGATGGAAGCTGGCAAAGCATCCTGCATCCCGGGCGGCTGGAAAAGGCGCGCCAACTACAAGGCGAGCGCGAACGCCGCAATCAGCATTGCGAGCTGATCAGTTGCCTGCAACTGGCCGACAAGGCGATGCTCGCTCTCGAATACCCGCCGGCACGAGACGCGCTTGGCCTGCCGTCGAAGCGAGCCGCCAAGGCGCTGATCAAGGACATCGAATCGCTGCGCAATCACCTTGCCCATTCGCAGGACATCGTCTCGCATGACTGGGTGCAGATTATTCGCCTCGCGCATCGTATGGCGGAGCTGAGCACCGCGTAGGCTATCGCTTGCCTGGCAGCGCCAGGATTCGCGTGGGCGTAGCTCTCCGCAGACCTCTCTGACGACATATCGGAAAAGGTGTTGGAGTAAGTAAGTAAGCAAGCAAATGAATGTTTGCCACTTTCGGGCAAAGCAACCTAGATTGAAGGCATTCGTGGCAACCGCTTCAGTCATAGGAGGGTGAGGATGATCGCAGGAACGAAAGTGACTTCGACGCAAGCTGCCAGCGTCCGCGCCGAAATCCGGCGCGGCAGGTGGTCCGGTCACACCAGTGGGCTGGCACCGGATCTGGTCCAGGGCAACGTGGTCATCCTCCCGGCGCGCGCCGCGAACGATTTTCTTCGCTACTGCCAGCGCAATCCCAAACCCTGCCCCTTGCTGGCCGTCAGTGAGCCCGGCGAGTTCAGCCTGGCCGCGCTCGGAAGCGACATTGACATCCGCAGCGACGTGCCCCGCTACCGTGTCTGGCGCCAAGGCGAGCTTGAGTCGGAGCCCACGGACATCGCCGATCTGTGGCGCGATGACCTGGTGACCTTTGTCATCGGCTGTTCATTTTCTTTCGAGCAGGCCTTGCTCGATGACGGTATCGTCTTGCGTCACGTCAGCGAAGGCAAGAACGTGGCCATGTACCGCACGTGCATCGCAACCGTGCCGGCGGGCGACTTTTCCGGTCCGCTGGTTGTCTCCATGCGTCCCTTACGCGCTGCCGACGCCATTCGCGCCGTTCAGATCACCTCGCGATTTCCCAATGTTCACGGCGCACCCATTCATCTCGGCGATCCGGCACTGATCGGCATCGAGCGTCTGGCGGCACCGGACTACGGCGATCCGGTCGAGGTGCTGGCCGATGAACTCCCCGTTTTCTGGGCCTGTGGCGTTACGCCGCAAGCCGCGCTGCTCAAGGCGCGCCCCGAAATCTGCATCACCCACGCACCTGGGGCGATGCTGATTACTGACTTGTCCAATCGTCGATTGGCAAGCTTCTAAGCAAGAGTGACCAGAGGAGACAATCAATGAAAAAAATATTTTTTGCCTGTTTGCTAGCCACTGCCTTTGCCGCCCAGGCGGAGTCCAAATGGGACCTGCCTTCGGGCTACGCGGCGAACACTTTCCAGACGCAGAACCTGGAGCAATTCGCCAAGGACGTGAATGCCAGCAGTGCTGGCAAGCTGGTCATCACCGTCCATCCCGGTGCCTCGCTGTTCAAGCAACCGGAAATCAAGCGCGCAATCCAGACCGGCCTGGTGCCCATGGGCGAGTTCATCATCTCCGGTCAGTCCAACGAAAATCCGCTCTTCGGCGTTGATTCGATTCCCTTCCTGGCCACCAGTTATGCCGAGGCGCGCAAGCTCTACGACGCGGCCAAGCCGGTCCAGGAAAAGGTGCTCGCCGGACAAGGCCTGAAGCTGCTCTATTCGGTGCCCTGGCCGGGCCAGTCGCTGTACTCGGTCAGCGCCATCAGCGGCCCGGAGGATCTCAAGGGCAGCAAGATGCGCACCTATAACCCGGCAACGACCAAGATTGCGCAAATGCTGGGTGCCGCGCCGGTGACCATTCAGTTGCCGGAGCTTGGTCAGGCCCTGGCCACCGGCGCCGCGCAGAACTTCCTCACCTCCAGCGCCAGCGGTGCCGATGGCAAGCTCTACGAGCAGACCAAGTTCTTCTACCCGGTCAATGCCTGGTATCCGCGCAACGTCGTCGCCGTCAGTCAGAAAGCCTTCGACGGGCTGGACAAGGCGACGCAGGAGGCCGTGCTCAAAGCGGCGTCGGCGGCCGAAACGCGCGGCTGGCAGGCCAGCGAGAAGAACGACGCTGATTCGCTGATAGTCCTGCAAAGCAATGGCATGACCATCGCTCAGCCGTCGGAGGCCTTGCGCAAGGAACTCAAGCGTATTGGCGAGACCATGACCGCGGAGTGGCTGGCCGCCGCCGGCTCAGACGGCAAGGCGATTATTGACACCTATCGGAAGTAGCCAGGCGCGTGTTTCGGCGGGCGGGCTCGGCAGCAATTGCCGGGGCTCGTCACCTCTGCTGCGCTCCCGGCTGCGGCAGTGAAATGAGCGCCGTGCGAGTGAATGAGTGAGCCAAGATCGTGAGCGCCCGGCGCAAAATCACGACTGACGAGGAGACGAGTGTTGAACAAATTTGCCAACCCCATCTACCGGGTCTTGCTGGCACTGGCCTGTCTGTCCATGGTGGCCGCGCTGATGTCGGTCATGCTGGGAATCATCGGCCGCCAGATCGACTGGAATCTTCCCGGTCTCGATGCCTATGCCGGCTATTCCATAGCGGCGGCGCTGTTTCTGGCCCTTCCCGCCGCCTTCAAGCATGGCGATCACATTCGCGTTACTCTGGTTTTACAGTGGCTGAGCCCCCGCGTGCGCGGTGTTTTCGAATATGGCTGCCTGGCCGTCGGCCTGCTGCTGGCCGCCTATCTGTGCTGGTTTTCCGTCAATCTGGTATGGGTTTCCTACACCCTGCATGACGTTTCGCCGGCGGCCGACGTGACACCGATGTGGATTCCGCAGCTGAGCATGGCTATTGGCTGTGCCGGTTTTCTGCTGGCTTTCGTTCATGCCCTAGTCGCCCGCTGGCAGGGGCAGGAGTTCTTTGACGCCGTACACGCTGAAGGCGAGCGCGCTCAATAAGCAGAGGGGACGATCATGGAAGTTGCGCTCGCATTCGGTCTGCTTGTATTCCTGTTCGCCATTCTGGGCTCGGGCTTGTGGATCGGTCTGTCGCTGTTGGGGGTAGGCATGATTGCCATGGAGTTTGTCTCCAGCCGCCCGGTTGGGGATGCCATGGTGCTGACCATCTGGGGGTCCACTTCCAGCTGGACGCTGACCGCCTTGCCGCTGTTCCTGTGGATGGGGGAGATCCTCTTTCGCACCAGGCTGTCGGAAGACATGTTCAAGGGCCTCGCGCCCTGGCTCAATCACCTGCCCGGCCGCCTGCTGCACGTAAACGTCATCGGCAGCACGATCTTCGCCGCGGTGTCCGGCTCTTCGGCCGCCACCTGTGCAACCATCGGAAAAATATCGCTGCCGGAATTGCAGCGCCGCGGTTACCCCGAGTCCATGGCCATTGGCACGCTGGCCGGCGCCGCCACGCTGGGGCTGCTGATTCCGCCATCGATCATCATGATCGTCTACGGTGTGGCGGCCAATGTCTCGATCGCCAAGCTGTTTCTCGCCGGGGTCATGCCGGGCCTGTTGCTGGGCATCCTTTTCATGCTCTATATTGCCGTCTGGGCGCTGTTCAACAAGGACAAGGTGCCTGCGGCCGATGCTTCGATGACGCTCGCCGAGAAGCTCTATGCCTCGCGGCACCTGATTCCGGTCGTCGGCCTGATCGGCCTGGTGCTGGGGGCGATCTATAGCGGCGTAGCCACCGCCACCGAAGCCGCCGCACTCGGCGTCACCGGCTCGCTGATTCTTGCCGCCATCGAAGGCGCCTTGAGCTGGAAGAGCTTTACCGAAGGTCTGGCCGCGGCCTGCCGGGTCTACTGCATGATTGGCCTGATTCTCGCGGGCGCTGCCTTCCTGACCCTGGCCATGGGTTTCGTCGGTCTGCCGCGCCATCTCGCCGAATACATCGGCACGCTTGATTTGTCGCCGCTGGCCTTGATGCTCGCGCTGGCCGTCTTCTTCATTCTCCTGGGCTGCTTCCTGGACGGCATCTCGCTGGTCGTGCTGACCATTGGCGTGCTTCTGCCGACGGTCGAGGCGGCGGGCTTTGACCTGATCTGGTTCGGCGTCTTCGTGGTCCTGACGGTGGAAATGGCGCAGATCACCCCGCCGGTGGGCCTGAACCTCTTCGTCCTGCAGGGGCTGACGAAACACGAGGTGACCTATATCGCGCGCGCGGCGGCGCCGCTCTTCGCGGTGATGATGACCTGCGTCATTGCGACCTATCACTTTCAGGACATCGTGCTATGGCTGCCGAATCGAATGTGAGGAATGTAGCTTCTGGCCTGAGCGAGCGGATGCGCGTGGCCGATGCCGGCGATCAGGCTTTCACCCTGCTCCTCGGCGACCGTATCGCCCCCGAAGTGGTCGACACCGTGAGCGCGCTCGACCGCCAGATCAGCGCCTTGCAGCAGGCCGGCGGGCTGCCCGGACTGATCGAGACGGTGCCCAGCTTCTGCTCGCTGACGGTGATCTACGACCCGCTGCAGACCTCTCGCCAGCACCTGCTGGCGGCGCTGGAGCAGTTGCCACCAGCGGATAGGCTTGGTAGCCGCTCGGCGTCCCGGCTGTGGCGCCTGCCGGTTTGCTACGAAGGCGATTGCGGCCCGGATCTCGAAGCCACCGCGGCAGCACTCGGAATCGGCGTCGAAGCGCTGATCGATCAGCATCGGCAGGCCGAATACCGCGTCTACACACTCGGCTTCCTGCCCGGTTTCCCGTTCATGGGCGATCTGCCGCCGGCGCTGCAACTGCCGCGGCGCACCGAGCCGCGCCTGCGCGTGGCTGCCGGTAGCGTTGCCATTGCCGGTGCCCTGACCGCCATTTACCCATCGGAAAGTCCCGGCGGTTGGCATCTCCTCGGGCAGTGCGCGGTGCCGCTGTTCGATCCGGCGCGGCCGCAGCCGTCTCTTCTGCAGCCCGGTGACCGGGTCTGCTTCACGGCCGTGAGTGCGGCCGAGCACGGGCGCCTGCAGCAGGCAGCCAAGGCGCGTACGCTCGATGTGGCAAGGTTTGCAGAGGCGGAGGTGGCATCATGAGCGAGACCTTGTCGGAGATCGAAATTCGCAGTGCCGGCGCCTACGCGTCGATTCAGGACGGTGGCCGCCGTGGCTTGCGTCGCGTCGGCGTGCCGTGGTCGGGAGTGCTCGATGCGGCGTCGATGAGAATCGCCAACGCCCTGGTCGGCAATCAGCCCTCGGCGCCGGTCATCGAGCATTTTGACGGGGGGCTGGTGCTGAAAGCTTTGCACGGCCGCGTGCGGGTGGCGGTCGCCGGACAGGCCGACATCGACATTACTGGCGAACAGGGGGTGCAGCGCGTTGTTTGCTGGCGCGGTGTTTGCCTTGGCGCTGGCGAAACCCTGCGCATCCGGGCGCTGCGTGCCGGGCGCCTCGTCGTCGTCGCCGTTGCTGGTCTGCAGGTGGCCGAAACGCTGGGCAGCGCCTCGACCTACGCGCGCGCTGGCATCGGCCAGCCGCTGGCGGCGGGCGACCGGCTATCGGTGCAGTTTACCGATGCCGGCGACTTTCTGCTGCCGGAGTCGCCCGGCGATGACGCTGCACCCATCCGCGTCGTCGCCGGGCCGCAGGCCGGGCATTTTGTCGACCAAGCGCTGGCGACCTTGTGTGGCGCGCCATTTACCGTCACCGATCAGGCCGACCGCATGGGCGTCCGGCTGCGGGGCCCGCTCCTGGAGCACCGTTCGGAGGCGCACAAGGACATCATCTCTGACGCCACTGTGCCGGGCTCGATGCAGGTGCCGGGCTCGGGCCAGCCGATCGTGCTGCTGGCCGACGCACAGACCGTTGGCGGTTATCCGAAGATCGCCACCGTGATATCGGCCGACCTCGGTCGCCTGGCGAACCGCCGTGCCGGCGAGATCTTGTGCTTTGAGCTGCTCGATGTCGACGCTGCCGAGCGCGCTGCGCGCAGCCATGCCGACAAACTTGCCCAGCTCATTGCCAGCATTCGCCGCTTGCCGGGTGATGGCAGCGTCGATCTCGAGGCGCTTTACAACAGCGGCCTGATCAGCGGGCCGGTCAGTGGCTTCGAAAGCGAGGAGTGAGGACGTGAACGACCGGAAAGCCATCAATCTCAACGCCGACCTCGGCGAAGGCTTCGGCCCCTGGTCCATGGGGGACGACGCGGCAATGCTGGACATCGTCGGCAGCGCCAACATCGCCTGCGGCTTTCACGCCGGCGATCCGATGGTCATGCGCGCGACGCTGCTGGCCGCAAAGGCGCGCGGGGTCAGCGTTGGCGCCCACCCCGGCTATGCCGACCTGCAGGGCTTTGGTCGCCGACCACTGGCGCTCAGCATGGCCGAAGTGGAAGCGCTGCTGATTTACCAGGTCGGCGCGCTGCAGGGCATGGCCGCCAGCGAGGGCATGGTGGTGACGCACGTCAAGCCGCACGGCGCCCTGAACAACCAGGCCTGCGCCGAGCGGCCCCTGGCCGAGGCCATCGCCCGCGCCGTCAAGGCCCTGGATCCGACGCTGATCCTGCTGGCGCCGGCCTGTTCGCAACTGGCACTGGCCGGACGTGCCGCCGGGCTGCCGGTAGTCGATGAAATCTTCGCCGACCGCCGTTATCAGGACGATGGCCAACTTGTCCCGCGCAGCCAGCCAGGCGCCGTCATTCACGATCCCGGCCAGGCCCTGGCCCATGTCCGCGCCATGCTCGATGCCGGCGCGCTGGTCAGCGCCAGCGGCCAGCAGATTCCGGTGCAGGCCGGCAGTGTCTGCATCCATGGCGACTCGCCGGACGCGGTGGCGCTGGCAAGGCATCTGCGCGATGGCTTGCTTGATTCGGGTTACAGCCTGGTGCCGTTAACTGCGATTCGTCAGATGTAGCTTGCAGGATTTGCGCTGGAAGTCTGCCAGCCGCCGTCGACAGAGCAGTGAAATCCCAAGCGGGAAACTGCCCGATGTAGCGGGCGCTAGCGAACTCAGGGGAGCGTCGGCGCTGGCCGAATGCCAGATCGCTGTAACGGCATCTGTCGGCCGCAACGTAAGGATCGCCGCTCTCGGACGACTCAGCTCTTGTCGACGCCATGCCGGACTTCAGAATGCCAAACGCCACCACGATCGCCGTGATCATCCCGACGTTCAACGAAGAAGCACGCATTGGCGCGACCCTGGCCAATGTCTTGCCGCAGCGGCCTGCAGAGGTGTGGGTGGTGGACAGCGGCAGCAGCGATGCGACAGTCGCCATTGCTGCAACGACGGCTGGCGTGCAGGTGCTACGAGCGGAAAAAGGCCGAGCGCCGCAGATGAACGCTGGCGCTGCGGCGGCGCGGGGCGAGTGGCTGTTGTTCTTGCATGCCGACACGCTGCTGCCTCCGGTGGCCCTGGAGCGTATCGCGGCGCTGCCCGACAGCGTCCTGGCCGGCGCTTTCAGGCATCGTTTTTCGGGGAAGGATTGGCGCTTGCGCTTGATATCGCGCCTGGACAATGCCCGCAGCCGGCTGACGAGAATCGCTTTCGGCGATCAGGCGATCTTCGTGCGGCGAGCGCTGTTCGAGCGGCTCGGCGGATTTCCGGCATGTGAGGTAATGGAGGATGTGGCCTTCGGTGAACTGCTGCGCAAAGCTACCACGCCGATATTGCTGCGAGACGAGGCGATTACCGATTCGCGGAAGTTCGAACAGATGGGCGTGTGGACCAGTCTGGCGCGGGTCGGCCTCCTGCTTGCCTGTCATCGCTTGCGTTTGCCGCTCGTCGGGCGGTCGTTTTTTAACGAAGTTCGCTGAACTTTCGCCGGCTGGCGGCCGGCTCCTGGAGAGGTGATGGAGAACTTGACGAGTGGAGTGAGTGCTGGGAGTGGTGGCCAGTGGACGAGTGCCGCGCAATGGACAAGCTGGACGAATCTGATTCTTGCGCTGGTGCTCCTGAGCCTGCCGGTATCGGCCAGCGTGGCCTTCGACCATAGCCACGCGGCCTGGACCATGCTCCTCAAGCGGCACGTCGTGCTCATCGACGGCGGCAAGTCATCGCAGGTGGACTACGCTGGTCTGGCGAAGGAGCGTACGTCGCTGCAGACCTACCTCGGCAGTCTGTCGGCGGTGTCGCAGGCGGAGTTCGATTCCTGGCCCAAGCCGCGGCAACTGGCCTTCCTGATCAATGCCTACAACGCGTTTACCGTCGAGTTGATTCTCGGCAAGTATCCGCATCTCGAATCGATCCGCGATCTGGGCAACATCGTCTTCAACAGTCCGTGGAAACAGAAGTTCTTCACGCTTTTCGGCGAGCGGCGCTATCTGGACTGGATCGAACACGAGGCGATCCGCAAACCGGGCGTCTATGACGATCCGCGTATTCACTTCGCGGTGAACTGTGCCTCGGTCGGCTGCCCGATGTTGCGCGAAGAGGCCTTCGTCGGCGAGCGCCTGGAGGCGCAGCTGGAGCAGCAGACGCGGCGTTTCCTCGCTGATCGCACGCGCAATCGCTACGAGCCGAAGTCCGCGACCCTGCTGGTCTCGCAGATTTTCGACTGGTACGGCCAGGATTTCTCGGCCGGCTACCGTGACGTGAAGTCGCTCAGGCAGTTCCTGGGCACCTATGCCGATCTGCTGGCAAGCTCGCCGGCCGAACAGGCGATGCTGCGTCAGCATCTGGTGGGCGTCGACTTCATCGAGTACGACTGGGCGCTGAACAGCGTGCCGCGTTGAGCAGCCCCGCGCCAGATCCGCTGCTGCACGGGATTGGTTCGCTGGCGAGCCGTGCCTGGTAGGCCGAAAAGTCGATGTTCATTGGTGTGCGCTCCGGTTGGCCAGCGAAATAAACGGGTGGCGCGTTCTCCGAGGGTAGCAGATCGTGCGCTTGCTGCCGTAGGAGAGGCGTTTGTGCGCCGCTTGCCGCCTGTCTTTACCGGCTGCCGTGCATTCCGCTTACAGCGGCGAGGACGCCGAGGCCGATCAGGGTTCCGGCACTCAGGTAGTGGCCGGCAGCGCGCAGTCGGCTGCAGCGCCGCAACGCCGGTTGCACCGCGCTGGCGGTCAGCACGTAGAGGCTGTCGGTGACGACGGCGATGAGTACGAACAGCGACCCGAGGAGCAGGTTCTGCAGCAGTGCCGAGATCGTCTGGTCGACGAATTGCGGCAGGAAGGCGGCAAAGAACAGCGCGGTCTTGGGGTTGAGCAGCGCGACGACGAAGCCATCGCGAAAGATTCCTGCGAGGTCGGCAGCGCCAAAAATGGCCTTGTCCGGCTGCCGCGTCGCTCCGGTGCAGAGCACCTTGATGCCCAGGTAGACGAGGTAGCTCGCACCGGCGTACTTGACGACGCTGAACGTCAGGGCAGAGACGGCAAACAGCGCCGCCAGGCCGATCGATGCGCCGACCGCGTTGGCCAGGTTGCCGAGCGCGACGCCGGTCAGCGAAGCCAGTCCAGCGCGCCTACCCTGGGCCAGGGTGCGGGCCACGATATAGATCACTCCCGGCCCGGGCGTGGCCGCGAGCATTAGGCTGGCCAGCACGAAGGCGGAAAACGGCAGTGTTGCGGCAGAATCGCCGAGCAGGATTGTGGGGATTTCGGTCATCGCACGCTCCGGGCAAAGGGTAGCCGGCAGCCCTTCATCCTACGGCACGCGCTGCCAGTCGGGCCAGCAATGCGAGCAATCCCTGGACGGAAAACCTGACAAATTCGCGGTAATCCGCTACCTTGCGCGAAATGGCGGCTTTTCTACTTGTCAGGCACCTCGTGCAGCATTCAGGAGCTTGTTTTCTGTATCGGAAGTACCATGCAGTGGAGGGCGCGAGATGGACAACTGTGAGGGGGTCGATCGTTCCCGAAAGCCGTTGTCGTCGACCTGGGCCAGCCAGGTCGTGGAAGCCATACCGATGCCGATGTTCGTTATCGACGCCAAGCATCAGGTCGTGCACTGGAACCGGGCGTGCGAGCAGCTTACCGGGGTAGCGGCGAATTCCGTGCTGGGTACGACGCGCGCGTGGTCGGCGTTCTACCCGAGCCCGCGGCCGTTGATCGCCGATCTCGCGCTGAGTGGCTTACGGCGCGAAGATTTCGAACGCCACTATGCCGGGAAATTTCGTCCCTCGCCTTCGATCGAGGGCGCTTGGGAGTTGGAAGACTTCTTCCCGCGGATGCCGGATGGCGGTAAGTGGCTGGTCTTCAGCGCTGCGGCTTTGCGCGACGAGAGCGGCGCTGTCGTCGGCGCCGTGGAGACCCTGCGCGACGTCACCGCGCAGCGGGCGGCCGAGCGGGCGGCGAGCGACGCCGCCCTGCTGTTGTCTGAAATCGTCCAGGGCTCGCCGGTGCCGACCTTCGTCATCGATGCCGAGCACCGCGTCACGCACTGGAATCGCGCCTGCGAGGCGATCGTCGGGGCGTCGGCCGAGCAGATGATCGGCTCGCGCGAGCAGTGGCGGCCCTTCTATTCGCATCCGCGCCCGGTGATGGCCGATCTGGTGCTCGATGCGACGGAGGGCCAAATGGGCGAGCTCTATGCCGGCAAGCTGCGACCTTCACCCTTGATCGCCGGCGCCTGGGAAGCCAGGGATTACTTCCCGCAGTTCCCGGGCGGCGGGCGCTGGTTGTACTTCACTGCTGCGCCGCTGCGCGGCGCCGATGGGCGCGCCATTGGTGCCGTCGAGACGCTGCAGGACATCAGCAAGCAGAAGCACTACGAAGTGCAGCTGGAAGCACTCGCCCGGCACGATTCGCTCACCGGACTTGCCAACCGCATGGTGCTCGAGGAACGCCTAAGCCTGGCCTTGTCGCAGGCGGCGCGGCACAAACGCATGCTGGCCCTGGCCTTCCTGGACCTCGATCACTTCAAGCCGATCAATGACGCCATGGGGCATGCGGTCGGTGACGCCCTGCTGGTCGAACTGGCCAAACGTCTGCGGGCGATGGTGCGCACCGCCGACACCGTCGCCCGCATCGGCGGTGACGAGTTCGTGATCGTGCTTGCCGAGCCGGAGTCCCGGGAGGCCGTCGAAGGCGTGATCAAGCGCATCATCGAGACGGTCAGGCAGCCGTTCCAACTTGACGAGCATTGCGTGCAGGTCGGTTGCAGCATTGGCATCGCGCTCTATCCGGAAGGCAGCGACGATCACGGCAGCTTGCTGCGCGACGCCGACGCGGCGATGTATCTTGCCAAGACGGCCGGCCGCAACGGCTACCGCATGCACTGTCGTCGGCCGGCGTAGGCGCTGGTGATCTTGGCCAGCGCTTTGCGCCGGGCAGGCCCGTCGGGAAACCCGGCCTACGAGGCCGAACGAAGGCGCTTCTTCTCCTGCTTCGCACGGTACATGCGGCTGTCGGCTGCGCTGATTAGTTCGTCCGGCGTGGCGTCGTTCTCCGGCGTGTAGATGGCCAGGCCGTAACTGAAGCCGATGGGAAAAGGCTTGTCCGCAGCGACTGCTGTTTCCTGAAGGCATCTTTCGGCTCTGCCGAGCAGGCGGCTCCCTTCGTCGAGATCGCAGTCATGCAGTATGAGCAGGAACTCGTCGCCACCCAGCCGAACGGCGCCGTCGCTGGCACGGATGCTGCGCATCAGGACCTTGGCTACACTGCTGATCAGCCAGTCGCCCTCGGCGTGTCCGAAGTCGTCGTTGGTCCTCTTCAGTCCATCGAGATCGACAAAACAGACCGCCAGCCGACCGCCTTCTCGCTGTAGCCTGGCCATCGACTTGGCAAGCATCATCATGCCGGTACGTCGATTCAGCAGCCCGGTCAGTTCGTCGAAGGTCGCATAGTGCTCCAGCGCCTGCTGTGCTCTCTTCTGCTCGCTGATGCTGGTGATGCCGAGGACGAGAACGGCCTGCCCGGAAAAGCTGATGCTGCGAACCGACACCAGGGCCTCAAAGGTCGAGCCAACGGCGTCGTGGAGGAAGATCTCGCATTCGTTGAGCGTGTCGCCGTTGCGGATCTTGTCGAGAAAAGAGCGATTGGCGTCTTGTTCGCGGGCCAGCAGGGGAAGCAGCTTGGTGTCCTGCATGGCGTCGAGCGGCAGGCCAAGGAGATCCATGGCTTTCTGGTTGGCGTGCAGGATGGTCAGCTTTTCGCCGAGCACCAGTAGCAACGCGGTCGGACTGGCCGAAAAGAGACGTTCCAGATCCTCCTCGCGATCGGCAAGCTCCTTCATGTCACGCTGGATACGACGCGTCGCCGGTGCGCAGATGAAGGCGGCGGACAGAACCAGGACCAGCAGGGTGGTGCTCATCAAGGCGATCTCGATCCATCTAGCCAAGACCACCCTGGCGTTCGCCTGGCGATCATAGAGGGTCACGATGTCGCTCATGCCTACCAGGAAATCAGCCTCGTGCTGCTTGATGTTGTCGATATACCGAGCCAGGGTGGCTATGTTTCCCGATGCCGACAGAATCGCCCTGGCAGCCGCAGCGATGGCCTCATGGTGCGCTTGCAGTGGACCGAACAGGTCTTCGACCTCCTTGCTATTGCGCCCCGGCAAGCCCAGTTCGCTGTCGCCGCGCAGCAGTCCCGCATGGGCGCGTTCCCATTGCTTGAGCGCCTCGTCGAGTTGCCCGCGGTAGCGGGAGTCCTCGTCGCCGGATGCGGCGGTCGAGATGTAATAGCTCAATGCGGTGATCTTCTGGCTGAGCATGCGCTGTCTGCCGGCAATGTTGACCACGTGTGAGTCGTACTTCTGATCGGCCAACACCCACTGCATCACCACTTGCGCGGCGATCGTCAGAACGGCGATCACCGCCAGGGCCATGGTGTACCGCCTGCGTAGCTGGCTGGCCGATAGCATCGCTGCGCTGCTGTTGAGAGCCTTGATACTCGGTGGCATAGGCTTGACTTTCACGAGTGCTGCTGGTCTGCTGTTGCTGTTGTTGCCGGTCGAATTGCTAGCCCGCCATCGTAGCAGAGCATGGCTCGCTGGTGACGCCACACGTGAGCGACAACGCGACGCTCGCTGCAGAACTTTCCGCGTTAAATAATGACCAAGGAGCGCTGACCAGGACGGTCACGGCAGGCGCACCTAAGGCGCACACTTCCACAAACCCTTCTCCAGAAAAAAGGAATCGACATGACGAGCACAGTAACTCTCGGTGGCAACCCGTTTCAGGTTGACGGGAATTTCCCGCAGAAGGGTCAGACCGCAGCCGCGTTCACCCTGGTTGGCAAGGACCTTGCTGACGTTTCGCTGAGCGCTTTTGCCGGTCAGAGAAAGCTTCTGAACATTTTCCCGAGCGTCGACACGCCGACCTGCGCAAGCTCGGTGCGTAGCTTCAACGCCAAGGCGAGCAGCCTGAGCAACACCGTCGTGCTCTGCATCTCGGCCGATCTACCGTTCGCGCTGAGCCGCTTCTGCGGTGCCGAGGGTCTGGAGTCGGTAGTGACCCTGTCCACCATGCGCGGTCGTGAATTCCTCCACGACTATGGCGTTGCCCTGAGCAATGGTCCGCTGGCTGGCCTCGCGGCACGGGCGGTGATCGTCCTCGACGCCGATGACCGCGTGCTGCACAGCCAGCTGGTCGCCGAAATCAAGGACGAACCCGACTACGAAGCTGCCCTGCAGGCGCTTGCCTGAGTCACGCCCTCGATCGCCCAGGTGCCATCTCGCAACTTGTCACTGACCGGCTACTGAATGCGCACGCACGACGATACTGAAGCCATTCAGCAGCGCCAGGGAATCCAGTCGATCGAAGTCGGCACGCGTCTGTTGCGTGCTCTGGCCGCCAGTCAGCGCTCGATGATGCTGCGCGACGTCGCCCGCAGCGCCGGCATGCCGGCGGCCAAGGCGCGTCGCTATCTGGTGAGTTTCATGCGCATGGGATTGGTCGAGCAGGATGCCAACACCGGACGCTATGACCTCGGCGAGTTTTCGCTGGAACTGGGCCTGGTCAGCCTGGCGCGGCTGGACCCGGTGCGCCTGGCCGGGCCGGTGCTCGACGACCTCTGCGAACAGATCGGCGCTACCGTTGCCCTGGCCATGTGGGGTAATCACGGCGCCACTTGCGTGCGCTGGGTGGAAGCCGGTGGCGCGGTGACGGTGACCCTGCGCACCGGCGTCGTGCTGCCACTGACGGCCTCGGCGACCGGGCTGGCCTTTTCTGCTTTCTACCGCTCGCCTTACCTTAAGAAAATGCTCGACGCTGAAGTGCAGGCCACCGCCGAGGCGAGCGGCAAGACGCCGGCAGCGGTGATGTCGGCGCTGACGCTGCAACTCGAAGATATCCGCCGTAACGGCGTGGCGCGTGCGGCGGGCAGCATGACGATCGGGATCAACGGCGTCAGCGCACCGGTTTTCGGGCACACCGGCCGGATGGTCGCGGCGGTGACTGCGCTGGGCATTGTCGGCAGTTTCGGCGTCGAGCTGGACAGCCCGGTCGCGCAGGGGACGCGCGAAGCGGCGGCGACGCTTTCCAGGCGTCTCGGTTACGGCAGTAGCGACGGTGCGGCAGGCGGGCATGCCGCCGCAGCTGCCAGCGCCGCGTCGTAAGCCGGCCCCCGACGTCTGTGCCGGGTGGCTGCCGTGCCGGCTGTGGGGCCTGTTGTATCGCGCCTTCGATCACCACGCCGATGCCCGGCCATGCGCAGGGCAAGGCGGCCGGCGAGCCCTGCGTAAATCTGACCGCCGACCTGCGTTGCGGCTTGTGGGGGCGGCCCGAGCGACCAGCGTGCTGCGCCGGCTTGCAGCCATCCGGAGAAATGTGCGGGCAGGACCGGCAACAGGCGATCGCCTGGTTGTCGGCACTGGAGCGGGCAACGCAACCGTGAGTGCTAAAATGCGCCTTTTTGTCGAAAGCACCACGTGGACCCGTTGCTTCTGCTGAAAGCCCTGATTCTCGGTATCGTCGAAGGGCTGACCGAGTTTCTGCCGGTCTCATCGACTGGCCACCTAATTCTTGCCGGCGCCCTGCTCGATTTCAACGACGAGCGCGGCAAGCTGTTCGAGATCGTCATCCAGTCCGGCGCGATGCTCGCGGTGTGCTGGGAGTTCCGTGCCAAGATCATGCAGGTCTTGCGTGGACTTCCCAGTGATCCGGGCGCGCAGCGTTTCGCGCTCAACATCGTGGTTGCCTTCCTGCCGCTGGCGACCATCGGACTGCTGTTCGGCAAGACCATCAAGGCCTATCTGTTCAACGCGCCGGTGGTGGCCACAGCCTTCATCGTTGGCGGTCTGATCATTCTCTGGGCCGAACGTCGCGAGCATCGCATCCGCGTCGAGTCGATCGACGAGCTGTCGCTACGCGACGCCGTCAAGCTTGGTTTCGCGCAGGCGCTGGCGCTGATTCCGGGGACGTCGCGCTCCGGGGCGACGATTATCGGCGGCTTGCTGTTCGGCCTGTCGCGTCGTGCAGCGACCGAGTTTTCCTTTTTTCTGGCCATGCCGACGCTGATCGGGGCGAGCCTCTACCAGCTCTACAAGGAACGCGCGCTGCTCTCCGTCGACGACCTCGGGATGTGGGTGGTCGGCTTCGTCGCCGCGTTTATTTCGGCTTTCTGGGCCGTGCGCGGGCTGTTGCGCTATATCAGCACGCACGACTTTTCGATCTTCGCCTGGTATCGCATTGCCTTCGGGATCCTGATTCTCGTGACTTGGCAGTACGACTTCATTGCCTGGGGAGATCACTGAGTTGGCCGGCCCACGCATCATCTATCTGCACGGCTTCTGTTCCTCGCCGGCGTCGTGGAAGGCGCGCCTGCTGGCCGAGTTTCTTGCCATAGCGGGCCTCGCCGACCGTTTTTTCTGCCCGGTGCTGTCGCCTATTCCGCGCGCTGCGATCGCCACCGTCGAGGCCTTGCTGGACAGCGACGACGCGCCGACGACGCTGGTCGGCAGTTCACTGGGCGGCTACTACGCCGCCTGGCTCGCCGAAAGGCGCGATCTGAACGCCGTCCTGATCAATCCGGTGGTGATGGCACCAAGCCTGATCGAGGGCTTGGTGGGTACACACGCCAACTACTACAGTGGTCGCCGCTTCGAGTTTGGCGCCGCGCACGCCGAACAGCTGCGCGCCCTCGACACGCCGCTGGTCACGCCGTCGCGCTATCTGCTGCTGGTCGAGACCGGCGACGAGGTGCTCGATTACCGGCTCGCCGTCGAGCGCTATGCCGGCTGCCGACAGCTGGTCGTCGAAGGCGGAGATCACAGCTTTACCCGCTTTCCCGACTTCGTGCCACAAATCATTGAATTCTGTGGGTTACAATCGTAGCGATGCATGTTCTATTCGAAGAAGAGGGCGCTTTTCGGACGGCCAGTATTCTGGTCGACAATGACAGTTCCTTACAGGTCGAGACGGCTTCCGGAAAGCGCAGCAAGATCAAGGCGGCCAACGTTCTGCTGCGTTACGGCGAACCGGCGCCGACGCAGCTGCTCGAACAGGCCGAGGCGCTCGCCACCGGCATAGAACAGGAGTTTCTCTGGGAGTGTCTGGGTGACGGCGAGTTTTCTTTTTCTGATTTTGCCAACGAGTACTTCGGCCACGTCGCCACGGCGGTCGAGGCGTCGGCCTTGCTGCTGGCCCTGCATTCGGCGCCCGTTTATTTCCATCGCAAAGGCAAGGGCCGTTTCCGCAAGGCGCCGGCCGAAATTCTCCAGGCCGCTCTTGCTGGTCTCGAAAAGAAGCGCCAACAGGCGCTGACTATCGAGCGCATGGTCGGCGAACTGAAGGCTTTCACCCTGCCGCCGGAGTTCACGCCGATCCTCAGCCAGTTGCTCTACAAGCCCGACCGCAACCGCAGTGAGACCAAGGCGCTTGAAGCGGCGTGCAGCGAAAGCGGCTTGTCGGCACTGCATCTGCTACACAGCTGTGGTGCCATCCGTTCGGCTCATGACTATCACCGGCAGCGCTTCCTGTTCGAGTATTTCCCGCAGGGCACGGGTTTTCCCGCCTGTGCGGCCTCCCCCTTGCCAAGCGCTCTGCCGCGCGCCGACGTGCATGCCTTCTCGATCGACGACGCGGCGACTACCGAGATCGACGATGCGTTCTCGGTGCAGGTCCTGCCTGGGCTCGGCTGGCAGGTCGGCATCCATATCGCTGCGCCGGCGCTGGGTATCGCCCCAGGGTCGCCACTCGACGCGATTGCGCGTGAGCGCCTGTCGACGGTCTATTTGCCGGGCAGCAAGATCACCATGCTTCCGGAAAAGGTGGTCGAGGGCTTTACGCTGAGTGCTGGCCGTGACTGTGCCGCCGTTTCGCTGTACCTGACGGTGACCCCAGAATTCGAGATCACCGCGTGCGAGTCGCGCCTCGAGACTGTTCCGGTGGTTGCCAATCTGCGCCATCACGATCTTGAACCCCTGTTCAACGAGAGCACCATCGCCGCCGGTCTTTCCGAGTTCGCTTTTCGCGACCAACTGATGACCCTCTGGCAGCTGGCCAACGCCTGCGAAGGCCGCCGCGGCAAGCCGTCGGCGACGCAGACCTTTCTCGACTACAACTTCCGCATTCAGGGCGACCTCGCCGATGCCGACGCGTGTCAGGTCGAGATCAGCGCGCGCCGCCGCGGCAGCCCGCTCGACAAGCTGGTCTCCGAGATGATGATCGTCACCAACAGCACCTGGGGCGGCCTGCTCGCCAGCAAGGGCGTGACCGCCATCTATCGCATCCAGACGCCTGGCGGCAAGGTGCGCATGAGTACCTCGCCGCAGGCGCACGAAGGTCTCGGCGTCAAGCAGTATGCCTGGTCGACGTCACCCTTGCGACGCTATATCGACCTGCTCAACCAGTGGCAGCTGGTGGCCTATCTGAACGGCGATACGCCGCCGTTTGCCGCGCGTTCGGACGATCTTTTCGCCGCGCTGCGCGATTTCGACATGACCTACGCCGCCTATGCCGACTTCCAGCGCAGCATGGAACGTTACTGGTGTCTGCGTTGGTTGCGACAGCAAAAGGTGGAAACCATCAGGGCGACGATCATTGGTCGCGAGAATCTCGCGCGCTTCGATCAGCTGCCGCTGGTGCAGCGCGTGCCGTCGGCGCCGGAGCTCAAACCCGGCCAGGAAATCCTGCTGCGCGTCGAGGCGATCGACTATCTGACGCTCGAATTAGCTTGCCGTTACGTGGCAACGCTGCCCCCGCCGGGGGAACCTGCCGAAGGTGCCGATGACGATCTGCTGGAGGCGATCGATTGAGGTGAACGCTGCGCTCCGCGATCGCTACCCATCGCCGCTGGCGGCACGCAGTCTGTGGCTGGCCGTGACGCTTTCGCTGCTCCTGCATGGCGGCTTGCTGACGGTGCACTTCAGTTTTCCAGACGCTTCGCGGGCTTTTCAGGAGCGGGCGCTGGATATCATCCTGGTCAATAGTCGTTCGCCGCGCAAACCTGCCGACGCGCAGGTGTTGGCGCAAACCAATCTCGACGGTGGCGGCAACACCGAGCAGGACGAGCGCGCGACGACACCCCTGCCGCCGGCGCCCCGCCATCAGGATGGCGACGACCTCGAGCAGTCGCAACGGCGCATCCAGGAGCTCGAAGCACACCAGCAGCGACTGGCGGCAAAAGCACGCAGCCCTACGCGGGTCGCTCCCAAACCGGACAAGGAAGAGCAGCCGACCCCGACGCCGGCGCCCAGCCTCAGCGGCCGCGATCTGGCGCACAGCGCGCTGGCCATGGCGCGTCTCGAGGGCGCTATCGACAAGGAGCTCAACGAGTACAATCAGCGCCCGCGAAAGAAGTTCATCGGCACCCGGGCCAGCGAATATCGCTTCGCCCAATACATCGAGGCCTGGCGGAGCAAGGTCGAGCGCGTCGGCACGCTCAACTACCCGGAGGAGGCCAGGGGCAAGCTCTATGGCAAGCTGGTGATGACCGTCAGCATCAACAGCGACGGCAGCCTGGCGAGCATTGAAATCAATCGCTCCTCGGGTCACCCGATTCTCGACGACGCCGCCCGCCGCATTGTCACGATGGCTGCCCCGTACGGCGATTTCCCACCAGCGATCCGTAAGGATACCGACGTTCTGGTGTTCACCCGCAGCCTGCGCTTCACCCAGAGCGATAGTCTCGAGAGCAAGAAATAGGGCCAGGATGAGTGACCTTTATTGCGTTTTCGGCAATCCCGTCAGCCACAGCAAGTCGCCATCGATTCACACGGCTTTTGCCGC
Organism: Candidatus Accumulibacter appositus; assembly: GCA_000585055.1. Classification (GTDB taxonomy): domain Bacteria; phylum Pseudomonadota; class Gammaproteobacteria; order Burkholderiales; family Rhodocyclaceae; genus Accumulibacter; species Accumulibacter appositus. Next base: position 95,087 of record JEMX01000061.1, read on the forward strand.
GCAGTGTCGCCAGGACCTTCGCTACGAAGCGCTGCTGGCGCCGATCGATGCGTTTGCCGCCAGCGTGCGCGCTTTCGTCGCCGCTGGCGGACGGGGCGCGAATGTCACCGTGCCGTTCAAGGAAGAGGCCTTTCGCCTGGCGACCCGCCTCACCGTGCGCGCGGAACTCGCCGTGGCGGTCAACAGCCTGCGTTTCGACGGCGCCGAGATCCTGGGTGACAACACCGACGGCGCTGGCCTGTTGAAAGATCTCACTAAAAACCTGGAGTTTGCGATCGCCGGCCAGCGCGTACTGCTACTCGGTGCCGGTGGTGCCGCGCGCGGTGTCGTCGCTTCGCTGCTCGAGGAGCGGCCGGCGGTGCTGGTGATCGCCAACCGCAACACCGTTCGGGCGCAGGAGCTGGCACAGCGCTTCGCCGCAATCGCTACCGCTGCCCGGCCGCGCGGCTGCGGCTACCTGGAACTCGCCGGCCAATCCTTCGATCTGGTGATCAATGCCACCTCTGCCAGCCTCGCCGGCGCGCTACCGCCGTTGCCCGTGGCGCCATCCGTTTTTGCACCCGCCAGCCTGGCCTATGACATGATGTACGGTAAAGGCGAGACACCCTTCCTGGCTTTCGCCAGAGCGCAGGGGGCGGAGCGTCTGGCGGACGGCGTTGGAATGCTCGTCGAGCAGGCGGCCGAAGCCTTTCATTTTTGGCGCGGCGTTTGCCCCGACACTGCCCCGGTGATCGCGGCACTGCGTACGCTAGCACCGGCAGGATGATCCGAGCCTTGCTCTGGTTGAAGCGGCTGCTGCTCGCCATCATCGGCCTGCTGCTGCTTTACCAGTTTTGGCTCTTCGGCTGGGTGCTGTGGTGGAACTGGGTCGATCCCGAAGGCACGCGCTTCATGGCCATTCGTCTTGCCGAGTTGCGCGTGGCGGATCCGCAGGCACGGCTGCAGCAAGGCTGGATCGGCTACGGGCAGATCTCGGTCCACCTGAAACGCGCCATTGTCGCCGCCGAGGACGGAAAGTTCCTCGATCACGAAGGCTTCGACTGGCAAGGCATCCAGAACGCCATCGAGAAAAACCAGAAGAAAGGGCGTGTCGTCGCCGGTGGCTCGACGATTTCTCAGCAGCTGGCCAAGAACCTGTTTCTGAGCCCAGCCAAGACGCCCTTGCGCAAAGCCGAAGAAGCGGTCATCACCCTGATGCTGGAAACTGTCTGGAGCAAGCAGCGGATCCTGGAGGTGTACCTCAACGTCATCGAGTGGGGCAGCGGCGTTTTCGGCGCCGAAGCTGCCGCCCGCCACTATTACGGCATTTCGGCGAGTCAGTTGTCGGCCGAACAGGCGGCACGCCTGGCGGCCATGGTTCCCCGGCCGCGCTTCTACGACCGCAATCGCAATGCCCCGGCGCTGATTGCGAAGAGCGAAGTCATCCTGGCGAGGATGCGCTCGGCCGCGGTTCCGTGAACGCTTGCGCTCCGGGCCAAGGTGGGCGGCAAGCTTGGCGCTGCCGGCAGATGGCGACCATTCGCCAATCCTGGGATACTATCTTACCGTGGAAGTCGCGTACGCGACTCACGAACCTCCCTTCTCCCCTTGTCGGAGAAGGGTCTGGGGAAGAGGGGGACGGTCATGACTTTCATGAGTTGGGGTGTCTCCATGTGTCATGACCGTTAGCTACGGTCTTCGCCGCGCGAGCCCATTTCCGGCAACCAATGAAGGAGTGATTACCTCATGAAGTTTCGCACCCTGTTTCTACTGCTCATCCTCGGCGCTACCGCTGGCTTTTCGGCACTCAATTGGGAGGCCTTCACTGCCCCGACCGCTCTTTCGCTGGGTGTGACCGAAGTGCAGGCGCCGATTGGCGTGATCATGTTGGGCGTCGTCAGTCTGCTGACCGCTTACTTTCTGCTCTTCGTGATTTACGTGCAGGCGTCGGCGCTGTTCGATTCGCGTCGCCATGCGCAGGAGTTGAAAGCCAACCAGGAGCTGGCGGACCGGGCCGAGGCCTCGCGCTTTACCGACCTGCGCGGTTTCATCACCACCGAGCTGCAGGCGATGGCCAGGCAGAGCGCAGGCAACGCGGGGCCGGCTGGCGCTGACCCGGTGCTTCTCGCCCGCCTCGATCGCATCGAGACCGAATTGCTAACGGCAATCGAGCAATCGGGGAACAATGTCGTCACCTCACTTGGCGGCATCGAGGACCGTCTCAGCCGCTCGGCGGATGGCGGCGGCCTGCCCGTGCTTGCTGCGAAAACAAGTTTGTGACGGTTACTGATGTCGTAGCCGCGGCCGCGACTCACCAACCTTTCTTCTTGCCCTGCGGGACAGGGGCCGGGAAGGGGGAAGTGGTCATGACTTTCATGATCTGGGGGATCGCCACCAGTGACGACCGTTAATGCCGCGGAGACAAGAAAAAGCCCGCACTCGGCGGGCTTTTTCTTTTCAGTAGCGGCTTAGTCGATCAGCGATCGCCGTAAGCCCGGCGGCCGGCGCCACCGCCGGCACCCGCAGCATGACCGCCGCTCTTGGACCCTTCGCGGTAAGGCGCACGTGGCATTCCGTCGCGGCGGGGAGCAAAAGGCTTGCCCTGACGGTTATCGCCACCCTTCCAGCCCGGCTTGCCGGTCGGTCGCGGCTTTGCCGGCGACGGCCGACGCGTCGGCTCGTGGCCTTCGACGACGGCGACCGGAATCGCCTGCTTGGTGAAGCGCTCGATCTTGCGGACGTTGAAGTGCTCGGCGTGATGAACCAGCGAGATGGCTAGGCCATTGCGGCCAGCACGGCCGGTACGACCAATGCGGTGCACGTAGTCTTCGGCGAACTTGGGGAGGTCGTAGTTGAAAACGTGCGTGATCGTCGGGACGTCGATGCCGCGCGCGGCAACATCGGTGGCAACCAGGATGCGCACCTGGCCGCGACGCATGGCGGTCAGCGTGCGATTGCGCGCGCCCTGATGCATGTCACCGTGTAACGCCGCCGCGTTGAGGCCGGCGACGTTGAGACGGTCGCTGACCGTATCGGCGTCGCGCTTGGTGGCAGTGAACACCACAGCCTGATCGATCGTGGCATCGCGTAGAAGGTGGTCGAGCAGGCGGTTCTTGTGCGACAGGTCGTCGACAAAGTGCATGCGCTGCTCGATGTTGTCGTGCCGGGTGGTAGTTGCATCGACGCGAATCTGCAGCGCGTCGCGCGTCATCCGCTTCGCCATTTCGCCGACGGTTCCGTCGAGCGTTGCCGAGAAGAGCATCGTCTGACGCGCGGCAGGGGTAGCCGAAACGATTTTTTCGATGTCTTCGATGAAACCCATGTCCAGCATGCGGTCGGCTTCGTCAAGGACGAGCACCTGCAGCTGGGAAAAGTCGATCTTGCCCGAGTTCATGTGGTCGATCAGACGGCCCGGCGTGGCGACCAGGATTGCCGGATTGCGGCCAAGAAGTTCCATCTGCTTCGGATAAGGCATGCCGCCGAGAATGGCAACGGCGCGCACGTGGTGCACCTGGCGACCGTACTTGTCGGTAGCCGCAGTAACCTGCAGCGCGAGCTCGCGGGTCGGCGTCAGGACCAGCATTTTCGGCTGTGCGGGCTGGAAGCGCTGGCGATCGTTGCCATGCGAGCGGGCCGGGCGACGACCCTGGGTGGTCGGGTTGCTTGGGCGCGCCGCTTCGGGAGCACGTTCCTGAGAAGCGAAGCGATGCAGTGCCGGCAGCATGAAGGCGGCGGTTTTGCCCGAACCCGTCTGTGAGGAAACCATCAGGTCGCGGCCCTCGAGGGCCGCCGGAATGGCTTGTTTCTGGACCGGCGTCGGTTCGCTGTAACCGGAATCGGTAAGGGCATTGAGGATGGCCGGATGGAGGCCGATTTCTGCAAAAGTCATGGTTCTCTTTTCTATGGATGCGCCGCACCATACCCATGAGGCATAGTGCGTTGCGAAAAAACAGATGCAACGCCAACCAACGAAAAGCTGAGAGAGACTTTGATCGAGCCGGTAGTTTGGATCAATTCACGGAAGTCAGCAGCCATCGGCACAAAAGCTTTGTGCCAGTGCGGCGCTGAATGAATCGACACCAGAAGGCAGGGGGGCTTGAGAGTTACGGCCAGGTTCGCGATGCTCGTCGCACCGTGCAGCCCGTGGCCACTCAGTGCAGCCGCGCATTGTAGCATCAGCGCGCGACGCGCGGGGCTTTTTTTCCGGTTTCGCGGAGTTGCAGTACCTGCGGCGAGAAGACCTCGGTGACTAGCACCGATTGTGCGCCAAACCGGAAGTGCGAGCGTCGCGCCCAGAGGTTTGCCGCCGCCGGCCCATCCAGTTGCAGGGCGGCGAGTGCCGGTACGAATAACGGGTGGTGGCCATCGAGCCGCTTGAAGCTGATCTTGCCACGTCTGAAGCCGGGGTGCGAGAAGAGCAGCGCGCCAAGCGAGCGGTCTCCCAGACGAGCTAGCCAGACCTGCAATGGGCCGCAGGGGCGATACGGCAAGACGGTGTGTGCGAAGACGACCACCCGCTTGTCGCAGAGCAGGGCCACCTCCCGGATCCACGCCAGCACCCCCGGCTCGATTTCGAGCAGTCGCGCCTCATCGGCGGTCGGCAGGGCGAGGCCCTGGCGCAGCACGCGCACCGCGAAGCGTCCGCGGGCCTGGATGCGCGCGGTCAGCGAGCCACGGTCACGCAACCAGGGGACGAAGCTGACGTTGTCCGGCGTGCGCAGCAAGCGGCTGTGCCAAGCCCCTTGCGAGGCGCTGATGGTGAACACCGGGCTCGCTTCGCTTACTGCGGACGCGGAGACTTGTCGAGGCCGGCAATGCGCGCTCCCGGCTTGATGCCCTTGCTGGCGAACCAGTCGAGGTTCATTTCCAGTGCGTAATGTGCATCCGCGGCGGCGCAGTGGTTGTCCTCGGTTTGCGGCTGCATCTGTTCGATGTTCAGAATGCGCCCGTCGTGGTCGAGGAAGGCGACCGACAGCGGCAGATAGGTGTTGCGCATCCACATGCAATGGCGCGCAGCCCTGGAAAAAACGAACAGCATCCCTTGGTTGGCCGGCATGCTGCGGCGATTCATCAGACCCTGCGCGCGATTGGCGTCATCCGCGGCGACTTCGGCTTCGATTCGGTAGAAGCCGGCGCTGAGCTCGATGCGCGCAAGCTGCGCAGACGCTGGCGGAGCAGCCAGCAAGGACGCCAGCGCGATCAGGGAACAGGAAAGCCTGTACATCGCAACTCCAGGATAAAGGATGGATTGACCCGCAGGGACCGGCCCCCTCGACCTTGTCCCGTCCGCGGAAAGCCGCCGGAAAGCGGATGCTGGCAATTTGTCGAGAACCGTCTGGCCTTGGCGGGAGGGTGTGCTTGACGACTACTTCCGCGCCTTGCTCTTCGCTTTGGCGCTTTTTTTCGCGCTTGTTGTTGGCTTGGCCGAAGCCTTCTTTCGCGGTGCCACTTTGCCAGCGGCGCTGGCCTTGGGTTTGGCGGCTGCTGACCGCTGCGCGCTTTTCGGCGGCGGCTTTGGGTGCACCGTCGGTGCGCCGATGCTGACCTCGCCGGCGGCATTCTCGGCCGCTTTCGGTACCGCCAGGGCCAGCGTGCCAGAGAGCAGCAAGAGGCCGGCGAGCAGGCCGCGCACGGAACGCCTATAGGGGACTTTCATTTAGTGACTGGTGCCTTCGGAACGCGAAATCTTGTTCCAGACGTTGTATTTGCCGACCGGTTTCCTGGCCGGAATCCGCTTTACTTCCTTGAGCGTTTGTGCGTCGATCACGACCAGCGCGCCATCGAGTTCCCAGAGGCTGGCCAGCGCAAAGCGGCCGTCACGGGTGAACTCGACGTGGGCCAGTGTCTGTCCGGGCTGGGCCTTGATCTGCCCGACCACTTCCAGGCTCTGCTTGTCGATGACCTGCAGAACATTTTTGTTTTCCTTGCTCATCATCGAGTCGGTGAAAGCGTAGCGACTGTTTTCGTGGCTGCGCATAAAGAAGCCTGGGCCAAGGGTCTTTATTTCCTTGACGGTCTCGTAGGAATCTAGATCGATGACCGTCACCAGTCCTTCGTTGAGGTTTGGCGAGGCCATGACCGTCCGCACGCGACCCGTTGGGTCGGTCCACTGCCAGGTGATGCCCGAGCCCAGATGCGGCATTCCCGGCAGATCGAGGTCGGCAATCTTCTTGCGACCGTCGAGAAAGATCACCTGCCCCTTGCTCGCCGAGCGTGATGAGCCGAGGATCTCGTCGTAGCTCTGAGTGAAGAAGAAATCATCGAGATAGTCCTTGAGCATGGTTCGCTGCGGGTAGAACATGCCCGGCGTGAAGTGACCTTCCCGGTACTGGAAGTCATGCACCAGTCCCTCGGCGACCGGCGCGGCGTCCGGATCGTAGCTGATCTCCCAGGCTTCGGGAACGTCCTTCAGCGCGGCGACGAAACTCTTGCGCGGTGCCGCGTCGTAGACTGCCGAGACCCGCGAGGTCTTGTCGCCGGCAGCATTGAGGGCCGGGATGATTTTCACCAGCGAGAGGTCTTTGGCGTCGAGCAGAACCAGACTGTGCGGTAGGTAGTTGGCAACCATCACCCACTTGCCGTCACCGGAGACGGCGGCGTTGCGCGTGTTCAGGCCGGCGCGGATTTCGGCGACGACGGCCAGATTGTAGATGTCGAACTTAGTGATCCAGCCGTCGCGCGACGCGAAATAGACGAAGCGGCCATCGGGCGAGAACTTCGGTCCGCCGTGCAGCGCGTAGCGGCTGGGGAAGCGGTGCAGACGTTCGAGCTTGTCGCCGTCGAGAACCGACACGTGATGGTCGCCGGTTTCGACGACGATGAAGAGATTCAGCGGGTCGGCACCTTTCAGCCCAGGGCCGGGCTGGTCGGGCAGCTTGGCGGCGTCGGCGTTGACCACCTGCGAAGCGCGAATTTCGCTCTCGCCCCATTGCGGTGCCGGATTGACCTCACTGTAGATCAGATCTGCCAGTTGTTGCATCTGCTGGGCGTCCAGCTTGTCGGCAAAGCCCGGCATCTGCGTCGCTACGCGCCCTTCCGCGATCACTTTCAGCGCTTCGGGTTTGCGCAGTCGTGCCAGGTTCTCCGGCAGCAGCGCCGGACCGATACCGCCAAAGCGCGTTTCGCCGTGGCAGGCGGCACAATGCTCCTTGTACACTGTCTGGACGCCGGCTACGTCGGCTGAACTTGATTCGCTGGCGAAGGACGAGAACGATGAGCCGCCAGCAAGAGATATCGCCAGGCAGGCGGCGGACAGGGATAGGCGCCCGTTCATTACGCTCTCCGGATTCTGATGTGCGGGGTGACGGTCAGGCGTTCTCGGCCGGGCTCGACGCCGATTTCTTCGTCGTCGAGGTAACAGCCCGGGTCTTCGGCCCAGGAATCGCCGGTCAGCTGTTGTGCACGCACGCGGGTGTTGCCATTGCAGATGTCGAAGTGCTGGCAGTCGCCGCAACGCCCCGAGACGCTGCGCGGGAACCGCTTCAGGCCAGCCATCAGGGGGTCGGAAACATCCATCCAGATTTCCGAGAACGGCCGTTCACGGATGTTGCCCAGGTTGTAATGCCACCACATGGTGTCCGGATGGACATTGCCGAGGTTGTCGATGTTGGCCACATTGACGCCCGAGGAATTGCCGCCCCATTGCGCCAGCCGGGCGCGGATGTTGGCCGCCTTGTCGGGGAAATTCTTTTTCACCCAATACAGGAAGTAGACCCCGTCGGCATCGTTGTTGCCGGTGGTGAACTCCTTGTGCAGGCCGCGTTGCTGATAATCCCAGCAGGTGTCGAAGAGCAGATCCATGGCCCAGCGCGTCAGCTTGTGCTGCGCGTCGTCCTTGCGGTTCTTGTTGCCGCGGCCGGCGTAGTTGAGGTGCGAGAAATAGAAGCGATCGATGCCTTCGTCTTCGACCAGTTCGAGCAGGCGCGGCAGGTCGTGTGCATTGTCCTGGGTCATCGTGAAACGCACGCCGATTTTCAGACCCAAGTCGCGGCACAGGCGAATGCCTTTCAGCGAGGCTTCGAACGCGCCATCCATGCGTCGGAACTTGTCGTGCGTTGCGCCCATGCCATCGAGCGAAACGCCGACATAGTCGAAATCGCACTCGGCGATGCGATCGATATTCGTTGCATCGATCAGGGTTCCGTTGGACGACAGGCCGACGTAAAAGCCCATCGCTTTCGCGCGTCGGGCGATGTCGAAGATGTCCGGGCGCAACAGCGGCTCGCCGCCGGAGAGGATCAGCACCGGAACGCGGAAGCGCTTGAGGTCGTCCATCACTGCGTAAATCTCTTCGGTGTTCAGCTCACCGGGGAAGTCCTTGTCGGCGGAGATCGAATAGCAGTGCTTGCAGGTCAGATTGCAGCGGCGGATGAGATTCCAGATGACCACCGGCGCCGGCGGGTTCTGCTTGGGGCCGGGCTGCTTGGCTGCCACGAGTTCCTGCATGTACTGGGAGATTCGAAACATCGTGCGCACTTCCCGAAAGAAAACCGTGTATTAGAGAGCAGGCCCGGCGGCTGGGCTTTGACGTGGATCAAGCCCTACGCCATCCACTGCCGCCCTGTAGATCAGCTGCAGAACTGCTCAGGCGACTGTTTGCCTAGCGGAGAAAGCCACATTCTCGCCTTCGTTCCTCCGCTCGGCAAGGTGTGACCGTCGATCCCTCGATTAGTGCGCTTGCGGTGGGCATGAGCTTCGTGCTTTTTGGCCGCAGTTCAGTTTTCCGAGCCGCGCGAGAAGCCTTGTGTACGGCGGCACGGCGCTGGACGCGTGCTCGCGAAGCGTCGAGAATAGGCGCTCGACGCGCTTGGCTGCGCTGGTGGGAGTCATGGGCATAGTGGGAGTGGCGGGCTTGAGCGGCTGCCGTTTAGAGAAAGGTCTTTTCGAGGTGCTGTTTCCGATGCGGGCAGTACGGCTAGACGACAGCTACGGCCAGACTCAAGGCCATGGCCGCTGAGTTCCTTACCGGCAATCGCTTGACCCTGCTGAACAGCGGCGCCGAGTATTTCCCGGACCTGATCGGGGCGATTGATGGCGCACAGCACGAGGTTCACCTCGAGAGCTACATTTTCGAGGACGATGCCACTGGCCAGGCGGTCGCTGCGGCACTGGCACGCGCTGCCCGCCGTGGGGTAACGGTCCGCGTGCTGGTCGACGGCTTCGGTGGCCGGGAGTTCGCCAACAGCCTGCAACCAGCACTACTCGCCGCGGGTGTGCAGGCGATGGTCTATCGTCCGGATATTGCCCGCTTCCGCCTGCGCCGCCATCGCCTGCGTCGTTTGCACCGCAAGCTGGCGGTGATCGACGGCGAAATCGCCTACGTCGGGGGTATTAATGTCATCGATGACCTCAATACCCCGTATCAGATCCCGCCGCGCTACGACTATGCGGTCCGCATCGAAGGCCCTCTGCTGGCGCCAATCCAGCAGGCGCAGCATCGGCTGTGGGAAATCGTGCAATGGGCAAGTCTCAATCGTCGCCACCGCGTGACTCGGCGCGTGCCGACCGAGCTCGCGGCACGCGGCGAGCAGACGGCCGCTTTCCTGGTGCGCGACAATATTCTCCATCGCCGCGACATCGAGGACGCTTACCTCGAGGCCATAGGCTCTGCGCAGCACGACATCCTGCTCGCCAATGCCTACTTCCTGCCCGGTCGCCGTTTTCGCCGCGCCCTGCACGATGCGGTAAAGCGCGACGTACGGGTGGTGATCCTGTTGCAGGGACGAATCGAATATCGCCTCATCCACTACGCGACACAGGCGCTTTACGGTCGTCTGCTCGGCGCCGGCATCCGCATTTTCGAGTATCGGCGCAGTTTCCTGCACGCCAAGGTGGCGGTCATCGACAGCCACTGGGCGACCGTCGGCTCCTCGAATATCGATCCTTTCAGTCTGCTGCTGGCCAGGGAGGCCAATATCGTCGTCAAGGATACGGCGTTCGCCGAAAGTCTGCGCGCGAGTCTCGATCAGGCGATGCGCAATGGGGCGCGCGAACTGCCGGTCGATAGCTGGAAACGTCTGCCCTGGCATTCGCGCCTGCTGCGTTGGGCCAGCTACAACCTGGTGCGGATGGTGGTCGGACTCGTCGGTTACGGCGGCAAGCATTGATGTGAAAGTCGCCTAGGCGACTCACGAATCTCCTTTCTCCCCTCGCGGGAGAAAGGCCGGGAAAGAGGGGGAAAGGTCATGACTTTCATGATCTGGGGTATCTCGACAAGTCATGACCGTTAGCCCGGGCAGACGCCGCGCCGCGCGGGAACGCGTGCGATCGACCAGGCGGCAATCGCCCAGGGCCAGAAATCGCGCAGCGGTCCGGCGCTGATTTCCTGCGGTACGGCGTGGCCAAGAAAGCGTAGCGCCGCCGCCAGGACAGCACTGCCGGCCGACAGATCGACCGCCGCAGCGTGCGTTTGCTTGGAGAGTTTCTCCCCGGCGTCGTTGGTCACTACCGGCAGGTGCGCGTACGTCGGTGTGCTCAGCGCCAGGCCTTGTTGCAGCCAGATTTGCCGTGGCGTCGAATCGAGCAGGTCTACGCCACGGACCACGGCGGTGATTCCTTGCGCCGCGTCATCGACGACAACCGCCAGCTGGTAGGCGTACTGACCGTCGGCGCGCAGCAGGATGAAGTCGCCGACGGCCGCTTCGAGATTCTGTTGCACATCGCCCTGGATGCGATCGTCGAAAGCAATCACCTGGTCGGGCACGCGCAGCCGCCAGGCGCGTGCCGCGCGGCCCCCGGCGAGGCCCTCGCGGCAGGTCCCCGGGTAGACCAGACCGCCGTCGATCGATCGCCGTGGCGAGTGGGCGGCAATTTCCGCTCGCGAGCAGGCGCAGGGGTAGACTTCGTCGGCAAGTTGCAGGCGCACCAGGGCGGCGTGGTAGAGGTCAAGGCGTCGGCTTTGCACGAGCACTTCGCCATCCCAGGCGAAGCCGAAACCTTCGAGGGTGCGCAGGATCTCGTCGGCGGCACCGGCAACGGTGCGCGGTTGATCGACATCCTCGATGCGCAGTAGCCACTGGCCGCCGTGGGCTCGGGCGTCGAGATAGCTGCCAACGGCGGCCACCAGTGAACCGAAGTGCAGCGGGCCGCTTGGTGAGGGCGCAAAGCGGCCGCGATAGGGCGGCGGCGAGGGCCGAGCGCTGTCGCCTGTCGGCGTGGCGGTGCTCATCGCGCTCGCGGCGCAGGGTTCACCGTGCGCTGCCTTTTTATTTCCACCTCTGCCGCGTAAAATCCGCCGGTCATCAAAAGGACTCCAGCCATGAGCGATCGTGTGTTCACCCCTGCCAACGAAGCTGCCATTCTCGCCGAGGCGCTACCGTACATCAAACGTTTCCACGGCAAGACCATCGTCGTCAAGTACGGCGGCAATGCGATGACCGACGAGCACCTCAAGCAGTGCTTCGCGCGCGACGTGGTGCTGCTCAAGCTGGTCGGGATGCACGTGGTGGTGGTGCACGGCGGTGGCCCGCAGATCGAAAGCCTGCTTGGCCGGGTCGGCAAGAAGGGAAAGTTCATCCAGGGAATGCGTGTCACCGATGCTGAAACGATGGATATCGTCGAGATGGTTCTCGGTGGGCAGGTCAACAAGGATGTGGTCAACCTGATCAACCAGGCCGGCGGCAAGGCCGTCGGGCTGACCGGCAAGGACGCCAGCTTCATTCGTGCCAAGAAGCTGCTGCTGGCCAACCACGAGAACCTTGGCGATCTGATTGACGTCGGCCAGGTCGGCGATATCACGCAGATCGATCCGTCGCTGATTGGCCACCTCGAGTCAGGTGGTTTCATCCCCGTCGTGGCGCCGATCGGCGTCGGCAAGGGCGGCGAGACCTACAACATCAACGCCGATGTCGTCGCCGGCAAGATTGCCGAGATCCTCAAGGCCGAAAAGCTGGTCCTGCTCACCAATACGCCGGGTGTCCTCGACGAGGGTGGCAAGTTGATCACCGGCATGACGCCGAACGAGATTGACCAGTTGGTTGCCGACGGCACACTGTCAGGCGGCATGCTGCCGAAGATCAGCTCGGCGCTTGACGCCGCGCGCAGTGGGGTCAGGAGTGTGCACATCATCGACGGTCGCGTCGAGCATGCGCTGCTGCTGGAGATTTTGACCGATCACGGCGTCGGCACAATGATCAAGTCGCACTGAGCGGGGTTCTGTGCTGAGCGCTTCCTCAGCGGTCTGGTTGTTCGACCTAGATAACACTCTGCACAACGCCAGCCCGCACATCTTTCCGCACATCAACCGTTCGATGGTCGCCTACATCTGCGAGCACCTTGGCGTCGACGCGGACGAAGCGACGCGTATCCGGCAGGCGTACTGGCAGCGCTACGGCGCCACCCTGCTTGGCCTGATGCGCCATCATGCGATCGATCCGAAGCATTTTCTCTGGCATACGCACCAGTTTCCGGATCTGCGGCCGATGCTGGTTTTCGAGCGTGCCCTGAAAGCCATGCTTGGCCGCCTGCCTGGGCGCAAGATCGTTTTCTCGAATGCGCCGCAGCATTATAGCGAGGCGGTTCTGGAAATGATCGGCATAGGCCGCTGTTTCGACGCTGTCTACTCGGTCGAGCGCCTGCGCTTTCAGCCGAAACCGGCGCTCGCTGGTTTTCACCACCTCTTGCGCAGCGAGCGTTTGCAGGCACGGCGCTGCATCATGGTCGAGGATACGCTGCCCAACCTGCGCACCGCCAAGCGGCTCGGCATGAAGACCGTCTGGGTGAGCGCGGAAACGCGCCAGCCGGCCTGGGTCGACCTGCGTCTGGTTTCGATTCTCGATTTGCCGCGCCAGCGCGCACGCCTGTGAAGGGTCAGCGAAGGTGCGCTCACCGCAGCGTTTCCATGCGCCTTTATCAGTCATGAGTGTTGCCGCACCGCGACCTGACGCAGTCGTGTAGACTCTGCCGGCAGCAATTTCTGTCGGGCGCCATGAGAGAGTCGGGTTCACTGGAACAGCAGCTACTTGAGTACAAGGCCATCCTCGAGCATTCGGGGATTGCCGTGGTGTGCACGCGCAATCGTCGCGTGTACCGCTGCAATCCTCGTGCCGAAGCGCTTTTTGGCTGGCCGGAGGGAACTCTTGTCGGCCAGCAAGACCTGGTTTTCTACCCCGACAGCGCGGCTGGTGAGGCGCTGCGCGGGCAAGCGCGTGCGGCGCTGAGCGTCGGCCAGATCCTCGACCTCGAAATGCCCCTGGCGCGCCGCGACGGCAGCCGCTTTGTCGCGCATCTGATTGCCCGCGCGATCGATCCTGGCGCACTCGGGCAGGGTGCCGTGTGGATCGTGCGCGACATCACCGAGGAGGTCGACGCACGCCAGGCAAGCGCACAGTTGCTGCGCGAGCAGCAGCTCATTTTTCAGAACGCCGAAACCGGCATCGTCATCCTGCGCGAGCGTGCCATCCAGCGCTGTAATCGGCGTTTCGCCGAGATTCTCGGCTATGCGCCAGACGAATTGATCGGTCAGCTGACACGCATCTACTACCCGAGTGACGAGGCCTGGCTGGAAACCGGACGCCAGGCTTACAAAGCAATTACCGAAACCGGTATCTACCGGGGCGAGACGGCCTTCATTCGCCGCGACGGAACGCCGATCTGGAGCCATATCACCGGCAGCATGATCAACCCGGCCAAGCCCCAGGACGGCTACATATGGCTCTACGAAGACATCACCGAGAAGCGCCGGGCAAGCCGTGCCATGGACGCGCTGCTGCGCGAGCAGACGCTGATCTTCGAACGGGCGCCGATCGGCATCGCCTTCTTGCGTGAGCGCATCATTCAGCGCTGCAATCCGAGCTTCGAGCGCATCTTCGGCTATCAGCCGGGGCAACTGATCGGCCAGTCGACGCGCGTCTGCTTCGCCAATGAGCCCGCCTGGAACGAAGCCGGCGAACGTGCCCTGCGTGGCATCAACGAACTCGGCACCTTCGTCGGCGAGATCGAATACTGCCAGGCCGATGGCACGCCGATCTGGTGCCAGGTGACCGGTAGTCTGCTCAACCCGGAAAACCATGACGAAGGCCACATCTGGCTGTTCCAGGACATCACCGCGCATCACGCGGCCCAGGAAGCCCTGCGGAAAAGTCATCTCGAACTCGAGCAGCGTGTTGCCGAACGCACGCACGAGTTATCGCAGCAACTTGACTTCATGCACCAACTCGTCGAGGCCATCCCGGGACCGGTGTTCTACAAGAATCGCCAGGGCCTCTATCTCGGCTGTAATCAGGCCTTCCTCGAGATGATCGGCAAGTCACGTCGCGAAGTGGTCGGGGCAAGCGTCTACGATGTCGCGCCGCGCGCGCTGGCCGATCGCTACATGGCGGCTGACGAAGCGCTTTTTCAACGCCTGGGTTCGCAGGTGTACGAAACACAGGTGCTGCGCGCCGATGGCGAGTACCGCGACGTCGTTTTTCACAAGGCGATCTACGGCGTTTCCGGCGAAGCGGCCGGCGGTTTGGTCGGCATCATGCTCGACGTGACCGATCGCAAGCGTATGGAGCAACGCCTGCAGCAGGCGGCGACCGTTTTCGACAGCAGCGCCGAAGGCATTACCATCACCTCGCCAGAGGGTGAGATCATCGCCGTCAACCGTGCCTTTTCCGAGATCACCGGTTACTGCGAGGCCGATGTCGTCGGGGTCAACCCGCGCATCCTGCAGTCGGGTCTTCAGGACCCGGACTTTTACCGTGAGATGTGGCGGACCTTGCGCACCTGTGGGCGCTGGCGGGGCGAATTGTGGAACCGGCGCAAGGACGGTCAGGCCTTTCTGGAGTCGCTGACGATCAGTGCCGTCGAGGACGCACAGGGTTGCGTGACCCATTACGTGGGCGTCTTCTCGGATATCACCGAACTGCGCAAGGCGCACGATCAGCTCGACCACCAGGCCCATCACGATCCGCTTACCGGCCTGCCCAACCGTCTGTTGCTCGGTGATCGCCTGCACAAGGCGCTGCAGCGTGCTCACCGCGATGAGCGCGGGCTGGCGGTCCTGTTCGTCGACCTCGATCGCTTCAAGAACATCAACGATACCCTCGGTCATCAGGTCGGCGATCGAGTTCTCTGTGAGGTGGCGCGGCGCCTGACCCGATTGCGGCGGGAAGCGGACACGGTGGGTCGCCTCGGTGGCGACGAGTTCCTGATCATCATCGAGGATCTCGCCGATCCGGCAGCCGTTTCGCATATCGCGGACAAGATTCTCAGCCTCTTGCAGGACTCGCCGGTGACCGTCGAGCAGGAGTTCTATGTCGGGGCCAGCATCGGCATCAGCCTCTTTCCCCAGGATGGCGGCGACGCCGAAACGCTGATGAAGAATGCCGATGTGGCCATGTACCGCGCCAAGGAGCGCGGACGCAACACCTACGAGTTCTTTACCAAGGAACTGACGCAGTCGTCGCTGGCGCGCCTGCAGATGGAAACCGACCTGCGGCGGGCCATCGATCGCGGCGAGTTGCGGGTCTTCCTGCAGCCGCAGTTCTCGCTGCGCAGCGGCGAGCTGGTCGGTGCCGAAGCGCTGGTGCGCTGGCTGCGTCCCGAGCTGGGTCTGGTGATGCCCGGTGAGTTCATCAAGCTTGCCGAGGAATCGGGGCTGATCGTTCCGATCGGCGAATGGGTCCAACAGACGGCCGCTGGCCAGTGGGCGGCGTGGGTTAACGAAGGCCGCCAGCCGGGCGTGCTGTCGATCAACGTCTCCGGCATCGAATTCCGGCGCGGTCGAATCCAGGAAACGGCTCGCAAGACCCTGGATGCGTCGTGCCTTGCGCCGCAATTCCTCGAATTGGAGATCACTGAAAGCGCGATCATGAGCCAGGCCGAGAACAGCGTTCAGGTTCTCGATGCGCTGCGGGTGATGGGACTCGGCCTGGTGATCGACGACTTCGGCACCGGCTATTCCTCGCTCGCCTACCTGAAACGTCTGCCGCTCAACAAACTCAAGATCGACCAGAGTTTTGTCCGTGGCTTGCCAGACGACGCCGAGGATCGGGCGATTACCCGCGCGGTCATTGCCCTTGCCCACAGCCTGCAACTGACGGTCATCGCCGAAGGCGTCGAGACCGAGGCGCAGCGCGATTTCCTGGCCGACGAAGGCTGCGACGAAATGCAGGGTTATCTACGTGGCAAGCCGATGCCGCTCGACGAGTTCCGGCAACGCTTCCTGGCGGGCTGAATCGAGTGGCGACTGAAGTGACTTCCCGATTACCCTTAATCGATGCGCTGAAGGCCGTGGCGCTGCAGTTGATCGTTCTCCATCACCTGGCCTTCTACGGACCGATGTCCGACCACGCCTATTTGCTGATTCCGGACCCGCTCTCCTGGCTGAGTCAGCACGCGCGCGCGGTGGTGCAGGTGTTTCTGGTGATTGGCGGCTTTCTCGCCGCGCGCAGTCTTGCGCCGGCAGGCCGCCTGGTGTCGCTGCAGCCCCTGCGCTTGCTCGTGAAACGCTACCTGAAGCTAGCTGTGCCCTACATTGCCGCCTTGCTGGTCGGTATTGTCTGCGCGGCCATTGCTCGCGCCCTGATGAGCCATGATTCTATTCCGCAGCCACCGACGCTGCCGCAATTCCTGGCGCACGCGCTGCTCTTGCAAGGCGTCCTTGGCTACGACGGTCTGTCGGCGGGTGTCTGGTACGTGGCCATCGATTTCCAGTTGTTTGCACTCTTGCTGGCAACCCTCTGGCTGGCACGCGGCATCGGTGGTGGCATGGGGCGTGGCATCGCGGCGGCGGCAGTTGTTGGCGTCCTGCTGGTCGCTACGCTGGCGTTGTCTTCCCTGTATCACTTCAACCGCGACGCCGCCTGGGACAACTGGGCGCTGTATTTCTTCGGCTCCTACGGGCTCGGCGCCTTGGCTTGCTGGGCGGCAAACGCGAAGTACGCGGCGCGCTGGCTGTCGCTAATCGCCCTTGCCGTGACCATGGCCCTGCTGCTCGACTATCGTTCGCGCATCGCCGTGGCCCTGGTGGTTGCTCTGGCGCTCGGCCTGGCAAGCCGGCATGGCTTTCTGGCGCGCTGGCCGAAGTCGTCCCTGCTCGCCTACCTGGGGCAGATTTCCTACTCCGTTTTCCTGATTCACTTTCCGGTCTGTCTGATCATCAATGCCTTGGTCACCCGCGTCGCCTTGGCTGATCCGTGGCTCAATCTAGCCGGCATCGTGCTCGCTTGGGTGGTAAGCCTGCTGGCCGGCGGACTGTTCTACAGCGTTGTCGAGCGGCCGGCGCAGCAGGGGTTTCGCGGCTTGCGTGCAGCGCGCGGCCTCATCTAGACGCTTTCAACCACGCTGCTGCGCTCAGCGCGAAGTAGCTCAGGATGCCGTCGGCGCCAGCGCGTTTAAAGGCCAGAAGGCTTTCCATAACGCATGCCTGTTCATCCAGCCAGCCGTTCCGGGCGGCGGCCTTGAGCATCGCGTATTCGCCGCTGACCTGATAGGCGTAGGTTGGTACCCGGAAGGTTTCCTTGACCCGCCGGATGATGTCCAGGTAAGGCATGCCCGGTTTGACCATCACCAAGTCAGCGCCTTCGGCGAGGTCCAGGGCCACCTCGCGCAGCGCTTCGTCGCTGTTCGCCGGGTCCATCTGATAGGTGTGCTTGTTGCCCTTGCCAAGGTTGCCGGCGGAGCCGACGGCGTCGCGGAACGGGCCGTAGAAGCTCGAAGCGTATTTCGCCGAATAGGCCAGGATGCGCGTGTGTATTTGCCTCGCCGCATCAAGTTCCTGGCGGATGCGCGCCACTCGACCATCCATCATGTCCGACGGCGCGACGATGTCGGCCCCGGCCTGCGCATGAACCAGCGCCTGCCTGGCGAGGACTTCGAGCGTTTCATCGTTGAGTACATAGCCAGCGGGGTCGCCGGCGTCGATCAGGCCGTCCTGGCCGTGGCTGGTGTAGGGGTCGAGGGCGATGTCGGTAATGACGCCCAGCCCGGGGAATTCCTTTTTCAGCGCCGCAACGACGCGCGGCACCAGGCCCTCCGGGTTGTACGCTTCTGCGGCCTCGGCTGTCTTGCTCGCGGCGTTGATGACCGGGAACAGCGCCAGTGCCGGAATACCCAGTTGCAGCGCTTGCTCGGCCGTTTTCAGCAGTCGGTCCAGGCTCTGCCGTTCAACGCCCGGCATCGATGCGATCGGCTCGACACGGTTGACGCCGTCGAGGACGAATACGGGGTAGATCAGATCGTCGGCACTGAGCCGCGATTCGCACATCATGCGGCGGGAAAAACCATCGCGGCGCATGCGGCGCATACGCGTGTCAGGGAAGCGTGCGTTTGGGCCCGTTTTTGAGTTCACTTGGTCGTCCATAGAATTCGCCATGTTCAGATAGATAGGATTGATGGGAAAGATGCTCTTGCCGGGAACTATCGTCGTCCACTGAACTCTTAGCAAGCGGATGGCTCGGCCATCCCCCGCTTCACCTCCCTGAGCGGGTGCCTTATTCCTGTAAGGCATGTTGCCCCCGGCCCCCTTTGCCGGGGGCTTTTTTTGTGCCTTGCTTCGACTAGTGATTCTTGGCGGCGCTACGAGCGCTCCAGCCGATGGCGCCGCGCTTCTTGGGGAGGGCTTTCTTCTCGCTGGGTAGTCCAGTGGGCGGTGCCGCTTCTTCCTTCAGTGGTAGGTCAAGCCAGGCAGCGAGGACCGCCTCTGCTTCCTTGACGCCCGATTTCTGAAGACTCGAAAACATTTGCAGGCTGAAGTTGCCGCCGATCTCGGCGAGAACCTCCTGCACCTCGCGAAATACCAAGGCCTGTTGCTGGCGGTTCAGCTTGTCCGACTTGGTCAGCAAGATGTGAATGGGTTTGCCGGTCGGCGCGAACCAGCCGAACATTTGCAAGTCGAGTTCGGTCAGGGGATGGCGGCTGTCCATGATCAGCACCAGACCGCAGAGCGCGTCACGATGGCGCAGGTAGGGCGCCAGCAAGCCTTCCCATTGCGAGCGAATCTCCTCAGGGGCTTTGGCGAAGCCGTAGCCCGGCAGGTCGACGAAGTACTTTCCTGGTTCGAGCAGAAAGTAGTTGAGGTGCTGCGTTCGCCCCGGTGTCTTGGAGACGAAGGCCAGGCGGGTGTGATTGGCCAGCGTATTGATGGCCGACGACTTGCCGGCGTTCGAGCGTCCGGCAAACGCGACTTCGCACTGCGAATCGGCGGGTAGATCGCGCAGCTTGGCAACGGTCGTGCTGAAAGCGGCTTTCTGGAAGAGGGGCATCAGGGAACCCGAGAGTAGATGGACAGGCACGCGTCCGGACGGCAAACTGATATAGAATATCAGGTTTGTCGCTTGGCTTCGCCGGCCTCAGATCAGTCATTGTTGTCAATGGGAGTTTGGACATGATTCGTATAACGGCAGTTGCGGTTCTCCTGGCCGCCAGTTTACCCGCCTTCGCGTCAGAGCAGGCGCCAGCAAAGCTTGACCTGGCGAAAGCCAAGGAGATTGCCGAAGGTCTTTGCGTGGCTTGCCACGGCGCCGATGGCAATAGCCCGACATCGGCCAATCCGATCATTGCCGGCCAGATTCCGCAGTATCTGTACAAACAGCTGAGCAATTTCAAATCGGTCGACGGCAAGCCGCCGGTACGTGACAACGCGATCATGGGTGGGATGGTCGCGGCGCTTTCGGATGAAGACATGCGCAGCCTGGCGGTGTACTTCTCGCAGCAAAAAATGCAGCCTTCGGTGGCGACCAACGAAAAGCTGCTTGCGGAAGGCCAGGCGCTCTGGCGCAAGGGCGACTTCGACAAAGGCATCCCCGCCTGTGCAGGCTGCCATGGACCCGCCGGTGCCGGTCTGCCGGCGCAGTATCCGCGCCTGGCCGGGCAGTACGCAGAGTACACGGTGAGCCAGTTGAAGACTTTTCGCAGCCACGAACGGGCCAACGACGCCGAGAGCATGATGCGCGTCATTGCCGGCAAGCTCTCCGACCCGCAGATCAACGCCGTCGCCGAGTATGTTGCTGGTTTGCGCTAAGCACTCTCGCAGCCGCTTTTCGCGCAGGACTTCACGGCGAATTTAACGGCTCGTGGCATGGGCAAGACTTTCCTTGGCAATGGGCGGCGGACGCTCTAGTATGGTGTCGTGACTTCTTGACCAGAAAGGACGTTTCATGAAGACCCTCAAGCAAATCCTCGCTAGCAAGGGTGGCAAGCTGGTAACCGTCGCGCCCGATGACTCGGTTTTCACGGCCTTGCAGGTAATGGCCGAACATAACGTCGGCGCGGTCCTGGTGATCGACAAGAAGCAGTTGCTGGGTATCTTCTCTGAGCGTGACTATGCTCGCAAGGTAAGCCTGCTCGACAAGTCGTCGAGAGACACGCGGGTTCGCGACATCATGAGCGACAAGGTGCTGTACGTGACGCCTGACCAGACGGTGGACGAGTGCATGGCGATCATGACCGAAAGACACTTCCGTCACCTTCCCGTTCTCGACGAGGATCACACGCTTCTTGGTATCGTTTCGATTGGCGACGTGGTCAAGGAAACGATTTCCGAACAGCAGTTCATCATCCAGCAGATGGAGAAGTATATCTCCGGCTGATTGCGGGATTGGCTTTTCTGGGGCGATCTTTCTGGCGACGCCGACAGTTCGTTGCCAGGAGCTTTTCTCCACCTCTTCCGACGGGCGCATCTTCGAAATCTGACAGGCTTCCCTCGCCTGTTCCCGCACGATTCCAAATAGGCAGATCTCAACTCGCCTTGACGATGCCGTCCTGGCTCTGGCGCCGCCAGTCGCTGGCGCAGCGGCGTCCTGGCTGCGGCGCAGTGCGCGCGCGGCCTGCCTCGCGAGTAGCCGATAGAAGCCCGCGTGCGATATAGCGGCAAACGGGCTGCTTGGCTGGTTGCGGCCACTTTCCGCGCGGAACGCGGACGCTTTTCGCGGCGCGATGATTTTTTTGCGGCGACGCGTGTTTGACCCTCGAAGCGAACCATGACCTATCCCACCATCCTCAGCGCCTCCGTGTTCCTGCTCATCGTTTTCGCCGTCGAGCGCCTTTGCCGGCGCTCGGGGGTGCCGTCGGTGATCGTCCTGGTGGCCAGCGGCCTCCTGGCGCGGCCTATGCTCGACTCCGTCGGCGTGACCCTCGGCTGGGCCGGCACCCTGGTGCCGATCATCGGGACCATCGGCCTGGTGCTGATCGTGCTGGAAGGCGCTCTGGACATCGAATTGCGGCGCGAGCGTCTGCGCCTCATCGGGGCGACCTTTCTCCTGGCTACTGCTGGTTTCGTCATTGCTACCGTCAGCTTCGCACTTGCCGGGAGATGGGTGTTGGGGCTCGGTGCGGTGCAGGCCGTTCTGCTGGCGACCTCGGTCGCCGTCATCAGCAGCGCAGTGGCCATTCCCAGCAGTACTTTTCTGCCGCCCAAGGCGCGCGAATTCATTACCTACGAAAGCTCGATGTCGGACATCATCGGTGTCCTGGTCTTCTTTTCCCTGCTCGGGTCGGACGGTACGGTAAGCGGCGCCCTGCTGGCGTTGCTCGGTGGCGGTGTCCTGTCGCTGCTGCTGTCGATGCTCTGCGCGCTGGTGCTTCTGCTGCTGCTGTTGCGAGTGTCCGGGCCGATCCGCTTCGTGCCGCTGCTGGCGGGCCTCTTCGCCTTGTACGCGACAGGCGAACTGCTGCATCTCTCACCGTTGATCATGGTGCTCTTTCTGGGCTTGTTGCTCAACAAGCCGTCCTTGGTGACCCGCTTCCGGCCGGTTCGACTGTGGGTCAGCAGAGAATACGAGTCGACCATTTCCGAGTTTCGTACCCTGGTCGTGGAGCTGACCTTCGTCGTGCGGGGCTTCTTTTTCGTGCTCCTTGGCTACTGGACCGATCTTTCCGATCTCGCTTCCTTGTCGGCCTGGCTCGGGGCGGGTCTGGTGCTGGCAGTGGTCTACGGCAGCCGCTTCGTCATGTTGCGACTGATGCTGGGGCCAGCGGCTGCCGGGCCGCTGATGTGGATTGCCCCGCGCGGCTTGATTACCGTTCTGCTCTTCCTGCACGTGCGCGAAGCGTTCTCGTTGCCGAGTTATCTCAACGGTTCGATCATGCTGGTGGTGCTGGCGTCATCGGCATTCATTCTGATCGCCAGCTATCTCGTCAACCGTCAGGTGCCGCTGGCAGCGCCGCCCGATGCGCCGCCTCTGCCGCTTCCCGATGATCAGGCGCCGGCTTTGGCCGCCGATAGCGACGCTGAGCAGGCCAGGAGCGAAGCGCGCACGCAGGTCTGAGCCGGTTGCCGGTAAGGCTTGCATTATTTCCCACCCTCGGTTCTAATTACCCTTCGCCTCCAATGACTCTTACGTGACGACGATGCGCCATTTTTTCGACCATGATAATTGTCCGCTTGCGTCTACTGAAGCTTGCGTGGTCGTTGCCGTCGGCATTTTGCTGGTAGACGTCGTACCTTTGGTACGCGTACCAGACGATGCACCGTCGAGGGCCGGGAGAAGATCAGTCAGAGCGTAGAAAGAAGCGACAACTCATTCCAGAAACCCCCGCCGGTGTAAGCCGGACGGGGGTTTTTCTTTTCTCGAGCAACGTCCGGCAAAGTCAGCAGCGCAATTCAATTGAAGGAGAGTCCCTTGTCCAAGCCAACTTACGAAACCCTCAGCGGTGCGCAGATCGTGGTGCGCCTGCTCGAACGACAGGGCGTTCGCACCCTGGCCGGTATTCCCGGCGGTGCAATATTGCCCATTTACGATGCCTTGTCACAATCGGCGCTGATTCACCACGTGCTTGCACGCCACGAACAGGGTGGCGGCTTCATAGCTCAGGGCATTGCGCGTGCCACCGGCGTGCCGGCGGTATGCATGGCTTCTTCGGGTCCGGGGGCAACCAATCTACTCACGGCAATTGCCGATGCCAAGCTGGATTCGATTCCGCTGGTGGCGATCACCGGACAGGTGCCGCGAGCGATGATCGGTACCGACGCCTTCCAGGAGGTCGATACCTATGGCCTGAGCATTCCGATTACCAAACATAACTTCCTGCTTAATAGTGCGGAGGACCTGCTCGAAGTCATCCCGCGCGCTTTCCGGATTGCCGCGTCGGGGCGCCCGGGACCGGTACTGATCGACATTCCGAAGGACGTGCAGAATCAAGTGGTCGAGGTCGGCGAGTGGCCCGCTGTCGGCGTCGCCGAGGTCGTTCCAGCGCCGGCGGCGGAACGGGTCGCCCTAGCGGCGGCGATGATCAACGAGGCCTCGCGGCCGATTCTTTACCTCGGCGGCGGTGTCGTGCATTCGGCAGCGTCCGCTGCAGCTGTGGCGCTGGCTGAAAAAGCTGCTTTGCCGACGGTGATGACGCTGATGGCCCTCGGTGCGATGCCGGTCGAGCATTCGCTGTCGCTCGGCATGCTTGGAATGCACGGCGCGCGTTTTACCAACCTCGCGCTTGACGAGTGCGATCTGCTGATCGCCGTCGGTGCGCGTTTCGACGATCGTGCGACCGGCAAAGTGGCCGGTTTCTGCCCGCAGGCGAAGATCGTCCATATCGACATCGATCCTTCGGAACTGGACAAGATCAAGACCGCGCATGTCGGTATCGCCGGCGATGTCGGTGCGGTGCTGCAGACCTTGCTTCCCGCCGTCGAAGCGCAACAGCGGCTCGCCTGGCTGAGCCGCGTGGCCAGCCTGAAGGCGGCGCATCCCTTGCGCCTGCCCGGTATCGACGATCCCCGCACGCCTTACGGCTTGATCCGCGCCGTCGCCGACTGTCTCGACGATCAGGCGACCATCACCACCGACGTCGGTCAGCATCAGATGTGGGTGGCGCAGGCCTACCCCCTGCGCCGGCCGCGCCAGTGGCTGACCTCGGGCGGTCTCGGGACGATGGGCTTCGGAATGCCGGCGGCGATCGGTGCGGCGCTCGCCGAGCCGGAGCGGACGGTGGTCTGCTTTACCGGTGACGGCAGCATTCTGATGAATGTGCAGGAGTTGGTGACTGCCGCCGAGGAGGGGGTCAATGTCAAGATCGTGCTGATGAACAACTCGTCGCTGGGCCTGGTTTTCCAGCAGCAGACGATGTTCTACGGCGAGCGCATCTACGCTTCCAAGTTCAAGGGCATGCCGGACTTCGTCCGCGTTGCCGAGGGCTTTGGGGTGCCGGCCATCGATTTGGATACGGAAAGTGATCCGCACGCGGCGCTGGCCGCAGCACTGTCCTCGCGTGGTCCGATGCTGATTCACGCCAGCATCGCCATGCACGAACAGGTTTTACCGATGGTGCCGCCCGGTGCCGCCAACAAAGACATGATCGGAGGCTGAAGGCTATGAATACGATCTCAAGAACGGAAAATCAGGCGCTGGCTCGTACAGTCCTCGAACTGGACGTCTACAACCACCCAGGCGTCATGTCGCACGTTGTCGGCCTGTTCTCACGCCGGGCCTACAACGTCGAAGGTATCCTGGTGATGCCGGTGGGTGGTGGGGTGACCAGTCGCATCTGGCTGCTGGTCAATGAGGATGAACGCCTGGACCAGATGGTCAAGCAGGTAGAGAAGCTGGAGGACGTTCTCGCCGTACGTCGACACGGCGCCGAGCACGAGGTCTTCGTCCGCCTCGAGGAGTTCTTCCGCTAAGTCACCAGGTCCCCAGCTGCGGTCGCCGCTGCGCGTCGCTGCCGGCCAGCTTAACGCATCCGCTGTTGCGGGTCGAAGCGGACAATGTTCAGCCCGTCGGGAGTTTTTCTCGGCGGCGCTTTCCAGGCGTGGCCGTAAACCACTTCCACCGTCGCTGGCACGCGACCATCGTCGGCGGCCAGACGCGCGTAGGCCGCGCGTGCCGTCGCCCAAGCCGCACGTCCCGTCAGCCCGTGGTTGCGCGCCTGCATGGCGCAGGTCGAGCCGCTCTGGCGCAGATCGATGAGCAGCTGGTCGACGCTGGCGTAGGTCATGGTCAGCAACTCGGCGTCCATCACCGGGTCGGAAAAGCCGCATTCAAGCAACATGTCGCCGTAGTCATGCATGTCGGTAAAGCGTTGCGTGTGTACCTGGCCGTCGTTGAAGCTGGCGCGCAATTCCTTCAAGGTGTCCGGTCCGAAGGTCGAGAACATCAGCAAGCCACCGACATCGAGCAGTCGGTGCGCTTCCCGAAACGCCAACAGCGGGTCGTCAAGCCAGTGCAGCATCAGGTTTGACCAGAGCAGGCCGATCGACCGTGGCTTGAGGGGCAGAGCGCCTGCTTCCGCCACCAGCAAGGGTGTTCGCCGGCTACGCAGGAAGGGCATCAGCCAGCGCAGGCGTGAGCGCTTGGCCTGGCTTGCGCGCAGCATGTTTTCAGAGAGGTCGGCGCCGATCAGCAGCGCGCCAGGATAGCGCTGGTTCAGGGCGGTGAGGCTGGCGCCTGTGCCGCAGCCGAGATCGAGAATGTTCTGCGGCTCGATGCGCACGTAGTCCAGCCTGGCCAGCATGCGGCTACCGATCTCGCGCTGCAGCACGGCCACTTCATCGTAGCTGGCCGCGGCGCGGGCAAAACCGCGTCGCACCTGGCGCTGATCAACGAACTGCGCCGGTGCTTTCATGGACGACTAGATCGGGCGCAGACCGAGTTTCTCGAACAGTGCTTCGTCGCGATCGGCTTCAGGGTTACCGGTGGTCAGCAGCTTGTCGCCGTAGAAAATCGAGTTGGCACCGGCGAGAAAGCAGAGCGCCTGAAGTTCGTCGGACATCTCCTGGCGACCCGCCGACAGGCGCACGAAGCTGGTCGGCATGGTGATCCGCGCGGCAGCCAGGGTGCGCACGAACTCGAAGCTGTCGACCGGTGAGACATTGGCCATCGGCGTCCCGGGAATGGGTACGAGGTTGTTGATCGGCACTGACTCCGGGGCTGGGTTGAGGTTGGCGAGCTGAACAATCAGTGCGGCGCGGTTGCGGCGCGACTCGCCCATGCCGATGATGCCGCCGGAACAAACCTTGATGCCTGCTTCCCGCACCTGCCCCAGGGTGTCGATGCGGTCGGCGTGCTTGTGGGTGGTGATCACCTGTCCATAGAACGATGCATCGGTATCGAGATTATGGTTGTAGTAGTCGAGACCGGCGTCCTTGAGTTCGCTGGCCTGGCCGTCCTTTAGCATGCCGAGGGTGACGCAGGTCTGCAGACCCATGTCTTTGACGGTGCGAATCATCTCGGTGACCTTGGCCAGGTCCTTGTCTTTCGGGCCACGCCAGGCGGCGCCCATGCAGAAGCGCGAGGCGCCCTTGTCCTTGGCAGCCTGGGCAGCGGCGATCACTTCATCGAGTGGCATCAGGGCTTCACGTTCGGTGGAGGTGCTGTAGCGTGCTGCCTGCGAGCAATAGCCGCAATCCTCAGAACAGCCGCCGGTCTTGACCGAAAGCAGCGTCGAGCGTTGGATTTCGTTGGCGTTGAAGTTCTCGCGGTGTACCTGTTGGGCGCGAAACAGCAGATCCATCAAGGGAAGCTGGTAAAGTGCTTCGACATCGGCGACAGTCCACTTGCCTGCTGGGACCGAAACGGCGCGATCCGGGCTAAGCGTCGCGGCTTGAGGAATTGCGTTCATTGGCTAGACCTATGGTTGGGGTGTGATTTGAGGCCCGCTATGCCACCGATTCATGCTGTTATGGATTCATGAGTTCGTGACGAGCCTTCCGAGGATGCCAATCTTAACTCAAACTGCCCGCCGGATCCTCGGATCCTGCGCCGGATTGCTGACGCAGGACTGCCTCTTGTGCGGCGCAAGCAGCGGCGCCAGCCTGATTTGCTCGGCCTGTGAGGCGGATTTGCCGCAATTGCCCGTGCGACTCTGTCCGCGCTGTGCTTTGCCGACGCCGGCTGGCGAGATCTGTGGCCGCTGCCTGGCCAAGCCACCGCACTACGATCTGACGCTGGCCGCGCTGCGCTACGATTTCCCACTCGACAAGCTGGTGCAGTCGTTCAAGTACGGTCATCGCCTGGCTCTGGCCGGCTACTTCGGTCGCCGACTTGCAGCGCTGCTGGTAGGCCTTCCCGCCGAGCTAATCGTTCCCATGCCACTTCATCCGCTACGTTTGCGCGCGCGCGGCTTCAATCAGGCGCTCGAACTGGCACGTCCGGTCAGCAAGGCCTGGCGCATCCCGATCGACCGGCAGAGTTGCCAGCGCATCCGGCATACGCCCGCCCAGGCAGATCTGCCCTGGCGCGAACGTGCTGCGAACATTCGCGGCGCCTTCCAGTGCAGCGCCGATTTCACCGGCAAGCGACTGCTGCTGATCGACGATGTGATGACCACTGGCGCGTCGCTTGACGAACTGGCGCGGGTCGTGCGTTTGCACGGTGCCGAACAGGTGACGCTGCTGGTTCTCGCGCGTGCGTTGGCACCGGCGTGAGCGCTGTGCTCTCGAAATGGCCCGGAAACTGTCGCTGGCAGCCCGCGCCGGCTATGGTTTTTCGCTCAAAGGTGCTCGAACTCGGCGATGTCCGCCGAGGGACTGCTCGCCGATGCAGCAAACGCGATGATGCCGCTGCCGCGCAGGACGAATTCCTCGCACCTCAGAAACAGCTCCTTCTCGCCGCTGACGGTCACGAAGGTGCCATTGGTGCTGAGATCGCTGAGCACAAAGTGCTCGCCGCGCCGTTCTATCGTGGCGTGATTGCGCGATGCGCGGCGATCGCGAATTGTAATTGCGCAGTTGGCATCACGGCCCATGTCGACGCGCGCTCGCGTCTTGTCGAGCAGCCTCACCTGCCCACCATAGCGCACGCACAGGCGTAAACTGCCCTCCCTGGGCGGCAGGGGTAAGGGCGACGGCGAGCTAGGGGGCTTCTTGGTGAACGCTGCCCTGGTTTCCAGCCACGCTACTTCGAATACCTCGTCTGCCGCCGGCAGCTTGCTTTCCAGGGGAGGAGGCAGGCAACGTGTCACCGCCTGCAAGGGCGTCGACAGGAGCGTTCTCGTCTTGCCACTGGTCAAGGTCTGACCGGGACTGGCCTGGTTGGCAAGAGACTCTGCGATCCTCAGCCCTTCACCATGAGCACCCGCGCCATCCTCGCGCAGCGGGCCGTGATGAAAGCCGACACGGATGGCCAGCTGGACGCCGGACACGGGCGGCAGGTCGGCGATCCGTCGCTGCATGGCGATGGCCGCCTGGCAGGCGTCATCGG
Organism: Candidatus Accumulibacter appositus; assembly: GCA_000585055.1. Lineage (GTDB taxonomy): Bacteria > Pseudomonadota > Gammaproteobacteria > Burkholderiales > Rhodocyclaceae > Accumulibacter > Accumulibacter appositus. Next base: position 123,124 of record JEMX01000061.1, read on the forward strand.
CGTCTTCGAAGAGCGCCGTGAGTTCATCGCGCTTGCTTGGCAGAAGTTGGCCGCGGAAGCCCTCTACCCCCCGCGCCATCCGCTTCCGGCAACGCTCGACGGCGTGCGTGGCTTCCGCGCCACCCCGCTTTTCGGACAACTTCGAGCTTCCGGCGACGGCGGCGACCAGTACCGAACAGATCTTTTCCTTACCGCTCATGAATGTGAAAGTCGCGTCGACGACTCGCGAATCACCTTCCTCCCGCGGGGGGAGACGGTCTGGCGTGAGGCGGGGAGTTCAGGGAGCATGCTCCTTGCCTGTCGAACGATGCCGGCGTGCAAGCGGGAATGCGCACCGCAAGTGAGACGGGGGACGGTCGTCACTTTCGTGATCTTGGGCATGTCGATTGTCATGGCCCTTAGTCGAGCACTGCTACTGGCAGTCCGCGCAGGCTGGGCAGCATCTCGCTGATTGGTGCAGCGTCAAAGACTAGATCGCCGCCATCCATCGTCGCCGGATCACCACCGGGAAGTAAACCCCTAAAATCAAACAACTTCTGGTCTGCGAGGTGGGAGGGCACGATCTGCTGCAGCGCGGAGAAGACCGCCTCCGTGCGTCCCGGGTAGCGGCGGTCCCAGTCGGCCATCATTTCGCGGATTTTCTGGCGCTGCAGATTGTCTTGCGAGCCACAGAGATTGCACGGAATGATTGGGTAAGCCATGCCGCGGGCAAAGCGGGCGATGTCTTTCTCGCTGCAATAGGCGAGTGGCCGAATGACCACGTGCGCGCCGTCGTCGGTCAGCAGTTTCGGCGGCATGGCCTTCAGCCGGGCAGCGAAAAGCAGATTAAGGAACAGCGTATGGACGATGTCGTCGCGGTGGTGGCCAAGTGCGATCTTGTTCGCCCCGAGTTCCTTGGCGGTGCGATAGATGACGCCACGGCGCAGGCGCGAACACAGCGAACAGGTCGTCTTACCCTCGGGGATCTTGCTCTTGACGATGCTATAGGTGTCCTGCTCGATGATGCGATACTCGACTCCCAGCTTCGCCAAATAGGCGGGCAGGACCGCGGCCGGGAAGCCCGGTTGTTTCTGGTCGAGGTTCATGGCGATCAGCCGGAAATCAATTGGCGCGCGCTGGCGCAGCGCCAGCAGCACCGAGAGCAGGGTGTAGGAGTCCTTGCCGCCGGAAATGCAGACCAGGACGGTGTCGCCGTCATCGATCATCTTGTAATCGGCGATGGCTTTGCCGGTATTGCTCTCCAGACGCTTCTTCAGGCGCTGCAGGGTGTTCGATTGTTCCACCAGCTTCCTCTCAAACGGCGTGCCCAGTCACAGGTGCGCGGTGCGACCGCCGTCCACATTGATGACCTGGCCAGTAATGTAGTCCGCGTCGTCCAGCAGGTAGCGCACTGCTCGGGCGACGTCCTGTGGGCAACCGGCGCGCTGCAGCAGGGTGTGCGCGACGATGCCTTGGCGCGCTGCGCTGTCGAAAACGCCGCTGTCCGGCCACAGGATCGGTCCAGGGGCCACCGCGTTGACCCGTACCCTGGGTGCCAGTTCGATGGCCAGGGCGCGGGTCAGGCCAAGCAGTCCCGCTTTCGCCGCGCAATACAGTGGATAGGTGGCCAGCGGTCGCTCGGCGTGAATGTCGGTAATATTGACCACCGCTCCCTGTGCGGCGATCAGATGTGGCGCGGCCGCCTGGGTGAGAAAAAGCGGCGCTTTCAGATTGCTGCAGATGAGGTCCTCCCAGCTCGCCAGGTCAATGCTGCCCAGGGGCGTCGCAAAGAAGCTCGAGGCGTTGTTCACCAGGGCATCGAGACGGCCGAAGCGCGCGATCGTATCGGCAACCAGCCGCGGCAGGGATTCGACGTCCAGCAGGTCCGCCTGCAGGCAGGCCGCCGACGACGGCCGAATAGCGTTCAGTTCACTCGTTAAAGCGGCGGCCGCCGCCGAGGCCTGACGATAATGGAGCATCAGATTGGCGCCGGTGGCGTGCAACTCGCGGGCGATCGCGCTGCCCAGTCGCCGGGCGGCGCCGGTCACCAATATCGTTTTTCCGCTCATCTCCCGTTCTCGGCCTGCACCAACAAGGAATTGATTTTAACGGATTCTTGCTTCCGCTTCTGGAAAAACAACCCATCTCCGCGTGACCGCGGTAGACTGGCGCCGAGCAGACTTTGGAAAAGAACCATGAGCAAACTGGAGCAGCCGCTTGACGCCGACCAGCTGATGATGCTGGCGGAGCGCATCGAGCACCTGGCGGCAGACGATGCCGAGTGGGTCAATCGCCTGTTACAGGAGTCGCTGCGCGCCCGCGCACACGAGGGTGAGCTGCTGGCCGCACAGGACAGTGGCGGACCACAGGGGCCGGGCGAGCGCGGCTTTGACGAGCAGATGGTGCAGGTCGCCCTGGACACGGCCGAGTGGCTGAAGACGCTTTGGGAGGTCGGCTACATGGGGGCCGGTAACTTCCGCGCGCAGCCGCGCGCCGCGTTTCCCGCAATCGATCTCGAAGACGTCAGGAAATCCTCGCTTTTCGCGCGCATTCGCCAAGGCAAGCATGCGCTTCCCTTCCCGCCGCCGACGCGGCAGGGCCTGCCGTGGCACGAACTCCTCGAGGGCAGTGCGCAAGCGCATACCGTCAGCGCCGAGATCGTCCGCGACGAAGACGGCTTGCCGATGGGCGCGATCATCGAAGGCTGCAGCGAGTGGCAGGTTCTTGAGGAAGACGCCGAGAGGCAGGAGTGTGTCGTGCAGCATCAGGGCAAGGGGCCCAAGTTCCGCCTGCTGTCCGTGGATGCCGACAGCGCGCAGTTGCGCCGCGAGCTGCCGACCTTGACCCGCCAGATCCATCTGCAAGGGCGTGGCGGCTTCAACTCCTATACCCTCGAATGGCCGCAAGAAGAGGGTCCGACGCAGTTCGTTGCCTTGCGCGCTGCGACCTGGGAGAGAGCCCAGTCAGAGGCCGAGCATTGGCTGGCGATTACTCATCCAGAGCTGTACGGACAGATTCGCTTCGTGGGCTCCGAAAACTGAGCCGTCGACCGGCTGCGGGCGAGGCCTCCGGCATGAAGCGGCGGTGGTTGATCGTCGTCTTGTGGTGGTGGCACTGAGCCACTGACCGCGAGCATGGATCTGCCCGTTCCCAGCACCGACGCCCTGGCCTACAGCGCGGCGCTCAGTGATCACATTGCCCGAGAGATTGACGCGGCCGGCGGCTGGATCGGGTTTGATCGTTTCATGGATCTGGCGCTCTACGCGCCGGCGCAAGGCTACTACTCCGGCGGCGCCCACAAGTTCGGTGCCCAGGGCGATTTTGTGACTGCGCCGGAACTCGGTCCGGTTTTTGCCCAGAGTCTTGCTGCACAGGCGGTTCAGCTCCTTCGGCTCGGCTCCCCGCAGATCATCGAAGTGGGTGCCGGCAGCGGCCAGCTGGCAGTTGACCTGCTGCGCGAGCTCGAGCGGTGCGGCAGCCTTCCCGACAGCTATGCCATTCTCGAACTATCCGGCGAACTGCAGGCGCGCCAGCGCCAGGCGATTTCCGCCCAGGCGCCGCAGCTGCTGTCGCGCGTGCGCTGGCTCGAGCGCCTCCCCGAGTGCTTCGATGGGCTGGTGCTGGCCAACGAAGTGCTCGATGCGATGCCGGTACATCTCGTGGTCTGGAAGTCGACGGGAGTTGTTGAACGCGGTGTCGCCATCGATAACGGGCGCTTTGCCTGGGTCGATCGCCCGGCCAGCGGCAGGCTGCTTGAGCGAGCACTGGCTCTGGCGGCCGAATGCGACATGCCGCCCGGCTACCTCAGCGAGGTCTCGCTGGCCGCACAGGCCTGGGTCGCGGCGTGGGCGACACGCCTTGGGCGCGGTGCGCTATTGCTGATTGATTATGGCTTCCCGCGGCGCGAGTACTACCACCCGCAGCGTAGCAGCGGCACGTTGATGTGTCACTATCGCCACCATGCGCACGGCGAGCCGTTCTACTTACCGGGTTTGCAGGACATCACCGCGCACGTCGACTTCACGGCCATCGTCGAGAGCGGCTGCTGGGCCGGGTTGGAATTGCTTGGCTACAGTACGCAGTCGAGCTTTCTCTTCAACTGCGGACTCGCCGAAGTCCTGGCGCGAACGCCGGCCAGCGACGGCAGACGCTATCTGCCTCTCGCCGGTGCCGCCAACAAGCTGGTTTCGCCAGCAGAAATGGGCGAGTTGTTCAAGGTGATCGCGCTGGGCCGGGGAATCTCTGAACCTCTGCTGGGTTTTTCCAGCGGCGATCGCAGCGCGACGCTCTGAGGGCAGGCAGGCTCGCCGCGCGCTTCTGTCGCGCCACGGCCGCGCCGGGGCTGATGTCGGCCGCCGCTTGCGTGCTCAGACCCCCAGCCAGCGGGCGATGATGTTGCGTTGCATTTCGCTGGTGCCCGAGTACAGGGTCGAGCCGATTGCGTCGCGCAGTGCTCGCTCGACCTCGTACTCTTCCATGAAGCCGTAGCCGCCGTGTAACTGCACGGCATCGAGCGCGGTCTTGACCAGGGATTCGCTGACGAATAACTTGGTGACCGCTGCGTCGAGCGAAATGCTGCGCGTCGTCGTCAGCCGCGAAGCGGTGCGGTACACCAGCAGCCGCGCCGCTTCGAGCTGCACCTTCATATCGGCAATCTTGTGCGAGACGGCCTGGAACTTGCCGATCGCCTGGCCGAATTGCGAGCGCGTGCGGGCGTAGGAAATCGAAGTGTCGAGAAGGCGTTCGATCGTTCCGACGTGCGCTGCAACGAGCAGCGAGCGTTCCCAGTCCATCGCCGTGCCAAAGACGCTTGCGCCGCCGCCCACCGTGCCGAGAACCGCGTCGTCAGGGACGATGGCATCCTCGAATACCAGTTCGCCGACCGGCGAGGTGCGCAGGCCCATTTTGGCAAACCGCTGGCCGGTGGAGAAACCCGCCAGGCCACGTTCGATCAGAAAGGCCGTTACGCCGCCGTGAAAACCCTTGTCAGGGTCGGTGACTGCAAACACCACGACGACGTCGGCCACCGGTCCGTTGGAGATGAAGGTCTTGCTGCCGTTGAGTCGCCAGCCGTCGTCGGTGCGTTCGGCGCGCAGGCGCATGGCGAAGGTGTCTGAACCCGAATCAGGTTCGGTGATGGCGTGCGCGCCGATCAGGGTGCCATCACAGAGACCATGCAGGTAGCGATCTTTCTGTGCGGCACTGCCATGCTGCCAGACGGGCACCGCACAGGCCAGGACATGGGCACAGATCGAAAACACCAGGCCACCGTCGCGACATCCATAACCCAGGGCTTCAAGGGCGATGGCGCAGCTCAGCGGGTCGGCGCCGATGCCCCCGTACTCTTCTGACACTGGCAGACCGAGCAGACCGACGGCGGCGCACTTGCGCCAGAGATCGCGCGGGAAACTGTGTGCGCGGTCACGCTCGATGACCTCATGATTGAGTTCGCCACGGGCGAATTTCACGATGCTGTCGCGCAACAGCTTTTGCTCGCTACTCAGGTTGAAGTCCATCAACAGGTCTCCTTCAGGCGCTGGTAATCGATCTTGTCGGTAGAGGTCTTGGGCAGACTGTCAAACCAGACGAATCGATCGGGGATCATGTACAGCGGCAGATTCTCGGCACAAAAACGCTTGATCTCGATCAGCGATGGCCTTTTTTCCTCATGGCTGCTGAGAAAGGCCGTGATGCTCACGCCGGCCTGTTCGTCGGCGAAGGCAAGCACTGCCGCTTCCTTGATCTTGGCATGGCGGTATAGGCCGGCTTCAATCTCGCCGAGTTCGACGCGGTAGCCGCGGCGCTTGACCATGCGGTCGCGCCGGCCGAGATAGGTGTAGCAGGCATCTTCAGCCTCGCTAACGATATCGCCGGTGCGATACCAGGCGGTACCGTCGTCGGCATTGAAAAAGCCCCTCGCCGTCTGCTCGGGAAGGGCCCAGTAACCTTGCATCACGCCGGGTCCGCTGATCGCCAGTTCCCCTTCACTGCCGCGAGCGACCGTGGCCCCCTCCTCATTCAGTACGCAGGCGCGCAGATGTGAACAGACCTTGCCGATTGGGTAGGGTGTGCTGCGCTCCGCTGGTATGGGCAAGGGCACTTCGTACCAGGTGCAGACATTGGTTTCAGTCGGGCCGTAAAGATTGCAGTAGCGCGGCTTCGGCAGCAGTTCGCAGAGGGCCCGCAAGTGTTTCACCGGGAACACCTCGCCAGCGAACAAGACCTGCCGCAAAGCCGAGTAGTCGTGCCGGGCAAGATTGCCGAACTGGGCCAGCAAAGCGAGGATGGACGGTGCCGAGTACCAGATCGAGATGCGCTCGTCGGCAATCAGTTGCGCCAGTCGCGGCGCATCCTTGCCGATCTCCTCGCCGACCAGAACCAGGGTCGCACCATGCTTCAGGCAAACGTGGATATCGAGGATCGAGAGATCGAAGTGGAACGGCGCGTGCGATGAAAAACGATCGGCCGCCGTTGGCGCGAAAGTCTCGGAGCACCAGTCGACGAAAGTCACTGCGTTTTCGTGCGACAGCATCACGCCTTTCGGTTGACCGGTCGAGCCGGACGTGTAGAGAATGTAGGCGAGGTCTTGCGGCTGGTTGTGGATGGAAAGGGTGGTCGGCGCCATCGCCTGCTCGTCGGCTGCGTCGAGCGCAGTACGCAAGCCGCTGCCGCCAGCCCGTTCTTCGGCAACGACGATCATCGCCGGCATCGCCCCGAGCCCGGCAAGTTCGGCGCCCAACTTGTCCGCCAGCGCGGCTTCGACAATCACCACCTTGACCGCGCAGTTGTGCAGGATATAGGCACCGCGGGCCGCCGGAGCGCCCGGGTCGACCGGCACGTAGGCGGCACCTGCCTTGAGTGTGCCGAGCAGCGCTGCCACTGCGTCGACCGATTTGCGCAAGAAAATGCCGACCCGGTCGCCGCGGCAGACGCCAAGCAGTGTCAGGCGGTCGCGCAAGCGATCGGACAAGCTGTCCAGTTCGCCGTAGGTAATCGAGCCTTTTCCGGGCTCGACGACGGCCACCGCCTGCGCGCTTTGCCGCGCACTGGCGATGAAGCGTTCATGCAGGTACGCGGCAGTACTCATCAGGCCCCCGTTGGGTTCTTGGACAGCACCAGCTTGACGATACTCTCCAGGTTGTCGAGGTGTTCCTTGTCGACCTCGTGAGGTTCGAAGTTCACGCTGTACTTTTCCTCCATGAACATCACCAGCTTGAGCGTGGCGATCGAGTCCAGGATGCCGCCGCTGATCAGCGGGGTCGTTGTGGTGAGCTCGTCGGGGTCCTCGCCGGGGAGGAATTCCTCCATGATGAAGTCCTTGATGGCTTGGGTGAGGGTGTCGGTCATGACTTGGCTCCGGTGGGGGAATGACTCGGGGGTGAAAGTTGCCGCATTGACTTACTTGGTGGCAGCCGTGCTGCCGAAGAGTATCGCCGGGTCTTTTTGCAGGGCCCGGTATAGTGCATCGGCGACCAGTTGATGGCCGAGTTCATTGGGATGGTCGTCCCACTCGGCCAGGCGCAAGGTATCGATGTCGTGGCCCTGGTAGACATCGGCGAGGTTGATCACTGCGAAGCCCGCATCGCGGGCTATGCGCACGGTCTCTGGCGTTTCTTCCTGCCAGCTGCCGCCACGGACCTGTGGCAGGAAGACCCACACCGGTCGAATGCCCAATTCGGCTGATCGTCCTGCGATCTCACCGTAAACGGCTTGCAGGATTGCGGCGCCATACGGTTTCAGGAGCTTGAGCGCTTCCGCCTTCTCCATTCCCGCGCTTGCGCCTGACTGGTCGACGATTGCCGCCAGGGCCGGGTAGGGAATCGGCAAGCGCTTCTCGACTGCCTCGGCGAGGTAATCGGCTGAGCGGCTGATCTCGCGGCCGGCGGCGACGTAAAGGATGGCGTTTGGCTGCAGATCCAGAACGTTGTCGAAAGCGACCAACTGCTGTGGAGGTTGGTAGCCCGGCACGCCCATATTCAGCAGCTCGACGTGCTTGAATGCGCTGCTGACCGGCTCGCGGCCCAAGCGCTCCTCCAGAAGTGCCTCGAAGGTTGCTCCGTCACCGACGCCCCAGCCCATGACCGTCGAAGGACCCAGCACGGCAGCGCGAAGCGTGTCGGCCGGACGTGCCTGCGTGTAGTCCTGATCGCGCATTCCCCAGCGATTGGTGGACACCGTCCCGTACTTGGTTGTCGAGACGAAGGACGGAATCAGCTCGTTCTGGGCGAAATTGTCGACGAAGCGTTTCAAGCCGGCGTTCTCGACGTCGAGCCAGTTTGCCGGTTTCTTCGAGTAGACCTCCCACAGTTGTGAGTTGAAACGGTCCACCGAGAGCAGGCCTTCGTAGTAGCCGCGTTCGAGCTTGGCGTTGTCGAGACGACTCAGGTGAGCCGAGCGCAGCGAGCTCACCAGATTCCCGAATTCATTGCTGACCCGGGTATGCACGCCTTCCATCGAAATCAGCACCAGCCCCAGCGCCAAGGCGATGGTGATGGCGCGGTCGAGCGCCCACGGGCGATGCCCCTTGGCGGCCATGGTGGCCGTTGCCGTCTCCGGCAGGCTCAGGCTACCGAGCACGATGACCAGCAGGCTGAGTAGCGGAAACAGCAGGGCTTCAGCGGTGTATGACCCGGTCCAGGCTGACCACAGGGCAAGCCAGTCGACGATCGACTCACTGGTCCAGAATGACCAGAGGATGGCGATGAACCAGAACGTAGCGTAGGTTTTGGCGATGGTGAGCGCGGTGCTCTGCCAGCTCTTTTTCTTCTTGCTGAGGCTGCGGCTGCGGCCGTGCTTTATTTCGTAGAGCGAATTCGCGACCACCAGTACGCCGAGCACGGCCCAGAAAAGCATGTCATGCCAGGCCAGGAGCCAGGTGCCGCGCAGCCAGAACCATTGGTAGGAGTGCAATAGCCAGGTGAGCAGGAAGACATAAAGCGTGGCGATGATGATGGCGTTGTTGGTGCCGAAGCGCTTCAAGGCGAACACCGCTGGAAAGTAGAAGATCTTCTGCATGAAGTCTTTCCAGTAAATATTGATGCGGCGCCAGAAATCGGTGAAGCTGGCCGCCAGGAGATAGCGATTGTGCGTCTCCGGGAGATTGAAGCCGAACAGATGCACGATCCCGACGATCAAGTGAAAGAGGCCTGAAACGCGTAGGTAGAGCATGAAATTGGCGACTACGTATTGCAGAAATTGTGCCGGTCCGGTTACTTCCGAAGGGGCCAGGGTAACGTGGTAGTAGAAGTAGCGGTAAAGAATGAGGTGCACGATGCCGCGGACGATCCAGTCGACGCCCTTCTGATAGGTAAGGTAGGCATCACCGCTGTAGTGGCTGCGCCGGTAGGTCTTGAAGTCGATGACTGGCAGCAACGGAAAACAGGCGTTGGGGAGCATGAAGAAGTAGCTGGCGGACTGGGCCGGGGTGACCGGCGTCTTGTCGTGGCGCAGGTCGTAGAAATAGGCGATCAGCCGAAACATGAACATCGCGCCGAGGATTGGCCAGATGGCCTCTGACCAGGGCGTGGGCAGTAGCGTCGCGCGTTGCGTGATCAACAGCACGCCTAGACCCAGCAGGATGAGGCCGCGAATGCGAAACGATAGCGGCAGGTGACATGCGGCGATGAGCACGAAACCGATGCCAATGAGCCAAGCACCGTTCGCCAGGCCTAGAGTCAGTGGAATGGAGATCAGGCTGAGGGCGGTGAAGAAAGGCAGGCGTGCGGGCAGAGGCAGGAAGGAGTGCACCGCGAAGCCGGCAAATGCCAGCATCGCGAGGATACGGAAAGCAGGGCTTTCAATCTGGAACTGGCGCAGCAGCAGCAACACCAGGATCAGCTGCGCGGCAACAATCGCGAAATCGCGCATCCGAATGCGGCCGTGTGATTCACTCGCTGCTGCGGTGCTGTTGCCGAGTTTCGTGGCAGTGAACGTAGGTGTACTATCCATGGGCAAGGTGTCGGTGCCTTCTCGTAAGGGAGTTGTCGATAGTTGCGCCGCCATGCAGGTCGCTTGGCGCAGGCTCAGTCTGCATGCTATCGCCGCGCATCTCATCGTGGCGAGGTGTCCTCGGTGGGCGCATGCTGGGAGCGACCGAAAGCCGCCTGCTCAAGTGGCGGCGGGATCCTGGAAGCGGATGCTACCACACGCGTTTTGGCGCCCTCCGAATTCTGCCGAGGCTCGAACGTGCTCCACTCACAGAACCCCTACGGCAGATAAAGTCCTTCGCGACAGCATGTGTCGCGGATCGTCAAACCTCCAATTGCTTATTCGATTACACGCCCGCATTGGAACAGCAAGCTCGGTCGCGGTCTGTGCGTTTGTTCACTTTCCGTCGTTATTACTTTGCGCAGGCAGGGTCCGGGCTCGGTCGGCTCACCAAGCGATGCTGGCGCGCTTGGCGAGCCCCTGCCTGACCGCAGCTACCCGTTCCGCATGCAGCAGCGCGCCGATCCTTGCTGGCTCGCTGCAGTTTCGCGCAATGGCTGCCGCATCGACGCCGCGCGCCAGTGCGAGTGCCTGACGGAAGAGCGCCGGCGCCGGATAGGGAACGTCCTCGAAGCCCTGACGACCATGGAAGTCACAGGCACAGGCTTCGAGAAAGCGCTCGAAGCGTTCGGGGCGGCGCAGCGCATCGGTGCTTTCGAGAAGCTCGACCATGCTTGCCGGGTCCAGTTGCGCAGCGCGGTGAATGTCGCCGTGATGGCGAGCGACCAGCCGCGCCAGATCAGCGCACTCGAGCGGCACCTTGAGGCGCGCACAAACTTGCCTGACCAGTTCGACGCTACGCGCTTCGTGGTTTGGATGGCGCGGCAAATCGGCGGCCGGCGTGCTGCCTTTGCCAAGGTCATGGAGCAGCGCGGCGAGGCGTACCGGCAGTCCGTAGTGGTGTTGTGCAGACTGGTCGACGACCATCATCACATGCACCCCGGTATCGATCTCGGGGTGCATCTCGGCTCGTTGCGGTACCCCGAAAAGGCGCTCCAGCTCCGGCAGCAGCCGGGCCAGCGCGCCGCATTCGCGCAGTACCTCGAACATCCGTGATGGCTTGTCCTCCATCAGGCCCTTGGCCAGTTCCTGCCAGACGCGTTCGGCAACCAGATGGTCGAGCTCGCCGTTGGCGACCATTTCTTGCGCCATGGCCATGGTTTCCGGAGCGACCGTAAAAGCGGCAAAGCGCGCGGCGAAGCGCGCGAGGCGCAGAACGCGCACCGGGTCTTCGACGAACGCCGGCCCGACGTGGCGCAGCACGCCTGCCGCCAGATCGTCGAGACCATGGTGGGGGTCGATCAGCTGGCCGTCGGCGCCGCGCGCAATGGCATTGATGGTCAGATCGCGGCGCGCCAGATCCTCGCCCAGGCTGACCTCTGGCGCGGCACGAAAGGCAAAGCCCTTGTAGCCGCGGCCCGTCTTGCGTTCGCTTCGCGCCAGCGCGTATTCGGCGCGCGACTGCGGGTGCAGGAAGACCGGGAAATCCTTGCCGACGGGTTTGAAGCCGCGGGCCAGCATTTCCTCGGGCGAACTGCCGACCACCACGTAGTCACGATCCTGAACCGGCAGGCCGAGCAACTCGTCGCGGATCGCCCCGCCGACGGTGAAGATTTCCATCAGATCAGCGCCGAGGCCGCCTGCTGCTGCGGCGCGCTGCCTGCCTTGGCGATTGGCTCAGCGACCGGCACGAAGGCGATAGCGGTCCAGGCGAAACTGGCCAATCTCGGTCGGCGACAGATAGCTCGGCGCCACGGCTTCAAGGGCCGTTGGCTGCCAGCCCGGATAGTCATGGGTTCCATCGGTGACGCTATCGACGTCCATCGAGCGCAGGTTGTCCGGCGACATCGGTGGTTTCGGCAGCAGCCACAGCAGGCCGGCCTGCAGGTAGGCCCAGCCACCGTTGCCAAGGTCGATGATGCGGCGCGATTTGCCGATCAGTCGTGCGGTGTACTCGACCAGTTCGCGAAGCGAATAGACCTTGGGACCACAGAGATCGTAAGTCTGGCCAAAGGTATTGCGATCGCCAAGGCTGTCGCAAAAGGCTTTCGCCACGTCGCCGACATAAACCGGCTGGAAGCGCGCCGAACCGCCGCCGAGCGGGAAGATCGGGAAAAGCTTCAGAAACTTGGCAAACACGTTGAGGAAGACGTCGTCCGGTCCGAAAATTACCGATGGGCGGAACACGGTGACATCCAGCTCGCCGATCGCCGCCTGTACCGCGGCTTCGCCGTCGCCCTTCGAGCGCAGGTATTCCGACACCCCGTCGTGGGTGGCATTGAGCGCACTCATGTGCACCAGGCGACGCACGCCGCTCTCTTTCATGGCTGCGATGATCTTTTTCGGCAGCTCGACATGCGCCGCGGCGAAACCCTTGCCGTAAGGCAGGCGCGAATCCCGGTCGTGGAGGATACCGACCAGGTTGATGACAGCATCCTGGCCACGCATGAGTTCGACAAGCGCCTGTTGATCATGCACCTTGGCTTCGACCATCTCAACCGTTGGCAGCATGATCAGTTTTTTGGTGTTGTCACGGTGGCGAGTGGCTATCGTCACCCGTACGCCGCGTTGTGAAAGGGCGCTGGCAATCCAGCCGCCGACAAAACCACTGCCGCCGATCAACAGCACGTTCTTGAGTTCCATAGCGTCCTACCGGTGAAATGAGGGTCGAGAAAACATGATTTTAAGGCAATTCCCTGCCCTTGGCTTCGCCGCCGGTGCGCGGAGCAATCACCCCGAGCCGATTCTTGAGCGTTTGTGGGCGGCCATCGAAGAGCGCCGAGTAATAAACCGAGTTGCTCATGACCTTCTTTACGTAATCCCTGGTTTCGCTGAAAGGAATTGTTTCCGCGTAGATTGCCCCTTCCAGCGCTACGTCGGCACGCCACCTGCGGGCTCGACCTGGGCCGGCGTTGTACGCGGCGGAGGCGAGCACCGGGTGATTGTCGAGATCCTCGAGAACCAGCCGCATGTAGCTGGTACCGAGCAGCAAATTGGTTTCGGTGTCGTTGACTTGGCCTTGGTGGTAGCTCTTGAGGCCGATCTTGCCGGCTACCCATTTGGCGGTCGCGGGCATCAGCTGCATCAGCCCGGAAGCGCCGGCCCCTGAGCGCGCATTGCTCACAAAGCGGCTCTCCTGGCGCATCAGGCCATAGACCCAGGCATCGTCGAGCGCCTGGTTGCGCGCCGCCGGTCGCACCTGATCGCCGAATGGCGCCAGGTAGCGCAGCGAATAGTCGTGTTCCTCACGGGTACGGTCGGCGGTGGCGATCGCGCGGTCGTAAATGTCAGCGCGCAAGGCGATCGTGGATGCGCTGAGCAGCTCCCGGTCACTCATTCCACGCAGCGACCAGTTCCATTCCCGGACCGCTTCCGAGCGCAGGTTCAGGCGAAAGAAGAGTAGTGCACGCTGCACGCCGGGCTTGGCCTGTACCGCCGCCAGCTCTTCCCGGCTCGGTGGTGATGCCTGCGGCGGTGGAGCAATCGGCTGGCCAAGATCGTCGCTGGCCAAGTTGCCGTAAAAGTCGGGCTGGCCGGCAATTTTCGCGAACTGCGCGTCGGCCTCGGCCAGCCGGCCGCCGGCGCGGTAGGCCCGGCCCAGCCAGTAGACCCAGGCCGTTTGTGCGGCCAGTTCCGGCGCCATGGCTTCGATCGTCGAGCGCACGGCGCCCCAGTCCTGGACGCGCAGCGCCGCACGCACCTTCCATTCCGCCACGTCATCGGAGAGCGGTGTATCGCCACCTTTGCGGTACCACTCGATGGCCTCGGGCATATGGTCCTGCGCCGCCTGGCGGCCGATCTGAGTCCACGCCCAGCCCTGTTCCTCCTCGCTCAGCGAAGACGCGATCCGTTGCAGCTGTTGTGCCGCCATGCGTGGGTCGTTGCGGGCAATGCGCTGAATGCCGAGGATGGCTAGTTGGCGCTGCATGCGGTTGCCGGAAAAGTCGCTCGGCAGTCTGATCAGCCAGGGCAGCGGTGCGCCGATGATGGTTTGCGCCAGGCTCTTGTCCGGCGTCTGGCTGGGCGGCAGGTAGTTCATGCTGTACGCCGCGGCGGTGGTCTTGTTGGCCTCGAACTGATTGCGGATTCGCGCCCAGACGGCGTCGGCAAGGACGCGCTTTTCGAGAATCAGTGCCTCGAGTACCGGGTAGCAGGGTTCCGGAGGTTCGAGCAGGGTCAACCACAGGGGCAAGGCGTCGTCGAGCGTCCGCGGGTCGCCCTGGGCTCGCCGGCTTTGCAGCGAATAGCAGGCGATGTCCTGTGGAGGCGGCTGCAGCAGACTCGGGAATTCGCGGTCGAACGCTGCCCATTCTTGCTGCTTGCCGGTTTGCCGGAGCCAGTCTGTGCGCAGCTTCTCGGCGACGTAGCTGTTCGGGTTGCGGTCCAGGAATGCCGCGACGGTGGCCGGATCGGCTTCCTTTAAGTCGAGGAGAAGCTGCCAGTAATCGACGTAGGACGCCAGTTCGTAATTCTGCAGCGTAGCCGCCAGTTGCTCCAGCCGGACCTTGTCGCCGTTACGTGCGGCGCTGCGTGCGGCCAGAAACTGTTCGTCTGCGCCGCTCGCCAGGACGCTGAGCGGGGCCAGAAAGCAGGCACTGAGGATGATCGGTAGGGTGACCTGGGCGCTGCGGCGAAAGGCGTAGCGGAGGGCGTGGCGAAACTTCATGGTAAGCTGAATTTCCGGGAGAGTATCTGTTTCGAGCATATCACATGGCCACTGGACCTACGCAGGCAATCCCCATCGATGGCGTTGCCGACGAGCGCTTCGCTGCCCGTCGCTTGCTGCGCAAGAGTCTGCTCGAGCGCCGACTGGCGCTGACTGCCGACGAGTGTGCGCAGCTTTCCAGTCGGGTCTGCACGCATCTGCGCGATGGTTTTCCGCAGTTATCGGCGCTGGCTGTCGGTTTTTGCTGGCCGGTGAGGAATGAAGCGGACCTGCGACCGCTGATCGACGAATGGGCTCGCGCCGGCAAAGCGGGCTTTCAGGCCTTGCTGCCGGTGGTGATCGACGAACAGCGGGGGCTGGCTTTTCGCGCCTGGTCAGTGGGCACGGCGATGTTCCCCGACCGCTATGGCATCCCGACGCCGGCCTGCGGAGCCTTTCTGACTCCTGGGGCCCTGCTGCTGCCGGTGAACGGTTTCGATGCCGCCGGCTACCGCATCGGTTACGGTGGCGGCTATTTTGACCGTACCCTGGCGTCCCTTTTGCCGCGACCGCTGGTGGTGGGCGTGGGATTCGAGCTGGCCCGGCTGGACTCCATCGTGCCCGAGCCGCACGACCAGCGCCTGGACGCGATGGTGACCGAAGCCGGCGTCCATTACCCGAAGACCGCGTCCACGACCCGCGAGTCGCCCCTCTCGCCGCTGCCCTATCGGTGATGACACGAAGGGATGCCGCAAATCATGGAAGTCATGACCGCCCCTCCTCTTTCCCCGGCCCTTCTCCCGCAGCCGAGAGAAGGGGGGGGCGTGAGTCGCATGCGCGACTTTCACGGGAAACGCGCTGATGGTCGAGAACGAAGGCTGCGAGCGCGTCGGCGGGCATCGGGCGCGCGATCCAGTAACCCTGGATTTCATCGCATTGACTACGACGCAGTTCCTCGGCGACCTCGGCGTTCTCGACACCTTCGGCGATCGTGCGCAGTTTGAGAGCGTGCGCCATCTGGACGATCGCGCGCACGATCGCTGCGTCGTCGGCATCGCTGACCAAGTCGCGGACGAAGGGTCGGGCGATCTTTATTTTGTCCACCGCAAACCGTTTCAGGTAGGCGAGGCTCGAGTAGCCGGTGCCGAAATCGTCTACTGATAGCTTGACGCCGATGGCCTTCAAACGGCGGGCCGTTTCGAGCGTTATTTCTGCGTCCTGAATCAGGATCGACTCGGTCAGTTCGAGTTCCAGCCATTCGGAGTCGAGGTCGGCGAGGACCAACGCGTTGATCACCGTTTCCAGCAGATCGCTGCGCCGAAACTGCAAGCCGGAAAGGTTGACCGCGACGCTGAACGGCGGCAATCCGGCCGCCTGCCAGGCGCTCGCCTGTCGGCAGGCCTCGCCGAGCACCCACCTGCCAAGGGGGACGATCAGCCCTGTCTCTTCGGCAATCGCGATGAATCTTGCGGGTGCCACCAATCCCTGATCCGGGCTTTGCCAGCGCACCAGCGCCTCGACGCCGGTAATTGCGCCTGACGCCAGATCGGTTTGCGGTTGATAGTGCAAGACGAACTCGGCGCGCTCTATTGCCTGCCGCAATCGGGTTTCGAGATGCATGTGCTCGACCGCCTGGACGTTCATCTGCTCGGTGAAGAAGCGGTGCGCGTTGCGGCCGGCGTGCTTGGCGTGATACATCGCGGTGTCGGCTTTCTGCGTCAGGCTGTCGAAGTCCTGGCCATCGTCAGGAAAAAGCGCAATACCGATCGAGAAGGAGGTGGACAAGGCGTGCTGGTCGATCCGAAAGGGTTCGCCCATGCGCTGCTGAATCTTGTCCGCAAGTCGCGAAACCGACTCGCTGTCGCGGGCGTCTCTGAGGACGATCACGAACTCGTCGCCGCCCTGTCGGCTGATGGTGTCGGATTCACGGACACAGGTCGTGAGCCGGGCGACGACGGCCTGGAGTAGCTTGTCGCCGACCGGGTGGCCAAGCGAGTCGTTGATCGTCTTGAAGCGGTCAAGGTCGAGGAACATCAGGGCCACGCGGCCGTGCGATCGCCTGGCGGTCGCCAGGGCCTGTTCGAGGCGGTCGCGCAGGAGCAGACGATTGGGCAAGCCGGTCAGCGGATCGTGATGGGCGAGAAACTCGGCGCGTTGCTGTGCGGCCTTGCGCTCGGTGATGTCGGTGAAGGTCGCGACAGCGGCGTTGGCTTGCATCGCGTTGCCGGTGCACAAGGGCGAGGCGTTGATCAATATCCAGCGCAGGCTACCGTCGCCGGCGCGCAATCCCATCACCACCTCGCGCACTTCGCGGGCTTCACGGATGGCGACGACCCAGGGCCAGTCCTCGGCCGCAAAAGGCGTCCCGTCTTCACACACTCTGGTGGTGCCGGAGGCTAGGCAAGCCCCGCCCGGGAAGTCGCCCGAGTCGGCGAAAATCTCGTCGGCAGCAGGGTTGGAGAATATCAGCTTGCCGGCTTGCGACCACAACATCAGCCCTTCAGCCATCGCCGATACCACGCCGCGGAAGCGGCTTTCGCTTTCGTGCAGTCGGTCGATCATCTGCCGCAGCTCGCTGACGTCTTGTTTGATCGCGACGTAGTTGGTGGTTCTGCCCTGGCTGTCCTCGACTGGCGCGACCAATGCGCGTTCGTGATACAGCGAGCCGTCCCGACGCTTGTTCTCGAACTCGCCGTGCCAACTGCCGCCGGCCTTGAGTCTGGCCCATAATTCGACGTAGGTGGATGCTGCCGTGCGTCCCGACTTGAGGATGGCCGGGGTTTGCCCGATGACCTCGTCCTTGGCGTAGCCGGTGGTTTCGACGAACTTGGCGTTGACGTATTCGATACGCCCCTCAGTGTCGGTGATGATGATCGTTGCCGGGTTTTGCTCGACGACCAGTGAGAGCTTGCGCGCCCAGGCCTCGGCCGTGTGGCGCTCGGTAATCTCGTGGAAAATGCCGAGGACGCTGGTCACGCCCGTTGGCAGGCTGTGTTCCGGGACCAGGACCCCGTCGAAGTAGCGTGGTCCCAGTGGCGTCGGGAAACCAAACTCGATCTGTTGTGCGCGATTGCATTCATAGACCGCCGCCAGCGCACCCTCCCATTGGTCGAGCAGCGCCGCATCCAGTCCCGGGAATTCCGAGAACACTTCGCGCAGCGTCTTACCGAGGACGCTGCCTGGCGCCAATCCCAGCGAATGCTCGAAGGAGGCGTTGGTAAACAGGTGGCGATACTGGTCGTCGTAGCGACTGATGATCACCGGCAGGTTCTCGACCAGCGTGCGGTAGGAGTTCTCTCGTTCGAGGAGATCGGCGGTCCGCTCACGGACCAGTTCCTCGGCCATCGCCCGCCGGTTCAGGACGCTATGCAGGTAGGTCAGGAGGAGCAGAGTGAGCAAGCCGCCGACCAGCGGAACGTAAGCAATCGTTGGCGAGCCATTGCGCTCCAGCCAGCGCGGCGTGGCTTCGACCTCTATCACCCACAGCCGCCGGCCGATCTCGATCTCGGTGCGGTAGTCGTCGATCACCGCGGCTGTCGCTCGTTCGGCCGGCTGCCCGTAAGGGGTCCAGGCGCGAATCAGTTGCTGCTCCTCGGGCTGCGTCTGGTCGAGCAGGAAGACATTGAGACCGGTTTCGACATCACCGGCGTTGGCGGCATCGAACATCTGATTCATGCTTAGGACAGCGAGTACGATGCCCTGAATCGCGGCACGCCGCTGGTCGCGGGTTGGCGGGATGTCGCCGCCACGGTAAACCGGCGCGACGATGACCACGGTGTCGGTCTGGCGGTTGTCGATGAGCAGCGGACCCAGATCGCTGCTCACCTGCAGGCCGGTGTCAATGGCTTGCTCGATGAGCGGGCCGCGGTTCGACGCCGCGTGCAGATTCACCCCGATCGCCAGGTGATTGGGCTCTAGTGGAACAGCATAGAGCACCGGAAAATAGCGCGTGCGATCAGCGACCGGCTGCATAGCGCCTTCCGCGTTGCGTTCGCTGATAGCGAAGGAATCACCCCAAAGCTGGCGGGCGTGGCGTTCGAAATCGCCGCGGTCTGCGCCCTTCACCATTGGCAGCCAGCCAAAACCGCGGATGCCGTGATCGCCGACCATGGGTCCGGCGAACTTCTCGAACGCTCGCCAACCGACCGCTTCGACGCTGCCGAACAGGCGTTGTAGAGCGGTCAGGTTGTCCAGCTGATCGACAATCCGTTGTCTGACGAGGTCTGCACGCGTCGTGGCTGCCTGGCGAAAGCGTTCCTCTAGGCGCTCGTGGGCAGCGTCCGACAATGACTTGCTGACCCAGGCGGTCATCGTTAAGGCCGCCAGGGCGACGCTGATCAGGATCGTCCAGCAGCCCGACGACGGCCAGCGTGAAAAAGGAGAGAATGCCATTTGACTGCAATTGCCCTGATTGGCGCCGCGAGTCTCGCATGCTAGGCGCGCAGCTCGACTAAAGCAACGTGCTTCCTGCCGGCGGTGGCCTGGGCAAGCCCGAACAGGCACTCAACATACGTTCGAGAGCGGCATCCAGGGTGGTCCGCGGGCAGCCGAAATTGAGGCGCAACCAGCCCGGGAGTCCAAAATCCGTGCCATTCGAGAGGCCAACGCCAGCTTTCTCGAAGAAAGCGGTGGCGTCGCCGATGCCCAGACCGCGGGCGTCGATCCACGCCAGGTAGGTCGCCTCGACATGATTCACGGTCAGGCCCGGGATGTTGCCGAGCACCGTTGCGACGCGATCGCGATTGTCGCGCAGCACCTCGAGCAGCGCTTGCTGCCAGTCGTCGCAGTCGCGATAAGCGGCTTCCATGGCCACTAGGCCAAGCGCATTCACATGCGGGACAATACCGCGCATGGTCGCTGTGAAGCGACGCCGTAGCACGGCGTTCGGGATGACCGCGAAAGCGCAACCGAGGCCTGGAATATTGTACGTTTTCGATGGCGCCATCAGGGTGATGCTGCGCTCGGCGACGTCGGCGCCAAACATTGCCAGTGGCCGATGCCGTCGCTGGCGGTCAAGCAGCAGTTGGCAGTGAATTTCATCCGAGCAGACGATCAGCTGATGGCGTTCGCAGAAGGCGGCAATCTGCTCGAGTTCGTCATCGTCCCAGGCACGCCCCACCGGGTTGTGCGGGTGGCAGAGTAGCAGCAGCCGGCTGTTCGGCGTCAGCGCGCGCTGCAAGGCTGGGAAATTCCAGACCCAGCGGCCGGCGCGCTGCTGTAGCGCGGCGGTGGCCAGCGTTTTGCCGGCCAGGCCGGGCGCCGAGAGGAAGGGCGGATAGATCGGCGTCGCCGTCAGTACATCGCCATCGACGGCTCGGCAGGCGACGTTGAGGGCGCTGACCAGACCCGGCAGCCACACCAGCCAGTCCGCTTCGACCTGCCAGCCGTAGGCGCGCTGCAGATGGTCGATGACGGCTTCGAGCAGCGCCGGTGTCGCCTCGGCGTAGCCGAAACAGCCGTGCGCGACGCGTTGCTCAAGCGCCCTGATGATCGCTGGCGGGGCCGCAAAATCCATGTCCGCAACCCACAGCGGAAGTACGTCGCGGCCCGCGTAGCGGTTCCACTTGAGCGAATCACCGCCGCGCCGGTCGAGGACCCGTTCGAAGGAGAAGTGGCTCAGCGGCTGCATCGGCGGAACGCGCTCAGACTTCGAGGTCGGCGAAGAGAGCGGTGGACAGGTAGCGCTCACCGAATGAGGGGATGACGACCACGGTCAGCTTGCCGGCGTTTTGCGGCCGCCGCGCGACTTCCATCGCCGCCCACACCGCGGCTCCGGACGAAATGCCGACCAGCAGGCCTTCTTCGGTCGCCATCCTGCGGGCGGTGACGAAAGCGTCGTCGGCGGTGACGCGTAGCACTTCGTCGTAGATCGCCGTGTTGAGCACCTTCGGCACGAAGCCGGCGCCAATGCCCTGGATCGGATGCGGTCCCTTGGCCCCACCCGAAAGCACCGGCGAAGCATCGGGCTCGACGGCGATCACCTGCACGCCGGGCTTCCTTTCCTTGAGTACTTCGCCGACGCCGGTAATGGTGCCCCCCGTGCCGACGCCCGAAACGAAGATGTCCACCTGGCCATGGGTGTCGTTCCACACTTCTTCGGCTGTCGTGGCGCGGTGAATGGCCGGATTGGCCGGGTTCTCGAACTGCTGCGGGATATAGTAGCGCGAATCGGCAGCGGCCATGGCTTCGGCGCGGCTGATGGCGCCGCCCATGCCGTCCGGGCCGGGCGTGAGGACCAGTTCGGCGCCGTAAGCCTTGAGCAGCAGGCGGCGCTCGCGGCTCATCGTCTCCGGCATCACGAAGCAGCATTTGATCCCGCGCGCCGCGCAAACCATCGCCAGACCGATGCCTGTGTTGCCGGAGGTCGGTTCAAGAACGATCGTTTCCGCGTTGATCCGGCCTGCCGCCTGTGCCGCGTCGATCATCGCCATGGCAATGCGATCCTTGACGCTGTGTGCTGGATTGCAGAATTCCAGCTTGGCGGCAATGGTGCCTTCGATGCCGGCCGCAATGCGATGCAGTCTGACCAGTGGGGTATTGCCGATCAGGCCGGTGACGTTGTTGACGATGTTCATGGGCATCTGGATGCTCTCCTCGGAAAAGTGTCCTTGCTGGACTGGTTCAGGAACGAGCAGCGGCATGTGACGAGTCCATACCGGTGGCGTCGTCAGCACAGCCTAACATCGCTGCGCTGGTCTGCGGCGCAGAGGTGCGCAAACTAGCCCAGGAACAGCTTGTAGGCCTGGTTGTTGGTCTCGTTCCAATGCGCGTAGCCGACCTTCTCGAGAAAGTCCTCAAACTCGTTCATTTCGCTCGGCGGCACCTGCATGCCGACCAGCACGCGTCCATAGTCGGCGCCGTGGTTGCGGTAATGGAAGAGACTGATATTCCAGCCGGCGCTCATGCTATTGAGGAATTTCATCAGCGCGCCGGGACGCTCGGGAAATTCGAAGCGGTAGAGGAGCTCGTTGCTGATACGTGGTGAGTGGCCACCCACCAGATGGCGAATATGTCCCTTGGCCATCTCGTCGTCGGTCAGATCAAGCGCCGGATAATGGTGTTTGTGCAGCTGTTCGAGCAGCTTTATCGATTCGGCGCGGGAAGAAACCTGTATTCCGACGAAGACATGCGCGTCACGCTGATCGTTGTAGCGGTAGTTGAATTCGGTGATATTGTGCGAGCCGATCAGCGACACGAAATTCTTGTAGGCACCGGGCTTCTCGGGCAGGGTGACCGCAAAAACGGCTTCGCGCTGCTCGCCGAGTTCGGCGCGTTCGGCGACAAAGCGCAGGCGGTCGAAGTTGAGGTTGGCGCCCGAGGCGATGGCCACCAGTGCCTTGTCTTTCAGCCGGTGAGTGCGGGCGTAGGCTTTGGCGCCAGCGACCGCCAGGGCGCCCGCCGGTTCGAGGACCGCGCGGGTGTCCTCGAAGACGTCCTTGATTGCTGCACAAATGGCATCGGTATTGACCAGTACCATTTCGTCGACATACATCTGGCAGAGGCGGAAGGTCTCCTCGCCGACGTATTTGACCGCCGCGCCATCGGCAAACAGGCCGACATGGTCGAGCCGGATCCGCTTGCCGGCGGCCAGCGAGCGTGCCATGGCGTCGGCGTCGCTGGCTTCCACACCAATGATTCTGGTCTCCGGTCGGACTCGCTTGATGTAGGCAGCAACGCCCGAGATCAGGCCGCCGCCGCCGACGCAGCAGAACACGGCATGAATCGGCTTGGCGTGCTGGCGGAGGATTTCCATGCCTATCGTGCCCTGACCGGCGATCACTTCCGGGTCGTCGAAAGGGTGCACGAAGCTCAGCTTCTCGGATTTCTCGAGTTCGCGGGCGCGCGCATAGGCGTCGTCGAACGACTCCCCGACCAGCACCACTTCACCGCCAAGGGCTTGCACCGCCTGGATTTTGATCTGCGGCGTCGTTGTCGGCATGACGATCACCGCCCGACAGCCGAGCTTGGCTGCCGCCAGCGCCACGCCTTGCGCATGATTGCCGGCGGACGCGCAGATCACGCCGCGTTTCAGCTTGTCTGCCGAGAGATGGAAAATCTTGTTGTAGGCGCCACGCAGCTTGAAGGAAAAAACCGGCTGCAGATCTTCGCGCTTGAGCAGTATCCGGTTACCGGTTCGCGCCGAAAGGCCGGGCGCGAAGTCGAGCGGTGTTTCGCTGGCGACGTCGTAGACCTGAGCGTTGAGAATTCTTTCGAGGTAGTCCATGGGCAGGGTGGCGGCAGAGGTGTGCGGCAAGGGAAACCGCGAATTCTAGCAGCTGAAGTAGTCGCTGCTCATTTCGTCGAGCCCGGACTACCTGCTTCTCCCGCGCCGGAAGAGCGTGACCGCGGCGTCAACCACGCCCTGGACACTGCCTGCGTGGGCAAAGTGCTGCCGCAGGAAGCTGGCGTGGTTGCCTTCCGAGCTTACCTCGTGGCGCAGCTGCTCGAATGCCGTGACGCTGTCCAGGGCCGCGGCATGGGGCTCGAGCTTGCCCAGGGTAGCCAGGATGTCTTCACGCAGCAGCCGACTCGCGTGGTTCTTGGGATGGACCAGCACGCCGTCGAGTCCGAAGCGGCAGGCCTGGAAGCGGTTGTAGTTGTAGACCAGATAATCGTCCTCGACCGGTGGTGCTTCGTCGCGTTGCAGGAGCATGCGGCAGAGCGCCTGCAAGTAGGCGGCGAGTGCTGCCGCGCGGTCCACGGTGAGTGGCGTATCGCAGACGCGCAGCTCGATCGTGCCGTACTCTGGCTTTGGGCGGATGTCCCAGTAGAAATCCTTCATGCTCTTGACGACACCGGTGGTTTCCATTTTCGCGAAGTAGTGATGCTCGAACTCCTGCCAGTCGAACAGCAAGGGCGCGCGGCCGCTCAAGGGAAAGGCGAAGACCGAATTCAGACGTGCCGAGTCGAACTGGGTGTCGACGCCCTGGAAGAAAGGGGAAGACGCGGACAGGGCGATGAAGTGCGGTACGTAGCGATTCAATGAATGCAGCAGGTACAGCGCTTGGTTGGCACTGGTACAGCCAATGTGAATGTGCTGTCCGAAGACGGTGAACTGCTTGGCCAGATACCCGTAGAGCGTCGATAGCTGATTGAAGCGTGGATTGGGAAAAATGCGCCGCTCGGACCAGCGTTGGAATGGGTGCGTGCCACCGCCGCAGACGGCGATGTTGAGTCGGTCGCCGTTGCGGACCAGGGCATCGCGGATGTCGCGTAGCTGCGCCAAGAGCTCGGCGTGGCGGTGATGCACGGCGGTCGAGATCTCGAGCATGCTCTCGGTAATCTCGGGCTTGACGTCGCCGGGGAAGGTATTGTGGCCGAGCAGGTGGAGCAGGTCGCTGGCTGAGCCCGAGAGGTCGAAGTCGGTCCAGTTGACCAGTTGCAGTTCGAGCTCGACTCCCATGCTCAGGGATGCGCTGGTCTTGAACGCGCCGAGGGGCATCTTCAGCGGCCCTCCTGCTGACGCGTTTCGCCTGCCCAGACCAGTGCCCGGCGCGTAAGCACCGGGCCAATGACCTCGAGCAACAAGACGATCGCTGCCAGGCCGGCGACCTGATCGAGTGCGTAGAGCTTGAGGTGTCGGGTTTGCTCAAGCAGGACGATGACCAGGCCGGACATCGGCATCATCGCCAGGCCGGTCAGCGCGCCTTTGCGCCAGCTGACGCCACTGGGCCGGGCAAACACGGTCGTCGTCGCCATCTTGACCACCAAGCGCAGCGTGATGACGGCCAGTGCCAGCGCGAGCCCACTGCGCACCTGCTGCCAGTCAAGCGAGGCAGCGACAAAGACGAACAACAGCACGGTCAGCAGGTCGCCAAGGGTGCCAAAGTTGCGCTGCGCCTGCGAGAGAATCGCGCGTCGGTGTCGGGCGACCAGTCCGAAGGCCAGCGCCGCCAGCAGCGGCGAGAACTTGAAAGCGTGCGTGACTGCCGTCAGCAGCAAGGTCGCGGCGGCAAAGGCGACGGTGGCATTGCGGTCGATGTTGCCGAGTTGCCGGAGCAGCGCCGGAACGGCCACGCCAAAGGCGGCGCCGATGCTGACCGACACGCCGATCACCACCAGACTGTTCCAGGCGGCTTCGGAGGCGCTGCCAGCGCTGGCGAGCACCCAGTAGCCGACGATGGCCTTGAAGACGAACAGGGAGAGCACGCAGTTGCAGGCGGTGAGGTGGAACAGTCGCTCGGTGACCTGGCCCGAGCTCTGCAGTTCGTTGGCTACCCGCAACACGGCTGCCGGCGAGGTAGCCATGGCCAATGCGGCGAGCAGCAGCGACGGGACCATCGGCGAGGCAAAGGCTTGCGCCAGCATGAACACCGCAGCAAAACAGCCGCTCGCTTCGGCCACGCCGGTGATTGCCAGCCAGGGATTGATCCGCAGCCAGCGCAGGTTGATGCGATAGCCGAGCTCGAAAAGAATCAATCCGAAAGCGAAATGAGCCAGCAGAGCGATTGGCGTTCCCGAAGGGTTGTCGAGAAATCCCCCCTGGCTGGACGCCATTACGAAGCCGGCGATGCCATAACTGCTGATTCGCGGCAGCGATAAGAGGCGGTAGGCCAGTTCGCCGACGGTCCAGGCGATGGCAATCGCTGCCGGCCAGGCAATGCTGGCCAGGACGTCGAGCAGTGTTTCCTGAATCAAGCGGGCCAGCCTCGCAGGCGGGGAAGCTCAGGCTTGCTGGCGAAAACAGTCGTCCGAAAAGTGTTCCGGCACATGCACCCTCCCAAGCTGATGGCGACAGGATACCCGAGGAAGCAGCCGTGCGATTGGCTGGCGCGGGGACTTTCCGCTGCTCGGAGACCATCGCTGTTGCACTGCAGTACGCTAGAATCCGCCCTTTGCTGCTAGCAGAGAGTATCAATGAACGCACGTCTGCGCGAGATCCCCTACAACTACACGTCTTTTTCCGACCGTGAGATCGTTATTCGCCTGCTCGGCGAGGAAAATTGGGCCTTACTCGATCAGTTGCGTGCCGAACGCGTGACTGGCCGCTCGGCGCGGATGCTCTATGAGGTGCTCGGCGATATCTGGGTGGTGCAGCGCAATCCCTACCTTGAGGACGACTTGCTCGCCAGCCGCGAGCGGCGAGTGGCGCTGATTGATGCGCTTCGCCATCGCTTGCGCGAGATCGAGAAGCGCCGCCAGGGGAACGAGCGTGTACGGCAGCTGATCCTCGCCGCGGCGGCGGCGGTCGACGCTTTCGAGCGCCATTTCGCCGATACGGCCAGGCTGCGCAGCAAGGTCACGAAAACGCTTTCCAGGCATACGCGCCGCGACAATATTGCTTTCGACGGTCTGGCGCGCGTCTCGCACGTCACCGATGCCACCGACTGGCGCATCGAGTACCCCTTCGTGGTGCTCAACCCGGACAGCGAGGAAGAGATCGGTGCCCTGGTACGGGCCTGCATCCAACTCGGGCTGACCATCATTCCGCGTGGTGGTGGTACCGGTTACACCGGCGGTGCGATTCCGCTGACGCCGCTGGCGGCGGTAATCAACACCGAGAAATTGATGACCATCGGTGCTGTCGAGGAGATTCGCCTGCCCGGATGTGATCGCCCGTACGCCACGATCCGTACCGGAGCCGGTGTGGTCACGGCTCGCGTCGCGGAAGCCGCGACGGCTGCCGGGCGGGTTTTTGCCGTCGACCCGACTTCGGCAGACGCCTCGTGCATCGGCGGTAACGTGGCGATGAATGCTGGCGGCAAGAAGGCGGTGCTGTGGGGAACGGCGGTCGATAATCTGGCCTGGTGGAAGCTGGTCGACGCCAACGGGTATCCGCTGGAGGTGACGCGCATCGGCCACAACTTCGGCAAGATCCACGAACAGGAGACGGTGCGCTTCGAGATCAGGCGTTTTCGCAAGGATGGCAAGACGCTCTACGGCGAGCCCGAAATGCTGGAAATCCCGGGTTCGAGATTTCGTAAGGCGGGTCTTGGCAAGGACGTTACCGACAAGTTCCTGGCCGGCCTGCCCGGCGTGCAAAAGGAGGGTACCGACGGCCTGATCGTTGCCGCGCGCTGGGTTCTGCATCGCATGCCGCAACATGCCCGTACCGTTTGCCTCGAGTTTTTCGGTCAGGTACGCGAGGCGGTACCGGCAATCGTCGAGATCACCGATCATTTTTCGCCTGGCGGTGGCGGCAAGGAGGCCGGGGTCCTGCTCGCCGGACTCGAACACCTCGACGAGCGCTACCTGCGCGCCGTCGGCTACGCGACCAAGGCCAAGCGCAAAGCGGAAAACGCCGGGCGCCCGAAAATGGTGCTCATTGGTGACCTGGTCGGCGACGACGAGAGCGCGGTGATGAGCGCGGCGTCGGAAGTGGTGCGCCTGTGCAATCTTCGCGGCGCTGAAGGTTTCATTGCCGTCGACGCCGAAACACGCAAGAAATTCTGGCTCGATCGCTCGCGTACCGCCGCTATTTCACGCCACACCAACGCTTTCAAGCTCAATGAGGACGTGGTGATTCCGCTGCCGCGGATGGGCGAATACTGCGACGGCATCGAGCGCATCAACATCGAGCTGTCGATCGGCAACAAGCTGGCGCTTTGCGATGCGCTGCACGAATTCCTGCAGGGCGATCTGCCCCTGCATCGTGGCGACGCCGACCTCGACAAGGAACTGTTGATCGGCGAACGCCGACCGGCCGCACTGGAAGCGGTGGCCAGCGTACGCGCGCGCTGGCAGTGGTTGCTCGACAACCTCGACCTGCCGCTGCACGAGGCCGAAGTGCAGTTCGCCACCCGTGGCCTTAACAGCGGCGAGTTGAGGAATCGCGCACCCCGGCCGACGCTCTTTCATCGCCTGCAGGACTACTCGCTGCGCGTGTCGTGGAAGCGCGAGCTCAAGCCGCAACTCGAAGGCATTTTCGATGGCGTTGTTTACCGGCCGGTCGTCGAGCGTATCGCCGCGATTCACCAACAAACGCTGCGCAGCCGCTTGTTCGTCGCCCTGCATATGCACGCCGGTGACGGCAATGTGCACACCAATATTCCGGTGAACTCCGATAACTACGACATGTTGCAGGCTGCCTATGCGGTGGTCGAGCGAATCATGGCCCTGGCACGGGCGCTCGACGGAGTGGTCTCCGGCGAGCACGGTATCGGCATCACCAAATTGGAATTCCTCAGCGACGATGAAATGCAGCCGTTTCGCGACTACAAGGCCCGCGTCGATCCGGAAGGCCGCTTCAACAAGGGCAAGCTGCTTCCGGGCGCTGACCTGGGCAAGGCCTATACGCCTTCGTTCTCGCTGCTCGGCACCGAGTCGCTAATAATGGAGCAGTCGGAAATCGGCCACATTTCGGCGATGGTCAAGGACTGCCTGCGTTGCGGCAAATGCAAGCCGGTCTGTTCGACACACGTGCCGCGCGCCAACCTGCTCTACTCGCCGCGCAACAAGATCCTTGCCACCTCTCTGCTGATCGAGGCTTTTCTCTACGAGGAGCAGACCCGGCGCGGCGTTTCGCTGCGCCATTTCGATGAGTTCAACGACGTCGCCGATCACTGCACGATCTGCCATAAGTGCCTGACGCCGTGCCCGGTCGATATCGACTTCGGCGATGTCTCGATCCGCATGCGCAATCTGCTGCGCGAGCAGGGCAAGAAGAAGTTCGTGCCGGCGAAAGCGGCGGCCATGGCTTTCCTGACGATCAAGGATCCGGCGACCATCAAGCTGGTGCGCAAGCTGATGATCGACTGGGGCTACCGGGCGCAGCGACTGGCCTACCGGGCAGCCAAGTCGCTTGGCCTGATCCAGGGGCAAACGCGACAGCCACCGGCGACGCTCGGTTCGCCAACGCTGCGCGCGCAGATCATTCACTTCATCAACAAGCCGATGCCTGGCGGGCTTCCCAAGCGCACCGCCCGGGCGCTGCTCGACATCGAAGACGACAAGATCGTCCCGATCATCCGCAATCCGCAAAAGGTCAGCGCCCCGGACTACGACGGCGATGCCGTTTTCTATTTCCCGGGCTGTGGTTCCGAGCGCCTATTTTCCCAGGTCGCCCTGGCCACGCAGGCGATGCTCTATGAGATTGGTGCGCAAACCGTGCTGCCGCCGGGCTACCTGTGCTGTGGCTATCCGCAGACGGCGGCCGGCGAGGCCGACCAGGGGCTGGCGATCACCACCGACAACCGGGTGCTTTTCCACCGCGTTGCCAACACCTTGAACTATCTGGATATCAAGACCGTCATCGTCTCCTGCGGCACCTGCATGGACCAGCTCGAAAAATATCACTTCGAGCAGATCTTCCCCGGTTGCCGCCTGCTCGATATCCACGAATACCTGCTCGAAAAAGGCGTCTGCCTCGATGGCGTCAGCGGCAGCCGCTACCTGTATCACGATCCCTGTCACGTGCCGATGCGCACAATGCCCGGCATCAAGGTGGTCAATAGCTTGATGGCGCAGCCGGTCGAGCTCTCGGCGCGTTGCTGTGGCGAGTCGGGAACCCTGGCCGTGACGCGTCCGGACGTGTCCACGCAAGTGCGCTTCCGCAAGCAGGAGGAGATCGCCAACGGCGTCGAACGTCAGCGCGCGGATGGTTTTTCCGGTCCGATCAAGGTGCTCACCTCCTGCCCCTCGTGCCTGCAAGGTCTGTCGCGCTATAACGACGACAGCGGAACCGAGGCCGACTACATCGTCGTCGAAATGGTCAAACGCCTGCTTGGCGACGACTGGCTGGCCCGCTACGTCCACCAGGCCAACAACGGCGGCATCGAGCGGGTGCTGCTTTAATGTGAAAGTCGCGTAGGCGACTCAGGAAACTCCCTTCTCCCCCTGCGGGAGAAGGGCCGGGGAAAGAGAGGGAACGGTCATGACTTTCATGATCGGGGTATCGTGACATGTCATGGCCGTCAGAACGCGGGCAGTAACCGCCGTGAGTGGCCCGCCGGGCGCCCTGGCGGGACTTTCGGTATAGAATGCCCGCCACATTGCGGTCGCCGGGGTGGAATATCCTCTTCCTTGTGCGGCTGATTTTTACCGTCCCTCCTGATCCTTGCGGATAGCCCCCTCAGGGGTTGATTCCGGATCCTCGTAGGTACGTCAAGAAGGCTGGTGGCCAGGATCGAGAAAATGTCTGGTTCTTCGTCGCTTTCCGCGGAGTCGCGAGGGGTGCGGGTGTTTGGCCGCTTTGCGCCGGCGCTGTACGTCCTCGGCGTTCTGATCACCGGTTTCGGTTTCCTGATGATGATCCCGCTCGCCATTTCCTGGCTGACCGCCGACGGCGCGCATGACGCGTACGATGAGGCGGTGCTGATCACCATCCTCTGCGGCTTGCTGCTTTCTTTCTTCATAGGCCGGCAGCAACGCGAGATGCGGGTGCGTGAGAGCTTTCTGCTGGTCGCCCTGATCTGGGCGATCCTGCCCGCTTTCGGCGCTCTGCCCCTTTATCTGCACATCGACGAACTGAGCTGGACGGACGCCTATTTCGAGGCCGTTTCGGGCCTCACCGCGACCGGTGCGACGGTCTTGTCCGGGCTTGACCAGCTGCCCGTCTCGATCAACTTCTGGCGCACTTTCATGCACTGGGTTGGTGGCCTCGGCGTCGTCGTTCTTGCCGTCGCCATTCTGCCTTTGCTTGGTTTCGGGGGGCGCGGCATGCTCAAGGCTGAAACGCCCGGTCCGATGAAGGATTCCAAGATCACACCGCGAATCACCGAGACGGCCAAGGGCTTGTGGGTCGTCTATGTGATTCTCACCGTCGCCTGCGGCATCAGTCTATATTCCGTGGGCATGGAACCCTGGGACGCGATGATGCATGCCTTCTCGGTGATGGGTCTCGGTGGTTTTTCGAGCAAGGACGCCAGTGTCGGTCACTTCGCCAGCCTCGATATCGAACTGGTCGTCATCTTGTTCGCCCTGCTCGCCGGCATCAACTTCAGCACCCACTTTCTGGCCTTTTCGCAGCGTTCGCT
Source organism: Candidatus Accumulibacter appositus (assembly GCA_000585055.1). Taxonomy (GTDB): domain Bacteria; phylum Pseudomonadota; class Gammaproteobacteria; order Burkholderiales; family Rhodocyclaceae; genus Accumulibacter; species Accumulibacter appositus. The sequence goes on from JEMX01000061.1 coordinate 153,649, forward strand.
ACGCGCCTATCTGGCCGACATTGAGGCGCACTATTTCCTGGGCATTCTGGCCCTGAGCATTCTGGCGCTTTCGCTCTACCTCTGGCCGGAGGCGATCTATCCGGACTTCCTGACGACTCTGCGCTACGTCGGGTTCCACTCGGTGTCGCTGGCCACTTCGCTTGGCTTTGCGACCACCGATTATGTTCAGTGGCCGCTGTTCGGGCAGCTGTGGATCCTCTTTCTGTGCAGCTTCGTCGCCTGCTCGGGTTCGGCCGGCGGCGGCATCAAGATGATGCGCGCGGTCGTTCTCTACAAGCAGGTGTCGCGCGAACTGACCCGGGCCATGCACCCGCGCGGTCTGCAGACCGTGCGCTTCGGCGAGACCGTCATTCCGGACCACGTGCTGCACGCGATCCTTGGCTTCATGTTCATTTACGTGGTCAGCATCGTGGTGATGACCCTGCTGATGGTCGGTACGCGTTTGGACATCATTACTGCCTTCTCGGCCGTCGTCGCCTGTTTGAACAATACCGGTCCCGGACTGAACCTGGTTGGCCCGGCGTCGACCTACGCCGTGCTGACCGACTTGCAGACCTGGGTGTGCACCTGGGCCATGCTGCTCGGGCGCCTCGAGATTTTCACCCTGCTGGTCCTGCTGACGCCTGGCTTCTGGCGGCGTTAGGCAGTCGCCGCCCTTTTCGTCTGGCAAAGGCGACTTTCGCTGCCAGCGCGCCGCCGCCCGCCCTCAGGACGGCGCACGCGAAAGCTTGACTTTCCCGTGTGGTGTCAGTTTCCAGTAAGAATCGACATCAATAATCGCGCCGGTGGTTCGCTTGCACGCCTTGGGAGCCGCTAAATCGATCGAAAAAAAAATTGGAGGAGGTAAATCATGGACGACAGCGGAAAGGCCTACTGGTCGGCGACCCTCGGGTTGCTGACCAAGATCCTTATAGTATGGTTCCTGGTCTCATTCGGCGCGGGCATCTTGTTCGCACCGGCACTGAATAGCATTCATCTGGGCGGTTATCCCCTGGGCTTCTGGTTTGCCCAACAGGGGGCGATGTACGTGTTCATCGCGCTGATCTTCTACTACAAGAAGAAGATGGGTGAAATCGACCGTCAGTTCGACGTTCACGAAGAATAAGGGGCCAACTATGGATCTGCAAACAACGATTTACCTGGTGGTCGGCGCAAGTTTTTCGCTGTACATCGGCATCGCCCTCTGGGCACGTGCCGGTACCACCAGCGATTTCTATGCTGCCGGCGGTCAAGTTGGGCCGGTGATGAACGGTATGGCGATTGGCGCGGACTGGATGTCGGCCGCCTCGTTCATTTCGATGGCCGGCCTGATTTCCAACATGGGTTACGGCGGCGGCCTCTTCCTGATGGGCTGGACCGGTGGCTACGTGCTCCTGGCGATGCTGCTGGCGCCCTATCTGCGCAAGTTCGGCAAATTCACCGTGCCGCAGTTCATCGGTGACCGCTTCTACTCGAAGTCCGCCAGTACGGTTGCGGTTTTCTGCCTGCTGGTCGCTTCGCTGACCTACATCATCGGGCAGATGACCGGCGTCGGTGTGGCCTTCTCCCGCTTCCTGGGAGTGACGAGCGAAACCGGAATCTACGCGGGTATGGGCATCGTCTTCTTGTACGCCGTGTTCGGCGGTATGAAAGGGATCACCTACACGCAGGTGGCACAATACTGCGTGCTGATCTCTGCCTACATCATCCCGGCGATCTTCATCTCGATTCAGCTCACCGGCAACCCCATCCCACAACTGGGCCTGGGTTCCAACATTGTCGGCCAGGATGTCTCGCTCCTGCACAAGCTGGACATGGTGGTCAGCGATCTCGGATTTGCCAACTACACCACTTCAGACGCTGGCGGCATGTTGAACATGTTCGTGTACACGATGTCGCTGATGATCGGTACCGCCGGTCTGCCGCACGTCATCATGCGCTTCTTCACGGTGCCGACGGTGGCTGCTGCGCGTAGCTCCGCCGGTTGGGCGCTGATCTTCATCGGCCTACTCTATACTACTGCACCTGCCGTTGCGGCGATGGCCAAGACCAACCTGCTGCGCACGATCACTCCGGGCGTGGTGATGGGCAATGCCGATCCTTACGCTGCCGACTCGCAACTGGTGTACGAGGAGCGTCCGGACTGGATGAAGCGCTGGGAGAAGACCGGTTTGCTGAAGTGGGAAGACAAAAACGGCGACGGTCGCATCCAGTACTACAACGACAAGTCCAAGAGCGATGAATTCAAGGCCAAGGCTGAAGGCGCTGGCTGGAAGGGCAACGAGCTGACGGTCAACGCCGACATTATCGTTCTCGCCAATCCGGAAATTGCTTTGCTGCCGAACTGGGTGATCGCGCTGGTTGCTGCCGGTGGTCTGGCTGCCGCTCTGTCGACTGCCGCGGGCTTGTTGATGGCCATCTCGGCGGCGATCTCGCATGACTTGATCAAGAACGTCTTCGTTCCCGATATCAGCGAGAAGAACGAGCTGCTGGCGGGCAAGATCTCGATGGCCGTGGCGATTATCATCGCTGGCTATCTGGGTCTCAATCCACCGGGCTTCGCGGCCGGTACCGTTGCCCTGGCCTTCGGGATTGCGGCGAGCTCGCTGTTCCCGGCGATCATGATGGGCATCTTCTCGAAGAAGATGAACAAGGAAGGTGCTATCTGCGGCATGCTCGCCGGCCTGTTCGTCACCCTTTTCTACGTCTTCGCAGCCAAGGGTATCTTCTTCATCAAGGGAACCGAGTACCTGCATCTGATCGGTGGGCCGAACAGCTTCTTCGGGATCACGCCGGAAGCCTTCGGTGCTATCGGAGCCTGTGTCAACTTCGGCGTTGCCTTCATTGTCGACAAGATGACCCCGGAACCTCCGGAGCACATCCAGGCAATGGTCGAATCGGTTCGCATCCCGCGTGGCTCGGGAGCTGTTACGGGCGCTCACTAAGCGCAGTTGGCTTTATGATCAGCTGTCGTCCGGCCTCGAGCCGGCGGCAGCGGGCGAGAGGAGCCCCGCTGGCACTATTGGCGGGGCTTTTCTTTGCTGCTTTGCGAAAGACGAAGCGCATGGATTTCTGCGCGCTGGCGTACGCAACAACAGGAGTAGTGGATGACTATCAGTGTCGCGATCACATGGATACTGTTTCTCGGCCTTTTCCCGATTGCCTTCTTTTGGCTGCGGCGGGCATGGCGAATTCTGGTCGGGCGGGATTTTTCCGAAGTAGCGCTAAAAGGCGGCGTGAGTCCCGCGGCTCCGGAGAAGTACGCACCTTACGTGGCGGCCATCAACCTGGTTGCCGGCGGCATCGTGGTGGCAGTGATTTTGATGATCGTCATCGGCGGCATCGCGTACGATATCTGGAGTGCGATTGCCGGATCGACGATCTGGATGAAGTTCCTTGCCGATTACATCCTCCGCCAGCATGCACACCCGATGTGGGGCAAAAAGAAGCAAGCGGCGTCAAAGGACCATCCCTGACGTTTTCGCTGGCTTGTCTTCCAGCGCTGTTGGTTCTTTCTCGTCGTGCCAACGTGTGCCGGCGCTAGTGCGCGTGCCTAGTGTCAGCCGCCGGTCACGCTATCCGGCTTGGCTGGCTGGGATTCGAGCTTGACCTGCAGGGCTTTGGCCTCGGCGTCAGTGATGATCTCGAACAGCGTCACGACTTTCTTGACGTCGGTCGTCGTGCGCGCGACCTGGATCGCAGCCTCCGCCTCGCGCTGGGTGAGCAGGCCGAGCAGGTAGACCACGCCGTTTTCGGTGACCACCTTGACGTGGGCCGCGCTAACTCTGCCCGAGTCGACCAGGCGCGCCTTGACCTTCGTGGTGATGTAGGAATCGTTACTACGCACCGTGAGCGAAGTGGCGGGCGCGACAGAGAGTTCGTTGTAGACGCCTTTGACCTGTGGTATGGCGATGACCAAACGTTCAATCGCGGCCTTGTTTGCCTCGGACGGGACCTCGCCGGTAATCAGTACTTTGCGGTTGTAGCTGGTGAAGTTGGTGTGCGACTGCGCGCCCGCTTTCTCGCTGACGTTTCCGGCCGCTTTCCACTCGATGGTTTCGTCTTCGGTTTGCGTGCCGAGTGAGCGACGATCGACCGTCGACAGCGTCGCCTGCGTCGCTCCGGCGGCGACCAGCGGGATGCAGCCTTGCAATGTTGGCACAAGGGTCGCTCCGAGAAGCAGGCTGGCGGCCAGAGTTTTCTTCATTCCTCAACCCCCATGAGCAGGCAATCGATGCCATCGCAAAGGCAGTGGATGGCCAGCAGGTGCGTTTCCTGAATGCGTGCCGTGCGTTCGGCAGGCACGGAGATGTGGACGTCGCCGTCACGCAACATCTCGCCGATCGCGCCGCCGCCCTTGCCGGTGAGTGCCACCACCCGCAGTTCGTTCTCGTGCGCGGCATTGATCGCTTCGACGACGTTGGGTGAGTTTCCCGAGGTCGAAATGGCCACCAGCACGTCGCCGGGCTGGCCGAGGGCACGCACCTGCTTGGCGAATACCATCTTGAAGCCATAGTCGTTGGCGACTGCCGACATGATCGACGAATCGGTGGTCAGGGCAATCGCCGCCAGCTCGTGCCTTTCGGCCTCGAAACGGCCTACCAGTTCAGCGGCCAGGTGCTGCGCGTCGGCCGCCGAGCCGCCGTTGCCGCAGGCGAGGATCTTGCCGTTGTTCAGTAGGCAGGCGACCATTGACTCGATCGCCTGCGCGATCGGTGCGGCCAGGAATTCGATGGCGTCGAGCTTGGTCTGCGCGCTGTCCTTGAAGTGTTGGCTGATGCGAGTGATCAAATCCATGGGCTTCGCTTTGACTCGGCGGAAAGAGGAGCTGGAGATCTTAACACCAGGGCGGCGCGAAGATCGCGCCGTGAACCCCACGGCCCCAAGACCTGGCGACGGTGATTCGGGCACTGCGGGACTTGTGAGTGGCGGCAGGCGTTCGTGGCATGCCTCACGCCACCAAAAAGGCGTCGCGCAACCATTCGATTGCCGCTTCGGAGAGTGCGTCCAGGAGCAGGCAGTCGAAGCGGCATTCGGGTTCCCGCAGGCCGCTATGGGAGGCCAGGTAGTGGCGTGCGGCGAGGATGATACGAGCCTGCTTGCTGCTGGTGATGCTGGCCGCTGCACCGCCGTAGCCGGGGTTGCGGCGCAAGCGCACTTCGACGAAGACGAGCACCCCTCGCTCCTGGCAGATCAGGTCTACCTCGCCGCCGCGGCAACGGTAGTTTCGTGCCAGAATGCTCAGGCCTTTTGCTTCAAGGAAGGTCGCCGCCAGGCGTTCTGCGCGCACGCCCGGGCTTTCCGGGCGTGCGCTCGCCGCGCGCGTGCTATCTTTGGCGTTTACCTGCCGACGGATCGTCATGAGCGAAGAACTCCCTGCACTGTATGTGGTACCGACGCCGCTCGGCCATCTTGGCGACATGACGCAGCGTGCCATCGAGGTCTTGCGGCAGGTGGCGTGGGTGGCCGCGGAGGATACGCGGCATAGCGGGCCGCTCCTCCGACATTATGGCTGCACTGCACGCTTGTTGGCGGCGCATCAGCATAATGAGCAGGCTGCCGCGCAGCAGGTGATTGCGCGTCTGGCGAACGGTGAGTCGGTGGCGTTGGTGGTCGATGCCGGCACCCCGGCGGTGTCCGACCCGGGTGCGCGGCTGGTGGCCAGGGTGCGCGCTGCCGGCTATCGCGTCGTTCCCTTGCCGGGTCCCTGCGCGGCGATCGTCGCGCTCTCCGCCGCCGGACTTGATGACCCGCATTTCCTGTTCTACGGTTTCCTGCCGAACAGGGCGGGGCAGCGCGCCGAGGCCTTGCGCGGGCTGCTTCACCTGCCGTACGCGCTGGTCTTCTACGAGGCGCCACACCGCATTCTCGACACCGTGGCCGCGCTGGCGGATGCCTTCGGGCCGACGCGGAGCGTGGTTCTGGCGCGAGAACTGACCAAGGTCTTCGAATCCATTCACGTCTGTCCCCTTGCTGAGGCGCATGACTGGTTGCTGGCCGACGCCAACCGGCAGCGCGGCGAGTTTGTGTTGCTGGTCTCCGGGGCCGTGTCGCTTGACGATGGGCGGGAAGGCGAAAGAGTTCTCAAGCTGCTGCTCGACGATGGCCTGGCGGTTAGTCAGGCGAGCCGTCTGGCGCATGCCATCACCGCTGTCGGCAAGAAGTCCCTCTATGAATTGGCCTTGCGCCTCAGGGCTTGAGGGCTGCGCGGGCGGAGCTGCGACCACCGCCATGCAGCCGGGCCCGGCGTGATCGGCTCGGCCAAGTTCGGCCGACGAGAGAAAATCATCTAGAATCCGGACTTTCCTTCGCCGCGGCTCAAGCATGCAGATTACCTTTACCCGCCCTGACGACTGGCATCTCCATCTGCGCGACGGTGAAGCGTTGCGCACGGTCTTGCCGCATAGCGCCCGTCAGTTTGCCCGGGCCATCGTGATGCCCAATTTGCGCCCGCCGGTGACTACGGTCGTTGCGGCTGGCGAGTACCGGGCGCGAATCTTGGCGGCATTGCCGCCGGCCTCGCCGTTCGAACCGCTGATGACGCTCTATCTGACCGACATGACCTCAGCCGAGGAAGTGCGGCGGGCCGTCGATAGCACCTTCGTGCACGCGGTGAAGCTGTATCCGGCGGGGGCCACGACCAATTCGGACGCGGGGGTCAGCGATATCGAGCGTTGCGACAAGGCGCTTGGCGAGATGGAGCGGTTGGGAATGCCGCTGCTGGTGCACGGCGAGGTGACCGATCCGGAGGTTGACGTCTTCGATCGCGAAAAGCGCTTCATCGAGCGCGTCTTGGAGCCATTGCTGGCGCGCTACCCGGGCCTGAAGATCGTTTTTGAACACATCACCACCCGCGATGCCGCCGATTTCGTGCGCAGTGCGGGCCCGAACCTCGCGGCGACGATTACGGCCCATCACCTGCTCTACAACCGCAACGCCATTTTTGCCGGCGGTATTCGCCCCCACCACTATTGTCTGCCGGTGCTCAAGCGCGAGGAGCATCGGCTGGCGCTCGTGCGCGCGGCGACTTCCGGTAGCCAGCGTTTTTTCCTGGGTACGGATTCGGCACCCCACGCACGGACCAGCAAGGAGAACGCTTGTGGTTGCGCCGGTTGCTACACCGCGCACGCGGCTCTCGAACTGTACGCGGAAGCATTCGAGTCGGCCGGCGCCCTGGATCGGCTGGAGGCTTTCGCCAGTTTCAACGGTGCCGACTTCTATGGTCTGCCGCGCAATGCCGGGACGGTGACGCTCCGCCAGGAGGAGTGGCCGGTTGTCGAGGCCTTCTCCTATCTCGGTGACGACGCGCTGGTGCCGCTGCGCGCCGGTGAGCGGCTGCGCTGGCGGATGGTCGACTGATGTCTGCGGGTCGTCTAGCGTTGGCTTCCTCCGGGTTTCGCTTGAGGAGATTGTCTGTGCCACGGAAAACCTTGTTGTCCCTGTTCCTGCTGCCCCTGCTGCTGGCCTGCTCCGATCAGCGTGCAGCCTTCGAGATCGGCGGCTCCAGCCAGCATTCGCTGACCCTGATTCGCATTCAAAACTTCTTTTGGGAGAGGTCGGCGTCCTATTCCATCGTCGCCACACGGATGCCAGAGTGCATGCGCCGTCATGACATGGGCAAGGGCGGTGCGACCACCCCTATCGAGGTCTACGCCCCGGGCAACGACGCCTGGATTCTCAAACAGGGGCGCCGCATGCAGGTCGTCGAGACGCGAACCTGCGAGGGCTTTGCCCGGCTTGCCGAGCCGCCGGCGGACGGTATGGGTCCCTTACAGGGCAGCTTCGAGATGCGCAACGGCAGCTTGAGCTTCATCGCCGCAGCGACGCGCGAAGCGCCGCTGGACGCCGTTGCCCCGGCGCAGCAGTGAACGCCTGACGCAGTGAGGTGTTGAGGACGTGAGCCTAGCTGGCTGGCCGTCGCCGGGTGGCTTGTTCGCCCCATTGACGCCGCTCATCAAGGGCCTTCCCTTTGCGCCTGAGCCGGCGTCGCTCGATTTGCTCAGCGCGCGCTGCGAACTGCGTACGGCTGGCGGTCGCCGGATCTCTTTCGTCGCACCGCCAGGCGATGGCGTCGATTACGAAACCCGCATCTGGGAGCGCGGCGAGGTGGAGACGCGTCCCGGCAACTGGCACGATTTCTTCAATGCCCTGGTCTGGCTCAGCTTTCCACTGAGTAAATCGGCGCTGAATGCGTCTCACGTGGCGGCGATGGCGCTGCCGGACGCGCGCAGCACGCGCAGTCGCGATCGCGACGCTCTGACCCATTTCGATGAATGCGGTGTCGTCGTCGTCTCCTCCGATCGCTCACTGCTGGCCTTGTTGCGCGGCTTTCAATGGAAGCCCCTGTTCTGGGAGCGACGCCTTGATCTCGATCGCCTGCTGCGCTGCTTCGTTTTTGGTCACGCTACCTACGAGCAACTGCTGCAGCCGTTTCGCGGGCTGACGGCCAAGGCCGTGCTGCATGAAGTCAGCGAGGAGTGGCTGCAGGCGCCGCTGTCCGCACAACTGGCTGACATCGATCGGCGTCTGGCGAGTGAAGTGGCCGCCGGACGACATCGTGATCCGCGCGCCTTTCATCCCTTGCCGCTGCTCGGCTTGCCCGGAGTGACCGCGGCCAGCGAAAGCCCTTCCTATTACGATGACCCCTGGCAATTCCGCGCGGGCCGAACGCGGCGGCGGGTATAATCAGCGCGGGAAGTCGGTCAGACAGCCGCTGGGCAAAAGGCGATCGCCTGGCGCCGAGAGGAAAGTCCGGGCTCCGCAGAGCAGGATGCCGGTTAACGACCGGGCACCGTGAGGTGACGGAAAGTGCAACAGAAAGCAGACCGCCGATGTCCTCGCGCAGGCAGGGCAGGTAAGGGTGAAACGGCGAGGTAAGAGCTCACCGCGTTCGTGGTAACACGGACGGCACGGTAAACCCCATCCGGAGCAAGGCCAAATAGGGAAGCGTCGGCGTGGCTCGCGCTGCTTCCGGGTAGGCTGCTTGAGCGTGCTGGTAACAGTACGCCTAGAGGAATGGCTG
>JEMX01000062.1 GCA_000585055.1 Candidatus Accumulibacter appositus
CGAAATTCGGCGGCGTGATCAAGGAAACCGTTGATGGATCCAAGGCCTGGTGGCCACCGCGTATTGTGCCGCCCAAGGGCGCGCCCAACGTCCTGCTGATCCAGATCGACGACTCCGGCTTTGGGACCTCCAGTACTTTCGGCGGCGTAATCCCCAGCCCGACGCTTGACAGGCTTGCTGCCAGCGGCTTGCGCTACACGGCCATGCACAACGCCGCGCTCTGCTCACCAACGCGGGCCGCGACGATCAGCGGTCGCAATCACCACACGATGGGCTTCGGCGTCATCGCCGAGGCGTCCACCGGCTTCCCGGGCTATGACGCCACCATCACGCCGGACCGCGCGACGGTCGGACGCATCCTCAAGGACAACGGGTTCGCGACCTCGTGGTTCGGCAAGAACCACAACACGCCGGGATGGGTCGCGACCGAGGTCGGGCCATTCGAGCAGTGGCCATCGGGTTACGGGTTCGAATATTTCTACGGCTTCCCGGTGGGCGAAACCGACCAGTGGACCCCCTATCTTTTCCGCAACCACACGGCGATCTTCCCCTGGCAGGGCCAGCCCGAGGGTACCTGGAACCTGACCACCGCGATGGCCAACGAGGCGATCGACTACCTGCGCCGGATCGACGCGACGCACCCCGACAAGCCGTTCCTGCTTTACTACGCGCCGGGAGGCACTCATTCGCCCCACCATCCGACCAAGGAATGGATAGACAAGATCAGCGCCTTGCACCTCTTCGACGGAGGCTGGAACAAACTGCGCGAGACGATCTTCGCCAACCAGAAGAAACTCGGTGTGATTCCGGCCGATGCCAAGCTAACGGCCTGGCCCAAGGGTCCGCCGGCCAACCTGAAGGAATGGGACGAGCTGTCGGCCGATGAGCAGAAGATGTTCATCAAGCAGGCTGACGTCTTCGCCGCCTACCACGCTTACACGGACCACGAGGCGGGTCGCGTGATCGCCGAGATCGAGCGCCAGGGCAAGCTCGACAACACGCTGATCATCTGGCTGCAGGGCGACAACGGCAACAGCGCCGAGGGCACCACGGTCGGCACCCCCAACGACTACGCGGCCTACAATGGCATCGACGTCCCGGTGAAGGATCAGTTGGCGCTCTTCTACGACAAGTGGGGCGGTCCCGAGACGGCTCCGCACATGGCGGTGGCCTGGACCTGGGCCTTTGACACCCCTTACAAGTGGACCAAGCAGGTTGCGTCGTACCTCGGCGGTAACCGCAGCGGCGCGGTCATCTCCTGGCCGGCGCGCATCAAGGACAAGGGCGGCATCCGCAATCAGTTCCACCACGTGATCGACGTCGTGCCAACGATTCTCGAGGCCACCGGCATCCCTGCGCCCGAGTATGTGGATGGCATCAAGCAGCGCCCGATCGAGGGCGTAAGCATGGTGTACACCTTCGACAAGAAGAACGCCGACGCGCCGACGACGCACAAGACGCAGTACTTCGAGATGATCGGCCAGCGCGCGATCTATCACGAAGGCTGGTACGCCAACACCAAGGTGGTGATCGCACCATGGGATAACAACCCCGGCGTCAAGGTGCCGGACGTGCTCGACTACGAGTGGGAACTCTACGACCTCACGACGGACTGGACACAGTTTGAAGACGTCTCGAAAAAGAATCCCGCGAAGCTCAAGGAGCTGCAGGCGGTCTTCGTCGAGGAAGCGAAGAAATACAACGTGTTCCCGCTCGACAACGAAGGATTCCAGCGCTTTTTGCGGCCGCGGCCGAGCGGCTCGCCCGGCATCACCGAGTTCAGCTATGTTGCGCCGATCTCGATTGCGCTCGGGGCGATGCCACCCTACCTCGCCCGCGACTTCACCGTCACTGCCGACATCGACATCCCACAAGGTGGGGCCGAGGGCATGCTGATCACCGAGGGCGGCCGTTTCAATGGCTGGGGGCTTTACCTGCTGAAAGGCAAACCGGTGTTCACCTATAACCTGGTCGACCTGCACCGCTTCCGATGGGAGGGCGCACAGGCGCTTCCCTCCGGCCGACACACCGTGGTCTTCGACTTCCAGTATGACGGCCCGGGGCTCGCCAAGGGTGGCACCGGCGTGCTGAGCGTGGATGGCGTGGAGGTGGCGAAGCAGACCATTCCCCATACGGTGCCCGCCGTCGAGATCATGGACGAGTGGATGGACGTCGGCTACGACACGCGGACCGGCGTCGACGATCGCGACTACAAGCCGCCGTTCCGCTTCACCGGCACGATCCACAAGATCACCTTCAAGCCGGGGCCGCCGGAGATGACGGAGGCGCAGATGAAGCGGGTCGCGGAGATGAATGCCAAAGGGAGAGATTGAACGTCGTTTCGACGGTTGACGGAGAGGTCACCAAGGAAGCGCTACAGGGCCTGGATGCCGGTGTTCCGCGACGGGATCCAGGCCGCACAGGATGGCCGGATAGATATCGCGGCTGGCGAACATCACCACGACAGCTCGCGTGAGCCCTTGACGCTGTTATCCGGCGGCGCAAGCGGCTATTTTCCTTAGGAGAGATTGCGATGAAACTGAAACGAGCCTACCGAGCCCGATCGATACTGACCCTTGCGGCGCTGAGTGTGACGCTAAGTGCGGCGCTGACTGCCTGGGCCGAAGAACCCAATCCCAATCGCAACGCCTATTTCGGCGAGACGCACCTGCATACCAGCTGGTCGTTGGACGCGTGGGTATTCGGTAACAAGATCACGGGTCCTGCCGACGCCTACAAGTACGCCAAAGGCGAGACCATCAAGCACCCGCTTGGCTACGATATCCGCATCACCACGCCAATGGACTTCATGGGCGTTACGGATCATTCCGAGTATGTCGGGGTCACCAAGCAGGCGAACACACCGGGGTCGTACACCAGCAAACTGCCCGAGGCCCAGGGTCTAATCGTCACCGACCCGAACAGCAAGGAGCAGCAGCAGCGGGCCTTCCTGGCTGTCGTCAAGCTGCTGTCGAGCCCGCCCGTCAAAGCCTTGATGTCGCCGAAGGTTGCCGGCACGGTCTGGAAGGAGAACAACGACATCGCCAACGCGGCCAATGAGCCGGGCAAGTTTACGGCCTTCTGTTCCTATGAATGGACCTCGATGCCCGACAACCGCAACCTGCACCGCAACGTGTTTTTCCGTGACTGCGCCAAGGTTCCGGAGATGCCTTTTTCCGCGCTGGATTCTGTGCACCCCGCCGAGCTGTGGACCTGGATGGATGGACAGCGCAAGGCCGGCAACGAACTGCTGGCGATTTCGCATAACGCGAACCTGTCTGACGGCTGGATGTACCCGACCGATGTGGACAGCCTGGGCCGGCCGATTGATGCCGCCTGGGCCGAGTCGCGCGTGCGCAACGAGCGGCTCATCGAGATAAAGCAGATCAAGGGTCAGTCCGAGACCCACCCCTTGCTCTCGCCCAACGACGAGTTCTCCAGTTACGCCATCTGGAGCGTCTTGCTCGGACTGCCCGCGGAGTCGGGTCGCGTCGACAAGATCGTTGGCAGCTATGCGCGCCAGGCGCTGAAGGACGGTCTGGCGATGCAGGATACGCGCGGCTTCAACCCCTACAAATTCGGGTTTGGCGCAGCGGCTGATTCACACAACACGGCGACCCCCTATCGTCAGGAGAACTTTTTCGGCGGCCATGCGCAGGAAGATGGCACCATCGAAACGCGCATGAGCGGCCATAACTTCGCCGGCATCGACGTGCGCTACGAGGAGCCCGCCGGCCTCACCGGGGTATGGGCGGAGGAGAACACCCGCGCTTCCCTGTTCGATGCCATGAATCGCAGGGAGACCTTTGGCGTCAGCGGCCCGCACATCAAGGTGCGCCTGTTCGGTGGCTGGGACTACGACCAGCAATTGCTGAACGATGGCGACTGGATCACGAAAGCCTATCGCGGCGGAGTGCCTATGGGAGGCGATTTGCCGCCACTGCAAGGCAAGGCGCCGAGCTTTATCGTGTGGGCAACGAAAGACCCGACCGCGGGCAATCTCGATCGCATTCAGATCGTGAAGGGCTGGACCAAGGACGGCCAGAGCTTCGAGCATGTATACGATGTGGTCTGGTCGGGCGACCGCAAGCCCGACCAATGGAGCAAGAAAATCCCGGCGCTTAGAAGCACGGTTGATATCGACAAGGCAAGCTACAGCAACAGCGTCGGTGCGGTCGAGTTGAAGAAGGTCTGGACCGACCCGGATTTCGATCCGAGCCAGCACGCGTTCTATTACGCGCGCGTATTGGAGATCGAGACGCCGCGCTGGACCACCATCCAGGCCAGGCAGCTCGGCATGGCACCGCCTGACGTAGTGCCGCCGACGGTGCAGGAGCGCGCCTGGAGTTCGCCCATCTGGTACACGCCCACCGACAAGGCCCGTAAGGCCGCGCAGCCGGGGCTTACGGTCGCCACGCTCAAGGGCAAGGGCGCCACGCAATTGAACCAGCAGCAGCTCGAGGCACTGCTTGTCGGCAAGGCGCACTGGTACCGCAACAATGTGACGGGCGAACAGTTCAAGGTCAGCTATCGAAAAGAGGGTCAGCAAACGGTCTACCACGTCGGCAAGAATATTCACCAGCCTAGCCTGGTCGGCGATGTGGCCCGTAACGGCTACGAGGGTATGAGCGCCGGCTATTCGATCAAGGATGGCAAGGTGGTGACCTTGTTGCAGGATCATCCCTTGGAAACGACTTTCTACAAGCTCGGCGACACGGTCTTTGGTGCGCGCAGCAACGAGTTCGGTTACGCCAACTACGAGTTGCTGGCCAAAGGCCCGCAGATGCTCGACCCGCTGCCCAAGGCCGTTGCCGAGAAGCTTGCCAAGAAGAACCAGGCCGATTTCCTTCACTACGACAGCGAGGTAAAGTAGTCCGCTTGCGGTCAATACAGCGTGGCGTCGCAAGACATGTAAGCGAGCCCGGCGTAATTTCTGGCGCGGCCGACCGCTAAGGCACTTTCGCATCGGCGAGACGAAGCGATTGAGCAACTGATTCGGCCAAGTAGTCTGGAGGGTCCGCAAGGGCCCTTCGTTTTTGCGGGAAGAGAGTGAGTCTGTGAATCCAATTTCGATCAAGCGCCTGCTGCGCGAACCCCTGCTGCATTTCATGGCGCTCGGTGCGGTTCTGTTTGTGGGTTACGCGTATCTTGAACCCGACGTCGAGGCTGGGTCGTCCCACGAGATTGCGCTGACGCTCGAAGAGCTCGCCCAATTGCACACGATCTACGAGTCGCAGTGGCGTCGTTCGCCAACGCCAGCAGAATTCTCCGCCATGGTCGAAAACAGGGTTCGCCAGGAGGTCCTCTATCGGGAAGCGTTGGCCATGGGCCTCGACAAGAACGACGAGATCGTGAAACGCCGCATGGCGCAGAAGATGCAGTTCGTCGCCGAGGACCTGGCGGCGGCCCAGGAGCCTAGCACCGAGGAGTTGCGGGCCTGGTATACAGAGAACAGCGACAAGTTCGCGATGCCGAAACGGCTGAGCTTCCGTCATCTGTATTTTTCTCCGGACATTCGCGGCGCACAGGCCTACGACGACGCCGTTCGCTCCCTGGCCGAGCTGGATGGACAAGCGGTGGACTCGCAACTGGCCGAAACACTCGCCGACCGGTTCATGTACCAGGGCTACTACGCCGACCAGACATCAATATCGCTGGCGAAGGAATTCGGGCCGCAATTCGCGGTGGCTGTCGAGGCGCTTGCGCCTGGT
>JEMX01000063.1 GCA_000585055.1 Candidatus Accumulibacter appositus
CAGGGGAAAGGCAACCTCGACCGAGCGGCGCACCTATATCAGCAGCTTGGCGCCTGACGCCCAGCGCATGAACCAGAGCGTTCGCATGCACTGGCGGGTCGAGAATAGCCTCCATTGGTGCATGGATGTGGTCCTTGGCGACGACCAGATGCGGGCTTGCACCGATCACGCCGCTCACAACCTGGCGGCCTTGCGCCATTTCGTCTTGAATCTCATCCGCCTCGCCCCGGTCAAGCGCAAGGGTGGCCTCAAGGTTCAGCGACTGATCGCTGCTACTTCCGATACCTTCCGCGCTGAACTGCTGGGTCTTGTATAAGATTCATGCGATTGCCCTGGCGCGGTGGCAGCGCCTCGGGCCGCGCTGTACCGCCCTAGGCCGAACTCGGGGCGGTGGTCGCGCTGAGTTTGCCGAGCACCCAGTAGCTCAGCAGAAAGGCACCGACATGATAGGCGGTGTTCAACAGCAGCCCGAACTGAACGTAGATCAGCACCGTCAGCGCCAGATAGAAAAGCAGGCAGCCGAGCAGCAGCAGGCGCCGCCAGAGTGCGCGCATGGCTGGCTTGAACAGGCGCAGCCAGGCACCGGCAATGGCCAGGGCAGCCATCGCCAGAACTTGCAGCAAGGGATCGAGGCCGCGCAGTTGCATCCCTTGCAGCAGGTTATTGACGACATCGGCGTGCAACTCGACGCCGTGGCGAAGCTCGGCGCCAACGCCGCGGCGAACCTGGAAGATGTCCTGGCCGGCACGTCCATCGCCGATCAGGACGATCTTTCCTGTCAGCCCGCCGGCAGCGATCGTCGCCGCTGGTCCGCTGATCTGCTCGTAGTCGTAGCGTCGCGCCGGCTGCCTCCAACTCTCGATCGGCGCCAGGCGGATCAGGGCGTCTGCGACCCGATCGCCGCTGCTCAGCAGCGGGCAGTTGTTGCGCACCTGTCCCGAGGCTTCGACGCTTGCCTGGAAGGGTTTGAGTGGCCCGCGCCAGAGCGTCCTGCCCGTGTCGCTGACCACTGTCAGTTCGCGTAGCTGCTGGTCTGCGGCCAGTGTCGTGCCGCCGACTGCCAGGCTGCCGATGGCGCTGATCCTGTCTTGGATACGTTCGACCGGTGGCTGTTCGGCGTCTGCTGCGGCGGCAAGCTTGAGCGCGGCGAGCGGCGCGAGCGAGGCGTAACCCAGGCGGCCGCCGACGCACAGCAGGCCCCAGGCACTGACTGCCTGCAGCAGCCCGGGGGTGGCCACGGGTTTCTGGTCGAGCAGCTGATTGACGCCGACGATGACCTCGCTGCCATTTTGCCGGGCTCGCTCTATGGCGGCGATCAGCTCGGCGTCGGCCGGATTCGGCTTCTCGAAATAGACGTCGAAGACAATCGTTTTCGCACCCGCGGCGACCAGCTTGTCGAGCACCCGCGCGTGCTCGGCGCGCCAGTCCGGTCCGAACTTGCCAAGGCGCGCTTCGGATTTTTCGTCGAAACTGACGATCGCGATGCGTTCGTTGACCGGCACGCTGGCCACCACGTCGCCGAGCGCCATGGTGTAGCTCTCGATGCGCGTATCGATTCCCAGCGCGTCGAACAATTGCACCCAGCCCAGGAAGAACATCAGCAGTGCGATACCGGCGCCACCGTAGCGTCGCCACTTGCGCAGGCGTTCGGCATTCATCACCTGCACGAACTGATTGAGCAGCGACGGCCGTCGCTCGATGCTGCGGATCAGCGCGTCGAGCTCGAACTTGAAGCGCTTGTCGTCGAGTGCGTGCGCCTGGCGGCGAGCCAGCTCGGTGAGCGTCGGCGGCAGCTCGCTGGCCTCGGGCATCGTCGCGCCGCCGACCAGCACCGGAATCAGGCGCTTACCCTGCGCGAGCGCTGCGGCAAGCTCATGGCTGACGAAATCGTCGCCCTGGTCGAGCCGTCGGCCCTTCTCGTTGCTGGCGCTCAGCCAACGCGGACCGATCAGGGCGATGACCAGGTCGCAAGCTTCGATCTCGCGGTCGAGCACGTTCACGAAATCGTCGCCGGCTTCGATCTGGCCGATGTCCATGAACACCCGCTCGGCACCGAAGTGGGCGCTCAGGTGATCGTAAAGCCGTCCGGCGTAGGCGATGCTGTCTTCACGGCGGTAGCTGATGAAAATCCGGGACGCGGTCTTTTCCAATTGCGCTGGGCCTGTTTTCGGTCGTGCACTGCTGAACGGCTGGAGTTCCTGCACGGCGCCAGCCGCCGCTCACAGCGGCGGTTGGTTAGCGGATGTTGTCACCATGCGTTGGTGGCGGTTCCCTCGGTGCTGGCCGATCGCTGTCACGGTCGTTGCTTGAGCGGCTACTCATCACGCCAACGCCGATGGCGAAGATGCCCGCCGCCAGCGCGGCAGTGCCGAGGTTGGCGGTATTGGGAACCAGTGCGTCGAGATTCCGGATGCGCATGCGAATCTGCTCGACTTCGCCAATCCCCGCCTGCCCGACTTCGAGAAGGTCGGGGCCGACGATTGCCGCCGCCTGCCCGACGCCCAGCGACTTCTTGGGCCACCGTCCGTTGTTCGAAGTCAGCGCGACGCGATCTTCGGCAACGACGACCCTGACCCGCGCCTCAGGGTCCACCCGTACCAGGTACTCGGTGCCTTCCGAAGCGGCCGTGGCGTACTCGGTCTTGACTTTGAACAGGCCTCTGGCCTTGACCAGGACTTCGCCGATGAAGACGAAGATCGATCCGAGACGGACGTGCGTGTTGGGCTGCACATAGACCCTGGCGCCCTCGGCAAAGGTCAGCACGGCCGTCGACTGGGCGTCTGTCCGGATCTCGTCGCCCGGCTCAAGCGACATATTGTGCTTCGCGTGCGCGGGCGCGCCCTTGCGGACGACGCCAACGCCGGCGATGGTCCCGCCATCGACCAGTTGTCCTCCTTGTACGACGCCGAGCGTGATCGACGCGCAGCCGCTGACCGTGAAGCAGAAAAGGAGGAGGAGAAGAAGAGGGAGGAAATTGCGGCCCTGCGCAGGCGAGCGCCGCAAATGCTGCCAGCCGAATGTCGTGTTTCTCGGGGTGCTTGACGCCATGAGAAAGCCCTCCATACCGCGGTTCAGCCCTGAGCCTGCCCGAATGGGCTCGGGCAGCGCGCACCAATCCAGGCCGGGTTGAGTGGGTTCGACCGCCCTGCGTGCCGGAAAGTGCGACTGCTGACGGGGGACTCGGGGAACGACAGGCGGAGTATATTCACAGCAGCCGGCAAAATACAAACGCCGAAAAGTGCCGGCAAGCGTCAGCAAACCGAAAAGGAATCGAAAAATGCCGCTCGCGCGCCAGCTCATTCTTGCGCTGCTTGTCGCCGGCCTGGTCGCCTGCTCCTGGCTGGCGCCGCTGGACGCCAGCGCTACGCAACAGGCCGACGCCGGCCTGAAGCGGGCGTTGCTCAGCTTTGCAACGGCCAGGGCCCTGAATGCGGCGATTTCGGTCGCCCAGGGAACCGAGGTTTCGGTGCAGCCCGGTGGCATGGGCGTCGTTCTCACCCCCGGAGAGGTGCTCGACCCGGTCAACGATCTCGTCGAGCAGTTTTCGAATGTCATGCTCGCTGCCAGCGTCGCGTTCGGCGTGCAGAAGATGCTCATCAGCATGGCCGGCTACTGGCTGATCTCCCTGCTGATGAGTGCCGCAGCCCTCTGCTGGGCGTGGTTTCACTTCCGGCGCGAAGCGCTTCCGGCATGGCTCTCGCGGACGCTCGTCATCCTCCTGATGCTGCGCTTCGCCGTGCCCGCAGTGACCATCGGCAGCGACCTGCTGTTCGAAAAGTTTCTCGTCGCCGACTACGACGCCAGCCAGCAGGTGATGAGTGCCGCACCGGCGCAAGTCGCCAGACTCGATGCGCCGCAGCCGCTACCTTCCGGTGAGCAGGGCCTGCTCGACAGAATCAAGGGCTGGGGGCAGGATCTGGAGGTGAAAGCGCGTTTCGACGCCCTGCAACAGGCAGCGGAGCAGGCCACCGAGCACATCATCACCTTGATCGTGATCTTTCTGCTGCAGACCGTGGTGATTCCACTGCTCCTTCTTTCCGGCCTCTACGGCCTGGCGCGTGCGGCTTTCCAGAGGCCCCCGCGCTAGGCCTGCGCTCTGCCTGGCTGTGCCACGCGGCATGGCCCGGCGCCGATGCAGCTGAGCGTGCCGGCTATAATCGGGGGCTACTCGCCAGGGAATTCCGATTCATGTCCGACTTGCTCGCCCATCTCAATCCGCCGCAGCTGGCTGCAGTCACCCTGCCGCCGCAGCATGCCCTGATCCTCGCCGGTGCCGGCAGCGGCAAGACGCGGGTGTTGACCACGCGCATCGCCTGGCTGATCTCGACCGGGCAGGTCGGTCCGCAGGGGGTTCTGGCGGTGACCTTCACCAACAAGGCGGCCAAGGAAATGCAAGCCCGCCTGGCGGCGCTGTTGCCGATCAATACCCGTGGCATGTGGATCGGTACCTTTCACGGCCTGTGCAACCGCTTCCTGCGCGCTCACCACCGCGAAGCCGGGTTGAGCGCGCAGTTCCAGATTCTCGATTCAGCGGACCAGCTGGCGGCGATCAAGCGCCTGCTCAAGAGCCTCAACATCGACGACGAGAAGTATCCGCCTCGCGAGCTGATGCACTTCATCAATGCGCACAAGGAACAGGGGATTCGCGCCGCGCAGGCCGAAGCCTACGACACCTATACCAGCCGCCGCGTCGAGCTCTACGCCGAGTACGAAGGCCAGTGTCAGCGTGAAGGGGTGGTCGATTTCGCCGAGCTGCTGCTGCGTTCCTACGAGCTTCTGCAACGCAACGAGCCGCTCCGTCAGCACTATCAGGCGCGTTTTCGGCACATCCTGGTCGATGAATTCCAGGATACCAACCGCCTCCAGTACGCGTGGCTGAAACTGCTCGCCGGACGCGGCAGTGTCAAGTCGGAGGGTGCAGGCGCCTGCCTGTTCGCAGTCGGCGACGACGATCAGTCGATCTACGCTTTCCGTGGAGCCGAGATCGGTAACATGCATGACCTGCAGCGCGAGTTCGAGCTGCCGGAAGTGATTCGTCTCGAACAGAACTATCGTTCGCACGGCAATATCCTCGATGCCGCCAATGCGCTGATCAAGCAGAACCGCGGCCGTCTTGGCAAGAACCTGTGGACCGAAGCCGGTGCCGGCGAACCGATCCGTGTCTTCGAAGGCTATTCCGACATCGCCGAGGCGGCCTTCATCGTCGAGGAGGTTTGCGAGCTGGTTGGCGACGGGGTGTCGCGCCAGCAGATCGCCCTCCTTTATCGCTCGAACGCGCAGTCGCGGGTGCTCGAGCACCAGCTGTTCAAGCAGGGCTTGGCCTATCGGGTGCATGGCGGCCTGCGCTTCTTCGATCGCCAGGAGATCAAGCATGCGCTTGCCTATCTGCGCCTGCTGGCCAATCCCGACGACGATACGGCTTTTGCGCGAGTGGTCAATTTCCCGACGCGCGGGATCGGCGGGCGCAGCCTCGAGGCGCTGCAGGAAGCCGCCCGACAGACCAATTCCAGTCTGTACAACGCCGCCGCCAGTCTGGCCGGCAAGCCCGCTAGCGCGGTGGCCAAGTTCATCGCCCTGATCGAGGGTCTGCGCAGCGAGACCAGGGATCTGCCCTTGCCGGAGGTGATCGACCGGCTCATAGAACGCAGCGGTTTGCGCCAGCACTATCTGGCCGAGAAGGAACGCCAGGATCGGCTCGAGAACCTCGACGAACTGATCAACGCCGCGAGCAGCTTCCTGCAGGACGATGGCGCACCGCTGGTCGACGGTGAGGAAGTGGTGCCGGATGGCGGTCCGCTGGCGTCCTTCCTGGCGCACGCCTCGCTCGAAGCGGGCGAGCATCAGGCCGGTGAAGGGCAGGAGGCCATTCAGTTGATGACCGTGCATGCGGCCAAAGGCCTGGAATTCGACATCGTGTTTATCACCGGCCTCGAGCAAGGCCTGTTTCCGCACGAGAACGCGGCGCAGGAGCGCGAAGGCCTCGAAGAGGAACGCCGGCTGATGTACGTGGCGGTGACGCGGGCGCGCAAACGCCTCTACCTGACGCATGCGCAGACGCGCATGCTGCATGGGCAGACGCGCTACTGTCTGCCATCGAGCTTCCTGGAGGAATTGCCGGTGGAACTGTTGCGTAAAATCAACCGCGGCCTTGCCGGCAGCAAGGCTGCGATCGCGCCGTCGCGCGCCGCCGCGGGTGCTGCCTGGAAGCAGCCGGCTGCCGCCAACGGCCTGCGCATCGGTCAAAACGTTCGCCATGCCCGCTTCGGCATCGGCGTCATCGTGGCCACCGAAGGGGGCGGGCCGGAGGCGCGCGTACAGGTCAATTTCGGTTCCGGCGGCATGAAGTGGCTGGCGCTCGAGTACGCGAAGCTGACGCCCGCCTAACGGTCATGACAGTCGAGACGCCCCAGATCATGAAAGTCATGTCCGCCCCTCGTCTCTTGCTGTGGGGATTCCGGCTTGCACGCCAGAATCGTTCGCCGGGCAGGGCGTATGCGCCCTAAGTTCCCCGCCTCA
The DNA here is from genome assembly GCA_000585055.1 of Candidatus Accumulibacter appositus. Classification (GTDB taxonomy): domain Bacteria; phylum Pseudomonadota; class Gammaproteobacteria; order Burkholderiales; family Rhodocyclaceae; genus Accumulibacter; species Accumulibacter appositus. Next base: position 6,517 of record JEMX01000063.1, read on the forward strand.
CCCCGCGAGGGGAGAGGCGGCTTCGTGAGTCGCGTACGCGACTATTACGGTAAGCTGCAGCCGCTTATCCACAGTTCGCGCGTCAGCGCTGGCGCTTTCGGTATTAAATCTGAAGTTGCGCACTACTTGTGTGGATAAGTCTGTGGAGCGCCTGTTGCTTGACTGGACAAGTGGCAGCCTGGACAGGCGTTTTTTGCGCTTGCTCAAAAAGCAGGCGGCGCACTAGACTGTCACGCTCAACCTAGACGGGAGCTGGCCATGCCTTTTGCCATTCGTATTCATCAAACCGGTGGACCGGAAGTGATGTGCTGGGAAGAGGTGCCGGTCGGCGAACCGGCTGCCGGCGAGGCGCGGGTGCGTCACGAAGCGGTCGGGCTTAACTTCATTGATATCTACCAGCGCAGCGGACTCTATCCGTTGCCGCTGCCCAGTGGCCTCGGTTTGGAAGGCGCTGGGGTCGTCGAAGCCGTTGGTGAAGGTGTCACTGACCTACGCGCTGGCGATCGTGTGGCCTATGCTGGCGGGCCCGTGGGTGCTTACAGCGAGCTGCGTTGCCTAGCCGCCGACCGGCTGTTGAAACTGCCCGAGGCGATCGGTTTTCGCACTGCCGCGGCGATGATGCTGCAGGGCCTGACCAGCGCCTATCTGCTGCGCCGCACCCATCGCGTGCAGGCCGGCGAAAGCGTCCTGATCCACGCTGCTGCCGGTGGCGTCGGCCTGATCGCCTGCCAGTGGGCAAAGGCGCTGGGTGCAACGGTCATCGGGACGGTCTCGAACCAGGCCAAGGCGGCGCTGGCGACCGCCCACGGCTGCGATCACGTGATCGACTACACCCGCGAGGAGGTGGCGCCAAGGGTTCGCGAGATTACTCGCGGCGAGGGGGTGGCGGTGGTTTATGACGGGGTCGGCAAGGATACCTTTGCCGCTTCGCTGGACAGCCTGCAGACGCGCGGGATGATGGTCTGTCTGGGCAATGCCTCGGGGCCGGTGCCGCCCCTGGACCCGCTTCTGCTGTCGCAGAAGGGCTCGCTGTTCCTGACCCGGCCGACCCTGATGCACTACATTGCCAAGCGCGCCGAGCTGGCCGAGTTGGCTGCCGAGCTGTTCGAGATGGTCGGCTCGGGAAAGATCAAGATCGAGGTCAACCAGAGCTACGCGCTCGCCGAAGTCGCCCAGGCGCATCGTGATTTGGCCGCACGCAAGCACACCGGGTCGACCGTTCTCCTGCCGTGATCGAGGGTCCGCGCGCGCCCATCAACCCCATTCATGAGCCGCTTCGCCGGCTGGCAACGACCCCTGACGAGGACAAAAAAGAATGAAATCCTTCCTGATTGCCAATCCAAAGGGTGGTTCCGGGAAATCGACGCTGGCGATCAATCTGGCCGGCCACCTCGCGCGTAGCGGCCATCAGGTGATGCTCGGCGACGTCGATCGTCAGCAATCGTCAAGGGAGTGGCTGCGCATGCGTCCGCGCGCGCTGCCGGAGATTCGCTGTTGGGAAATCGAGCCGGGGAAAACCGCCCGGCCGCCGAAGGGCACCACCCATGTGGTCCTCGACACGCCGGCGGCCTTGCACGGAAAAGCGCTGGATAACGTCGTCAAGCACGTCAATCGGGTGCTCGTTCCGGTGCAACCGTCGCTCTTCGACATGCTCGCCACGCGCCAGTTTCTTGAGGCCTTGCTGGCCGAGAAAGTGGTTCGCAAGAAGGAAACCTTCGTCGCCGTGGTCGGCATGCGCGTCGATGCACGCACGCGCGCGGCCGCCGAACTGGAGCGCTTCCTGGCCAAGTTCGAGCTGCCGGTGCTGACCCATCTGCGCAACACGCAGCTTTATGTGCAGACGGCGCTGCATGGCATGACCATGTTCGATGTGCCGGCATCGCGTGCGGCCAAGGATCTCGAGCAGTGGCGGCCGATCATCGACTGGGTCAATGAGGATTAGGCCGCGCGGCACTGATTGGCATGATCGGCAGCTTGGGCACGTTCAGCGTGCTGCGTCGGCGTAAAATGGCGGGATGCTCGAAACCCCGTTTGTCCATCTTCGTCTGCACAGTGAGTATTCGGTCACCGACGGCATCGTCCGGCTTGGTGATGCGCTTGTCCGCGCCGGCAGTTGCGGCATGCCGGCGCTGGCGCTCACCGATCTGGCCAATGTCTTCGGCCTGGTCAAGTTCTACTCTTCGGCACGTGGCAAGGGAATCAAGCCGTTGCTCGGCAGCGATGTCTTCATTGCCAACGACACTGACCCCGATCGCCCCTATCGACTGCTGCTGCTGGTTCGCTCCGGGCAGGGCTATCGGCAACTGTGCGAGCTGCTGTCGCGCGCCTATCTGGCGCCACGCGTGCGCGGACGCGCCGAGATCAGCCGCCGCATGCTGCACGAGGTCGGTGTCGATGGCCTGATCGCACTCTCGGGCGCTGCTGCCGGCGACGTCGGTGAAGCGCTGCTGCAGGGCAGGTTCGAGCAGGCGTCGCAGTGCGCGCGGCGTTGGGAGCAGCTCTTCCCGGGCGCTTTCTACCTCGAAGTGCAGCGCTACGGGCAGCCGCAACAGGAGTTCCTGGTGACAGCGACCGCCGATCTTGCGGCCGAGCTGGAGCTGCCGCTGGTGGCCACGCATCCGATCCAGTTTCTCGAACGCGATGACTTCAAGGCGCATGAAGCGCGCGTCTGTATCGCCGAGGGCTACATGCTGGGTGATGCCCGGCGCCCGAAGCTGTACACCGAAGAGCAGTATTTCAAGTCCACCGAGGAAATGGTCGCGCTCTTCGCCGACCTTCCCGAAGCGCTCGAGAACGCGGTCGAAATCGCCAAGCGCTGCAATCTGCAGATCACGCTCGGCAAGAGCTATCTGCCCGATTTCCCGACTCCGGACGGCGTCACGCTGGCCGATTTCCTTCGTCAGGAGGCCGTGGCCGGCCTCGAAGTGCGCTTGCAGCAACTGTTCCCGGACCCCGGCGAACGTGCGGCACAGCGAGCCCCTTACGATGCCCGCCTGCAGCTCGAGACGGACACCGTCGTGCAGATGGGATTCCCCGGCTACTTCCTGATCGTTGCCGATTTCATCAACTGGGCCAAGCACAATGGCTGTCCGGTCGGGCCGGGGCGCGGTTCGGGCGCCGGTTCGGTCGTCGCCTACGCGCTGGGAATCACCGACCTCGATCCGTTGCGCTACGCGCTGCTCTTCGAGCGCTTCCTCAACCCCGAGCGGGTGTCGATGCCCGACTTCGACATTGACTTCTGCCAGGACAATCGCTGGCGGGTGATCGAATACGTGCGCGAGAAATACGGCGCCGCGGCGGTCTCGCAGATCGTCACTTTCGGCACCATGTCCTCGAAAGCGGTGATCCGCGATGTCGGGCGCGTGCTCGATCTGCCCTACACTTTTTGCGACCAGCTTTCCAAGCTGATCCCGGTGGAAACCAACAAGCCGCTGTCGCTGGCCAAGTCGCTGCTCGCCGAACCGCAGTTGCAGGCGCGCATCGACGAGGAGGAGGAGGTCAAGGATCTCTTCGACCTCGCTGCCCGTCTCGAAGATCTGACGCGCAATGTCGGCATGCACGCCGGTGGCGTGCTCATCGCCCCCGGCAAGCTGACCGACTTCTGTCCGATCTATTCGGCCGACGGCGGCGGTTCGGTGGTTTCCCAGTACGACAAGGATGACGTCGAGAAAATCGGCCTGGTGAAGTTCGACTTCCTCGGCCTGCGCAACCTGACGATCATCGAGCTGGCGCTGAAGTACGTCGAGCAGCTGTGCGGCGAGCGGCCGGACCTGGCAGCGCTGGCTTTCGATGATCCCAAGACCTACCAGATTCTCAAGGATGGCAATACCACCGCCATTTTCCAGGTGGAATCGGAAGGCATGAAGAAGCTGGTGCGCAAGCTGGCGCCTGACCGCTTCGAGGACATCATCGCCGTGCTCGCGCTGTACCGGCCGGGGCCGCTGGGCTCCGGAATGGTCGACGACTTCATCCTGCGCAAGAAGGGTCAGCAGAAGATCGACTACTTCATCGACGACCTGAAGGCCTGCCTCGAACCGACCTATGGGGTCATCGTCTATCAGGAACAGGTGATGCAGATCGCGCAGATCATCGGCGGCTATACGCTGGGTTCCGCCGACCTGCTGCGCCGCGCGATGGGCAAGAAGAAGGCCGAGGAGATGGCCAAGCATCGCGACATGATGCGTGACGGGGCGAAGCTCAAGGGCTACGACGAAAAGCTGGTGATGCAGCTCTTCGACCTGATGGAGAAATTCGCCGAGTACGGCTTCAACAAGTCGCACACCGCTGCCTACGCGGTGGTTACCTATCACACCGCGTGGCTGAAGGCGCACCACTGCGCGGCCTTCATGGCGGCGACGCTGTCGTCGGACATGGACAACACCGACGCGGTGAAGATTGCCCATGACGACGCGCTCTACAACGGCCTGCAGATTCTTGGCCCGGACATCAATGCCTCGCAGTATCGTTTCACACCGGTCGATCGGCAGCGCATTCGCTACGGACTCGGCGCGATCAAGGGAACCGGCGAACAGGCGGTGAATACGATTCTCGACGCGCGTACAGCAGCGGGCCCGTTCAAGGACCTCTTCGATTTCTGTCGGCGCTCGGACAAGCGCATGGTCAACCGGCGAACCATCGAGGCGCTGATTCGTGCCGGTGCTTTCGACTCGCTCGACGAGCACCGTGCGCGTCTGCTGGCCTCGGTCGGCATCGCCATCGAAGCCGCCGAGCAGGCCGAGCGCAACGCCATGCAGGTCAGCCTGTTCGATCTCCTCGAAGCCGAAGGAGATGAGGACGGTAGAGTGCACGGGCCGCGCTATGTCGAAGTGCCGCGCTGGAGCGAAAGGCAGCGGCTCAACGAGGAGAAGATCGCCCTCGGCTTCTATTTCTCCGGTCATCCTTTCCACGAGCTGCAGGCCGAGGTGTCGCGTTTTGCGCGCAAGCCGCTGGCTGCGCTGGAGGCGCGCAAGGAGCCGCAGTTTCTCGCCGGCCTGGTGGTCGGCGTGCGCAGCAAATTCACGGCGCGCGGCAAGATGGCCTTCATCCAGCTCGACGACGGCAGCACCTCGCTCGAAGTGTCGGTGTTCAGCGAGTTGCTCGATGCCGAACGCGCCAAGATCAGGGAGGACGAGGTCCTGATCGTCGAAGGCAAGGTGCAGCGTGACGATTTTGCCGGCGAAGGTCGCCTGAAAGTCGTCGCCGAACGCCTGTTGACGCTGGCTGAAGCGCGCGGCCGTTTTGCCCGCCATTTGCGCCTGTCGCTCAACGGCCAGGCCAGTGGCGGCAACGCGAGTGCCGCGGCGCAACGCCTGCGCAGCCTGTTGGCGCCGTATACGCCGGGCAATTGTCCGGTGAGGTTGGCCTACCACAACGGCGAGGCGACTTGCGAGCTGGAATTTGGTGACGCCAATCGGGTGCGCCTCGAGGACGATCTGCTGGCCTCGCTGCGCGACTGGCTGAGCAGCGAAAACGTCAGCGTCGACTACCCTTGAGCGACGTCATGGCGCATCTTTTCAAAAGGAGTTTGTCGATGATCGGGAAACATCTGCGGCGCGTTCCTGGCTCACTACGTTCACTATTCGCGCCGCTATTCGTCGCGGCGCTCTTGCTCGGCTGTAGCGACAAACTCAACCTCGACAACTACAATCAGCTCAAGGTCGGCCAGTCCTATGACGAGGTCAAGCGGATTCTCGGCGATCCGACGCGCTGCGATGAAATGATGGCTGTGCGTAGCTGCGTCTGGGGAGGTGAGCAGCGCGGCATCAAGGTCGCCTTCATGGGCGGCCAGGTCGCTCTGCTTTCAGCCAACAACCTGAAGTGAATTGGGCCATGAAAACAGTCGTGATGATTGACCAGGCCTTGCTCGATAGCGTCAGTCTCCAGGCCAGGCACAGCCCGCGCCAGCGCAAGAACTGCAACTTTCACGCCGACGATGCGGCGCCCGCGCATCGTTTGCTCAATGCCATTGAGCCCGGCTCCTACCTGATGCCACATCGTCATCTCGACGCCAACAAGGACGAAACGATGATCGTCCTGCGCGGCCGGCTGGGCGTCGTCGTCTTCGACGAATCTGGCCAGGTGCAACAGAGTGCGGTGCTGACGCCAGGTGGTCCTGTGAGCGGCGTCGATATTCCGCACGGCGTCTATCACACGGTTCTGGCGCTCGATCCCGGTACGGTGATGCTCGAAGCCAAGGGAGGACCCTATCTGCCGCTCGACGAGGCAGAGCGAGCGCCGTGGGCTCCGGCGGAGGGCGCGCCGGAAGCAGCTGCCTACGCACGGTCGTTGAGTGAGCGTTTCCGGTAGCAGACAGGCCTGGCACCGCTCAGACCAGGGTCGACTGGCTCTGGCAGCTGTTTGCTCCTCGCCGGAATGAGGGTCGGCATGTTGAAACGGACCCCGTTGCGCTGGCTGCTGGCGGTGCTGCTGGTCTTGCTCCTGCTCTGGCTGATGCTGCCGCGGCTGCTGGGCATGGCTGCGGAGCGCTGGCTGAGCGTTCCCGGACTGGAAGCGCTGCAGGTCGATATCGATCGTCTTGGCGTCGACGATGCCCGCCTGCGCGAAGTGCGCGCCGTCTATCAGAGCGCTGGCGGTGATCGTTTGCGGATTGTCTTGCGCGGCATCGAAGTGGCCTACACGCCAACACGTGCGCATGTCGAGCATCTCAATATTGCCACTGCCGAGCTGGAGATCTTGCCCGGGCAGGCGACACGAGAGGCGTCGCCCTGGCCACGCATCGAGTGGCCGCTCCTGCCGTTGAGCGAACTGCAAATCGATGACCTGCGGCTTGCCGTGCTCCGCTCACAGCGTTCGCGACTCGAGGTACATGGCAGTTTCCTCTGGCGGCAAAGCGAGGGGCAGTTGCAGGCGGAATTCCGGCCCGGTGGCGACCTATTGCGGGTGACCGCGCGTGCCCCTTCGTTACAAGCGCCCAGAGCCTCCACTGAGCAGGCCGAATTCCGTGTCGAGTGGTTGGCTGCCGACGGGCCGGGGGCAGACCTGCGCTTGCGCGTTGGCCGCCAGCCCGAGCAGCAGCCAGCGAAGCTTGTCGCCCAGGCGCCACTTCCCTTGCTGGTCGAGCTGGCGCGTCGTGCCGGCGTCGCGATGCCCAGCGACACGGCGCGGGGCACGCTGAGCTTGCAGGCAGAAGTGCTCTTCGGCGAGGCGTCGGGGAGCATCCGTTCGCTCAGCGGCGAAGCGGAGTTAACAGGCGCCGAGATGCAGTTTGCCGACTCGGCGAGGCCGCTGGCCCTGGCCCTGGCTGGAAAAACGCACTTCGCCTGGCAAGCGTCGGCGGCCCAGCTCGGCTTGCAGCAGGGTCTGCAGTGGCAGGCGACGCTTGGCGGGAAGCTGCCGCTGCAGGCGAGCGGTCGGCTCGAGAAGGCATTTGTGCTACGCCTGAACGATGATGATGGCCTGGCGGCCAGCGACGGCGAATTTCCGTTTGTCCTGCAATCGCCGCAATTGGGACGTTGGCAGGGGGGCCTGCAACGCCTGCGGCTAAGCGGCGGCGCGAGTCTGGCCGACTGGCGCGTCGCCGATGCGCAATTGCGCATCAAGGGCTTGCTGAAGGAATGGCGAGGAGAGGCGATCCGGGCGCACGACCTGCGGGCGGCGGGCGATCTCGCGCTGCACTGGTCGCGGTCGAGCGGGGTGAGCGGCGAGCTGGCCTTGCAGCTCAATCTGGGGCGCTTGTCCTGGTCGGGCGATGCGCCGCTGAGCGTGCAGCCCTCGACATGGCAAGTGAGTGCCAAGGCGGCGGCAAAGGCCGACGGCGATTTCTGGGACAGTCTGCTGCTCAGTGGCGAAGCCGACAGTGCGCAACTGGAAGTTAAGCCGGCTTCTGGACAGGCGCTGACGCTCGGCCGCAGCCGCCTGCAGCTATTGCAGTTTCGCCCGCTCAGGCGAGAGAGTGGCGTGAGTGCTGAGAAAAGGGGGCATGGCGAAGGCGATCAGGGTCTTGAAGCTGCGGAGGGTGAACTGCGGCTTGCCGTTGACAGGGTGCGTTTTGCCAACTGGCCGGCGCCGGATCTGCGCGCGCATCTGCGCCTCAAGGGCGGCGCCTTGCGCGGCGATGGCAGGCTGCTCCTGCAAGGGACGGACGTCCTGCGCTTCGCCGGTTCGCACCGGCTCGCGCGGGGCTGCGGCGAAGCGACGCTGAACGCGCAGCAGGGACTGCCGAAGCTGGGGAAATTGCTGCAGCCGCGTCCCACTGCCTTGCAGGCACTTGATCTTCGGGCCGGCGCGCTGGATGCGGCATTCACTGTCAACTGGTGCGGGCCGTCGCGGGCGCGGCCGCAGCCACGCCTCAATGCCAAGGGAAGCTTGCAGCTGCGCGCCGCCGACCTGGGCTGGGAACAGGCGCGTGCGCGCGCCGTGCAGGCCCGCCTGCAGCTCGATGGCCTACATCCCTTGCGCGGCCGTATCGCGTTTGCCGCACGGGACGGGGAACTGGCTACCGGTACGCCGATCGCCGACCTGAATGTCGATCTGGAGTTGGCAGCGAAGGCTCTGAGCGTGCATGCGCTGGCTGTCAAGCTGCTCGGCGGCAGTGTCCATAGCGAGCCGTTCAGCCTGTCCTGGCCGCCATCGGGAGATACTCTGCCCTTGCACATTCGCCGCCTCGATCTGGCCCAGTTGCTCGCCCTGTTCCAGGTTCCCGGCCTGTCGGGAAGCGGTCGGCTGGATGGCTTGCTGCCGGTCCGCTATGCCGATGGCGGCATCGAGATCGACGATGGCCGACTGAGCAGCCCTGGCGTCGGCAGCGTCAAGTACGCACCGACCTTGTCGATGCCGGCAAACCCCGGCTTGCAGGTCTTGCGCAACTTCCACTTCGCGAAGCTTGCCCTGCACCTGTGGTATGCCGCCGATGGTGCCTACCGTACGCAGGTGAACCTCGATGGCAACAACCCCGATTTCTACGACGGCTATCCGGTGCGCCTGGGGCTCGACATCAACGGGAAATTGCCGGGTCTGTTCCGCTCGGCGCTTCTTTCCGGCGATTTCAGTCGTCACGTCCTGGAACAGCTGCAATCGGGCAAGCTCGAATAGTTTTGTTAAGCTAGGCAGTATTCAATTTGCGGAGCACCCCATGTTCAGGCCCCCTCCCTTGCTGTCCCTTGCGGCGCTGGTCGTGCTGCTCGGCGCATGTTCGCCGACCGTGCGTGTCGAGGCGCCGGAGAAACCCATCGAAATCAACATGACCGTGAACATCAAGCACGAGATTCTGGTCAAGGTCGAGAAGGATGTTCAACAATTGTTTGACGAGAACAAAGGCCTGTTCTGAACCGGGCCGATGTTGACCAAGGAAACGCCATGAAAACATTGATCAAAGCCTGTTTGCTCAGTCTGTTGCTGATGATGCCCGTTGCCTTTGCCGCCGATCTCTCCGCGGCAAAGCAACAGGGCTGGATCGGCGAGCAGAACAACGGCTATCTCGGTCTGGTCAGGGGCGACGCCCCGGCCGACGTCAAAGCGCTGCTGGCCAAGGTCAACGCGCAGCGAAAAGCCGAGTTCACGCAAATTGCCAGGAAGAACGGCATCGCCGAGGCGGAAGCGGCCAGGATCTTCGCTCGCGAAGCAGAGACGCGGACTGTGCCGGGTAACTACATCCAGAGTTCGGCCGGCGCCTGGGTGAAGAAGTAGGTCGCTGGTCAAGACAGCCGTCGTTAACGCGAGGGGCGCGGCCAGCTGGCAAGCCTGCGGACTTTCCGGGATCATCCCTCCTTGGGCTTGCTGGCCAGCCGATCCGGTACGCTCAGGTTCCAGTGGATGGCCGCCGCGCGCAGCACGAAGATGAGCACGATTGCCGTCGCCGCGCCGAGCGATCGATACGCGGGGGCAAAAGCCAGTAGCAGCACGTACAGTGCGCAGCCGAAAGTTATCGGGATTGCGTAGATCTCGCGCCGCATCAGGAGGGTTTGTCGGCCGGCCAGTACGTCGCGAATCAGGCCGCCGCCAATGGCGGTTATGATGCCCAGAATGATCGGCGCCAGCGGCCGGCCGAAGTCCAGCGCCCACACCTTGTCGGTCGCCGCGATGGCAAACAGCGAAGCGCCCAGGCCGTCGATGTAGAGCATCAGGCTGTAGATTTCCCGGCGTGTGAAGAGCGAGTTGGCGGCGAACGCAGCCAGGCTGGCAGCGAGTGCGACCCAGATGTAAGCCAGATCGGCGGCCCAGAAGACCGGCACGTCGAGGATGATGTCCCTGATCGTGCCGCCGCCGATGGCGGTGATGATTCCCAGGACGGTGGCCCCGAAGAAATCGATGCCGCGCGGCGCGACGGCAAGCACCGCCGTGACCGCGAAAGCGGCCGTGCCCGCCATCCCTACCCAGTAAGTGAGCGCATTCAATACGAGCCTTGTGGAAAACTGACCCTGCAGGGCTGATTTTCTTACCGCTGGGGGCGAAAGCGAAGTACGCAGGCGGCCAAAATCGGCTGCATGGGTTGGTCAAGACCAACATCATAACACCCACGAAATTGATAGTACTCAACGCGGGCTGATCACGCAACGCTGGAAGGTGATTCAGTAGAAACTGCTGCCCGTCATGACTTGGGGTGTCTCCATGTGTAATGACCGTTAGGTACGGCCAGCTTCCGCTGATTGAGCACCCGCCACGGCGTGGCGAGGAGGTCGAATGCTCGCCAGCCTATGCCATTCGTTATAGGGAGCGTACCGTCGCCGAGTGCAGCAATACGCGGCTCAAGGACGAATTCGGCGGCAACTCCAGCGAGGTTTGCAAGCGGCTCACTGGTTTGATTTTTGTCTTGACGCAGGGGATCGCCTTGGATCACCATACCTTCCATATGAGATAAGGAGGCGTCGATCCCGCTGTCCGAAGTGCTCCGCCGCTCCCGCCGAAGCGGGAGGGAGGGTTCCACAGCCCGAAGGATCTCGCCATCCGAATCCAATCGCTGCCGGGGGTATCGCAGACGTGTTGCGTACAGGATCTGGTCGTGCCGGAACGTTCGATGCGAGCACTCGTCGGCGGAGTTCGTCGCCACTGCTATTTCTCCACGCGAGAAGCACCGCCGACGGTTCGTTGCTAGCACCAGGGCGCGACGCCACGTGGCGAGATCGATCCGATGTCCTGGCGAGTCGTTAGCGCCGACCGTTTTCTCGACTCCGCCGCTCTGTGGGACGAATTGAACGCAGCGGCGGGTGGTCCGCCGTTTCTGCGCGCTGCTTTCATCTCGCGCGCACTCGACTTGTTCGGTACCGGCGAAGAAGTCGTGGCAATCCACAGCGACGATGTCGGCGTGGATGCGATCACGATTCTGCAGAAGGGCCACAGTGGGACGTGGCATACCTTCCAGCCGTCCCAGTTGCCGCTTGGTGCGTGGCTTATGGCGCCGGGGCGTACCCATGCCGCTCTGGCCGCGGAATTGTTTGAATACCTGCCCGGATTTCCTCTGCTGATCGGAATCACGCAGCAGGATCCGCACATGAGTGCAAGGCCGGCGGAAGGCGGGCTGGTCGAAACACTGAGCCACCAGACGATCGGCTGGATCCCGATCGATGGCGACTTCGAGACCTACTGGAATCAGCGTGGACGACACCTGCGCCAGAATCTGCGCACCCAGTACTCCCGGCTCGAGAAGGCCGGCATCAGCCGCAAACTGCATGTGCTCAGCCACGCCAAGGAGATGGGCCCGGCGATCGCGCGCTATGCCCGGCTGGAAAGTGCGGGCTGGAAAGGCGCGGAAGGCACCGCCCTCGGCCTTGACGAAGTCCAGGCACGCTTTTATTGCGCGGTCCTCGAGGACTACTGCGCCATGCAATCGGGAACGGTCTTCGAACTTCGCTTCGGCGAGCGGACCGTGGCGATGGATCTCTGCATCGAGTCGGACGGTGTGATAGTTCTCCTCAAGACCACCTATGACGAAACCGTCATGGGATACTCGCCTTCCTCGATCCTGAAGGCCCTCGCATACGAGCGGCTCTTCGCCCGAGCCGACGTGCACCGTTGCGAATTCTTCGGTCCCTTCATGTGGTGGACGTCCCGGTGGACGCAGTGCGCGCGCGTGCTCTACCACGTCAACGTCTTCCGCTGGTCTAGGCTGCGCGCCCTGCGCCAACGCGTGCGCTCTGCGAGCTACGGTCCCCCTGCGCACTCGGGTCTGGCAACGGCCAGTGCGAGCCCCGAGAGCCCGATCCATTGTACATCCCGTTCAGGGGGCCTCGGCGCGTCTGGCGGTTTGCCGTTCCTATGACGCGGCGTGTGCTGATGATCGCGTATCACTTCCCGCCATTGACCGGGGGCAGCGGCCTGCAGCGCACGCTCCGATTCGCCCAGCATTTGCCGGCGGAGGGCTGGGAACCGATCGTGATAGCACCACAGACGCGCGCCTATCCGCAGGTCGCGTCCGATCTGCTGAGCGAGATCTCGTCCGAGGTGCGCATCGAACGCGCCTTCGCGCTAGATGCGGCGCGACATCTCGCGATCTTCGGGCGCTATCCGCGCGCGCTCGCGCTACCGGACCGCTGGGTGAGTTGGTGGCTTGGCGCCGTGCCGCTCGGACTGAAACTGATTCGCCGGCATCGGCCGCAGGCGATCTGGTCCACCTGCCCCATTGCCACCGCGCACCTCATTGGCGCGACGCTGCAGCGCCTAAGCGGACTGCCCTGGGTCGCGGACATGCGCGACCCGCTCGTGCAGGACACGCATCCTTCCGATTGGCGGGTCAGGCGTGCCTACGCAGCGCTGGAGCGACGAATGGTGGACCGGGCGTCCCGCGTCGTCTTCGTAACGCCCGGTCTCGCACGCCACTACCAGGTGCAGTACCCCAGCCTCGACGCCGCTCGGGTGCGCGTCATCGAGAATGGGTTCGACGAAGACTCGTTCGCGCGGCTCGAGGCTGCGAAGCGCATGCCTGTTCCGGTGGAGGATGCTTTCGTGCTGGTGCACAGCGGTCTCGTCTATCCCACTGCACGTGATCCCCGCGCCTTGTTCCTGGCGCTGCGCAGGATCGCCGATAGCGGCATCCTGGACTCGCTCCATTTCAACGTAGTGTTTCGCGCTTCCGGGCGCGACACGGAAATTGCTGCGCTTGCCGATGAACTGGGCGTGTCGCGCTGGATCTCGCTCGCCCCCGCCGTCGGATATGTTGAGGCGCTTTCCGAGATGTGCGGTGTGCACGGCCTTCTGTTGATGCAGTCGGCAATGTGCAATGACCAGATACCGGCCAAGACTTACGAGTATCTGCGCGCGGGGCGACCGATCCTCGCCCTTACCGACGAACGCGGCGACACAGGGCGTCTGCTCCGTAGCTTCGGGATCGACAGCATCGCCCCGCTGGATGACGCGCGCGCCATCGCCGTCGTGCTGACCCGCTTCATCGAGCGGGTTCGGAGCGGGGAGGCGCCGATCGCGCCGTGCGAACACCTGATGAAGTATTCGCGGCAGCGCCTCACACGCTCCCTCGCGCAGGTCCTAGACGATGTGGCCGCTCAGGATGCCGCCTGAGCAAACCTCGCCGCCGGGCTCCTCGTCGCCAACTCGTCGTAGGGTAGCGCCGTGAAGCCGGTCGACAAGCTGGGCGCTGCTCTTCTCGCGATGGAAAGCGCGTTGATCGATCTTCGCTACGGCGCGTGGATCGGCGGCACGCCTCGGCCCAAGCCCGACAGCCACGTCGCGGTCGGCGCTTATAGTTTCACGAACACGTCCTATCGTGTGCTCGAGGCGATCTTCCGGGGCCGGCTGCACGCCGACGATGTGCTGGTCGACGTAGGAAGCGGTCGCGGCCGTGTCCTTAACCACTGGCTTCACACGGGGCATCGCGGCCCCATCCACGGACTCGAACTCGACACCAGGTATGCTGGCCAATGCGCACGGCGCCTGCGTCGTTTCAGTAACGTGCAAGTGCGGACGGGCGATGCGATCGCGAACCTTCCGCCGGAGACCACGCTGTGCTTCCTGTTCAATCCGTTTGACCGGGCGAACATGCTCCGCTTCCGGGAAGCCGTGCTCGGTACCATTTCCGACCTGTACCGCTTGCGCGTCGTCTACTATGCGCCGACATGCCTCGACGTTTGGAGCGACGACCTGCGGTGGGACGTCGCCATCCACCGCCTCGACCTGTGGTCAGTCCGGCATCAGCCCGAACGCTACCGGACCTACGCCGTGATCACCTGCCGCAATCCGACTGCGCCCGATCGTCGCGAGTGCGCGCCAGATGGCGGCGGCATCACTTCCGGCTGACTTCCAGACCTTCCCAGTCGAGCACCAGGTTGATGCTCGCCCCGCAGTTCGCCGGATTGCGTACGAATTCGAGGTAGTCCCTCATCGCAGTAGCGGAGTTCACGCTGTTGTGCGCGAGCATGAGCGCTCCCGCCGGCAGCTTGTCCCATGCCGTATCGAGGATCTCGCGATAGATGCTCTTGCCGCGCCCCCGGTCACCATCCGCATCGAGATACAGTAGGTCGATGCGGTCCGACCATGTCGCGCAGAATTCCACCGCGTCGTCTGCGACGATCCGCGCGACCTGTGTTCGGTCTATCCTGCGCACGTTGCGTTCGGCACGCTGCGCCTCTTCGGGATCGATCTCTATGCCGATCAGCGCTCGGGCGGCGTATCCCGCCCCCGGGCCCACGGCAGCACCGGCATTGCTGATAAAGGTGTTGCCGCAGAATACCCCTGCCGCAATCATCACGGCCGGTCGATGGATTGCGTTGATCGCGTAGATCAGGCGTTGGACCCTGGGGCTGATGGCCGTCCATGGAATGTCAAACTCGCGTTTCACGGCCTCGCGCATGGCCGCGTAGCCGGCATGATCGTAGCGGGTATCGCCGATGATTCCCGCTTGCTGCAGTGCATGCAATGCGGAATCGACCATGCGGATTTCCCGTTCCGGGTGTTCGATCGCTTCGAAGGGACGCTTTACGTCCATGCGATAGATGTCCCAGTCCGGCGCCTGGAACTCGCGGCCGACCATGGACCCGTAGCTGCCGCGGACCGCTCTTCTGGCCAGATAGCGGGCATAACTCAAGACGTCCATCGGGTCCCTCCATCGGACTGCACGGGAAAGCCGGGTAGCGCTTCGGGAAAGCAGCCGCGAAACTCCGCAACGAAGGTTTCGACTCTCTGTCGCGCCGGCACGATCGCCGTAACGCCGCGAACAGAATGCCCGCAGTACATTGCCATCTCATCGATCCTTCCCTCTGTATGTTCGCTCGGGATCGCCGCGCTGTAGCGCGGCACCGGGTGACGGACACCAGCCACGTTCGTGAAACCGATGAAGGTCGTCGGAAATGCGCCGGGCGCTGCTGCCGTCAGCCGGTTTCGCAGCACGCGGTGGCGACGACCCGGCCAGCCGACTTCGAACACCGACGTGATCTCGGTGTCCTCGGGTCCTGAGTCCAGCAGCCTTTGCTTGTAGTCGGCGTGAGCGAGACTTTCGTGGGTGGCCACGAACAGCGTCCCGCAGACGCAGCCAGCCACGCCTTCGTTGTAGAGTGTACGGAAAGCGTGCCCGCCCCCGATCCCGCCTGCCGCGAGCAGGTCAACACCGCCACTTGCGGCGAGCGCCTCGGCAACGAGTCTTTCCAACGGCTGCCGGCCCAGCAGGTGGCCACCTGCCTCGGTACCCTGCAGGATGACACCTGCTGGCTCATGCTTCCGTGCAGTGCGTAGTTCTGCGACGCTGCCGACCATGATCAGCAATTCGCACCCTGACCGGGCAATGGCCGTTGTCGCGGCCGTGGTGGGCAATCCGTAGAAGACGAAGAACACCGGTCGCGTGACCGCGTCCAGAACTGCTCGCACTTGCTCCAGAAGCGCACCCGGGTCCATGAGCTCGGGGATCAGGTTAACCCCGAATGGCCGTGAGGTGCGCGCGAGCATTTGCCGCACACACGCAGCGATCGTGTCGGGCCGCGAGCGGTAGAGAGCGAGCACGCCCCCTGCACCGGCCTCGGCGACCGCGGCGGCAAGCGCAACCCCTGCGACGCCGCCCATCCCCGCCTGGACGAGAGGAAAGTCGATGCCGAGGCGTCGCGCGAGTTCGTTCATGGGCCGGTGTACACGAGCCCGAACATCGCGCCCGCATCGCCGAACTCCAGATTGAGTAACCAGTCACCGTCGGATTCGGGCACCGACTGATCGCCGAATGACGCCATGTAGAAAGGCGTCTCTACCGGATCGGGCCGGAAGCCGGCGCGCTCGAATGCCTTCCGCATCCTGGCGTGTATCGCCGACAAGAGCACTTTTCGATAGCGATGCTCGCCCTGATTGACCTCCGCTATGGCGAGCAGTACGCCGCCGGCGAGATCGTCCGGATCGTCGCCGTCGCAGTACGACACGACCACGCAGTGCGGCCACTCGGCGAGCACGACGGCGCCGCATCGGGAACCGGCCACCCACACGCTGAACAGGCGATAGCGGACGTAGTCCAGAGCCGTGTCGAACCGCCAGTTTAGATAGTCCGCCCCTTCCGAGAGCTTGAGGCCGAATCCGCCATCCCAGCGCGGCAGATTTTCCGGGATGCGATCTTCGTTGCGCACCGTGATCGCACCGCGGGCACCGCGTGAGACGAGCGAACCGAAAGCGCCGGCATCGACGCGCGTGGCGCGCGAAATGACCGGCTTCGCGAGGCGTTTCCAGAGCGGATCGTGAGCGAAGACCGGGTAGTCCCAGTTCAGCCATAGGGTGCGCAGACCCGGAATCTGCACCCACCGTTTCTGCCGCGCGATGAGCTGTCGCATCTGAAGATTGCCGGGAAACAGGATGCCGATCTCGCAGGTCTTCATCCAGCGATGCAGGAGAAACGTCACGGCACCTGGTTCGAAGGAGTACGTGTTCGAAAGGATCGCAACAGCGAGACTTCGGGACCCCGACTGCATGCGAACGTACTCCGAGCCCAGGGTGGCGACCACTGCTCCTTCGGTCGAGAGCAGCAGCTGCAGTCGTGAGTGGGGGTCGCGGAGAAACATGTGGCGAACGTACTGGGGCCGGGAAAGCAAGGGTACATCGAAGTCGGCCTTGGCGATGGCTGCGTCGAGGCGGTCGGAGAATGCCTGCGTGTACTCGACGACCTTCATTCGCGCGTCTCCGGGCAGGCGCGTCCGCAGCCGATCCATCTTGTGCTCATTCCGGTACCGCTTCCGGTGCCCGAAACACGCCCACCTTGTGAAAGAACGTTTCGACTGGATGCCACCACCGCGTCTCCAGTGCGCGCCAACGTGGCGATGCCTGTATCTCCTTCATGACGCGCAGGGGGTCAGCAATGCCGGCTTCGCGATAGACGCGCGGGTTGGCGAGCAGGGAAAACGCATAGCGCGCATAGCCGGACACGAGTCGTTCGACCGTATCCAGCTCGTCGAACTGCAGGGCATCCCGCATCTCCAGCGCGAGCGAACTGATGATCGCGCGGTCGAATGCCATGTGCCGCGCTTCGTCGACATGATGCGCGCGATGCACGGCGCGCACGGTCGGATCCAGTGTCTCGTCCTGCATGCACGCCCGGTTCACTAGGTCGAGCAGGGTTTCGAGGACATAGACGCGGGCGAAGAACAGCAGATCCGTCCCGGCCCGCGAGAGCGACGGGGTTTCGAATCGCGATACGACCTCCGGCATGACGCGTCCATAGTAGCGGTTGCAGAACTCCGCGAGCATGTAGGTGTGCGAATTCTCCTCGTGGATGAAGTGCTGCAGATAGCGGCTAACCGCCGGGCTTCCGCTGCCGAAACGCCCGCGATAGAGGCGCGTCACCAGTTCGGCGACTAGCGACTGCTCGCCATGGATGTTGAGCGAGAAAAAGCTGACCGTTTCCAGCAGCCCGAATCGCCACCTGGCCTCGGCGTTCAACGCCAGGAACGCGGGATGGTCGGACAGACTTGATACCTCGGCCGACATGAGCGGCCGGTCCGGTTCGAGCCTCTCCGGAAATGCGAGGCGCGAGAACGGCACCCAGTCGACACGTTCCGAGGCCCGGACGAGCTTTTCTGCGAAGCCGTCCAGTTCGTGATCGGGAATGCTGACGCGCGTCGGAGTCGTCATGGCGGTTCGTAGTCTGGCCGCTCGAACTCAGGCGCTTCCCTGGCTGGCTTCGAACTGCTTCGCAGCATGAGCGCGCCCCGCCTGGATGGCCTTGAGACCCCGGCTGAGGTCGCCCTCGTATCGCGTCTGCAAGGCATGCACCCAGCGCTCGAGTCCGAAAGCGACGCAGCCGGTGTACGCATACTGGCTGTCGTCAGTGCGGATGTTCCAGCGTTCCGCGAAGAAGTTGCGGTGCGAGTTTACCGACGACACCGCGACCCGCCCGTCGAACACGAACTCTTCCTTCACCGGAAAGAGTTGCTGCATGCGCGTGCGTGCGCCGTCGGCCTGGAAAAACGGATCGCTTGCCACCTGGATCGACAATGGAAGGTCTGCGCCCTGTGCAAAGTGCCGGACCCACGCTTTGTGCCGAGCGAGAAACGCGCTGAGCGCGTCGCGGGTACCCAGCGCCACGATCTCCCGCATCCTGAACGCCCGCAGCCGCGCGAGCCCTTCGTAGTGCGTCTCGTTGCGAAAGCAGTTCTGAGCGGTCGTCACGCATGTGGTCGCCGCGAGCGTCTTGTCGCGGAAGTGCGCATAGATCGGATAGCATGCGGCGGACGGCAGCATGAATTCGGCATCGGCGGTTGCGGAACTGGGCAGTACCTCGTTTCCGAGCCGGCCGCGTTGCGCAAGTTCGCCGGCAACCGTCGCCGTCAGCGATGCAACGGCAAAGCCGAGGTGAGGAAAATTCCTGAAGTAGTCCATGCGATCGAGGATGGACACGCTGATTACCGGCGGAAAGGCCATTTCAATGGCCTGATTGTTCCGGGCCCAGTGCAGCACCGCCTCGTCGAGCTCCCTGAGCACGCGAACCTGGATCTCTCCGAAGGTGGCGAGCCCGCCAGTCACTTCACAGGAATCACCGCACACGCCGCGTCATCCCTCGAGAAAATGAGCCTGGATCGTGCGCAGGCTTCGGAATGTTTGGAGGTCGACGGTTTCGAGGTCGATGAGCCTCCCCGACACCTCCTCAAGAACGAACAGGAACTCCGCGAAATCGAGCGAATCGATGAGGCGCGTCTCGATAAGTTCGGTGTCGAGGTCGAAATCGGGAGTGAGCTTGTCGGGGTGTCGCGTCGCGATCCAGTCGCGCAGCGCGGACAGCGGTTCGATCATCCCGGCCGCCTGGATCGGGGCCCCGACGGATGCCGTATCACGGCCGGGATGCCGGCGCGGCGACCGACGGCGAACCTGCGCTGACCGATTGTCAATAGTGGCATCAGAACGCATCCTTGCATTTCGCTGATCGTGCGACCCGTCGATTCAATCTATTACGAGCCGGACGGTTTAGATCGAGGAAATCTGGCGACGACAACACTGTATCAACTTCCAACGAGGGGCGTCAATCTCAGCCTTGTCCAGGCAGCCCTGAAGCATAACTCCCGGGATTCCCACGGCCTGTGATCGCGGCACGAAGCGCAATGCCCAGGGCGACAAGCTCCGCCAAAACGGCTATAACGGTCATGGCTTTCATCATCTGGGTCGTCTCGACATGTCATGACCGTTAGAAGGACCTTTCGACAATGCAAATGACCGCAACCGCAAGCAGCAGGCGCCGCTGGCCCTCCTATGTCATGCTGGCACTGGTGGCGCTGCTTCTGGCCCTGCTCAGCGCTGCCGGCTGGTTCCTGCTCGACGACAATCGCGTCCGCGTGGCGCTCGAGAAGGGCGTCACTGCCCTGAGCGATCGCCCCTTCCACGTCGACGGAGATTTCGCGATCAGCCTCGGTCGTATCACGACTGTCCGCGGGTCCGACATCCGCTGGCTGAATCCGGCCTGGAGCAAGCAGCCGGAGATGCTCGCGGCCAGGAATCTGGCACTTTCCGTCGACCTCTGGAGCCTTGTTCGCGGCCCGATCGTGATCAGCAACGCGCAGGCGGATGACGCCACCTTGTTCTTGGAGTGGAGCAAGGAAGGGCAGTTTAACTGGGCAATGGGGAAGAGCAGCTCCGACGAGCGCTCGGGTCCGCTGCGCCTGGTTCTCGGTGAAACCGAGCTGCGCAATGTCCAGATCCGCGCCCGTCACCCCGGGATGACGGACGAGCTGGTGGTCGACCTCGTCCAGGCAAGGCAGCACCAGGATGCGGAAGACATGCTGCTGATCAGCGCCGACGCCGTGATCGATAAGCGCCCGATCAAGGCACAGGGTCGCGTCGGTCCTTTCCGGGAGCTCATCGCCGGGGGGGCGATAGACTATCACTTCGATCTTCAAGCGCCGAACATCAGCCTGAAAGCAGGCGGTCACTTCGATCGCCGGAATGCTCCGGGAGCACCGCGCATGGATGTCGATCTCTCTGCGGCCGACGCAGCGGACGTCTTGCGTGCACTGGCGCTTCCCGAACTGACCACCGGCAGCATCGCCTTGCACGCCGGGCTGACGCCAGTCGGAGAGCATCTGGACGCTACGCTGAAGGGCGATTTCGGCGCCTTCAGGGTGGACGGCAGTTTGACCACCAAGAGCCTTTCGTCGCTTGACGATTTCTCCCTGCAGTTGCTCTCGGACGGCCCCGGTGTGGCTGCCTTCGCCAAGCTCCTGGGCGTCGACGGTCTGCCGGACGAACCGTACTCCTTGCAGGTCGATGCCAGTCGAAGTGGCAAGGAGCTGCAGGTCAGGCAGTTCTCGTACCGCAGCGACGGTCTGCGGATCGAGGCATCAGGGGCGGCGCACAGTTTGCCGGAGCTCGTGGACCTCGATCTCGATATCGACGCCAAGGTGGCCACGCTGCAGAGATTCGGCAAGCTGTTCTCGCTGCCGTCCTTGCCGAAACTGCCATTGGGTATCAAAGCCCGCATGAAACGCAAGGGTGCTGGCGACAGCGACGTGTTGCAGGCTGACTTCACCCTTGGCAATGTCGCCGGCGAGGTATCCGGCAAGCTGAGCGAGAAGAAGGATCTGGCCGGTTCCACTTTCAGCTATCGTGCCAGCTCTCCGGATCTGCGTGAACTGGCGCGCGCACGCGGTATCCGAGTGTCAGATCAAGGCCCGTTTCCCGGAAGAGTGGAAGGCGAGTTGGTTCTGCTTTCTGAGCGTCTGCGTATGGCCAGGCTTGCTGCGAATATCGCCGACAATCATTTGTCCGCCAGCGGCGAGGTCGACTTTCGACCGACCGACACGCGCCTTCAACTGCAGCCTCAACTCAGCGGAACGGATCTGTACAGCTTGGCGCGCTTGTTTCTGGACGAGGAAAAAGCCGCCTATTTCCCCGTTGGACCCTATCAGCTGGGCGGCAAGCTGAGGCTTCAAGGCTCTCGGCTACAGTTCACCAGCAAGGACGCGCAAGCGGGAAACAGCGTCTTTGCCTTCGATGGTTCGCTTGATTTTGGGAAAAGAACACCAAGTGTGGACGCCAGGGTCAGCGCTCAGGGTGGCAACCTCGCCGCGCTGCTTACACCGCAGATTCTGCGTGGCGTCCCGGCGGCGCCGTTTTCGCTGAGCACCCGCCTGAAAATGTCCGAGCAGGGAATGGTTCTGAACGATCTGGAGTTCTCTCTCGCAGATAGCAGCTTGAGCGGGCGGCTGTTTACGGGCTGGCCTAGCGCGCCGGAACGGATCGGCTTTGATGTGATCGCCACGGGCAGCAATCTGCGCGCCTCCCTGCCGGAGATTCCTGGCTACCTTCCGCCGCCCGTCGCTTTTCGCGTCGAAGCCGAGGGCAAGGCTGATCCCGACAGCATTGATATCGAACGACTCGATGGCACGTTCGCGGATGCCAGCATCACGCTCGCTGGCAAGCTGGCGCTCAAGCCGGCCTTCTCGGCGGATGCCGTCCGCTTGTCAGCGAAGGGACCAAGGCTGTCGGAGCTCGGTAGCCTGCACGCGTGGCCACTTGTTGATCTGCCATTCTCGATAAGTGGCACGATGACCGGCAGCACGAATAGCGTGCGCATGGACGATTTCCAGGCCACCCTTGGCAAAAGCGACCTCAAGGGAAGCATGCGTATCACTACGGTGAACAGGCCACGCATCGATCTTGACGTGCGCTCCGATTATTTGGCCCTCCAGCTCGTCCCGGAGTCTCCGCAAGCGTCGGCGACGACAGCTGGCGATGAGGCGACCGGAGGCAGGAGCGCGCAGTCGGACAACAAGAGTGGCAAGCTGTTTTCGGACAAGCCGCTGCCTTTTCACGTGCTGCGTACCTTCGACGGCAAACTGCTGGCATCCCTTGCCAAGGTGGAAGGACGACACCAGCAGCTAATTGATGTTCACGCCGCCGCTACTCTGCAAGACGGCTTGCTGGTGGTCAAGCAACTACAGGGCCAGGGGCGACAGGGCAAAGTGACTGCCAACTTCACGCTCGATGTCAGGGCTAAGCAGCCGGTCGTCAAGGGGCAGCTCAAGGCGAGTGACGTGATCTTCTTTGTTCGCGGGATGGCCAAAGAGGACGAAGCCAAGCTTCCCCACCACACTTTAGAAAGCGAGTTTTCGGCGAACGGGAACAGCACCAGTGCCCTGGCCGCCGGCCTCGACGGCCATTTCTGGCTGCGTAGCTCGCCCGGGCAATTCCGCTCCCTGGATCTGGATGTGCTGTTCGGCGACTTCGCCTTCCAGTTGTTCAGTACGCTCAATCCCTTTGCCAAGAAGAACACCTACTCGATCCTGAACTGCGGCGGTGTCTATCTCAAGGCCAGCAAGGGGCGCGTCGAGACCGCGCCAGCGGTGGTGTTGCAGACGGACCGGCTTTCAGTGGTGTCGCGAGGTAATATCGATCTGCGCTCGGAGAAGCTCGACTTCGGCTTCAATATCGTCCCACTGCAAGGGGTCGGGTTCAGCGCCGGCGACCTGATCAAGCCTTTCATCAAGCTCGGTGGCACTTTGGCAGCCCCGGCGCTGGATCTCAATGTCGCCAACGCCGCGGTTGAAGGAGGCGTTGCGGTCGCCACTTTCGGGGCGTCGCTTCTCGCCGGCAGTCTCTGGGATCGCTGGATCAGTTCGCCTGGGGCCTGCGAGAAGATCGCAGACGAGGCACGCAAGCTCCGCCTTTCGCAAAGCCCGTAGGATGCGCTCGGGTGGTTAGCGAAGAGAAGGATGGTATGTTCTGTCACCGCCCTGCTCAAGTCAGCGCACAGTGAGGGGTGGGCGGGTCGGCGTCTTCGAGGTCGCGAACTTGGCGGCCGCGAACCAACAGCAACTGGCATGTACCAATGGCCTGCGTACCTGTCCTCAAGAGGTTGTTGCAGATGAAAATCACGAGATCCTGGCCCTTACGTCTGGCCTTGGCTTTGCTGCTGCTGCTCGTCATTCCGGTCGGCGTGGCGCTGAGCAGGCATTTGGGTGACGACACCCGGCCAGGTGACTGGCGTAGCGCCAGACACGATAGCAGCGGGCAGGCTCCCGACCCAAGAAGCACGCCGGAGGCGCTGATCCAGGTCTATGCGGCGCGCGCCTTCGGTTGGCGGGGCGTTTTCGGAGTGCACACCTGGATCGCCACCAAGGGAAGCGATGCCGACCGCTACACCCGTCTGGAAGTGGTCGGCTGGGGCGTGCGCCGGGGTATGGATGCGGTGCGGATACACGACGGCGAAGCTGACGGCTATTGGTACGGCAGCGAGCCGACACTGATTCGCCAGCTCCGTGGCGGCGCCGAGGTAGACGCGCTGATTGCGCGCCTGCACACGGCGGCGCGTGCTTATCCGCATAATCACGAGTATCGGGTGTGGCCGGGTCCGAACAGCAACACCTTCATCGCCTACCTGGGCCGGGCAGTGCCTGAACTGCATCTCGATCTGCCGCCGACGGCAATCGGCAAGGACTACCTGCCTGAAGGGGGCCTTGTTGCCAGGGCGCCAAGCGGCGGCGGCTTGCAGTTTTCGCTGGCTGGCCTGCTCGGTGCGACCATCGCCGCCGAGGAGGGGTTTGAGGTGAATCTGCTTGGCCTATCGCTGGGAATCGATGTCTCGCCGCCAGCGTTAAAGCTACCCGGGCTTGGCCGAGTGGGCATGCCGGAGGTCGATTAGCTGCTCTTCAGGCCGGACGGGCTTGAGCGCGGGCGCTGTCGTCGGTCATGGCCGGTGGCCGTGCGCCGCCGCACGAAGCGCTTGACCGGCAACAGGCTGCTTGAAACGAGCTTGCTGTTCCTGTGTCGAGCTTGGCAAGGTTCACCGAGGTTGATCAACATCCCGATGGAAAAGCGTTCATTCGATTTATTGCTGGCTATTGTGGCTGCGCTGCTTCTGGCGCTGCCGATCGTCGTCATCGCCCTGCTCGTGCGTCTGACTTCGTCCGGTCCGGCGCTCTATTGGTCTGACCGGGTTGGCAAGGGAAACCGCGTCTTCCGGATGCCCAAGTTCCGCAGCATGCGCGTGGGAACGCCCGTCGTGGCGACTCACCTGCTGCAGGATCCGCAAGCCTACCTGACGCCCATCGGCTCCTTTCTTCGCAAGAGCAGTCTGGATGAGCTGCCGCAACTCTGGAACATCCTGAAAGGCGAGATGAGCTTCGTCGGCCCGCGTCCTGCGCTGTTCAACCAGGAGGAGCTGATTTCCTTGCGCACGAAGTACGAGGTGCACGGGTTGCTGCCAGGGCTGACCGGCTGGGCACAGGTCAATGGGCGCGATGAATTGCCGATTCCGGAAAAGGTCAGGCGGGATGTCGAATACCTGCGTCGCCAGTCGCTTGGGTTTGATCTGTATATCCTGTGGCTGACCTTCGTGAAGGTCGTGCGGCGCGACGGCGTGTCGCATTGACAACGCCTGGCGGCGAGAATATGGGTTCTGGGTGTTGCCAATCGCCAGAACCGTCGACTTTTTTCCGGATGCATGTCTCGATGCCATCGGAAGCCGGCGCTCCGCTCTTGGCCTGCGTTGCGGACTGCAGCCGCCTCTCGCCTCACCCATCGCGCGCCCAGCGCTGCCAGCGTACGCTAGCGTCCCGAAAATCGGTCGGCGAGGATTTCAATCCCGACATTCGCGACAAGGCCTTTTTCGAGCGCTCAGCCGAGGAAAATGGGATAATGCGGCCTTTTCGTTGCGGGATCGCTGACGATGAGTCTCGGTACAGGCACAGTCGGCTGCATCGGCAGTTATTTTGTTCTCGACTGGCTGGCACATACCGATGGACCCATCTTCAACCTCGTCGCACTACGGGGCGAACGAAAGCTACGGGCCAATGGCAAGTGCTTTGGCGAGCCGCTCACCGGCGTAAGGCGAGAACTCCGCTGGGAAATGCCGCGTAGCCTCGTGCCCCAGGGCAGCTGGGTGGCGAGGGACGCCACTCGCGGAAGCGTGGACCGCGACTTCGGAAATCGGGAAGGTTTCGCGCAAATTGTTCGCCACGCCGCGCCGGAAATTGGCGCCAATTCCGCACACAGCCTGCTGCCGACACCGTCGAGAACAGGCGCGACTCGATCCGCGGCCTGCCCAAGGGCGCCTTCTCTTTGCCCGCCGCTCGGCCAAGCTGCTCCCGCTGGGGCCCCCGCGAACTGCGACACGCCATTTTCATTCAGGCTGAACCTGCGCCGCTGGCAAGGCGGCGTCGTCCGCATGCCAACTGAAATTCTGGAGGAAGAACCTCATGACCCAACGCAAAGGCATCATTCTCGCCGGCGGCGCTGGCAGTCGGCTGCACCCGGCAACGCTGTCCGTCTCCAAGCAGCTGTTGCCGGTCTACGACAAGCCAATGATCTACTACCCGCTGAGCACCCTGCTGCTGGCCGGCATCCGGGACATCCTGATCATTTCCACCCCTGAGGACACCCCGCGTTTCCAGCAGTTGCTCGCGGACGGCAGCCAGTGGGGCATCAACCTGCAATACGCCGTCCAGCCCAGCCCCGACGGACTCGCCCAGGCCTTCATCATCGGTGCCGATTTCCTTGGCAACGAGAGCTCCGCGCTCGTCCTCGGCGACAATATCTTTTATGGGCACGACTTTCATCAGCTCCTTGACAATGCGGACCTGCGTCCGCATGGCGCCACCGTTTTTGCCTACCACGTGCATGATCCGGAACGCTACGGCGTCGCCCAATTCGATGTTGCCGGCAAGGTCCTCAGCCTTGAGGAAAAGCCCAAGCAACCGAAATCCAGTTACGCCGTAACTGGCCTGTACTTCTACGACAACAAGGTCGTCGACCTTGCCCGCGACCTGAAACCCTCGGCTCGCGGCGAACTGGAAATCACCGACCTCAACCGCCTCTACCTCGACCAGGGCAGACTCAACGTCGAGATCATGGGCCGCGGCTATGCCTGGCTCGACACCGGCACGCACGATAGCCTGCTCGAAGCGGGCCAGTTCATTGCCACCATCGAAAAGCGCCAGGGCCTCAAGGTTGCCTGCCCGGAAGAAATCGCCTTTCGCCAGAAGTGGATCAGCGGCGAACAGCTCGAAGCACTCGCCCAGCCACTGGCCAAGAACGGCTACGGGCAATACCTGCTCGGCCTCCTCAAGGAAGAGCTGTTCTGATGAAGGCCACCCTTTCAGCCATTGCCGACGTCGTTGTTTTCGAACCAAGAGTATTCGGTGACGACCGCGGCTTCTTCTTCGAGAGTTTCAATGCCCGTGTTTTTGAAGAAGCCACCGGCCTAAAACGGCACTTCATCCAGGACAACCATTCCAAGTCGGTGCGAAACGTCCTTCGCGGTCTTCACTACCAGATCCAGCAAGCACAGGGCAAGCTCGTCCGTGTGGTGCAGGGCGAGGTGTTCGACGTCGCGGTTGACATCCGCAAGAGCTCACCGACCTTTGGTCAGTGGGTTGGCTTTCATCTCTCCGCGCAGAACAATAAACAACTGTGGGTGCCGGAAGGCTTTGCTCACGGTTTCGTGGTCCTCAGCGAGAGCGCCGAATTCCTCTACAAAACGACCGACTACTACGCTCCCGAGTACGAGCGCAGCATCGCCTGGAACGATCCTGCCATTGGCATCCAGTGGCCGATGCAGGAGGCCCCCATCCTGTCGGCAAAAGATCAGCAAGCGCTGCCTTTCGAGAAAGCGGAGCACTTCCCGTGACCAAGGGATCCTCCTCCTCGCCGCTCGGGGCCACCCTGTCTGGCACCAACCCCCATGCTGCTCAGCCAACATCGCCCGCAGCATTGTGCCGAAGTCTCTGGCGAAACCGCCAATTGATCATGCAAATGACCAGGCGCGAAGTCGTCGGGCGCTACCGAGGCTCGGTGATGGGAATGGCGTGGTCGTTCTTCAATCCGCTTTTCATGCTCCTGGTTTATACCTTTGTGTTTTCCGTGGTGTTCAAGGCCCGCTGGGGCGGCGGGGGGGAAGAGACGAAGGCCCAGTTCGCGATGGTACTGTTCGTTGGCACCATCGTGCATGGACTGCTTGCCGAAGCACTCAATCGTGCGCCATCGCTGATTCTCTCGAACGTAAATTACGTCAAGAAGGTCGTCTTTCCTCTCGAAATATTGCCCGTCGTCACCATGGGCTCGACCTTGTTCCACAGCCTCGTCAGCTTGGTGGTGCTGTTGCTGGCCTTTGTGATCCTGAATGGCTACCTCCTCTGGACCGCCCTCCTCACGCCGCTGGTGTTGCTGCCGCTGGTGATTCTTGTCCTGGGTCTCGCCTGGTTCCTGGCCTCTCTGGGCGTATTCTTGCGCGACGTCGGCCAAACCATAGGGATACTGACCACAGTGATGCTCTTTCTCGCGCCTGTCTTCTACCCGGTGACCGCGCTCCCCGAGGACTTGCGCCCTTGGCTGATGCTCAACCCGCTGACTTTCATTATCGAGCAGGCCCGAGAAGTTCTGATTTTTGGACGTCTGCCGAACTGGTTGGGTTTGGGTATCTATACCGGTTTCTCAGCGGTGGTCGCCTGGGCTGGCTTCGCCTGGTTCAAGAAGACCAGCAAGGGGTTTTCCGATGTCCTCTGACGATGTTGCCATCCGGGTGACCAAGCTCGGGAAGCGCTACGAGATTTATGACGCGCCGCGTGATCGGCTCAAGCAGTTCATTCTTCCCCGCCTGCAGGGCTTCGCGAAGCTTGATCGAAAACAATATTTCCGTGAGTTCTGGGCGCTACAAGATGTTTCCTTCGAGGTCAAGAAGGGAGAAACCGCTGGCATCATCGGGAGAAACGGGTCGGGTAAATCCACCTTGTTGCAGATGATCTGCGGCACCCTGTCACCGACCAGCGGAAGTGTCGAGACCCGTGGTCGTATTGCCGCCTTGTTGGAGCTCGGCTCCGGCTTCAATCCCGAGTTCACCGGGCGTGAAAACGTCTATATGAATGCCGCCGTCCTTGGTCTCAGCAAGCAGGAAATGGAAGTCCGCTTCGACGATATTGTCGCCTTCGCCGATATCGGCCAGTTCGTTGATCAGCCGGTAAAGACCTATTCAAGCGGCATGGTGGTGAGGCTGGCTTTTGCCGTTCAATCTCAGATCGATCCAGATATTCTGGTCGTCGACGAAGCTCTATCGGTCGGTGACGCCAAATTCCAGGCCAAGTGTTTTGAGCGCTTGCGCCAGCTCAAAGAAAACGGCACCAGTATTCTGCTGGTGACTCACTCCAGCGACCAGATCGTTACCCACTGTTCCACAGCCATTTTACTAAACAGCGGGCGGCAGATTGAGACTGGGGAACCAAAACATGTTGTTAATCGCTATATGGATCTGCTGTTCGGAAAAGAAAGGAAAGTCAATGCCCCGGGGCCGGGTGGGGGTTCCGAGTTTTCCGACTCGCCCGGCGCCAAGCTTGCCGCAGCGGGCTACTTGCTCAGCGGTGTCGAAGATCATTTTTACCGGCGTTCCGGTTATAACCCGCACGAGTACCGCTGGGGCGACGGTGATGCGGCGATTCTGGATTTTTACCTGGCCGCTGATGATGAGGTCTACCCTTCGGCGGTAAGTGTCGGGCAGCGAATCAAGTTGGTTTTGTCGATAAGGTTTCACCGGACTTTCTATCGCCCGATATTCGGCGTCACCATCAAGACCAAGGAGGGGATCCAGATCTATGGGGTCAACTCAGAAACTCTTGAATGCAGTGATTTCGTAGACTTGGGCCGGGAAAGTTCGGTGGTCCACGCAGAAGCCAGCTTTATCTGCCGCCTGGCGCCTGGCGATTATTTCATTTCCCTGGGTATCGCTTCCAAGCATGGCGAAGAAGTGGTGCCGCATGACCGCCGATACGACTCGATTCACCTGCAGGTGCGGCCGAACAGCACCTTCTTTGGAATTGCCGATCTGGCCCTTGAGATGAGTGCAAAAGAGATTGCAACGTGAAAAATGTTGTTGAAGAAGCGAACTATATTCTTGAC
>JEMX01000064.1:0-18337 GCA_000585055.1 Candidatus Accumulibacter appositus
TGCCTGCCGGCGTCTTCGACGCCACGAGCGGACACCTGTTCGTCCTCTCCTTGGCCACCAACCAGCTCGTGGAGATCGACCCGGCGAGCGGCCTGACCGTGGATCGTTTCGGCCTGGCGCAAGCTGTCGGCTATAACTCCGGTCTGGCCATCGATCCGCTCAGCGGCAACTTCTGGATCGGTGCTGACTCTGGCGGCAGCGAACTGGTCGAGATCGACCGTACCGGTAGCGAAATCCGTCGTGTCGACCTGAGCAGCCAGGACGTCAAGAACAACGAGATCGCGGGCCTGGCCTTCGCCCCCGACGGCTCGCTGCGTGTGGCCTCCGCGCTGGGCGTGGTGTATCGCGTCGATCTGACGTAACAGCATCTCCTTGGGGATAGCGGCTCGTGGCTTCGAGGCGCTATCCCCGGCAGCGCCAAGAGATCTTTCTCCCTGTTATGCCAGCACCCCGTGGGGAGCAAGCTGGAAGGCTATACGGTCGCCGAGCGCAGGTCGCTTCAGTACTTCACGCGCGCAAAAAAAGTCTTCTGCGAAGCCTCCAGCGCCTGCCGCAGAGTGCTGATGCCCATCTGTTCGAGTAGCGGCAGCATCTTCAGGAAGACCTCGCTGGTGGCGACGGCGTCGCCGAGGGCGTTGTGGCGGCCTTCGATAGTGATCCCCAGGCGTTCGGCGATTTTCTCGAGCTGGTGCGAGTCCTGGTTGGCGTGCAGTACGGCCGAAAGTAGCAGCGTGTCGAGCACCGGCTGGCTGAAGACCACGCCGGTACGTTCCTCCTTGAGTTGCAGGAAGCGCATGTCGAAGGCGGCGTTATGCGCGACGAGGACGGTATCGCTGCAGAAATCGTGGAAGGCCGGCAGCACCGCGTCGATGTTCGGTTGGCCGCGCACCATGTCGTCGGTGATGCCGTGGATGGGGATTCCTTCGGGTCGCAACAGGCGCTCGGGGTCGACCAGTTCGTTGAAGTTTTCCTGGCGCAGCATGCGGCTGTTGACGATGCGTACCGCTCCGATCTGGATGATCTCGTCGCCGGCCGCCGGTTCGAGGCCGGTGGTTTCGGTATCGAAGACGGTGTAGCTGAGATCGGCCAGCGGCCGGTCGAGGTCGATGCTCTGATCACGAAAGTCGAAGAGATCGAAATCGTAGTATTCGGGGCGCACCTGGCTATCGTCGACGCGCTCCGCTTCGGCCAGCGTTTCGGGGATGGCCACCGGCAGGACCAGCCGGAAGAAAGCGCAGTGCGCGGCCTTGTCGCGCTGGTACCAGACTTCGCCACCGTGCCGGTCGATGACGTCGCGCAGCGACAGCGGTGAGTGCTCGCTGCCGACCTGCATCGGCTCCGTTTCCCAGGTGTAGAAAGTTTCCGAGGACATGGCGTGCCCGGCCCAGATGATGTCCAGGTAGGCCAGCTTGCCGAAGGGCTGCAGTCGGAAACGCAGCTCCTTGATCTGATAATGCTCGAGCAGGCGGAAAGCCAGGCAGCAGATCGAAAAGACCAGCGAGAAGCTCTCCGCGCGCAGCCACAGCGCGTCGTCGATTTCCTCGGTCTTGCTCGGCAGCCCGAGCTGCTCCTCGATGCGCCGCTGCGCGGCGGCGATGATGTCGATACCCAGGACATCTTCCAGCGGCCAGCGCGTCTTCAATGAATCGGCGAACTCGTTCATCGTCTGGTCGAGACGCTGGCTCATGCGCAGCACCTCGTCGCTGACGATACCGACAAAGCGCTCGCGTACCGCCGCTTCCATGTCCGGGTAGTCCATCAGGTTGCCGACGGCGACGCGGATGTTGGCCAGGCTGCCGCGGCTGCCGTCGGTCAGCGATTGCAGGACCTGGTCGCGGCGTGATTCCTGTTCCAGGCTGCGGGTGATGTTCTCGACGGTGAGCACGTAGCCGCTGATGGCGTCGGCCGGCGAGTCCTCGGCGATCGACAGTACCGGCACCAGTTGCACGCGCAGCAGTTGGCCGCCGCGAGCGGTGGTGATGAAATTGGCAATTGCTGCCCCGGCGCCTTTCTGCAGGCGTTGGTGCACCACTTCGAGCGCGTGATCGATCTGGTTGCGTTCGAGGATCGAGAAGATTGACCGGCCGAGGCCGATCAATGCGCCGCCGGTGCCTGTCGTGCTGCCCTGCGCCAAGGCCTTGAATTGCAGCCGGGCGCGGCTGTTGTAGAGCAGGATGCGGCCGTCCAGATTGCACACCACCACCGCTTGCGCGAGCTCGGACATCAGCGCCGCCAGGCGGTTCTTCTCTTCCTCCACCGAGGCCTTGGCGGCGGCGACCTGGGCGTCGACGTCGTCCATCAGGCCATCGCGTTGCTGCGCCAGATCGTTGGTCGCCTCGGCCAGCTGCTGGACTTCCGGCGGACCTTCGGGAAGGACCCGGAAGTTGCGGTTGGCGGTGAGCATCAGGCGCAGGCTCTCGGCCATCTTGAGCAGGCCCTGGACGTACTGGCGGAACAGGTAACGAATCACCAGCAGGCCGAGGACGAAGCCGAAAGTGGTCATCGTCGCCCCGAGCGACAGGTGCGGAACAATCAGCTGCACGAGCAGCGCACGTTCCGGCGCTTTCGCGCCGACCCAGATCAGCAGCGCGGTAATGACAAAGGGGCCGGTCATCAGCAGACCGAGGATGATCACCGAGATGGCGAAGCGGATACGTGCGTTCATTTCACTGGACCTGTTCAACGATTGCAGGGTGCTCTGGCACTCATCACCCCCTCCCAAAGTGGCGTGCATTGGTCCAGAAATCGAGTCGCCAAGGCGACGAGGCATAAGCTTACTGTGAAAGTCGCGCAAGCGACTAACGGTCATGACTTTCAAGATCTGGTGTAACTCGGCTGTCATGACCGTTAGCCGACTGGTAGCGGAAATGAGCATGCGAGAGCGGCCAAAGTGGCAAACCGACGGTCAGGAAAGTGCTTCGCGACGGGACGACTCACCGGCTGTGCGCTACCGAACGCGTCTGGTTGTGAACTAGTTCATAACCGGGGCTCGGCTACTCGGGGGACACTGCGACTTGAGCTGGTGCCGCGGCGCCATCGTTCTAACCACCACCCGGACCAGAAGCCCCCCATGACGCGAACCATCTCCCGCACCGTCGCCCTCCTTGGCGTTTTCGGTAGCATGTCGGCCGCTGCGATAACCATTGACGGGCAACTCTCCGACTGGGGAGTCAATCCGTCTACCTGGAAGCCGGCGTCGGGTATCCAAGTCACGATCGATGATCAGACCGGCAGCGGCAACTACCACCTGGGTCCGGGTTGGGGCGGGCAAGCCTACGACGCGGAAGCGCTCTATGCTCAAAAGGAAGGCAGCACCTTGTTCATCGCTCTGGTCACTGGCCACAATCCGCGGACCCTGGACGAACCCGGCCGCAACAGCTATGGCGCCGGTGACTTCGCCATCGATTTTGGAGGCGATGGCAGCAGCTTTGAGCTGGGCATCAACATCAGGCATGCCACCAGCGTCAGCGCCAGCGGTGTCTACAGTTTCGAGTCCTTCGGTGTCGAAGGCGGCGTTTACAACAATCCTACCTGGGCCTACGGCCTCTGGGATAGCGCGGGCAATTACACCAATCCGGGCAGCGGCGCAGCCTACACCCCCGATCGGAAGCATCCGACGCATCTCACGGACGGCACCCTGATCGGCATGGTGAGTGCTCTTTCTTACAGCCTTACTCCAGTGACCGGCTACGGCAGTAATCAGAGCGATCGGCACTATGTTTACGAACTGAGCGTCGATCTCGGTCTCCTGAGGGCGGCCGGCTGGAATGGCGTGGAGGCTTTCGACATTCACTGGACCCAGAACTGCGCCAACGACAGCATTAGCGTGGATCTCCCGGGCGGCAGCGTTCCCGAGCCAGGGACACTGGCGCTGATCGCCTTGGGCGCCATCGGCTTGGGCCTGGGGGGCAAAAAGAAAGCAGCGAGTTGATTCGTTGCGAGTCTTGGTAGCAGCGTTAATGTGAAAGTCGCGTACGCGACTCACCAAGCTCCCTTGTCGCCCTGTCGGAGAAGGGTCGGGGGTGAGGCGGGGAATTCTGGGCGCATGCGCCCAGCCGGTTGAACGATTCCGGCGTACAAGCCGGAATGCGCACTGCAAGTGGAGGGGGAAACGGTCATGACTTCCATGGTCTGGGCTATCTCGACAGGTCATGAACGTTAGTAGCAGTTTTCGGGGGCCAGGGCCCCCCTTTTTTTTAGCGCAACTTCCGCCAACGGCCACGCCTGTTTCCCGGGCCATGGCTGATATTCATGCGATTGCACTGTTGGCTTTGACGACGGAGAATCGATTCGCTATACTGCCGCACTCGTTGGCCAAGTAGCTCAGTTGGTAGAGCAGCGGACTGAAAATCCGCGTGTCCGTGGTTCGATTCCGCGCTTGGCCACCACGAACAAATTTAAGCCCGGCCATTGGTCGGGCTTAATGCGTTCTGGGCGGCGCATGCATGCCCCGTGAGCACTCCGGAAGCGGCTGCAGGCCAGCGCGGGCTTTCCGCCGATTTCCCAGTGATCGAGCGCTCAGGCGCCAGCTTGCCGAGGCTCCGGGCCGCCGTCGACCTCCCCACTGCGCTTGTATCGCCTGGCCGGAAAGCTGGACAATGGCGGCGGAGAGGACAGGATGAACAAATCAACGCGCAGTGCGTGTGCCGCCAGCGGGCCGCTGCTGCCGCTGTTTAGCAATGAACAGTTTCGCGAGCTGCTGCGCGCGCGCAGCCGGCCACTGCTCGAACTCGCCGCTCGCTTGACGGCGCTGCCCAGCGGCGAAACGTCGCTGTCGCTGCCGCGGTCGCTGATCGGTCGGCTGCTGCTCGAGTCGGGACAGACGGAAGCCCTGCTCGACGAGTATGGCGCCCGCGATAATCGTCACTGGAGCGGTTTTCGTGCGCTGGTGGCGGCGCTCAGGAACTTTGCCCGCGTCGGTCGGTCGCTGGCCCACTTGCAGACTCGCCTGCCGGCCTACCGCCTGCTGCCGGTCGAAGGCGATTTCCCGGCCGCGACCCACGACCGCTTGCGCGTCGTCGGCCGGGTCGTTGTCGAGCTTGCCGCCAGCCTGCTCGAGGAAGCGCAGCGCCTTGGCGTTCGGCAACCGAGCATTGCCCCGGCAGCGGACGATTTCGCCGAGCAACGGCCCCTCGGCCGCCTGCCGCGCGACCGCGATGATCGTGCCGCCGGCGATGCCGCCAGCACGATCACCCATCTGGCCACCGAGTTCCTCAACCTGGCTGCCGACAGCGATCTGCTGCGCGCCACGGCGCGGGTTCAGCCGGAGGATTACGTGGCCTGTTTTCCGGACCCGGTCAGCGAGGAGCGCTTGCGCCAGCTCAGCTTCCGCTTTCACAATCTGCAGTCGCTTTACGACACACACGTCTCGGGAACATCGATCGAGACTTCGGACTCGGATCTGCCGATCCTGCGCAGCCACGCCAGCGTCATTTTCCATCTGCTCGAGATCGCCACCGACCTGGCGCACTACTACGAGCGCCACGTCAGTCCGCGAACCGGCGACAACGTCCTGCGTGGCCGGCCGGTGGTCGATCGCGCGACCACCATGGCAACGCTGTTTGCCTACGCGATGGCTTTTTCCAGCGACTTCCTGGCCGGCGGGCAGCGCCTCTGCCAAGGCATTCTGCGCCGCTACGCTGAGTGTGCGCGCCTGCAGGTGCCGGTGCCGTGCTACCGGGGTTTCCACGTCCGCCCGTCCAATCTGGTGGCGCGCATCGTCGCCCACTACGGCGGCCAGGTGCGCATGGAACTCGAAGGCAAGACCTTCGACGCCGCTTCGCCGCTGGACCTGTTTCGCGCCAATGAGACCATCAACGCCCGCAAGCGGCGCTGGCTGGGCGAGGAAATTGCCCGCGTCCATTCCGACTGTGCCGCAAATCTGGGCACGGAAGCCACTGCCGCCGCGGTGCTGGCCATCGTTCATCAGCTCGCCGACGAGGGGAAAATCGTCCTTTACCAGCAGCCGCTGCAGCTTTCCGACCGCATTGGCTGCCGCGACGGCGGCGTCCTCGAAAACACCGTCGCCGAGATTGCCCTCTTGCAGGCCACCGGTCAGCTCGACATCCGCACCGACCTGACGGTGACCTTCATCGGCGACAAGCGCGTCCTCAGCGACCTGGATGTGCTGGCCCGGCATGGCTACGGCGAGGATGCCTTTGGCAACAACGTGGTGTTGCCAAAGGCCTTGTCGTACCTGCGACGATAACGTGAAAGTCGCGTAGGCGACTTTCACATCAGTGGCCCTAGCGGATGGCGTCGAGCTCCGCCAGCAGACACCGTTCGAATGCGCGCACGACGCTGACATCGCCATCGACCGACGGCGCGGCGGCGATGATCGCGGCGCGCCGCGCCTGATAGGGCTCGACGTCGCGGCTTTCCTTGCCCAGGCCTGCGGCAATGGCCACGTAATCGTCTGCCGATCTGGCAATGCTGTCCGGCAAGCCTGCCTTGCGCAGCAGGCCTGATGCCAGGCGCTGGCGCATATAGCGGCCTTCCAGCGCAACGATCGGCAGGCCGCGATGCAGCGCCTGCCAGGCGGTGGTGTAGCCGGAGAAAGCCGGGCAGTCGAGATAGACGTCGCAGGCGTCGAGCAAGGCCAGGAACTGGGCTGGCGCGAGCCAGGGAATGCTGAGCAGATGCCGGCCCGGATCCAGCCCCTGCTCGCGGAAGGCCGCTTCGAGGCGCGCCATGACCTGCTCGGTCGCCCAGGGAGAGATCGGATCGCGCAGCAGGATGAAGACACTCGCGCCGGTCGCGGCCGCGATCCTGGCGTACAGCGCGTCATCGCGAGGATCGAACTTGAGCGCCCGTTGCGCAATCACGAAACGCGGGCCGTCCATGCCGCGCAGGTGAGCTTCGACCTCCGGGATGGGCTCCGCGGCGAGCGGCAAGGGGGCGGTGCAACAGCCAGTCCCGGGCAGGCGGATCAAGCGTTCGCGATAGTGGCTGTCGGCGTCCGCGGCCTCGAGCAGCTCGCCGGAGAGGAAGAGGTCGATGGTCGCCAGGCCGGTGCTGATCGGGTGTCCCCAGCTGGCCACCTGCAAGGGCGCCAGCCGATGGGCCGCCAGGAAGTAGCACAGCGACGACATGCCGATCTCCGGGTAGAAAATCACATCGGGAGCGTCGGCCGCCGCGGCCGCCAGCCAGCCGCCGGGGTCGGAGATCGTCTGCCGGTCGCGCCAGCCGTCGACCAGCTCGCGCGCGAACACGGTTTCCTCGTCCTCGACGTTGCCGAGGTGATAAACAAGGATTTCGAAGCGCGTCCGGTCGACATCGAGCAAGAGACCGCGCAGCACGATATCCCAGACCGAATGCCGGCGGATGTGATGCGAAACGATCAGCAGCCGCGGTTTTTCGCGCGGCGGGCATGCTGCTGCCGCCACTGGCGAAGCGGGGCGATTCCGATGCAGGCATGCGCCGATCAGGTCGCCATAGCGGGCGAGCTGATCGACGTGATTGCCGTCGCGGTAGGCCAGCGAGAAGGGTTGCTGGGCACTCGCCAGGCTGGCGAGGTCCATCGCTCGAGCGCGATCGGCGTGCAGCCAGTCCGCCAGTTCGTCGAGCGCCCTCGCAAAATCCTGCCCGACCGCCGCGCTTTCTTCGCTGCTCTGCGCGATCACCGGTAGCACCGCCGTCGCCAGTGCCAGCCGGGTACTGATCCGTTCGGGCGCGACGGCCAGGGCGTCCAGGTAGCACTTCCGGGCCGCGTCGGAATCGCCGAGTTCGGTGAGAACGCCGCCCAGGCGTTCAAGAATCTCGGCGTTTTTCGGCTGCGCCTTGAGCACTTCGCGATAGGCGGCTTCGGCGTCCACGAAACGATTTTGCTCGACGCAAAGCCGGCCGAGGTTGACCCCGGCGGTGGCATAGGCGGGATTGAGCTTCAGCGCGCGCCGGTAGCAGTCCTCGGCCTGGACGAAATCGCCCAACTCCTGCAGTACATTGCCCAGGTTGCCGAG
This sequence comes from Candidatus Accumulibacter appositus, assembly GCA_000585055.1. Taxonomy (GTDB): domain Bacteria; phylum Pseudomonadota; class Gammaproteobacteria; order Burkholderiales; family Rhodocyclaceae; genus Accumulibacter; species Accumulibacter appositus. The sequence continues at coordinate 7,959 of JEMX01000064.1, forward strand.
CACCGGCAGGCTGTTCGGCGCGGCCCGCAGGCTCGCCAGGAAGCAGTCCCGGGCTTCGCCGAGACGGCCCGAATTGCGCAGGATATTGCCCAAGCAGAAATGCGTCGTCGCGTATTCGGGGGCCAGGGCCACTGCCCGGCGGCAGACGGTTTCGGCTTCATCGGCCAGCCCGCGCTCGGCCAGCGTATCGGCCAGCGAGACGAGTGCTTCAACGAAGTCCGGGGCCTTCAGCACCACGCCGCGCAGGATCTCTTCGGCTTCCTGAAAGCGTTCGAGCAGGCGCAGCGTGTCACCAAGAGTGAACTGCGCGGCCAGATTCTCCGGCACAATCGCCAGCGCCTGGCGAAAAGCGTCGGCGGCCTCGGCAAAACGTCCGCGCTCGACCAGCGCTCTCCCCAGGACGGTCTGGATATCGAAGTCCTGCGGCGACAGCGCGCTGGCGCGCTGCAAGGCCGCCAGGCCGTCCTTGCCTTGCGCCTGCAGGCTCGCCCCGAGCAGTCCCCAGAGGAACCCTGACCCGGACTGCGACGAATCCCCCAGCAGCGCGTGCAAGCGCGCTTCCAGCTCGGCAAAACGGCCGGCCTTGAACATCGCCAGCAAATCGTCGGCAGCAAGGGAGTCAGCGCGCAAGGAATTCGAAGCATTCAGAGAATTCAGAGAATTCAGAGGCCTCGGAGAAGCCCGCCCGACGCCGGTCACACGATCCGCCGCCGCTCCGGCCGCTTCCTTGCCCAGGCAGCAGCTCTTGTATTTCCGGCCACTGCCACAGGGGCACTTGTCGTTTCTCCCCGGCTTCATCGGCAAGCGTTCCGCTTGCCAGTCGCCGCTGTGATTGTTGGCATGAGTCTTCCCCTGCTGGTCGGAAAAGCCGCATGATAGGCAATTCCGGGCGACTACTGAGCGTCTTTGTCTGCGCCTGCGCGCTGCTGCCCGGAGTTTGCCGCGAGCAAGAAGGAGTGAGTTGCGCCGAGTACCGCAACGCGCAGGTCCGCAAGCCGTTCGCGGAGGCCTTGGACATCTTTCCGCGCTTCGCCGTCGGCGCGCCTGCAAGCTACGGACCCCACGTGCGTATAGTCGAAAACAATATTCGGGAACTGGCCGAATGCGCAGCTCGCCCAAGCAGCCCCCAGTTTCCCTATCGCCACATCATGCTCGACCAAGAAAGGGTGCTATCCTGCGCAACACCCCGCCATAAATTGAGATTTCATGGTCCGTTCTCATCTCGTCGAACTGATGCGTCGCCACCAGCTGAGAACGACCGAGTTGGCGCGGCTGGCGAACGTCAATCGCAGTACGGTGGCCGCATTGACGCGCGATCGGGCGACCCGGGTCGATCTCACCGCGCTGGAGCGAATCTGCACGGTCCTCGGCTGCGGGCTCGGTGATCTGCTGGAAATCGTCCCGGACGAGCCTCGGCAAAACGACAACTCGCCGACTGCGGGGGCGACCTAAATGGCCATGAGCCTCAGCCGCTGGCAGGCCGTCTCACAGTCGCAGTTCGCCTGGGAGCGCGAGGCCCTGGACTGGCTTCGCAACCACCTTCCCGATCGCGAGCCCTGGCACGCCTGGACCAACTTCGAATTCATCGACGAGGAGGGCAAGGTCAACGAGGTTGACGCCCTGGTCCTCACGCCGGCGGGTCTCTTCCTCATCGAGATCAAGAGTCGGCCTGGTGAGGTCACCGGCGACGCGCATACTTGGCTGTGGGTCACCGACGGTCGTGAGCGGGCCTACGACAACCCACTGATCCTCGCCAACCGCAAGTCGAAGCGACTGGCCAGCCTGTTGCGGCGGCAGTCATCGGTATTCAAGGCGAAGGTGCGCTTGCCCTTCGTCGAGCCGCTAATTTTCCTGTCGGCCACCAGCCTTAACTGCAAGCTGAGTGGCCCGGCCCGGTCAGGCACCTACCTGCGCGGTCAGCCGAACAGCGAGTCCGATACCGGCATCATCGACGCGCTGCAAAGCGGCAGCGGTAGTGTCCGCGCGATCCAGCCCAACCGCATCGACCATCAGCACGCCCGGGTGCTTGCCCGGGCCATGGCAGAGGCCGGCATAAGGCCCTCGAACAAGCATCGCAAGGTCGGCGACTACCAGCTCGGCGCGCTGTTGTCGGAAGGAGGCTCCTACCAGGACTGGGAGGGCACGCACACCGCGATGGCGGCGGTACGTCGGCGCGTTCGCATCTACACCGTCGCCGCCGCCACCACGCCCGAGGCGCGCAAGTCGCTGGTTCGCCAGGCGCAGCGAGAGTTCCAGATCCTCGAAGGCATCGACCACCCGGGCATCGTCAAGGTCAAGGACTACCAGGACACCGAACTCGGCCCGGCGCTCATCTTCGATCACGACCCCAAGGCAATCCGGCTCGACTTCCTGCTGCGCGAGATGGGCCAACTACTCAGCGTAGACCAGCGCCTGCAGATCGTCCGTGATTTGGCCGAAACCCTCAAACACGCCCACCAGAAGCGCCTGTACCACCGCGCCCTGTGTCCGCAAAGTGTCCTGGTTCAGGACGTTGCCGGCGCAACACCACGGCCGCGCATCATGAACTGGCAGACGGGTACACGAGAGGGCACGCAGAGCACCGACACCATAGATCCCGCGCGCCGTACGGTCGGCGGCACCATGCACGTCGAGGAGTATGTCGAGGACCCCGGCCTGGTCTATCTGGCGCCGGAAACCTCGCAATCAGAGGCGCAGCAAGGCCCCAGCCTGGATGTCTTCAGCCTGGGTGCGATCACCTATCACGTCTTTTCCGGCCAGCCACCGGCAAGCTCAGTGCTCGATCTCGCCGAAAAGCTGCGCATCGGGCAAGGCCTGCGGCTGTCGGACGTGCTCGACGGTTGTGGCAAGCAGCTGCAGGACCTCATCCAGTACAGCACCTGTCCCGACGTCATGGGTCGCTACGGCACCATCGACGAGTTCCTGCAAGACCTCGACAAGGTCGTCGATGAACTGACAACCCCGGAGCCCGAGGTCACCGTCGATCCGGCCGAGGCCAATCGCGACGAGCGCATCGAAGGCGGCTTTACGGTAATTCGCAAGATGGGCCGAGGCTCGTCGGCCGACGTGCTGCTGGTCCGCGAGGATGGCAAGAGCGAAGAGATGATCCTGAAGGTCGCCCTCGACGCGAGCTTCAACGACCGTCTCACCGCCGAGGGCGAAGCGCTTGCGAACCTTCGTCATCCGAACATCGTGGAGTGGCAGCGCACGCTCACCGTCAATGGTCGGACGGCGCTGCTCATGCGCAAGGCCGGCGAAAAGACCCTGGCGGACCGCATCCGCGAAGAAGCACGCCTGTCGCTCGACCTCCTGCAACGCTTCGGGGAAGAGCTGATTCAGGCGGTCGATTACCTCGATCAGCAAGGCGTCGCCCACCGCGACATCAAGCCCGACAACATCGGCATGTCGCAGGCCGGTACCCGCGGCAAGCTACAACTTGTGCTGTTCGATTTCTCGCTGACCAGAACCTCGGCCGAGAACATTTCCGCCGGCACGCATCCCTATCTCGACCCTTTCCTCTCTCTGCGCAAACCGGCGCGCTGGGATCTCCAGGCCGAGCGCTTTGCGCTCGCCGTCACCCTGCATGAAATGGTCACCGGCGTAGCGCCGCGCTGGGGCGATGGCAAGACACAAGCGTCGATGCTCGATTGCGAAGCCACGCTCGCCAGCGAGCGCTTCGACCCCCTGCTGCGTGACGGTTTCACGGCCTTTTTCGCCAGAGCGCTAAACCGCAACCCGCTCAAGCGCTTCGACAATGCCGAAGAGATGCTGCGCGACTGGCGCCGGATCTTCGAAGCCGGCGCGTCGGCGAGCCAACAGTCGACCGACCCGTTCGAAGCCGTCGCCCGCCTGGCTACCGCCAGTACCAACATGGCCGAGTTGGGCTACAGCGTCGAAGCGCAGAACGTGCTCGAAGCGATGGCCATCCACAACGCGCGCGAGCTACTGGCGGTCGATCGCGTGCGCTTCCGTTACCTGCGGAACGTCGGCGACCGCATTCGCAAGGAAATCCGCCTCAAGGCCAAAGCCCTGGCTGCCATCCGGCCGGACCTCGTTCAAGGCCGTCCGACGCTGCACGAGGTCGATGACGATTTGGCTGCCGCCGGCGCCATCAGCGTCAATGAGTTGGCGGCGCAGCTCCTGCCGCGCCGGCCGGCCGGCGACGACCGTGTCGAAGAAACCGCACTGGCCATCTACCTTGGCCTGGAAGAGGCCGCAGGCTCGACCCTATGGACGCCGCTGGGCCTTGCCGCCAGCGCACTGGCGATCGACCGCAATGACGTTTCCGCCGCCTTGCTGAAAGCTCGTGAGCGTTGGCTGAAAACGCCGCAGCTCACCGAATTGCGTAACCACTTCGAAAGCCTGCTCTCCACCCAGGGCGGGGTAATGACCGTGCCCGAGTTGGCGTTGGCGCTGCTCGCCATGCGCGGCTGCGCATCGCAGGATGACGCCGAGCGCCTGCGCCTGGCGACTGCCGTCGTTCGCGCTTGCTGTGAAGCCGAAGCTCACCTGGAGCGTCTGCGTTTTCAGGAATTCGAGCACCGCCCCTTGCCGCTGATCGCCGTTTCAGCGGAGCTCGCCGAATACGCCCGCCGGCTCGGTTCGTCGGCGGACGCCTGTGCGCAGGCCGAACCCTTGCTGACGCCGCAGCGAGCCCTCGAAACATTGGAGTCGGTGCCCGCGCCGGAGGTCAGTCCGGCGCTTTCGGCACAGCGCCTGTTACGCCTGGCCACCGCCGCATCGCAGCGCGCGGCGCTATCCAGCCGCCAGGAAATCTATCCGCGGGGCATGGCCGCTTCGCTGGCCTTGCGCCAGTCGCTCGGCGCGCTGATGGGGGTGCGTTTCCTCAAGCTGAAGGACGTGCAGGACAGGGTCGGCGGACGCTACCCCGAAGCACAGCCGCTGCCGCGACGCCCACTCCTCGACACGCTGCTGGCCGACGTTGGCGCGCTGCTCGTGTGGAGTGACGACACCCCGGCTGGCCCGGGCTACGTGCCCTCGACGCAAGCGCTCGGCCCGTCGGCGGGCACCACCACTCAATACTCCCGCGCCACCACGGCCATGGAGCGCGGCTTGCCGGCATCGGATGCGGGCACCAACGAGGCATCCGCCCCGGAGATCGAGGCGCAGAAGCTGGAAGATCGCCTGGCCTATGCGCACAAGGCCGGCGGCTTTCTCGTACTCACCGTCGAGCCTCGTCTTGCGCACCATGTCGAAGCCGAATTGCTGCGCCGCTTCGGTCGCCAGCGGCTGAGCTTCGAGACGCTCATGCTCAAGGCGCTTCGCCAGCAGGCCGAAGCGATGAAGGTCAACTGGAATCTCGTGCTCGCCGCCGACGGCGCCGCCCCGACCAGCACCGACTGGGGCCGCCTGATGCGCCTGGTGCAGAGGGCGCTGCCGCAGGTGAAGCAGGCACTGCTCGATGCCACCGCGCCGGTGCTGCTGGTCAATTCGGGCCTGATCGCCCGCTACGGCCTGATGCCACTCATCGACGAGCTGCGTGACGAGGTCGGCCGGCCGGGCAAGCTCGCCAGCCTGTGGATGCTGCTGCCGATGGCAGCGACCGGGCTACCGACCGTCGACGACGTCCCCGTACCCGTCATCACCTCCACCCAGTGGGCGAACGTTCCCGTCGCCTGGGCGAAGAACCTGCATCGCGCAGCCTCCGTTACCTAAACGCAAAAATTGAAGCCCACCGATGATTGATGCCAAACTTCTGCTCGCAGATCTGACCCGCCTGCTCAAGCGGCTCGAAGATGACCTGCGCGAACGCGCACTAAGCCCGGTGAGCGAGGTGCCGGAACTGCGCACCCAACTGCAGGCAGAGTGGCAGGCGGCGCGCGATGCCGGGCGCACGGCCGAGACCTTCGAATCCTGGGCCGAGCAGGCAATCACCCAGGCCGGTGTGCACTGGCTTCTGAGCTGCGTGTTCTTGCGTTTCATCGAAGACAATGGGCTGGTGGAGCGGCCCTGGATCAGCGGCACACCGCAATCAGGCCGGCTGGCCTTGGCGCGCGACCGGCACGACGCCTACTTTCGCGAACATCCGCACCAGAACGATCGCGACTACCTGATTGTGTGTTTCCAGGAGGCCGGTTCATTGCCGGGTCTCCACACCTTCTTCGACCAAGCGCACAACCCGGTTTTTCGCCTGGGCATCAGCGGCGATGCGGCGATGGTGGTGGTGCAGTTCTGGCAGGAGGTCGCCGCCGATTCCGGGGCGCTGATTCGCGATTTCACCGACCCGACCTGGAATACCCGCTTCCTCGGCGATCTGTACCAGGACCTGAGCGAAGCCACGCGCAAGCGTTACGCGCTGCTGCAGACGCCCGAGTTCGTCGAGGAGTTCATCCTCGATCGGACACTGACCCCGGCCATTCAGGAGTTCGGCTACCGCGAAGTGCGGATGATCGATCCGACCTGCGGGTCGGGGCACTTCTTGCTGGGGGGCTTCCATCGCATCGTCGAGGAGTGGTCGAGCAACGAGCCTGGACGCAACCGTCGCGACATTGCGCAGAAGGCGTTGGACGCGGTTGCGGGCGTTGACCTGAATCCATTCGCGGTCGCTATCGCGCGTTTCCGCCTGTTGTTGGCTGCATTGCAGGCCAGCGATGTGCACCGAATGGCCGAGGCGCTCGACTTCAAGATTGATGTAGCCATCGGCGACAGCCTGCTGCATGGCAAGCGCTTCGGACTGACTGCTACGGACGACATGTTCGAGAGCGCCGAACACTTCGCCGATACCGGCTTGGCACATGCCTACGCCAGCGAAGATCTGGTCGAGGTACAGCGGATTTTGGGCAAGCAATACCACGCGGTGGTGGGCAACCCACCCTACATCGTTGTCAAGGACGCAGCGCTGAATGCGGCCTATCGCAAGCAGTACGCCAGTTGCCATATGAAGTATTCACTTGGCGCGCCGTTCACCGAGCGCTTTTTCGAACTGGCTGTCAGCGGGCGTGATGCACGGCCGGCGGGCTTCGTTGGTCTGATCACAACCAATTCGTTCATGAAGCGCGAGTTCGGTAGCAAGCTGATCGAGCAGGTGCTGCCACGGCTTGACCTGAGCCATGTAGTCGACACTTCGGGCGCTTACATCCCCGGGCATGGAACGCCGACGGTGATCCTGTTCGGTCGGCACCGGGCGCCAGTTGGCGACGGGGTGCGCACGGTGATGGGCATCAAGGGTGAGCCGAGCACGCCGGATGATCCGGCGAATGGGCTGGTGTGGTCGGCGATCCTGGACCAGATCGATCGCGGGGATTCTGAGAGCGAGTTTGTCAGCGTGGCGAACACAGATCGCGACATCTTCGCCAAGCACCCTTGGAGCATTGGTGGAGGTGGAGCAAGTGGCTTGAAGGAGCAGATTGACACATTCTGCACACGGCAACTGGGTGGTTTGACGACTGACATGGGCTTCTTTGGGATCACTGCAGCCGACGAGGTGATGCTTTCCGACCATGAAAGCCTCAGGCGTCAGCGGGTTGAGTTGGCGCATATTCGCCCACTCGTGCTCGGCGACGAGGTTCGAGATTGGTGGACGAAGTCGCAGGTTTGCGTTCTGTTTCCATACGATTCCAGCCAATTGGTTGGCTTGGATTCAATGCCAGGCCTGCATCGTTGGCTGTGGCCATGCCGAACTGTGTTGGGTAACCGCGCGACATTCTCAAAACTCACGTACTTTCAAGAAGGCCGATCGTGGTGGGAGTGGCATCAGATAGCACTTCGCCGAGCGGAGGGACTGACACTGACGTACGCCTTCGTTGCTACGCACAACCATTTTGTGCTTGAACGAGGCGCGAACGTCTTCAATAGATCAGCGCCCATCATCAAGCTATCTACCGGGAGCAGTGAGCTGCAGCACGTAGGTATTCTTGGGCTACTGAACTCGTCGATAGGCTGCTTTTGGATGAAGCAGCTTTTCCACAACAAGGGGAGCACGGTCGATCAACACGGTGCTAGGCAGCGCACGGATGCATTTGAGGACTTCTATGAGTTCACAAGTACCGGCCTGAAAGAATTCCCGTTGTCGCCCACCGACCCATCCGACATCGCCGCAACTCTCGATAGAACTGCAAACGATTTACGAAATCATCTACCTCTGGCGCTACTCGCTGTTGAAAGCGGCGAAGCTGCAAACCTACCTACCCGCATGACCCTGGACGCCGCTCACTTGCAGGTTCTCCACTTGCGCAAGTTGATGGCAGCTACTCAAGAGGAACTCGACTGGCGCTGCTATCGCCTCTACGGCCTACTTCCGGCCGGCGCCGATGCCTCGGGCTACGAGCACTCGTCACCGCCGGAGGTCGCACTCGGCGAACGGGCCTTCGAGATCGTTCTGGCCCGCCGCATGGCCGCAGGCTCCCAGACCACGACTTGGTTCGAACGCCACGGCTCGACGCCCACGACAGACATTCCCGCCCGCTGGTCCGAGGACTACCGGGAGGTCGTGCAGCGCCGTATCGCACTAATTGAGTCCGACCGCAACATCGGCCTGATCGAACGCCCTGAATACAAACGCCGCTGGAATACACCGTCCTGGGAGTCGCTGGAGCAGACCGCGCTGCGCGACTGGCTGCTGGCTCGGCTGGAATCGCCTCGTTTCTGGCCGCGCGTGGATGAGAGTGCCGGCGACGCTAACCCACAGCTGATGTCTACCGCCCGTCTGACCGACGCCGCCGGGCGCGATGCCGAATTCATGCAGCTCGCCGCGCTCTACGCGGGCCATGCCGACTTCGACCTGAACCAGCTCGTCGCCAAACTCGTCGCCGCGGAGTCCGTCCCCTTTCTGCCCGTATTGCGCTACGCCGACACCGGCCTGCGCAAGCGTGCCCAGTGGGAAGACACCTGGGCCCTGCAGCGGTGCGAGGATGCCGGCGAGGCGGTCGGCAAGATCCCGGTGCCGCCCAAGTACCAGAGCAAGGACTTCCTCAAGGCTGACTGGTGGCGCCTGCGCGGTGGCCTGGACGTGCCCAAGGAGCGTTGGATCAGCTACCCCGGCTGCGAACGCGGCGCCGATGGCAGCCTGGTCATCGCCTGGGCCGGTTGGGACCATCTGCAGCAAGCCACGGCCCTGGCCACCTACTTCATCGACATGAAGGAACGCGAAGGCTGGAGCCACGAGCGGCTGCAGCCCCTGCTCGCCGGCTTACTCGAACTGGTGCCCTGGCTCAAGCAATGGCACAACGACATGAACCCCGACTTCGGCGCACGCATGGGCGACTACTACGAGAGTTTCGTCACCGACGAAGCGCGAGCGCTGCAATTCACGCTCGATGATCTTCGCGCGTGGAAGCCGGCAGCTACAGCCGCCAAGCGCGGGCGCAAGAGATCTGCAGCATGACGCAATCGCCAGCAACGGTCCCGATGACCTACACGCACCTCTGCGCATGGCGCGTCATCGCTGGCATTGGCATGCCACGTGGCCTGGATACGGTGACTCTGGCGTCGGGTGAAGCCTGGTCGTATTCCCTGATCAGAGACATTGACAAGGCATTCGCAGTCAGCGACCGCGGCGCGGCGTCTACGCCGGCCAGCGCAAGGTAAAGAGGACCGACATGTTCGACCGCAACAGGCCCTTCAACGACCTGCCCCCCCTGCCGCCGGCGGCAGAGGTGGAGACCGCCGCCGTTCTCAAGAAGGCGATCACGGCCAGCCGTGCCCTGGCCGAGTTGAAGGGTATGGCCGAGCGCATGCCCGACCAGGGCATGTTGATCGACAGCCTGGTGCTGCAGGAAGCGCGCGCGTCGTCGGAGATCGAGAACATCCTGACGACGAACGACGAGCTGTTCAAGGCGGCGTCGGACGAAGCCATGCCGGCCGGCGCCGAAGCCAAGGAGGTGCTGCGCTACCGGCAGGCGCTGAACTACGGCTTCCGGCAGATCGGGGAACGGCCGCTGGCCACCGGCCTGTTCATCGAGATCGCGCAGCTCATCAAGCAGACCGACTTCAGCGTGCGTCGTACGCCCGGCACACGCATCGCCAACAGCCGGGGTGAGACTATCTACACGCCGCCCGAAGGCGAAGCGGTCATCCGCGACAAGCTGCGTCAGCTTGAGAACTTCATGCACGCCGAGGACGGGCCGGGAAGCGGGCTGGACGTGCTGGTGAAGATGGCGCTGGTGCACTACCAGTTCGAGGCCATCCACCCCTTTCCCGATGGCAACGGGCGCACCGGGCGAATCCTGAACATCCTGTACCTGGTGGACCGGGGGCTGCTCAACCTGCCGGTGCTCTACCTGTCGCGCCACATCATCGACCACAAGCCGGCCTACTACGAAGGCCTGCGGCGGGTAACCGAGGAAGGCGCCTGGGGCGACTGGGTGCTGTACATGCTGGACGCGGTGGAGCAGACCTCGCTGCGCACGCGCCAGCAGATC
>JEMX01000064.1:18353-25154 GCA_000585055.1 Candidatus Accumulibacter appositus
CAGATCACCGACATCCTGGCGCTGATGGAAGCGGTGCGCGAACGCGTGCAACGCGAGGCGCCGGGCGTCTACAGCAAGGACCTGATCGAGCAGATCTTCCGGCAGCCCTACTGCAAGATCCAGTTCCTCGAACGTGCCGGCATTGGCACGCGGCAGACCTGTGCCAAATACCTGCGCGAACTGGAGCGCCTGGGCGTGCTGCACGGCCAGAAGATCGGCCGTGAGGTGTATTTCATCAACCAGGCGCTGTTTGACCTGCTGACGCGATGAGCAAGTCGGCCGACCTCAAGACACGATCTGTTAAAAACATGATTGTGTTTTTAACACGTTATCGCCACATGTTCGTTTGGACAACATGTCGGCCCCAAGGGGCGGGCCGCCTGAAAGGAAGCATTCGATGCCGCTGCTGAAAGACCTGATCACCATCCCCGAGCGCGTGCACCAGGGCGATTTCGTCCTCAAGCTGGCCGAGGGCGTGGCACATGCTGAAGCGACGCTGGGCGACTACGTGGTGACGCCACAGCTCAACGCCTGCTTCAACGACGCGCTGAACTTCATCAAGCAGTCGGTCCAGGGCGGCACCAGCAAGGCCGCGTACCTGCATGGCAGTTTCGGCTCCGGCAAGAGCCACTTCATGGCCGTGCTCAACTTACTGCTCGACAACAACGTGTTGGCTCGCTCGATGCCCGAGCTGGCCGACGTCGTCGCCCAGCACAACGGCTGGACGCAGGGCCGCAAGTTCCTGCTCGTCCCGTATCACATGATCGGTGCACGCAGCATGGAATCGGCGATCCTCGGCGGCTACGCCGAGTTCGTGCGCAAGCGGCATCCGGAGGCGCCGATCCCGGGCTTCTACCTGTCGGAGCGTCTGTTCGAAGATGCGGTGCGCATGCGCGATCGCCTCGGCGACGAGGCCTTCTTCCGTGATCTGAACGCACGGTCGGACGCTGGCGACGGCGGTGACAGCGGCTGGGGCGAGCTGGGCGGTGGCTGGGATGCTGCGAGCTTTGAAGCGGCAATGCTGGAGCCGCCGAGCGGAGACGACCGCGTCCGCCTGGTCGGCGACCTGATCAGCTGCTACTTCACGGCGATCGCGGATGTGGCCGAGAGCCGTGGTGAGGCCTTCGTACCCCTAGACGATGGCCTGAGCATCATGAGCCGCCATGCCAAGGCGCTCGGCTACGACGCGGTGATCCTGTTCCTCGACGAACTGATCCTGTGGTTGGCCAGCCGGGCAGCCGATGTCAGCTTCGTGAGTAGCGAGGGCACCAAGCTCGTTAAGCTGGTCGAAGCGGGCAACGCTGACCGGCCGATTCCGTTGGTCAGCTTCGTCGCGCGGCAACGCGATCTGCGCGAACTGGTCGGCGAGAATCTCGCCGGCTCGCTGCAATTGCAGTTCAGCGACGTGCTGCGCCACTGGGAGGCGCGCTTCCATCGCATCACGCTGGAAGACCGCAACCTGCCGGCGATTGCCGAGAAGCGATTGCTCAAACCCTTGTCCGAAGCAGCTCGGCAAACGCTGGGCAACGCCTTCGATGAATTCCAGAAGGTCAGGCCCGAGGTCTGGAACACGCTGCTGACCGAGACCTCGGACAAGGAGATGTTCCGCAAGGTCTACCCGTTCAGCCCGGCACTGGTGCAGACCCTGATTGCCGTATCGGAGGCCTTGCAGCGCGAGCGCACGGCCTTGAAGTTAATGCTGCAACTGTTGGTGGATCGGCGTGAGGACCTGGAATTGGGCCAGATCATTCCGGTTGGCGACCTGTTCGATGTGATCGCCGATGGCGACGAGCCGTTCTCGGAAGCGATGCGGATTCACTTCGACAACGCCAAGCGGCTGTACAGGCAGAAGCTGCTGCCGCATCTGGAACGGCAGCATGGCGTGACCTGGGAAAACATCCGCATCGGCGACGCCGACCCGGCCAGGGCTCGAGCGCTGCGCAACGATGCGAGGCTGATCAAGACGCTGTTGCTGAGCGCATTGGTGCCAGAAGTCGATTCGCTGAAGGCCCTGACGGCGCAACGCCTGGCCGCGCTGAACCACGGCACGATCCGCTCACCGATCCCCGGCCGTGAAACCCAGGACGTGCTGCGCAAATGCAAGGAGTGGGCAGCCGACATCGGCGAAATCAAGGTTACCGACGATACCAACTCGCTGATCTCGATCCAGGTGACCGGCGTCGACATCGAGCCCATTGTGCGCGGGCCGGCAGCCTCCAACGACAACCCGGGTAACCGGCGGAAGCGTGTGCGACAAATGCTGTTCGAACAGCTCGGCGTGACCGACACCAACGACCTCTTCGCCACCTACACGGTGTTGTGGCGCGGAACGAAGCGCGAGGTGGAGGTGCTTTTCGAAAACGTCCGCGAACTGTTAGACGAAAAACTGCGTGGGCGCCCGGGGACCTGGACGATGGTCATTGACTTCCCGTTCGACGACCCGAAGTTCACCCCGGCGGACGATCTGGCACGTTTGGCGAATTATCGCGGCGCCGACACGCAGACCCTGGTGTGGATGCCGTCCTTCTTCAGCGACAGGGCGCAGCATGACCTGGGCCGTCTGGTGGTGCTGGACTACATCCTGACTGGGGAGCGCTTCAACGAGCTGGCTGCCCACCTGGCGCTGGTCGATCGCGGGCCGGCGCAGGCGCTGCTGCGCAACCTGCGCGACCAGTTGCAGCAGCGGGTTCTGCAATACCTGGAGGTGGCCTACGGCATTGCCGGCGACTCGCGCGACGCGGTGGTTAACCCGCTGGCGCCCGAAGACCAGTTCCGCTCGCTGGACCACACGCTGACGCCTCTGCCGCCGGTGGGAGCGAACCTGAAATCGGCGTTCGAGGCGCTGCTCGACCAGCTCTTCCGGCACCAATTCCCGGCGCACCCGGTCTTCGATGCCGAGGTGAAGCCGGCCGCGCTGAAAAAGGTCTGGCCGGAACTGGAGCGTGCCATCGGCAGCGCCGATGGACGCGTGCCGGTTGGCGACCGCGTGCTGCGACAACTGATCCGCTCGCTTGCCGACCCGGTGCAACTGGGCAAGACCGGCGAGTCCCATTTTGTGCTTGGCGACCATTGGCGCTCGCACTTCCTCCGCGAGCAAGCCAAGGAGGGCGCTGCGATCACCGTCGCCAAGCTGCGCAAGTGGCTGGATCAGCCGCTGGCAATGGGGCTACCGGCAGAAGCGCAGAATCTGATCATTCTCAGCTTCGCCGGGCAGACCAATCGCAGCTTCGTGCGCGGCAACGTCCCCTACATGCCGAGCATCGACCAGATGCCGGACGACCTGGAGCTGCGCGAGCAGACCTTGCCCGAAGCGGGCGACTGGGAAGCCGCCTGCAAGCGTGCTGCCGCGTTGTTCGGGCTGACCATTCCGACCTCGCGCAATGCGGGCAACGTCGCCAGGTTGGCTGAAGAAGTGCAGGCCAGGGCGCGCGAGGCGCGCGAGGCGATCAGCAGCCTGGTCAAGACGCTGAACGAGAAATCCGCCTTGTTCCCGGCCGCTGGCGACAAGCATCGCCTGCAGACGGCACGTTCCGCGCAGGCCTTGCTCGCCGGGCTGCTGAGCGCCGAAACTGCGGCAGTGGTCACGACCCTGGCCGGCGCGCCGATCGAGACCTCCGAGGTCGCCATGCGCCAGACCCTGGCCAAGGCGCGCGAACTCGACGAGGCGGTCCGCACCGGAGCGTGGGATATCTTCGAGGCGATGAAGACGCTGACCGACGAGCGGCAAGCCGCCGCTCAGGCGATCGTCGCCAAGGTGCGCGAGACACTGGCCGCCGACGAGCATGCGATCGGGCTGAAGGCGGCGCTCGATGAACAACGTATCAAGGCCGTGCGCTTGCTGACCGTGGCGCCGCCGCCACCAACGCCACCAACGCCTCCGGGTCCGGAGACACCGCCGCTGCCACCGACAACTCCGACGCCGATTCCGCCCGGCCAGCCCGTACCCAAGCCGCCAGTGATCGTGCAGGAATCCGCCGCGGCTGACCTTGAAAGCACGCAAGCGCTGGCACTACTTGAGGATCTGCACGCCAGGTTGGATAGCGACACGGATCTGCGGCTGTCGATCTCGTGGCGGCTCGAAAAACCGGGGAGCAGCAAGTGAACGGTGCCGCCGGGCCCTTGTCTTTGCCGCAGATCGAGGCACAGGCGCTCGCGGTGCTGGAGCGTGCGAGCGACGCGAAGGTGATCGCTATCCAGACCAGGACTCAGGCGGCGTGGCCGGACGCTATCAACCTGTCGGGCCGGCAGTTTCGGTTGCACTGGTGCGCAAGCCCCTTGATGGCCAGAGAGGCGCTGTCCGCGCTGGAAGAGGGGGCTGTCGAGCAGGCCGGGCCAGGGCTCATCCTGCTGACGCCGCTGTCCGCACGCGATTTGGGCGGCGATGTCGTGGCCCGGCTGGCACGTGCGCAGGTCTTTCAGCCCGACGCCTGGGGCATGGTGCAGCAGCTTTTCAAGGCGCGCGAGATCGATGCGCGACTCGGCCGCTTTCGATGGATGGCACAACTGCTTGTTGAACGGGCCACCATGGGCGCTTATTCGCCCGTGCCCAACGGTTTTCTGGACATGGACACGGCATGGCGCTGCATTCTCAGCCGTTGCCTGGGCCTGGACGCATCGAGACCGGATGCGGCGACGCTCTTGAGTTGGTCGCTGGGCAACGACTCGGCCGGGGATTTCGACGAGTTGCCTGATCAAGCAAAACCGCAGATCGCCGCTTGGCTGGGCGACTCGGCCGGGGCCGTGGGCACGCTCGTCATGCGCAGCGTGATGGCTGGCAACACGCAGGATGCCGTCCCGCTCGGATTGGTGTGCGGCGTGGCGCTGTCGGCTCAGGGCGAAGGCGTGCACGACTTGGCCGCCGCAGCGATACGTCTTGAACGCTTCATGGGCGACCAGCGCATCGGCATCGCTGAGGGCCGCCTTTGGGCCGCTGACGCAGCGAAGTGTCTGAAGGCTTTGACGCCCGCCTTGCGCCACGAGGTGATCGAACGCGCCGAGTTGCTGCTGCGCGAACTTCATATTGATGCCTACGCCCATCTGAGCGATGTGCTTCCACTTGGCCTGGAGCAGAGGCTCGGGCTACTCGCGGAAGCACTCAAGACTTTCATCGCCACGCCATCTACCGCACCGCTGCAGGCCGTCGAACGGGCAGCGGATTCTGTGGCGCGCCATGCTCATCCCGACCCGGCAAGCACGCGCATGCTGCGAGTGAAAATGGCCGTTCGCCTGTGTCGATGGATGATGGCCGAGCGGCCCGAGAGCAAGGGTCGCAACGGACGTCAGGCAACAGGGTTCCATGAGCTCGCACAGTTGTATGCCCGCGAAGGCGCCTTCGTTGATTGGGCGCGCTTCAAGCTGCTCGGTGGCGACGAGTTGCCGGGACTTTCTTCGGCTTTTGTCGCCCTGCGCGACGCGGCGCGCAAGAAAGCCGATGCCTTCAATCTGGCGTTCGCCAAAGCATTGCAGGTCTGGAATCGTGAGCCGCGGGCGGAGGCAGCATGCTTACCGGTGGAGGCGATCATGGAGCGCCTGCTCGCCCCGTTGGCGCAACAAGCGCCAGTGTTATTGCTTGTGGCGGACGGCCTGAGTTACAGCATCTTCCGGGAGCTTTGCCTGGACCTGGAGGCACTGGGCTGGGACGAGCAGCTCGCGGGGCCAACGCCAATGCTTGCGGTCGGGATCGCGGCGCTGCCGACGATCACCGAAGTGAGCCGTACCAGCCTGTTGTCAGGCCGCCTGGTGGCCGGCGCAGCGCCGCAGGAGAAGACAGCGTTCTCAGCCCATCCGGCACTCGTCGGCGCGTCGCGCGCCGGGACTGCACCGCTGGTATTTCACAAGGGTGATCTCGCTGACGCTGAAGGCCTGTCGTCAACGGTTCGCGATGCCATCGCCTCGACCCAGCAGCAGGTGGTGGCCGTGGTCTACAACGCCGTCGACGACCATCTCAGCGGATCGAACCAGATCCAGGTGCGCTGGACGATCGACGATCTGCGGCTACTCGGGCCCTTGCTCAGCGAGGCGAGAAGAGCGCGACGTGTGCTGATCGTTACCGCCGACCACGGGCATGTGATCGACGACGGCACCGTGCAGCGAGGCCAGGGCGAGGGCGATCGCTGGCGACTGCCGTCGGGTACGCCGGATGCAAGCGAACTGCTCTTTGAGGGAGGTCGCGTGAAAACGGCGTCCGGTAACGCGGTGGTGTGCACCTGGTCGGAAGGCGTGCGCCACGGGGCCAAGAAGAACGGCTACCACGGCGGCGTCTCCGCGCAGGAGGTCGTCGTGCCGCTGAGCGTATTCACGCCGCGCAACATGGTACTGAAGGGCTGGCAGGTGGCGGCGGCATCACAGCCAGATTGGTGGGCGCCGCTGGAGGTGCCATTGCCGGCAGGAGGTGCTGAAACGCCGGCGCTCCCCAAGAAGCCGCCGAAAGCGAAACCGCCGGCTGCACCCACACCGCAGATCGATCTGTTCGGTGGGGCGCTACCTGTTTCGGCAGTCGATCCCGAAGTGCACTGGATCGACGCCCTTCAGGCGTCGCCCGCCTACAGGGCGCAGAAGGCGCTGGCAGCGCGGGTGGCACCGGCCGATACCGACGTGCAGCGCGGGTGGCACCGGCCGATACCGACGTGCGCTCCTTGCTCGAGGCATTGGCGGCTCGTGGCGGGAAGCTTTCCAAAGCAGCGCTCGCGCAGCGCCTTGGTATGCCCGCAATGCGCATCAGCGGTTTTGTCAATGCCGCCAAGCGCGTGCTCAACGTTGATCAAGCCGCGGTACTGGTGCTCGACGAGACGGCGGGTACGG
>JEMX01000065.1 GCA_000585055.1 Candidatus Accumulibacter appositus
CGAAGGTACGCCGATGATAGTGCATACTTCATGTGTGAAAGTAGGTCACCGCCAGGCTCCCCATCCACAAAGCCCCCGACAAAAACGTCGGGGGCTTTGTCCGTTTACGGCTTCGCTAGCGGTGGCGGCAAGATGGATGTTGATGGCTCCAAGTCCATTGATACTGTGAATCTTTCCTGCATCAGCTCCGTATGATTAATGTTCCTGATGGGGATGGAAATACGCGGGAGACTGCTCCGGTGACGGCGCTTGACCGCGTATGATGTTTCTGGGATATTCGCCGCGTACCGTCGGGTTCATCGCTCTGAGTTTCTGGTCGCTGTTTGGCTCAACCGTGTTCCGGAGTCGTGCGCATTGCTTTTTTGGAGCGCGCCGCGGCCTCGAATCGAAGGAGGTCCCCCATGTCAGAAATGATCGTCCCCGGAACTTACATCGACGTGCGGGCGGAGGGCTTGATTTCCGCTGCTGGCGTGGCCACCGGGGTTGTCGGAGTGATCGGTACCGCCCGCTCGGGGCCGATTGGCGTGCCGGTCACCCTTTCTGGCTTTTCGCAGGCGCGCGAGCTCTTCGGACTCCCCGATAGCTACGCCATTCCCGAAGACGGGTCGCACCCGCTGACCCTGGTACGTGCCTTGCAGCTCGTTTACGCCAATGGTGCCTCGACCGTAGTCGCGGTTCGCGTGGCCAGTCCCCGCAGCGCCTCTGCGAGCTATGCGCTCAAGGATCGCAGCGGCAACACGGTCGCCCTGCTAGCGGCAGCGACTCCGGGAAGCTGGGGAAACGACATTCAGGTCGCTGTCGGTTCGGCCAAGACGGCCGCGCAGATTGTCGCCGAAAAGCAGGCCACGTCGTTCTCGGCCTTGGCCTACCATCGTGTTCTGCCCAATCCGCAGAACCGCTTGCAGGTGCTGCGCGGAGATACGCGCCGGGTGGACAGCTTCGACCTGGTCTATCGGTTTATCGTTAGCGACGAGGCGGTGGCCAAGAACGCCGGCGGCTTTCAGCTCGCCCATGCGAGGGTGGCGACGGTGCCCTCCATCAATGCGATTTTGATCCTCGATAGCAGTGGCGCTCCGCTCCGCGCTTACGGAGCCAACCCGCCGTCCGGTGTCACGGCTGGGACGATCATTTACGATCCGGCCGCTACACCGGCAGTAAACGAGGTGCGCCTCAACCCCCTCACAGGCGAGCTCAGTTTTGCTGCCACGCAGGCCCCGACTGCCGGCCAGGTGGTGCGTGCAAGCTATGCAGTGGATCATGACGATCCGCTCGCGGGCGAGGTGTTGATCACGGTTTGGAACGGCGACCTCGACTTTCACAGCGGTGAAGCGCCGCGCGCGGCTGCCGGTGACCTGCTGACCGCCAACTATCTGGTTGAAGCTGCCGACTGTGTCGAACTGACTCTCACCCATGGCCAGGTCAAGGAAAGCTACGTGGTTCCCGATGGCCACGTGCTGGCCAGGCTGGCCGCCGGCTCGAAGCTGGTGCGCGTCGTCGCCGACGCCAGCCACGGCAAGGCCAAACCGCAGACCGACGTTGCCGGCTATTTCGGGACCGGCAGCAACATCGGCGGTGCCAACGGTGCCGATGCCGGCGAGGACGAGTACGCCGCTGGCCTGGAGGCGATCTCCAATCGCGTCGTCAATCTCGTGGTCTTGGCCGGTCAGGATGCTCGCAGCATGGGTTCGGTGCTCGTTGGCCACCTCAAATCGACCGAGGAGACCGACCTCGAGCGGATCGGCATTATCGGTGCGCCGGGCACTCAGGTCTCGGATTTCCTCGGCCACAATCTTGCTGACGGTCGCGTGGTGATCGTCGCGCCGGGAATTCGTAATGCTGACGGATCGAGCTTGCCGCCGGCCTACACCGCGGCGGCGGTGGCCGGCCTGATGGCAGCCCAGTCGGTGCAGACCAGTCTGACCAACAAGGCCATCAACATCCCGGGCATCGCCGTCGAAGCCAATCGCGGCGAGCAGGCACAACTGATCCAGCGTAACGTCCTGAGTATCGTTTCCCGGCAGGGCCTGCGCGTACTCAAAGGCATTACCAGCGAGGGCGCCGGCCAGCCTTTTTCGGCGATCCCGACGCGGCGAATCGTCGACTACGCCAAATACGGTGTGCGGTCGGCAGCCAATCCGTACATCGGACGGCTGAACAATTCGCGCGTGCGGGCAGCGCTCAAGGCCACTCTCGATGCCTTCCTCACGGGCATGGTGCTGGATGAGGCGCTGACCGCCTACATGCTTGAAGTGAGTGCGACGCGGGCCCAGGAGATCGCCGGTCAGGTCAATGTGGTGATGACCATCCAGCCGACTTTCAGTATCGACTTCATCCGCGTCGTCATGACGCTGCAGTGAGACTGGAGATACCACCATGCCCAACGATGTCTTGCGCGCCACTGATGCGGTTCTCGTCCTCGGCGTCGAGGATACTTCCACTCCCGAAGGGGAGGCGGCTGACGCCGTGGTATCGCAGTACGACCTCTCCAATGTCGTCGGTCGACTGACCAATGTAGCGATCAGCATTTCCAGCGATGTCCGTCCCTTCTACGAGATCGGCCGTCGCTATCCTACTCACTTGCGTCCGGGCATCGTGAAGGTCTGGGGGTCAGCGGAGCGGGCGCACGTCAACGGCGCGCTGCTGCGCCTGCTGCTCGGCGACGGCGCGGTCAGTCCGCCATCGGGGCCAAGCTTCGCGCAGCCTTCGTTCAATCTGATTTCAACCCTCCGCGATCCGGCGCGTCCGGAACAGATGACGCAGGTAACGGTTTTCGGTGTCAAGTTCGACAGCTGGACCTACACCATCCCGAGTGATGCCTTCGTGATGGAAGCGATCAGCTTCCAGGCGATGCGCGTCGCCTACGAGGAAGCCTGATCCGCGTCGCGTCGCTAATGTGCAAGTCGCGTATGCGACTCACGAAGCTTCCTCTCCCCTGCGGGAGCAGGGTTGGGGTGAGGGGAATATTGGGCGCATGCGCCCAGCCCGGCGAACGATTCCTGCATGCAAGCCGGAATGCGCACTGCAAGTGAGAGGGAGGGGCGGTATGACTCACATCATCCGGGGGGTCTCGACTGTCATGACCGTTAGCCCCGACCAAGCGGGAGTGCCAGATCGATGCAGGCAGTCAGTAGGCCGGCGGTGAACGGAGCCTCGAGCGACGCGGCAGCCGATGATGAGCGCTTCCTGACGGCGCAGGAGCTGCTCGCCGGGAGTCTGCTCAGCTACGACATCGAGGTGCCGGCAAAGGTGCTTCGGCCTGCCGGCGAGGCCGCCGAGGTGGCGGGACAAGTGCGCGTGCGGCCGCTGAAGGTTGCCACGCTGGCCTTGATTGCACGCGCTGCGCGCGAAGACTCCTCGCTCGTGCCCTTGCTGATGATCAAGGAGTCGCTGCTCGAACCGCCGCTGAGCCTGGAGCAAATTCGCCAGATGCACGCCGGTCTGGTCGACTTTCTGGTCGCCGCGATCAATCGCGTCTCGGGCCTTGAATCAGGTCAATCTGCCCAGAACTCGGCTCGTAGTGCAGCCGCTTCGGTGATCGGCGAGGCGCACTTGCGACTTGCCTGGCACTTCGGATGGACGCCGGCACAGGTTGCCGAACTGACTCCCGGACAGGTGGCCATCTATCTCGCCGGCATCGATCGCCTGCAAGCCGAGCAGTTGCCGCGGCAGTCGCGACAATGAACGCGTCATGGGAATCGCCCGCTGGCGGTGTGCTGCGCCTGGCCGAGCGGCTTTTTGCGGCGCCTGACCTCGGATCGGCAGCACTCTTCGATGTCTTGCGGCGCGCCGACGCCATGGCGGCAATGGAACGTCTGTTTGGCGAGAGTCTGGCGACTGGCGAGAGGTCCGAGCGCGCGCCGGACGTGGCGACTCCTCGCCTGCCAGAAGCAGCAGGGCCGGGGTGGCGGCTAGCGGCGACGGCCTCTGACAGGGTCTGGCTGAGCCCTGCCGCAGAGCTTCACCGGGAGCCGCGCGCAGAAGTGCCCGCGAACGCCGGCCATGGGCAGCTGCCGCCAATCGTCGAGCCACTGTTCGGGCAAGCGCCTGGCGCGCCCTTCCCAGCAGCGAAGCCGGCCCGGAAAACACCCGATGCACTCGCCTCTGTAGCCGCGACTAGCGGCCGCACCGTTCTGCTGCCGAGTGCTGGCGAGCGGGCCAGGGAGCGGCAGAGCAATTTTTCCGGCGGCGCGGGCACAGCCACACGATCGGTCGCCGATGCCGTCGTTGCGGCAATACGGCAGCCGCTGCCGGTGATGCCCAAAGCTGGTCTTGTCGATCAGGCAGGCGCCGCTAGCAAGGCCCTGGCAGGCGAGAGCGCCTCGACAGCATCCTTCGCGGTGCGTTCGCCGGCCCGCGTGCAGCCCAAGAACGAGAGCCCGGCGTTAGTCGCTGCCCACCTTCCAGAAAGTGACGACCGCGCATCGCCGCGTCGCGACGAGCTGCCCAGTGCCCGCCGCGCCGCGAATCTTCGACCGAACAGCGCGGGCCTGCCACCCGCAGCGGCGATCGTCGGCGATGGCGGGGGCGGTACGCGCCTGGTGAGCGGCCTTGCCGATCTCAACGGCTTGTTTGCCTCCGTGCTCGCCGACAAGCCCCCCGTCGTGGTCCGCGAGCGGCAGTCGGCGACAGCCGCTGTCGCTTCGCCTGGGGCTGCGACCGACCGCGAGCGCGAGCCTGCTCTGGCACGATCGCCTTTTTCGCGGCCGACTCTGCTTTTAGAGGCGCCGCATCCCGCTATCGACACCGGCGGCCCGGAAGCCCGGGCGGCGAGCGCCGATTTCCCGGGCCCGACGGCATCGCTGGCGAGCCCCGCCTGGCCGGCGCTGACCACACTTGCACCGGCGATCGTCGACCCGGCCAGCGACGACATCCTCCTCGATCGCCTTCTCGAACGCTGGCAAGAGCGCCTTCGCGAGCAGGCGATTCGGCATCTCGGTTTCACCGGCGGTTTGAACTGAGATGGCGCTGGAAATCGCCGGCGTGCAGATGGACCAGCTGCTGAGCATCGAGGCCAGTGAAGGCGCGCGCTTCGTTCGCCACGCCGTGCCCGGGTTGAATGGCAGCCTGGCGCAGGATCTCGGGCGCCCCAGCGTGCGTATCCGGGTGCAGGGGATTTTCTATGGCCGCGATGCTGCCGACCGCCTGCAAAGCCTGCGCGGCCACCTGCTGGCCCGCGAACCCGTCGACTTCCTCTGCGAACTGACTGGCGAAGGCTACTTCTCGCAGGTCCTGCTCGACCAGCTCGAAGTCGCGCAGCGCGCCGGCCGCCCCGACGAGTTCGACTACCAGTGCCTGGTCAGCGAATACGTGCCGCCGCCGCCCCCGCCGGCGAGCGGCCTCTTTGACGGCATCGACGGCAGCCTTCTCGACGAAGCGGCGTCGCTGATGGACGACGTCCAGAATGGGCTGGCGCTGGTCGAGCAACTCGGCGGTCTGCTTGCCGGCGCAGCCGACTTCGCCAATCCGACGACCCGTTTGCCGGCGATGCTGAGCAGCTTCAGCGACCTTGCCGGCGGTTCGGCTTCGACGCTCGGCGGCATCGGAGACCTGCTGTGAGCGGCGCCACCGCCAGCCTGCCGAACCTGCAGCGTGTCAGCGACGCCAGCGGCAACGCGCAGTCGGGCCTCAGCGCTTTCCTGGATGTCGCCGGAGCCTTGGCCAGCGGCGCGGACGACTCGCCGCTGCACGCCGTCAGCGAGGTCTTGCACAGACTCGATCAGGCACTGGACATCGACCTCGGCGGCCTCGCCCAGGGGCTGCCCCTGGCCTTGAGTCGCATCGACGAAGCCTTGCCGGCCGACGCCTTGCGCTTCGTCGAAGAGATCAGCGAGCGTTACCAGGAAGTCAGCGATTTTCTCGCCAACAGCGAGCTGGTGCGCCAGATCGGACCCGCTGTCAGTCTCGAGCAGACGGCGTTGGCGCTGATCGACGACCTCCTGGCGCTGTTTCGCAGCCGTCTCGAAGATCTCGGGCCGGCACTGATCGACGCCGAGACCCTGGCGAGGGTGAGCAGCGCGCTGGCGACGATCGACACCCTGAGCTCGGCAGCCAGCGTCCAGCCTGACGAGCTGCTCGACTTTCTGGCCGACAACCTGCTCGGTGTCGGTGCCGATCTGCTGGCGCCGGCGCGCAGCGAACTCGCTTCTGCGCTGGTGATTCTCGATCCTTTCTCTGAGGCCGCCATCGAAGCGCGCCTTGCCGCCGCGCGCGCGGACGTGGCCGGCGCCATGCAGTTGCTGGGCCAGCAACTGCGCAGCTTCGACCCCGACGATCTGGCCGCCTACGCCGCGCTTGAAGCGCAGCTGGCAGCGCTCGGGAGCGCTCTCGATAACGCTTTCACGGCGCTCGAAGCGCTCTACGCGACGCTCACTGTCGCCGTGGAACGACCGGAATGGGACGGGCTGTTTGCCGCCTACGCCGACGTCCTCGCTACCATCGACCTCGCAGAAGTGCCGACCGTCGATGATGCGGTGGACGCCATGGCCGCGGTGCTCGACTCGCTGCTCTCGCGCCTGGGCATGAGCCTCTCGCCCGAGGATCTGGCAGCACAGGTCGGGCGCATGTCGGCATCGATTCACGATCTCTTCGGCGACTCTCCTCTGGCGCAGGTGCGCCAGATCCTGATCGACTTCGTCGGACAGATCCACGCCCAACTCGACGCGCTGCCGGTCGAGGAAGTTCAGACGGCGGTGCACGGCATGCTGAGCACGGTGCACCAGCAGATCGATGCACTGGGCATCACGCAGGTGCGCAGCGGCATCGAGCAGGGTTTTCAGCAGGCCAACGACTTAGTCGACGAACACATCGGCGAGCAGCTGCTGGCCGGCGTCGAAAGCCAGCTCGCAGCGGCGCTCACGCAGTTCGAGAACATTCCGATCGCCGAACTGGGAGAGCAACTGGCCAAGGCTGTCGAAGATGCCGGCGAGGTCATCGGCGAACTGCAGGCCCAGATCTCCTCTGGACTGGCCGAGGTGCAGACCCTGCTGGCGTCGCTCGACGGCATTGATTTCCGTCCGGTCGCCGACGAAGTGGTCGACGAGATTGCCGCGCTGAAGGCGAAACTGGCGGCGATCCGACCCAACGCGCTGTCGGACGCGGAACGTATCGCCATTCAGGCCGGCCTGTCGATCCTGCGCGCCATCGACCTGCAGACAATGATCGAGGACGAGCTCAAGCAGCAGTTTGCCGCGCTCGACGCCGAGCTCGCACAAGTCGTGCAGGCCGTCCTCGACGCGTGGATCGAGTTTCGCGGTCGTATCGGCGGTCTCGACGGCGCTTCACTGGCGGCGCCGGTGACCGGCATGCTCGATCAGGTCGGCGATGTCGTTCTTGGCATCAACGGCGCGCTGGTGGTCTCGCCGCTCGGCAAACTGGTCGACGATCTTCTCGACAAGACGCAAGCGCTTTCGCCCGGCGCCCTCCTCGACCCCTGGCAGGAGCCTTACCAGCGCTTGCTGGCGACCATCGGGCGGGCCAACCCGACCGTTTGGGTGCAGCCGCTGCGCGTCGTGCATGCCGAGATCGACCGCCTGATCGACCTGGTCGACGTCACCCCCCTGCTCGGCACGCTCGAGCAGAAGCAGAAAGACCTCTTCGCAGAGGCCCGGCAGGCCATATCAGACGCGCTCGACGCAGTGCAATTGCCGGCGCCGCTGGACGCTTTCTACGCGCAGATGAAGGCCCTGGTGCTGACCCTGACCGACGCCATTTTCGCCGACCCCGACACAAGCCTGCGCGAAATCAATCTCTCGCTGTCCACCTCGCTGCGGCCAAGCACGCTCTTCGAGCCGCTCGACCAGGCTTTCGATCGCCTCCTGGCGATGCTGGACACGCTGCCTGAAGACGAGGTCCTGCAAGCGCTGGAAGCGATTCGCCAGGGACTCGGGGCGGCGCTGCCGGCGATGAACCCGGCGCATATCGTCGCTCGCATGCGCCAGGGCCAAGGGCGAATCGCGGCGCTGGCGCCGAGTCATCTGGCTGGTGTCGTCGCCCTGCCGGCTTTGCGCGTCGGTCTGGCGGGGCAGCTCGCGCTGTCTACCGCCCACGGCGCGGCCAAGATTTCGCTGCTCGCCCGCTTCGATAGTGTCCTCGGCCCGCTCGACTTGTCGGCGGAGGACAGCCGTCTGCAGCGCTTGAGCGCCGCGCACGCGACCCTGCTCAGCGCGCTGCGGCGGCGCATCAACACGCTTGACGCCGCGGCTGCACAAGTCGAGTTTCAGCGTCTGGAAACTGGCCTCGGCCGACTCCTGCCCGCGTTTCTGCGACAGCCTGAGCCGCTGAGCATGGCGGATGTTCGCGGCGGCCTGGCGACCTTGCGGCCGTCGAGCAAGGCGCGTCGCATCGACCTCGCCGTTGAGCGCTTCCTGGCCCGGCTGACGCCGCTGCAGGGCGCTCTCGACGGCGCTGTCGACGGGTTCTTTCAGGAAATTCGCCAGGCGGCACTGACGCTGCATCCGGGGGAGCTCAAGGACGCGGTGGCGACGGTCTACGCCAGCCTGCATGAAAAACTGGCGCTGCTCGACCCCGACGCCTTGGCGGCCTCGCTGCGCAACGAGGTCTGGGAGCCCTTGCTGGACCCCTTGCGGGCCATTGATCCAGCGGCGCTAAAAGTCGAGCTCGACGTCTTGTTCCAGGACTTGGTGGGCAAGATCGGCGGCTCGATAAGGGCGCTGCTCGAGCAACTCAGAGTGGCCATCGACGCCTTCCTGGTGCAGGTCCGGGAGGCGCTGAGCACGGTCTTGGCAACGCTGAAAGCGCAGATCGAAGCGATCCTGGCCAGTGTTGGCGAGTTGCTCGCGCAGATCGACCAGCTACTGGTCGACGATCTCTTCGAGCGCCTGCTGACTCTGCTCGCTAATCTGCAGATCAGTTTCGACCGCGAACTCGATCGCGTCCGCAAGGAGTTCGACGCGATGCTGGCGGCGATTCCCCTGCAGGCTGCCGCGGAGGTCAGCATCGCATGAGCGCGGTCGCCCGTTTGCACGCCTGGCAGGACGCGCAAGCGTCGGCGCGGCAGGTGGTCGTCGAGCAGGGCTTGCCGCGCGAGGTCCACGAAGGCGCAGCGATCTCGCGTTACGGCTGGCGGGCCGGCGAGCTCGCCGAGATCGTCGAAGCCGACGGCGAGCGCTGGAGCTACGCCTACGGTGACGATGGCCGCCTGCTGGCGGTGGACCGCGATGGCCGACGCTGGGCCGACTATGGCTACGACGCGGCCGGCAGGCTGAGCGAGGTCTGCCGTCCCGACGGACCGCTGGCGCATTCCTATGACGAGCAGGGCCGCCTGCTGCGTACCCTGCGCGGTGACGCCAGCCCCTTCGTTTATCGTTGGCAGGAGCAGCGCGTCGCCAGTGCGCGCTCGGACCATGAAGAAAGCCGTTTCCACTACGACGCCCGCGGGCGAGTGACGGGTATCGATCAGCGCGTCGGCGGCCATGAGCTGTCACTGCGCTTTTCTTTCGACGGCCAGGGGCGCCTGCAGCGGCTCGACTTTCCGCAATGGCAGCAGACGATCTCTTTCGCCTGGGACGCGCGCGGTCGGCCGGCGGCGGTGGACTGGAACGCTCGCCAGGTGGCCAGCTTCGGCAGCGACGACGCGGCACGCCGCTCATGGGCCGAAAGCCGCGACGGTGTGCGCAGCGAAACCTGGCACGAAGCCGGCAGTGGTCGCCCCACGCGCCAGGTGATCAGTCGGCAGGGGCAGGAGATCAGGAGCAGCGAGCTGCGTCGCGACGAGGCTTTCCGGCTGCTCGCAGAGGGCAGCCGGCGCTACCGCTACGACTTCTGCGGGCGCCTATGCGAGGCCCGCGAGGGGGATCACGTCTGGGCCTACCGCCACGATGCACGCGACAACGTCCTTGCTGAAGGCGGCCCCGACCGCGATGTCGAGAGTGACAGCGCGGGGCGCATTCGCCGCGTTCGGCAGGGAGCGGGTGAGCGGGTTTTCCGGCACAATCAGGCGGGTGAACTGCTCGAATTGCTGGTCGACGGAAAGCGCGTCGCGCGCTGCCTCTACGATCACAAGGGCCGCTTGATCCTCAAGTCCGGTCCGCAGGGCAGCGAGCGCTACCTCTACGGCCCCGACGACGCGTTGCTGGCCATCGCCGACGGCGCGGGAAACCCGCGCCTGATCTACCTGCGCCTGCCCACCGGCATTGTCGGCATGATCGATTTCCGCGAAGACAGCGAAGGGCGCGTCGTCTGCCTGCACTGCGACGCGCACGGCAATCTGCTTTTTGCCGGCAGCGAGGACGACCGTGAGGCGCTCGCCGGGCCCTTCGCCAGCGACCCCTATGGGCTGCCGCTAGCCGTCGAGGGTGGCGGCGAAAACCCCGTGCCCTACCTCTATCGGGGCCGCCTCTGGCATGCCGACCTTGGTCTCTACCGTATCGGCGGCCGCTGGTACGACCCGGCCCTGCGTCGCTTTCTTACGCCCGACACCTATACTGGCGCCCCTGACGACGCACGCCTGCTCAACCCCTTCCGCAAGGCCGGCGAACAGCGCATGGCGCGCGCCCAGATCCTGGCCGACTGGCTGCGCCAGCCGCGTCTGCGCAACCGTACCGCCTACTGCGCCAACGATCCGATCAACCGCTTCGACCCAGACGGCCACTGGAGCTTCGGCGGCGTCCTGCTGTCGCTGCTCGGCGTCCTGTGGACCCTGCCGAACACCGCTTTCGGCCTGGCCGTCGAGGTCACCTGCCTGCTCGGCGAAGTGGTGCGCTGGCTGGTGTGCCTCTTCTCCGGCGGCAATGTCAGCTGGCAGACGCCGGGTTTCGACGCCGCCGCTTCGGGTCGCCTGAACGCTTTCGCGCTGGTCTTCAAGGGCGGCTGGCTGGGGTCCTTCGAAAGCCTGCTGGGGATCACATTCGGCAATGTCATCTTCGTCAACGGCGAGTACGAGCAGCATCCAGAATGGAAGAGACTCCCCGATCCGGTCAGGCCGCCGGCGTATGGCGGCGCGCAGACCATTCCGAAAAGCCAGGCGCTCTACGAGCACGAGTTGCGGCATGTCAATCAGTACAGCTGGTGGGGACCCTTCTTCCACCTCGGCCTGCCGCTGTTCGGCGTTTACGAGTGGGACGTGATTCTCAACGGCTACCAGAACGCTGGCTTCGAGCAGGACGCTCGCGAGCACGGAGGCTTCTGATGGCCAGCGCGCGCCCCGAGTTCGCCTTCAGCGCCGGCAGCCTGTCGGCCAGCTCGGCGTCGCCGCTTGCCGGTCCGTCGCGTTTCGTCGTCGAACGCAGTCTCGAGGTGCCGGTGGATAGCCTGCGCGTGAGCCTTGCCGAAAGCGCCGGCGTCGCTGCGGGTGACCCGGTACAGCTCGATCTGGGCGATCAGGGTGGACTGGAACGGGTGTTTACCGGCAGCGTGGCCGAAGTGCGGCCACGCCTCGGAGGTTGCGAACTGTTCTGTGTCGGCCGCATGCTGGCGCTGGTCGACCTGCGCGTCTCGTCCTTCTATCGCGACCGGAGCGCTGGCGATGTGGTTCGCGACCTGGTCGGCCAGGCGGCGCTCGACAAGGGCGAAATCGCCGACGGTGTCGCCCTGCCGCGCTTCGCGGTGGAGCGGCGTGTCGGTGCGCACGCCCAGTTGCGCCGTCTCGCCGATCGTCTCGGCTACGCACTGTTTGCCGACCGGCAAGGAAAGGTTCATTTTCGTGGCCTGGGAGCGGCGGCCAGCCTGGCTTCTGGCGGCGGCCTCGGAGCGGGCCTGGCCAACGTGGCTGCGTCCGCTTCGGCAGCCCTGGATGTCGGCGGCGGTGGCAGTGCCGGCCTCGCCTACGGCACGCAGCTGCTCGATGCCAGCGGTGGGCTGCGACCGTCTTTCGGGCGCAAGCTGTTGGTCGGCGGCGAAAGCCCGATGTCTGGCCAGGGCGAGGACAAGAGCTTCTGGCTGACGGCCACCGACAGCGACTTCCAGGACTCCGCCGGCGAGGGTGCCGAGATGCTGCTCAGCGATCCGACAGCACGTACCAAAGACATGGCAGGTCGTTTCGCCACCGGTTACGCGGCGACTTTCCAGCGTCGCACGAGCGCCATCCGCTTGACCGTGCTGGGTCTGCCGGCACTCGAACTCGGCGCCGTCAGCGGCGCTTCGGCGGCGCCCGAAGCGGGCCTCAACGCCAGTGGGTACATCAAGGGCTTGCGGCACCGCTTCGGTTCGCTGGAAGGCTTCCTGACCGATCTCGTCGTCTCGACGGAGGGGGGCGCATGAACGAGCTGCTGGACATGGTGCGCCGGACGGTGCGCGAGGAACTGGCGCTGCGGCGAGGACCACAGCTGGCGACGGTGACCGCGCTCACCGCACACGCCAGCAGCGACGACAGCGCCAACTACGAGGCCGACGTGCGTCTCAAGCACGACGGGCTGGAGATCGCGCAAGTGCCGATCGCCGTGACGCACGTCGGCGTTGCCGCGCCGCCGCGAGTCGGTGACCTGGTGCTCGTCGAGTTTCTCGACCACGATCTGCAGCAGGCGCTGATTACCGGCCGCTTCTATCACGATCAGGAACGGGCACCGCTGTTCCGCAAGGACGAAGTGCTCTTCGAACACCGGCTGCCGGACGACACCATCAACCAGCTGCGCTTCGCCGACGACGGCTCGATCTTCCTGCAGCGCGAAGTGAAGAAACGCGAAGACAACAGCGAATTCACCGCCGGCCTGCGCATTGCTCCCGACGGGCTCATCGAGATCAGGGCCGGCGACAAGATCACCGTCACTCTCGACGCCAAGAACGAGAAAGTGAGCATCGTCTGCGACGGCAAACCGATCGACATCAACTGCTCCAAGCTGAGCGTCGACGCCGATGTCGAGATCAAGAAGACGCTCACCGTCGACGGCGACGGCACGATCAAGGGCACCGGCAAGATCAGCAGCGTGACCATTTCCGGTACCGACATCACGGGAGGTGGGTGATGGCCGACCTGACGCTCAAGGGAACGCTGAATCTGATGGGCACGCTCACTTTCAAGGGCGGCAAGTTGAAAATCGGCGACACCGGCCTGGAAGCGCTGGTCGAGGTGACGCCTAATGATCCGCCGCAGTGCAGCGCCGCGCCGCCGGTGATCATGCCGCCGCCGCCCCTGGCGCCGCTGCAACCGCAGCCGACGGTATGGATCGTCAGCAGCTTCAACAAGACCGTCAAGGCGGGCTCGAAGGCCGTCGTCGCGCTCGGCATGGCGATGCAGGGCCAGTCGGGCGCACCGCTGTGGCCCGGTATGGTGCTGCCCAGTTCCGGCAACCCGACGGTCACCGTCAACCACGTCCCGATCAATGTGCTCAACGACATGGCCGTGATCTTTCCCTCGGGCGGATCGGCCGCTTTCAACGCGAGTGGCCAGTCATGACGGCGCCGGTGCTGACCATCAACCAGCCGGTGCATGGCGCCGGTTTCCACGGTGCGGCGCTGGTGTCGCTGCGGGCGACGCTGAGCGGCAGTCCGAGCGGACTGTTCTTCAAGTGGTTCTCGTCGCTGAACGCGGCGGCGACTGCCGACCATCCCGAGCTCAACGTCAGCGACCACTCGGCGGCCATTCTCGACTGGAGCGCGCCGCTGGCAGAGTTCGGCAGCCATGTCATCGTTCTCGCCGCCACCGACCGCGACGGCATCGACCTGGCGTCGATCAAGTCGGTGGCGCGCTCGGCAATGGCCGGCGGGGCGCCGCCGGCAGCAGTCGCTCCCTGCGTCGTGCACCGCTTGCTCGCGCAATTGCGCAGGCCGGCGACGAACGGGCAGGTCTTTGCGAAGGCGGCAAGTACTTTCGAGTTTCTCGCGCCGGCGCGCTGGGCCCGGGAAGATCCTGCGCATTCGGGAAGCTGGATCGCCGACCGCGATTACCAGCAGATCAACGGCATTTCCCTGCGTCTGCGTCTGGCACCAGCCGGCGCGCCTGATCTGACGCATACGGCCGATATCCCGCTCGACCTGGCTGCGTTGGCATTCTTCCGCGCCGACGACCAGACCTGGTTCCGCTGGAGCGGCAGCTTGCCGGGCAATGTCAGCAGCGGTAACTACACGCTCAGCCTCACGGTAAGCGGTGGCGGCACTTCGACGTCGGTCACCCGCCAGGTCGTTGTGGCGGCTTAGGAGTGCTCATGCTCAGCAATCAGCGACCACAGCTGTTCGGGACCGACATCCGTCTGCGTGACGGCAGTGGCGGCGCCGACCTTACGCTCGAAGGTCCGGTCGGCTCATCGGGCGACCTGGCTCTGAGCCACGGCAACGACAACGCGGTGCAGGCGCTGTCGCTGCGCCTGCGCGTGCGCAAGGGCGAGCTTGCGGCCCTCGGCTGGCCGGACTACGGTTCCCGCCTGCACGAATTGATCGGCGAAGTCGACCTGCCGCGCACGCGCCTCAAGGCGCAGGTC
Organism: Candidatus Accumulibacter appositus; assembly: GCA_000585055.1. Lineage (GTDB taxonomy): Bacteria > Pseudomonadota > Gammaproteobacteria > Burkholderiales > Rhodocyclaceae > Accumulibacter > Accumulibacter appositus. Next base: position 14,370 of record JEMX01000065.1, read on the forward strand.
TTCGCCCGCCAGGCCGTCGAGGCTGACCCGCGCGTGCGCCAGGTCGACGAAGTAAGCGTGTTCAGCGTTGCCGGCGAGCGCAGCGTCCTGCGCCTGGCGATGCGGGTCCTGCTGATCGACGAAGCGACGCCGCTCAACCTGGTCTTTGATTTCAGCCTGGAGGGCGCATGATCGACCTCGGACATCCTTTCTCCAAGCCCTTTCAGACGCTCGTCGAGGGCTTGATCGAAAGCCTGCAGCTCGGCGTCGAGCAGCCTGCCAGTCAGGAACTGATCTATCGTGCCGGTACCTTCAGCTACACCTTGAAAGGCGTCGGGCCGGTGAGTGGTCTGGCGGCACAGATCACCGGTCTGGTCGCCGGCAAGCCGGCGATCTTCAGCCGCGGGCAGCATTACCGTTACGCGGTTGGCCAGTTGGTCTGGGAGCCGCTGCCGGAAGCGGTCGATGCCGATGTCGCCGCGGCCTGGTTCCCGGATGACAACTCGCGCCTGACTGTCGGTTACTTCTTCCGCGACCTGCCCTCCGGGATTACCGACTTCAACGCCGGCAGTGTTGCCGGAACGCTGGTGCGCGCCATGTCGCGCGAGTTCAAGCTGCTCTACGAGCAGATGGACCAGGCCTACCAGCGGGCTTTCATCGACCACGCGCAGGGCGTCGCGCTGGACAATGTCGTGGCCCTGCTCGGTGTGGCGCGCAACCAGGCTTTGCCAGCCCAGGGCGAAGTCAGCTTCTGGCTGAAGAAAGCTGCCAGAAACGACATCGCCATCGCCCGCGGCGTTCGCGTCGCCGATGCGCGCGGGCGCGTCTTCAAGGTCTCGGCGCCGGGGGTGATCAAGTCCACGCTGGTCGAGGCGGTCACCGCGGCAGACAAGCTGGTGCGCAGCAGTGTGGTCATCGCTTCCTTGGTGCACGTGCGCGCCAAGGACAGCAGCGACGACCTGGCGACCGTCGCCACCGCGCCCGGCAAGCCTTTCGGTGACGACGGCATGAGCATCACCCTGAACGAGGTGCCGGCGTCGGCCAGCCTGCTGATCACTTTCCAGCCGCGAACGCCAAAAGTCACGGTGCCGGTGATTGCCGTCGACAGCGGTCCGGAAGGCAACCTCGGCTCGGGAAGCCTGACGGTAATGCCGACGCCGCCGCGCGGCGTCGATGGCGGCGTGAGCAACGAAAAACCGCTGACCGGTGGCGAGGCGGCCGAGGGCGACGAGCAATTGCGCGAACGGGCCAAGCACGCGCTCGAACGCGCCGGTAATGCGACGCTCAACGCCATCCATTACGCGGTGCTCAACATCGAGGGCGTGGACAGCGTCGAGGTGCGCGACAGCTCTGTCGACGCGGCGATTCCCCTGGGGCAGGTGTGGGTGCGCTTCGCGACCGGCAAAGCCGACCTGGTCGCGCCGCTGGTCGAGAAAGTGGTCGACCAGACGCGTGCTGCCGGGATCAAGGCCGTCGTCAGGCAAGTGCGCACGGTGACCTTGTCCGGACGTTTCCTGGTCATCCCCGAGGCCTTGGGGAGCGGCCAGGACGCCGCGCGGCGTTACAAGAGCGCGCTCATCGCCGCGCTGGCGGCGCTCGGCATCGGCGAGCCGGTCTCGGCGCGCAAGCTGGCCGCGCTCAGTTTCCGCATCGCCGGCCTGGCCGACATGGGCGAAGTACAGCTCGACTACCTGCGTGGCAGCGACGCCAGCCAGCCGGTCGACCAGGACCCCTTTGTGGTGGACGCCGGCGAGCAGGCGCGTCCCGACGACGGCGCGATCGACGTGCAGGCGCTGCACAGGCTGGCCGCTTCATCGGCCGGCCTGGCGAACGACGGCACCCTGTCGCTGACGCTGCGCGTCCTCAACGAGGATGGTGGGGCACTGCGTTTTCGCGATTTCCAGCTGGCGCTGCTGGCCACCGTTCGCGCCAGGCCGACGGCGACGCCCAACCAGCCGCTGCAACAGGTCGCACAGGTCGCCGGCACGGTCCGCTTCAGCAACGCCGACGCGGCCTCGCCGTCGTTCGCGACGCTGCTCATCGAGCAGCTTGCCAGCCTCGATCCGGCCAGCATCGAGCTGGTCGTACAAGCCGCAGCCTACCCGGGGATAGCGCCGGGAACGGCCGCACTGGCCACCTAGGAGGCGAAAGTGTCGTTCAAGACCGACAGACTGGCCGCGCTCTTCCCCGACGTTTACGCCGCCAATGAACGCGATTCGCTGCTGCATCGCCTGCTCGACGCGCTTGCCGCCGAACTGCTCAGTGGTGACGCAGCGGTCAAGGACCTGCTCAAGTCGCACTGGATAGACTATGCCCGCGGCGGTGGCCTCGATGGTCTGGGCGCCCTGTTCGGAGTCGCCCGCCGCCGTCTCGCCGACGGTACCCCGGAAGACGACGCAACCTTCCGGCCGCTGCTCAAGTCGACGGTGCAGTCTTTCGTGGGCGGCGGAACGGTCGAAGCGGTCAAGGGTTCGGTGCGCGCCGCGCTCGGTCTGCCCTACGATCTGAGGCTGCTGCAAAGCCAGATCGCCGCTCCCGATGGCAGTCTTGCGCCGGGGGCGGCGAAGCTGGTCGTCGGTCTCGCCGACCTGGTGCAGATCGAGGAGTTTTCGCCGAAAGCTGAAGTCGTGCTCGGCAACGCCGTGCCGACGAGCAGTGGCAGTACGACGACGCTGGCCGTGGATTTCGCCACCGTCGAGCCGGTCACACCGCGTATCGAGTGGCACTTCTCGCAGGGTGGCGGCCGTCACCTCTCGGTGGTGCGCCAAGATTCGGGCGCCGGGGTCGTTTCGCGGGACGCCTTCGTCGTTCCGCAAGGCAGTACCCTCGTTCTCGCCGGCGACGGCGCTGCCGGTTTCTCGGCGTCGATCGGCAGCGTCGACGTCAGTGCAGCCTTCGTCGACGTCGACGGGGTGGCGCCGCCGCTGCTGCCGGAAGTGCCCGCTGGGGGTTCGCAATGGATCTTTTCGGCGGCGGGTGCCGCTGAGTTCGAGCATTCCAGCTACGATCAGGGCGCGGCTTTCGACGCCGCGGCCTTCACCGTGCGCATGGCATGGATACGTTATCAGCCACTGACCTTCGACGTTGTCGTCCCCTATTTCGTCGATGCCGCTGTCAAGCGCATCCTGGCCGGTACCGGCTACGAAAAGCGCTTTACGGTGTTCAAGGGACTGTCGCTCGATGCCATCCAGAAGGTGGTCGATCAGCAGCAGGCGGCCGGTGTGCGGGGCATGGTACAGTACTCGCTCGCCTTGCCGGGCGAGTCCTCGGAGAGGCGGGCGTGGGAAGATCAGGGGGCTGTCGAGCGCTTTTCGGTCACTGCCGACCATCGCCACTCCGAAACCCATGACGCCAGCGAAGAACTTCTTGTCGGCGCCCTCGGCTCAGCACTGGAAATGCACGATGCCAGCGAACGCTTCGCTATCGGGGGCATTTTCGACGTGGCCGTTGCCGATGGCAGTTTCGGATTCCACTGAACTCATCCAGGAGCATAGCGATGCACGAAACCATGGACATGCAGGGCCGACTGAGGCTGCTTGTGGAAGACCGGCAGGGCCGGATCCTGGTGGACCGCAGCCACGGCAACCGCATCGTCAAGACGGGGCGCGAACTCGCAGCGCAGCTGTTCGCCGGCGTCGAGGGAACGCCGCCGTCCAAAGTCAGCCACATGGCCGTCGGGACGGGCGCCGAGGCGGCCACTGACGATCAGGCTGCGCTGCTCACCGAACGGGCGCGCAACCCCGTGTCGGCGCCGGTGTATACGGCGATCGTCGACCCGAGCGGCGTGAAACGGATCAAGGTCAGCCTGCAGACGGTCTTCGACTTTTCCGAAGCCAACGGCGCGGAACCCTTGCGTGAAGCAGGAATCTTCACTGCGGCAAAGGCCGGGACGATGTACAACCGCGTCGTTTTCGATGCGGTGACCAAGGCCGATACTTTCAAACTGACGCTGATCTGGGACGTCGTGTTCTGAGTCGCTTTTCGAGGAGATCCCCGCCATGCCCCTGAAGCCCGATCTGCCGTTTCCGAAGAGTGCCGGCGATGCGATTCGCTCAAAGGACTGGAACGACCTGGTCAGCGAAACGCAGCGCCTGGACAATGCCAAGCTCAATCGCTCCGGCGATGCGATCACCGGGCCGCTGACCATCGCCGGCGCGCTCAGCGTCGGCACCACGGCGTCGAATGCCAAGCTCGATGTTGCCGGCAAGCTCGATGTCACCGGCGACCTCAGGATCAACAACGCCAAGCTGTACTTGCGGAGTGGCGCCGACACCAATCACGGACTGGGCTGGTTCGGGCCGGGCGCCATGTTCGCTGGGGAGAGTGTCGATGGGCCGGTGTTGTTCGGTAACTCCGGAGGCGCGCTCGGATCGAGCCTGGGTGGGCAGAAGGTGGCGCTGCGCTGGGACAGCAACGGCAAGGTGGGCTTCGGCGTTCCGGCGCCCGACTTCAAAGTCGACGTCGCCGGCCGAATTCGGCTCCGCCAGGAGCCCTCGGGCAGTGCCGGCCTGTGGTTCTATCAGACCACCCCGGCCGACGACCGCGCTTTTTTTGGCATGATGAGCGACGATACGGTGGGCCTGTTCGGCAACAAGGGCGCCAACTGGGCATTGACCGTCGATGTCACTCACGGTAGCGTCGGCGTACGCACCAGCCCCAGTTCCAACGTCGGCCTTTATGTATCGGGTGTGAACAAGGACTACGGGCTCTATGTCTGGGGTGGAACGAGCTATGGTCTGTACACCACTGGCAAGGCGAGCATCGGCGGAGACCTCCGCGTTGCAGGAAAGGTTTCGGACCAGAATATCCGTTCGAGCGTCTATGCCAGCAATCGCCTCGACACGACCAGTACCAGCTACGTCGACATGCCCAACATGAGCATGACGATCGCCTCACCGGGTGGCTCCCAGTTCTTGATAATGGTGAACATCAACGGCGTACAGGTGCAAGGTGGCACCACTATCGGCGCCTACTTCCGCCTCCTCGTGGATGGCACTCAATGGGACATGACCCGTCACGAATTTAACCACAATGGCTGGGAACTGCGTGGCGTGCACCTGTCCCGGCTTTTGTCCCTCGCCGCCGGATCGCATACCATCTCCGTGCAGTGGGCGGTTACGAGTGGAACACTCACCTGCTGCTGGTACGGCGACGGTCGGCAGATTCAAGTCATCGAACTCTGAGCGGAGGAGACCATGTACCTGGTGATCGACAAGAGTACCAAGGCCATCCTGCACATGTCGAACTCGTTTCCCGGCGAGGAGAAGAAGCCGGAAGAGGTCTTTCCGGGCTTCGAAGCCGCGACGATGGAGTTCGGCCGTTCGCCGGAGCAGTATATTCCGGTCAATTTCGTCATCGAAAACGGCGTCGTCAGGGACCTGGAGCCGCAGCCGGCGATGGTCGAGGCCGCGGGGCCATCGCCGACCGTCGAGACTCTCGCGCAGGCCCGCGAGCGGCAGCTGCAGCAGTTTTCCCAGCGCTCTCTCGAACTCCGCCGCCGGCTGATCCCCGAGCATCAACTGCAGAACGCCGCGCTCGGTGTTTATGACGAAGACCGCGTGCAGGCAATTCGTGCGACAGTGCAGGCTTTTCGCGACGAGTATCATCGTCTCGAAGCGGCCGTCGCGAAGGCTCGCTCAATCAAGGCGCTGGCGGCGATCGAGCCGGCATTTCCAGGCGCCATCGTCATGCCAAAGAGCAGCGCTGAACCAGGCTAAGGAAACAGACATGGAAAGCCGACTACGCAAGCGCCTCGATGAGTTGCGCAGCGAGTACGACAATGGCCGCAAGACGCTCGACGAGCTGGAAGGCCAGGCCGCCAATGTGCGTGCCACCTTGCTGCGCATCGCCGGCGCGGTCCAGGTTCTTGAGGAGATGCTGGGCGAGCGCCAGCTCACTGGCGAATCGGCGCTGCCTCCCCGGGCCGTCGAAAATAACCAATAGACGACGACGATGCTGCTTGCTCTACAACACGGCATTGATGCGCTGCTGAAGAGTGCGCTGCCGTCGCTGTTCACCGGCAACGGCGCCGCGGCGGCGACTTTTTCGGCCGACAGCTGGGATTTCGATCGCCTCTCGGCCGATCCGATCGCCGGCGAACCGGGGCTCGAGGACGCGGTCGACGAACTGCCCTTCGACGCGGCGGCACCGGCCGGCCCCTACGCGCTGACGCGACCGCCGTATCCCGGTCCGAAACGCGTCTACCTGCGCTCGACGAGTGGCGAGCTGGTGGCCTTGCGCAACACCGAGGTGCTCTGGAACCCCGCCGACGCGGCATCGTTCTCGGTGCTTCCCGCCGCCGGCAGGGCTCTTTCGGGATTCGATCATCTGCACGTGATGTAGGGCGTTGTCGCCGCGGCGACACGCCTGAAGTCGCAGCACAAGCTGGCTCTGCAGATCGCCGGCGCCGACGCCGAGAGTGCCGAGCGCGCCTTTGCGCTTGCCCTTGCAGTATTGGTGATGAATCGCGAAGGGCTCATGCGCGCGGCGTCCTTTTCCTGGACTGCCGGAGGATACCAGGCTGACGCCACGCTGAAGACGCTAAGGTTTACCTCGGGCGCGTCGCCTGGCCCCGCACAGCGCACGCTGTCGCTGGAAGTGGAAGTCGAGCTGCGCCTGGAGCGGCTGCTGGGCGAGAACGAGGGGCGTCCGATCGAACGTATTCTGTCGCCGGGACGAACGCCCGGCAGGAAGACCATAGACATCGACCCGGCCGTGCAGTCCTGAGGGTTTGTAGTAGGGGAGTCGTGAACTCCTGAAGCGGAGGCAGCCATGGCGCGGACGCATGCTTTTCTGCAAACTGATCCCGATCGCGCACCCGAACAGGATGCCTTTTTGCGCCCACGGGTCCGCGTCCTGCGCGAGGCGGGTGGCCAGTTCTGGGTAGAACTCGACGAAGCGCAGGTCGACAGCTTCGTTGCCGAAGGCTTCTTGGTTTCGACCTTTGCCGCGGCCGATGTCGTCGATCTTGGCCCGCTAAGTTTCCGACCCGCTTCCGAGACGCCGCAGCCGCCGGCCGCGCTGCGCGCAAGGCCTCCGACGGGCGACGACGCCGCTTTCTGGATCGTCCATTTCATTGCTCCTGCGGACAAGGCCTGGCTGGTCGACATTGCGCTGGCGGGTGGCGAGCAAGTGCAGCTGATCGATGCCTTGAGCAGCGTTTTCAGCCTCTCACTGGCGGCTTCCGAGGCTGTGCGGGCGATGCCATGGGTGGACTTCGTCGGCCTCTACCATCCCGCCTATGCGGTCAGTCTCGATCTTGCCGCCGCCGAGCAGGAATTCACCGCCAGCTCGCTGGCGACCTTGAGCGTGCAACTGCCGCCTGCCGACGCCGACGGCAATCTGCAAGTGACGGTCTTCGACGGCGTCGATCCGGAGAGCGTTCGTCCGGCGCTGGAAGCGGCCGGAGCGAGCGTGCTCGTCGAAGTGGCGCAGGGCTTCGTGTTGCAGGTCGAGCCGGCGGCTGCGGCCGCAGTTCTGTCGGTGCCCGGCATCTACGCCGCCGCGCCGCCAGCGAGCAGCGAGCTGTGCAATCACAACGCCGGGGTGATTCTCGGTGCCAATCAGGTGCGCGATCTGGGAACGGTCAACTTCCTGGTTAACCTCGACGGCCTGGCCGAGATCGGCGCGGTCGTCGACTCGGGCTTCGACGTGGGTACTCTGGCCGGTGCCGTGGTGCCGGCGACCGGAGCAATGACCGCCTTCCATCCCGATCTGCTGGCCAATATACGTTTGCTGCGCAACAGCAGCACGCCACAAAACGCCGCGCTGACCGTCCCCGACAACGCGCCGCACGGCACGCATGTCGCCGGTACGGTGGCCGGTGACGGCAGCAGCTCGGCCGGCATCACCCGCGGCATGGCGCCGCGCGCCGCCTTGATCGGCCTGGCGCCCCTGCCGGCCAACCTGCGCGTGCCTTTTGATTTTGCCGCCAGCAATGGCGCGCGGGTGATCAACAACTCCTGGGGCAGTGGTTTCTTCCTCGGCGCGAACAACAACCGCTATACGCCCAACGAATCGCAGGCGGTCGACCGCTGGTGCTTCGAGCATCCCGACGTGCTGGTCGTATTCGCCGCCGGCAATGCCGAGGCGGATACCCAGGGCGGTGGCAACGGCGTTCTCGACGCGCGCAGCCTGCGCCTGGAAGCCACCGCCAAGAACGCCTTCACCGTCGGCGCTTCGGAGAACCTGCGCAGCGACGGCGGCTGGCGTGACAGCTATCGGACCTTGCTCCCGGGGCGCTACGGCAATGCCGCTTTCAACGCCGCTGCTGGCGGAGCGGCGGGCGCGTTCAGCCTGTCCGACAACGCCAACGAGATTGCCCTGTTCAGTGATCGCGGTCGCGTGCGCACCAACGGCCTGGCGAACACCAATCGCATCAAGCCCGATATCGTCGCCCCGGGAACCAACGTCCTCTCGTGTCGCTCGCAGTGGGTCGCCCAGCCGCCGGCTTTGCCGGGACCGCCGCCGATTGCTGCCGGATTCTGGAATGCCAACCCGGACAGCATGCTGGCGGCGGGGCTGAACCGCAATCTGCACCAGATTCTCAGCGGCACCAGCATGGCGACACCGATGGTCAGCGGTTCGGCCTTGCTCGTCCGCCAGTTCTACCGCAGCCGCTTCGCGCAGATGCGCCGGCCGCTGCTGCTCGAAGGCGTGCCCATCCCGGCGGCGGCACCGCTGCCGGTCTTCGGCCAGCCGCCGGCGATCGCGCGGCACCCCGATGGCCTGCTCTGCGCGTGGATCACGCCGGCCCTTCCCGCGGGTCAGAAAAACATCGTCGCCATGCGTATCGGGCAGCAACTGCTGCCGATCGACGGCGCGCCGGTCCATTTGCAGGATGACGTCGGCGAGCACGCGGCGCCGCAGATCGCCAGCCTCGGCGAACGCAGCTACCTGCTGCATCGCCACGGCGACGGCAAGATGTACCTTTCGTGTTACGACCGCAATCTGCAGCTGATCCCCGGCTTCGGAACGGCGGGCCGGGTGACCCTGGCTCCCGATGCCCGTCCTGACGACGCTGCACCGCCCGACCTGATTGCTGGCAACGGGCAACTGGCCTGCGTGTTTCCCACGGCGGCCGGCAATGGCTACTTCTTTCAGCGCTTTCGGGCCGACACCGGTGCGCCGGTCGATAACGCGTCGATCAGCTTCCTTTTTCTCGACAGCACCGGGCCGCACCAGTCGCTGGTCTGGAACGGCAGCCGTTTCGCCGTCTGCGGCGTCGTCCGTCCCGGCAACTACCAGGTGCAGCTTCGCCAGATGAATAGTGCCGGCCAGGTGCAGGGTGCCGGCCCGCTGACCGTGCTCGAGCAGGCCGCCGAAGTCCGTGAGCCCTGCCTGCTCTGGGATGGTCGCAGCGCGCAGTACGCGCTGGTCTGGTGCGATGCGCGCAGTGTCGCCGGCGGCGAGATCTGGTTGCAGTTTCTCGACGCCAACGCCGCCGCCGTCGGCGCCGCGCAGCGGGTGCTGAGCATCAGTGCCGGTCAGCGCATGCGTCGGCCTCGCCTCTTCTGCCATCCCGACAATGGCTACGTACTGCTCTGGGAAGACGACTCGCAGAACGGCCGTTTCGACGTCTATCTGGCGTTTCTCGATGCCGCTGGCGGGGTCGACAATCGCCTCGCCGTTGCCGCGGACGACGTCCTCAACCGCCGTCTGCTGAGGCTTTCAGATACTCCCGGCGATTGCGACGGCTTTGCTGCCTTGGCCGGCGCCGACGGCTTGACGCTGATCTATCAGAGCCCGGATGAACTGAACTCGGATCGCCTCGGCGTGTATGCGCTCAAGCTCACGCCTGGCGGCGCCTTCGCCGCCCAGGAAGACCCCGGTACGCCGCTGCTCAAGAGCGGTCGCTACGTCGTCGCCCCTTCGCTCGAACACGGCAGCGTTGCCCTGAGCACACTTTCCGCGGCCTGGAGCGGCGGCTCGTACTACCTGTTGCGGCTGGCTCCCGGCGGCGGTATCGACGATCGTCTGCAATGCTTGCGCCTGCATGCCGACGGCGCCGTCGATGGCAGCTACGGGGTGAATGGCATTCGCGAGCTGGCGTCGCCATTCCTTCCCTTCGGCTGTGAATTGCTGTGGACCGGCAACGACCGCCTGATCGCCGCGATCAGCGACCTGCTCACCGGAATCAGCCTGCATCTTCTCGATGCGCAGGGCGCGCCGGTCGCCAACTTCGGCACGGCCGGCACCGCGGCCTTGCTCGACACGCTGCCGATCAACGAGCGGATCACGCCGCAGATCGGCTTTTTCACGGCGCCGGCCTTGCAGGTCCTCGTCGGCTATGGGACGACCCAGGCCGGCGTTCTACAGCTGCGCCAGCAGCGCATCAACCATCTTGGGGTGCGTGTCGGCAACGCTGCTAACCTCGCTGCCGCCGATGGCGTCGCTCGCCATGACTGGTTCCAATACGTCAACGGCGAAGCGCGCTCAATCGCCATCTATCATCGCGTCAACGGCGCCGTGACCCGCGTCCACTGTCGTCGCTTCCGGGTCAATGGCAGTACCGACGGCGCCGAGCGCAACCTCAGCGCCGCCGCCGGCGAAGCGCTCAACGGCGTCCTCGCCCGCCGTCCCACGGCCGCCAATTCGAGTCAGCGCGAGTACGGCGCGGCCTGGCAATACCGGGCCAACAACGCCGTACCCTGGGAGATCCACTTCAGTCGCCTCGACCGCCAGGGGCGGCCGATGGCCAAGCCGCCAGGAACGACGCCACCGATGCCGGTCGCTGACGTCGCCGTGATCACCGCCGCGACGCCGGGCTGGAGCGCAACGCGCGACGCCGTCGAGCCGCAACTGGTGTGCACCTATACGCACGAAGCGTGGGCCAATCCACCGCCAGTGCTGCCGGCCGGAACCTCGCTGCCGGCATGGAGTCCGGCCTACGGGCTGGCGTGGATCGGTGTCGAGGCCGACGCAACGCGCGCGCTCTATTTCACGGTGCTCGACGAAAATGGCCAAGGCATTGCGGTCGCACCGCCACCGCCGCCGGCCGGGGCGCTGAATCCGCCGGCGCCGGTCGGCATTCTGCAACTCAGCGCGGCCGCGACGCGGGTGCAGGACTTCCGGCTGGTTTGGAACGGTCGCATCTTCCTGGTGTACTGGGTCGAGGAAGACGGCGGCCGCCTGCGCCACCGCTATACGGCGGTGAATCGCCATGCGAGCCAGAACGCCAACGAGATTCCCAGCGCCGCACTGCTGCGCGCGACCCTGGTCAACGGCGCCACCAATCTGACGCCGGGGCCGCTGCCCGACAGCGCTGCCGGCTATGGCTGGGGGCGGGTCAATTTGCGCCAGAGCCTTTCGCCGATGCCGCCAGTGACCCAGCATGTGCGCGATGATTGCGCCATTGGCCCGGGGCGGAGTGTCACCTACCGATTTATGTTGCCGGCCGGGACGGCGCTGCTGCGTGTGACGCTGAACTGGACCGATCCGCCAGGCCCGCGCCTGGTCAATCATCTGCACCTCACGGTACGTGCGCCGGCGGCGCCGGGTCCGGGCCTGCGGCCCGAATACCGAGGAAACCTGTGGAGCACCGTTGCTGGCCAGACACACCTCTCGCGAGCCGTCGCGACTCCGGCAGTGGCCGCTGACAAGCACGAGGATGTCCAGACCTTCAAACAGGTGGTCCTGGCCAACCCTCTGGCCGGCGAGTACGAGGTCACGGTTTCCGCCGCGACCTTCCCTGCGGTCGCCTTCAACCAGCAGAACCTGCAGGCGTTCGCGCTCGTCTTCTCGGGCAGTGGCCCGGAGATGCGCTTCAATCTGCCGGCCGCGGCGGTCGCCGGTGCCGCGGTGTATTGAGGGGCGGCGTGCTTGCCGAGGCCGCGGTGGACTTGTCGGGGCGGTCTGCTGCGCTACGCGGAGTAGCGCCGGTTGTGCCATCTGCCACGTCCTGGCGCTGTCGCACTCTCGCCATGACCGTCCTGCGGTGCTATTGTGCGCCTTGATCGGCGGGCCAACGCTCATGACAGTGGAGACGCCCCAGATGATGAAAGTCATGACCGTTTCCCCCTCTTCCCCAACCCTTCTCCCGCGAGGGGAGAAGCAATCGTGAGTCGCTTGCGCGAGCTTCAAATTGAGAGGCTTGGCCGGTGAGCCCCTTCAGACGCAACAATGACCGGGAGTAGAAAGCATGGAAGTATCGGGAATCGCCGCCCTGGCGACTGACATGAGCCAGGCCCGGAACTCGGGCGCAGTGCAGGTCGCGGTGTTGAAGAAGGCCATGGATATTCAGAAAGAAAATGCGACGCAGCTTATTGACGCCGCGTCGGAGGTGGTCAGCAACAATCCGCCGCATCTGGGCAATCGCATCGATACTTCGGCGTAGCGTAGCACCCGCGCCAGCAAGCATCTCGCAGGCGAGCCGTCAGCGAGATGCTGCGGTCCGGGTCCGCGCGGCCACTGTCACGGTCACCCCCCTGACGTGACCCGCCGCACCTGCACCGTCGCCGTCATGCCCTGATAGGCATTTGCCGCTCCGAACCAGTTGCCCGAGATCGGCGATGCCTGGCCGGGATCGCGTGCGACCCCGACGCGGATCAGCTGGTTGCTGCCGAGCAGGTTGTTGGTGGGGTCGAAGGTCACCCAGCCGGCACCCGGCAGATAGACTTGCAGCCAGGCATGCGTCGTGCCGGCGCCGATGGTGCTGCTCCCGCTGCCACCATCGTTTCCTGTGTCCAGCGCCTGGTCGTAGAGGTAGCCGGATACGAAGCGGGCGGCGACACCGAGGCGCCGTACCGCCTCCATCATCAGCAAGGCGAAGTCGCGGCAGGTTCCCGTCCCCAGATTCAGGGTCTGCAGCGGTGTTTGTGTGCCTTCCTGTTCGCGCTGGGCGTAGCCGAAATAATTGCGAATGAACTGGTTCATGTTCAGCAGCAGGTCGCGCGTGCCGGTCGGCCCATCCGTACGCATGAACTGACGCGCCCAGTGGGTCAACACGCCTTCGGGGTCGTCATGGTGCGGGCGCATATAGTGTTCGAGGTCGAAACGCTCTTCGACTGAATAGGCAAAGGGAAAAATCTGCGCGCTCGGCGAAAGCGATAATTCCGGGTACGGGCTCAGCGCGTGTTCGATGGTGAATGAACAGACGATCTTGAGCTCCGTGGCAGCACCCAGCGGCGTCACCAGGGCCACCGAATTCGAGTGCGGATCCTGGATCATGCGCACCACCGCTTCCGGGCTGACCTGCAGGTCCGTGGCCAGTACGCGCTGGTCGTGGCTGTCGCGCGGGCGAAACATCACCCGGTGTTCGCCGAAAGTCACCGGCGAGCTATAGCGGTAGCAGGTCGTGTGAGTGATGTCGTAATGGACGTGCATTGCTGGCCTCGCCTGGTGTTCGTCTATTGCATTGCTTCGCGGATTGCCGCCGCCAGCGCTTCGCCGCTTTGCGCGCCGGAAACGCTCAGGCGGCGCTGGATGATGAAGAACGGCACGCCGCTCACGCCAAGGGTGGTCACCTTGTCGGCCAGCGACTTGACCGGCTTTTCGCCTTCGCTGCTGGCCAGATAATCGGCGACATCCTTCTTGATATCACCGCAGGCAGCGGCGATTTCGGCCAATGTCGTGAGGTCGCCGATATCTTCGCCACGCTGGAAATGCGCCACGAACAGCCGCTCGACCAGCGCTTCGATGGTCGCCGGGCGATGACCGATCGATTGCGCGCGATAGACCAGGCGGTGTGCACGCAGCGTGTTCGGTCGGGTGACGATGCGGGCAAAGTCGAATTCGACGCCGGCCTCGGCCCCGGCAGCGGTGACATCGCTCTGCAGCTTGTCTACCGCCGCCGCGCTGCCGAACTTGGCTTCCAGAAAAGCGCGGTAGGGCTCGCCTTCCGGCGGCGTGTTCGGGTTGAGAAAATACGGTAGCCAGTTGAACTGGAAGCGGCTCTCGGGATGGCTGGCCTCGACCAATGCTACGGCCTTTGCCAGCCGGCGCTTGCCAATGAAACACCAGGGGCAGACGAGGTCGGAAACAATGTCGATGGTCACGTTCATGGGAATCGGCGCCGAGTGGGTTGGCAGGCAGTGAGAAATGCTCGGGTCAGGCAGGCAGGCCAAGCTAGCAACAGGGCACCATAACACAAGGCCTTTGCCATCGTCAGTGGCCGCAGCGCTGCAGCCTTTCCGTCAGCTGTTCGAGATACTGCGCCAGGAGTTGCGGCGCGTGCTGGCGAAACATGCGGATGCGTCCAGTGTGGATCAGCACCAGCAAGCCGACCATGTGCGCGAAGAGTGCGGTGACTTCCGCTTCGCAGGCGATGGCATCGAGGCCGAGCTCGCTCAGGCCCTCGACGGTCGGTTGCAGCGCGGCGCGCAGCTGCCCGTTTAGCTGCGCGTCGAGTTCGCGGGTCAGGCCGCTTGGACGTACGCCCTGGAACAGGTAGAAACCGAGATCGAGATCGCGTGGGTTGTCGCGGTAGAAATCGAAGAAGGCGCTGGCTTTGCTGCGCACCCGCTCCGCCGGGGTTCCGTCGTCCGGAGCGCTGGCGACATGGGCGTTGAGGCGCAGCAGCGACTCGCCGAGCAGGGCCGCGTAGATTTCTTCCCGGCTTGAAAAATAGCTGTAGATCGCCCCCGGCGTGTAGCCGGCCCGCTTGGCGATCTCGCGCATGCTGGCACCTTCCAGCCCCAACTCGAAGAAAGCCGCGCGCGCCGCGTCGAGAATCAGGGCGCGGCGTAGCTGCGCCATGGTGTCCGTACGCTGGCTACGTGCGTCGTCCTTGAGTGCAGCGGGTGCCAGCCTTGCTGCACTGGTGCTTGAGTTGCCTATTGACTTGCGCATACGCGCATTATACGCTCGCCAAAAAGTTGAACAGCGTTTAATTTCTCTGCAAAAACGGCATCGATTGGAGGAGCACGGAGCATGAATACATCACAGCAGGGCGCTACATCGGGGTTGCTGATGAGCGGCAGCGACTACCGTGAATCGCTGCGCCGTTACCGACCGCTGGTCTATGTCGATGGCCGTCAGATCGAATCTGTCGCCGATGCGCCGGAACTGCAGCCTGGGATCAACGCGCTGGCCGTGACTTACGATTTCGCGCTCGATGCTGACAAGGCGCCCGTGATGACCGCCCGCCAGGCGCGGCGCGCCAGCCCGGTGAACCGCATGCTGCACATCAATGAGTCGGCAGGCGACCTGCTCAACAAGCTCGAAGCCGTGCGCCTGCTGTGCCAGGAAACCGGTTGCGCGCAGCGCTACCTTGCGCACGACGCGCTCAATGCCATCCATCAGGTCAGCGCGCGCATCGACGATGCACGTGGCAGTAGCGAGCATCGCGCGCGCTTTGCCGAGTACCTGAGGCAGGTGCAGGATCGGGATCTGTCGCTTGGCATCGCCATGACCGACGCCAAGGGCGATCGCAGCAAGCGCCCCCATCAGCAGGACAACCCGGACGCCTACCTGCACATCGTCGAACGCAATGGCAAGGGTATCGTCATTTCAGGCGCCAAGGCGATCGTCACTGGCGCCGCCTACATGCACGAGTTCCTGGTCATGCCCTGTCGCAACATGGGAGCGGAAGACGCCGACTTTGCGGTCTGCTGCGCCGTACCGGTCGACGCCGAAGGGGTGACCATCATCTCGCGGCCTGCCGGCCGACCGGGCGAGAAGCCCGAGCACGGCCAGCCCTTGTTTTCGCGCCGCTACGGCCAGGCCACCGCAGTAGTCCTCTTCGAGCGCGTCTTCGTTCCCTGGGAGCGGGTGTTCTACGCCGGCGACTGGGAACATTCCGGAGTGCTGACCTACAACTATGCCACCCACCACCGCCATAGCTGCATCGCCGCGCGTGCCGGTTTCGGCGATCTCCTGATCGGCGCCGGCGCCCTGATGTGCGAAGCCAACGGCTTCCCCGACCCCGGGGCGCAGTCGAATCTGCGCGAAGCAATGGTCGAGCTGATCACCATCACCGAGAGTTTTTTCGCCTGCGGCGTTGCCGCCAGCGTCTATGGCAAGGCCGACGAGGCCAGCGGCAGCTTCATGCCCGACCCGGTCTTTGCCAACATCGGCAAGCTGCTGCTGGCGACGAAGATCTATGACATGCACCGCCTGGCGCACGAGGTTTCCGGCGGCCTGATCGTCGCCCTGCCGGGGCCGGACGAAGACCATAATCCGGCCACCGCCGCCAGCCTGGCCGAAGTGCTGCGCGCCAATCCCGAGGTGCCTTACGAAAAACGCATCGAAGTGGCGCGCTTCATGGAAGACCTCACCGCTTCGTATCAAGCTGGCTGGTACTCGGTGATCAGCCTGCACGGCGGCGGCTCGCCGGCGGCGATGAAGCAGGAGATCTGGCGCAATTACCCGGTCGGCGACAAAGTGGCGCTGGTCGAACGCCTGCTCGATCGCGGCCTGGTCGACGACCCGGCGCGGCCGATCACCCGCAACCGTCAGCCCGGGCGTTGCTGCGACAGCGGCTGTACGCGGCCGGGGCAGGCGGTGATGGTGCCGCTGCCGGCTGGTGATGGGCGTGGCCGCGGCTGACGATAAGCACCCATCTGAATGTGGGCGAGAGGTCGGGGCGCCAATTCTCTCCCGCTTGCCTTGCATGCGACGTCGCTCTCGTTTACTGTTGTGAGTAAATTAACTCAGTACAGTAAGAATGACTTTCGAGCGCAGCCAAATCAACATCTTGCGAAAGCGGCTTGCTGAATTTCCGCGCTTCATGATTGTCGTCGCCGGCCCCCGACAGGTCGGCAAAACAACCCTGGTCAGGCAGGCCCTTGCGGCACATCCCTCGACCTTCGTTGCCGCTGACCAGGCGCTTCCAGACGCCGTCGACCCCTTCGGCCAACAAGGCAGCGCTTTCTTGACGCAGCCGCTTGCCGGGTCTTCGCCGAACGCCGAGTGGCTGGTGGCGCAATGGATGCAAGCCCGCGCAAAAACACGGGCTCGCCCGGACGACACATGTCACGTTCTTGCGATTGACGAGATTCAGAAAATTCCCCGCTGGTCCGAAATCGTGAAAGGTCTTTGGGATGCGGACCGCGCCGAAAACCTGCCCTTGCATGTCATTCTGCTCGGCTCCTCCCCGTGGCTGATGCAAAAAGGCCTGAGCGAAAGCCTGGCGGGCCGCTATGAGCCAATCCGCATGGCGCACTGGTCCTACGGAGAAATGCAGGAAGGATTCGATTTTTCGCTCGACGAGTTCATCTATTTTGGCGGCTACCCGGGCTGCGCGAGCCTGATTCGCGAAGAAAAGCGCTGGCGGCAATACGTCCGTAGTGCCTTGATTCATCCGAACATCGAGAAGGACATTCTGCAGATGACGCGGGTCGATAAGCCGGCCTTGCTGAAAACCTTGTTCGAGTTGGGTTGCGGTGCTTACTCGGGGCAGATAATTTCCTACACCAAGCTCCAGGGGCAGCTGCAGGATGCGGGCAATACGGTCACTCTGGCCCACTATCTTGAACTGCTCTCCCAGGCGGGTTTGCTGACGGGCCTGTCAAAGTATGCTGGCCAAAAGCATCGGCAACGTGCTTCCAGCCCCAAGCTGAATGCGCACAACACCGCACTTATTTCTGCGCTCGCCGGATACACCTTTGCCGAAGCGGGCAATGACCGGAGCTACTGGGGGCGCCTGGTCGAAAGCACCGTCGGCGCGCATCTTATCAACACGGCATCCGACGACTGTGAGGTTCAATACTGGCGAGAAAGCCCGGCCGAGGTGGACTTCGTGCTGACCAATGGCCGGAAACTTGTCGCCATCGAAGTCAAGAGTGGTGCTACGTTTTCCGTCCCCAAAGGACTGGCGGTCTTCGCGGGGAAGTTCGCGGATTGCCGGCAGTTGATCGTCGGCGAGGGCGGGCTGCCTCTGAGCGAATTCCTGTCCCGCCCTGCGGAAGACTGGCTGGAGTAAAGCGATGCTGATCGTTCCGCGCCGTGTTCGCGAGGTCAAACAGGACAGACAGGGCAGCGACCCACCGCTCGGAAGTCCGACGCAGTCCCTGGAGGAATATCGTGAGCAGGCGGCCTGGATATTGCTCGGCGAGCCAGGCGCCGGCAAGTCATCGGCCTTCGAGCAAGAAGCCGAGGCCCACGGCGGCATTGTTCTTGCCATCGCCGCGTTCCTGGAAGGCGTGGAAACCGAATGGCAGGGGAAGACGCTGTTTCTGGACGGTCTCGACGAAACTCGAACGGGGGGCGGCGACGACAGCATTCTCTTCAAGATTCGTGCACGCCTGAAACAGCTAGGCAATCCGCCGTTTCGCATTGCCTGCCGCGCCGCCGATTGGTTCGGCTCCGGCGATCAGAAAACCATGGCAGGCGCATCGCCGGACGGCCAACTCGCCGTCCTGCTGCTCGAGCCACTCAACGACGAAGAGATCCTCGACATACTGAGGAGTAACCATGGAGTCGAAGCCCCGGAGGCCTTTGTCAATAAAGCGAGTGAACATGGCGTCGATGGCTTGCTCAGCAATCCGCAAACCCTTGGCCTGCTTGCTCAGGCCGTACGTGGTGACCAATGGCCGGCAACCCGAGAACAAACATTCGAACTGGCGTGCCAGAAGCTCGCTGAAGAGGCGAATAGACTTCATCGCAACAAGTTGCGTGGTCGACCACCCACCATTGAAAAACTGCTCGACGCGGCCGGCCAACTCTTTGCCGTGCTGCTGCTTGCCAACAAGACCGGAATTGCGCTGGATAGAGAAGCCGCCGACGCGCGGTTTCCCGCGCTTGAGGACTTCTCTCCACCGGACCCCGAGATGGCCGCGGGCGCGGTGCGGAGCAAGCTGTTCAGGCCGTCGGCCTCGCGGGAGGAACGTGTCGAGCCGATCCACCGCAGCATCTCGGAATTCCTTGCTGCACGCTGGCTGGGCCAGCAGATCGATATGCGTGGCCTGCCGCTCGGACGCGTCCTGAATCTGTTGCTGGGGACGGACGGCCGGACTGTCGCCGGCTTGCGCGGGCTGTACGGCTGGCTGGCCCTGCATTGCCACGCGGCTCGTCCTCGATTGATCGACGCCGATCCCTTGACAGTGGTGATCTACGGCGACGTAAAACCGATGCCGCGGGCCGACAAGCAGCGCATCCTCGCCGGCCTCAGGCGCGAAGCCGCCCGCCATACCGCCTTTGCCTGGCAGGTCCAAACAAGTCATCCCTACGGTGCTCTGGCCGACCCCGAACTCATTGACGATTTCGTGGCTGTTCTGAAGTTGCCTGAGCGCGATGATGCAACCCAGGCCTGTGTCAGTTGCGTTCTACAAATTCTTCTTCACGGCGAACGCTTGTCCGAGCTGGCGAACACCGTTTTGGCCCTCGTCAGCGATGACACTCGCTGGGGCAGGGTACGAACCTGCGCGCTCGAGGTATGGATCAAGTTGGACGGATCAGCACAGCAGGCGCTTGCGCTGCTTGATGCCATCGCTAGTGATCAGATCGCCGACAGTGATGATGAGTTGGCCGGAATCTTGCTGGGACACCTCTATCCGCAAGAAATCAGAGCAGCGGACTTGCTGCGCTTTTGGCATACGCCAAAAGATCGGGACCTTGCCGGGAGCTTTGCATGGTTCTGGGGGCATGAGTTGCCAAACAAGATCCCCGATTCGCATCTGCCGATAGTGCTCGACCAGCTTGCGCTTCGCAGCGATCTCCAGTCGCCTGAAGGTCGGGAGTTCCACACGACGCGGATGGTCAGCAGATTGCTGGGCAGGGGTGTCGTGTTGCATGGGGAAGGGGTGAGCAATGAGCGGCTGTTCGGGTGGCTGCGAATTGGCGTCGACGAATGGGGCGACGTTCAAACAGACGAGGAAGACCGCAAAGCGCTAGCTGGCTGGCTGGAAGACCATCCCGAGCGCCATAAGTCGCTTCTTTCGCTCTGCTTCAAGGAATCCGAAGGCAAAGCCGGGGAGTGCTTCTTCGTATCCGAAGGACGTCTTCATGGCGCCACGGCTCCGAACGACATCGGCCTTTGGCATCTTGAGCAGGCGGCCCATGCCACAAGCGATTCAGGTGCGGATAGGCACCTCTACTACGCTGTTAACGCTCTGATGTACCAGCGTGGCAGCTTGGGCCTGACACTGGAGAAGATTGAGGAGTGGGGTGAAGCACACCCAGCGCGGAAGCATTTGTTGCCCCCCCACCTTGCGTGGGACGTTACCGCGGAGAGACAGGACCGAGCAGCTAGAGCCAAGGTCCGAAGGCTGCAACGTAGCGATACCAAGCGCGAGCGCAGCATTCGCCTGGCCGAACACCTGAACGCGATTCGCTCGGGTACGGCGAACGTCGCGTTGCTGAACGAATTGGCTGGCGTCTGGTTGAACAGGTACTCCGATACGAGTGGCGAGACAGCGTTGGAACGTTTCGATAGTTATTGTGAAAATGGGCAACAGCTCCTCGCCGCTGCTGAAGCCGGGTTTCGGCAGTGCGTCGAGCGGGATGGGCTGCCTTCGGTTGAAGAGATCATTGACCTCGGAGTTGAACAAAGAGAGCATTTCATCCGCCAACCTTGTTTGCTTGGGATGGAGTTACGCTGGCGGACGAGCCCTGAAGGCATAGCGGCTCTCCCCGATCATACCCTGCACCGCATGGTCGCGTTTCGCCTTACCTATGGCGTCGGTAATTCGCCCCCTTGGTTTTCCTATCTCGTTGAGCAACAACCATCAGTGGTCGCTGATGTGCTGATGGCGTATGTAAACGCTGGGTTGAAGGCAAAGCAGGAATTCAGCGGCGGGAGCTATCCGCTCGCCCACGACCCAAACTATGGCGAAGTAGCCCGCATCGCGGTGCCAAGACTGCTTGAGCGTTTCCCCTTACGTGCCCGATCAGGCCAACTCCGTCACCTTGAGTACTTGTTGAAGGCCGCCCTACGCTACTCCCTTGAGCAATTGCCAGCGCTCGTCGAGAAAAAAATTGCCACCAAGAGCATGGATGTGGCCCAGAAAGTGTACTGGCTGGCGGCAGCAATGCTCGTCGATCCTGCTGCCTACGAGGCGGCGCTGCTGGGCTATGTCGGCAATTCGGCGAATCGCGCTAATTACCTGTCCTCCTTTCTGAGCAAGCGCTTTGGCGGCCTGAATAATGAGTATCAGCTTTCGGCTAGCATCATCGGGAAACTGATCGAAGTACTTGCACCACACGCTGAGCTGGAGTTTCCACAAAGCGGCGGCTGGGTAAATGAGGCCATGCAGCGAGGCGACCAGATTCGGACATTGGTCAGGCGCCTCGGCGTTCTTGGGACAGACGCCGCCACGCAGGAAGTCGAGCGGCTGCTTTCACTGCCGACGCTGACACGCTTGACATACTTGCTGGAAAACACCCGTCACCAGTTGCGCTTGCAACGACGCGAGAGCTCCTTCGCATTCCCGCCGCTAGCTGGCGTCGTAACAATCCTTGCCAACCACGAGCCGGCGAGCGCTGCAGACCTTGCCGCATTGACGCTGGACCATCTGGACGACATCGCGCGCGACATCCGTACGAACAACGACGATGGCTTTCGTGCCTTCTGGAACGTTGAGAACAGGCAACCGACCAGCGAACGCGAGGAGAACCTGTGCCGCGATGAGCTGCTCACGCGCCTGGGTCCGCGCCTTGCGTCGTTCGGTGTTGATTGCCAACCAGAAGGCGACTATTTCAATGACAAACGTGCCGACATGCGTGTTTCTTACCGCAATCAGTTTGCCTGCCCCATCGAAGTTAAGGGCGAATGGCATGATTCCCTCTGGACTGCTCTGCGCAGCCAACTGATCGAGCAGTACGCCCTCGACCCCAAGGCTGCTGGCTATGGCATCTATCTCGTGCTGTGGTTTGGGGGAAAAAGGCAACGAGGAGCCAAGGACCAGGGGAGCAAGCCAACTTCACCGGAAGAGCTACGGGAGCGGCTGCAGTCCCAACTCGATCCGGTCGAGCAGAAACGCATTTTCGTTCGGGTGCTAGACGTCAGTTGGCCAGTCATGCCACAGGTCCGGTAGCAACATGGATTCTCGCGCCACGGCGCTGCGTTCACTGACCGCACTCTGCAGTCGGTGCCGCCGCGGCCAGCCCATTTTCGAGCGCAGTGCCTGCACCAATCTGAAGCACCGCGCCACTTTCCAGGAAACCAACCATGAGCCACCTTTTCTCACCCTACTCGATCGCCGACCTCCATCTAAAAAACCGCATCGTCATCGCGCCGATGTGCCAGTACTCCGCCGAGAACGGCGATGCGACCGACTGGCATCTGATTCACCTCGGGCATTTGGCGCTGTCGGGAGCGGGATTGCTGATCATCGAGGCGACGGCGGTCGAGGCCGAGGGGCGGATCACGCCGGCTGACCTCGGGCTGTGGTCGGACGACAATGAGTCGGCACTCAGGCGGGTGCTGAGCGCCGTACGTCGGCATTCCTCGATGCCGATTGCCATTCAGTTGGCGCATGCCGGTCGCAAGGCGTCGAGTCACCTACCCTGGGACGGCGGGCAGTTGATCCTGCCGGAGCAGGGCGGGTGGCGTCCGCAGGCGCCGTCGGCGATTGCGCACCTGGCCGACGAGCCCGCGCCGCTGGCGCTCGATAACGCCGGTCTGGAGCGGGTGCTGCAGGCCTTCGTGGCGGCTGCGCAACGCGCGCATCGACTGGGAATCGACGCCATCGAGCTGCATGCGGCGCACGGTTATCTGCTGCACCAGTTCCTTTCGCCGCTGGCCAACACTCGCGACGATCAATACGGCGGTTCGCTTGAAAATCGCATGCGCTTTCCGCTGGCGGTGTTCGACGCCGTGCGCGCTGTCGTGCCGGTGACGATGCCGGTCGGCGTTCGCCTCTCGGCGACGGACTGGGTCGAGACGGGCTGGGATGTGGAGCAAAGCGTGTGCTTCGCTCAGGCCTTGCGGGAGCGTGGCTGCTCTTACATGCACGTTTCCAGCGGCGGCGTCTCGCCGCTGCAGAACATTCCGCTTGGCCCCGGTTACCAAGTGTCGCTGGCCGAGACGATGCGCCGTGAAACGGGCTTGCCGACCATCGCCGTTGGCCTGATCACCGAAGCCGAGCCGGCCGAGGCGATCATCGCCGAAGGACGTGCCGACCTCGTCGCCCTGGCACGCGGCATGCTTTTCGACCCGCGTTGGCCCTGGCACGCGGCGGTTACCCTGGGTGCAGAGGTCAGCGCGCCGCCACAGTATTGGCGCTCGCAGCCGCGCGGTCTGAGTCGCTTGTTCGGCGACGCCAGCATCGGTCAGCGCTGAGCGTCCGCAGTGTTTTGAGAGATCGGTGGATTGCCAGCCTCGCTATCGAGGAGGCCAGCGAGCTCAAGCAGGCTGCCGGCCGAAACATCGACCGGAACGCCGGCTGAGGTCTCGCCGGTATTCGGTCCGTACTCGTCGGCGCGGGCGATGAAGGCGGTGCGCAGGCCTGCTGCGGCGGCGGCGGCCAGATCCGAGGAATGCGCGGCGACCATCATTGTCTGCTGTGGCGCGAGATCGAAAGCCGCAGCGGCCGAGAGGTAAACGATGGCTTGCGGTTTGTAAGCGCGTGCCACTTCTGCCCCGAGAATGGCGTCCCAGAGAAAACCATTGCGTCGCGCCAGGTCGACCATCAGCGAGATGTTGCCGTTGGAGCAGGGGGCCAGCCAGAATTTCCTTCGCAGCTGCCGCAGACCCTCGGCAACATCCGGCCAGGCGTCGAGCCGATGCCACGCCAGGCTCAAGGCCGCTCGCGTGTATTCATCGACCTGGTCGAGCCCGCTCTTGGCGAGCACCACATCCAGGTTGCGGCGGTGCAATCGGTCGAGTGTCGCGAAGGGTATGCGCCCGCTCCTGACTTCTTCCATGGCCGGCTGGTACTGGTCGCGCCAGGCGTCGGCGAAGGCCAGCCAGTCGACCTCAATGCCGAGTGTTGACAGCTGCGTCCGAGCCTCTCGGGCGATGGACGTGCGCCAGTCGACCAGGGTGCCAAAGACGTCGAAGATCAATCCCTTGATGTTGTTCATGATCGCTCCAGGCGGAAGATGGCAAGCGTGCTGGCAGCGGCCTGCTCAGCGCGCGGCACGCCCAAGTTGCGCAGAGAGCGCTGCGGCATCGGTGACCGGCAGCTCGCAACGACCCTGACGGCAGACATAGGCCGTCGGGCGGCCGTCTTGCGCCACTTTTCCGCGTACGAAGGCGACCGTTTCGGCCAGCGCCTCGATGGCCGACTCCGGGCCGCCGGCGATGGCGCGTGAGGGCAGGTAGGTTCGCCGCAGGACCGTGAGCAGCGGCGCCGCCGCGTCGGCAGCGTCGGCCACCCCATCGGGCCAGACAATGGCAATCTCGAGCGGGGTGTCGGCCAGGAAATCGAGGGCCAGCAGCGCTTCGGTCATGGCGATCGGGCGTTCGCGGAGCACCTGGGCGTGTGCATGCAGGCCGCGCTCGGCGATTTTCCGCCAGTGATCGTCGCCGGTAAACACGCCGAGGCGCAGTGCGTTCATCAGCGCCACCGAGGTTCCCGATGGCTCGGCGCCGTCGTAGGCCGGCTTTTCGCGCGCGATCAGCGTTTCGTGGCGGGCACTGCTCATGAACCAGCCGCCCGTGGGGTCGGCAAAGAGGCGCTCGGTGGCCTGGGCTAGGGTCAGCGCTTCTGCCAACCAGCGCGCCTCGAAGCTCGCCTCGTAGAGGTCGATCAGGCCAGCGGCCAGAAACGCGTGGTCATCGAGGAAAGCGGCCTGCCGCGCCTGCGCGTCCTTGTAGCTGCGCTGCAGTTCGTCGTCGGTGCTGCGCAAACGCGTCAGCACGAAATCCGCGGCGCGCTTCGCTGCCGCGAGATAGCGCGGCTCGTCGAGAATCCGCCCGGCAACCGCCAGGGCCGAGATCATCAGGCCATTCCAGGCAGCCAGGATCTTGTCGTCGCGCAGTGGCGGAAGCCGCCGTGCCCGTGCCTCATAGAGGAGGGCACGTGCCTCCCCTAGCGCCGCCCAGCGCGCTTCATCGGCTTGCGGGACGTTGAGGATGTTGCTCCCCTCCCAGTTGCCGCCAGGGCGCACGTCATAATGTTCGAGAAACAGCCGCGTCGTCTTGCTGCCCAGTGGGGCCAGCTCATGCCGTATTTCGTCCTCGGTCCACACGAAAAAGCGCCCCTCTTCGCCTTCCGAATCGGCGTCGGTGGCCGAATAGAAGGCGCCGTCGCTGTCGGTCATCTCGCGCAGGACGTAGTCGCAGGTCTCACGCGCGACGCGCGCAAAGTCGGCGCGGCCGCTGAGCTGGAACGCCTCGGCGTAGGCGACGACCAGCAAGGCATTGTCGTAGAGCATCTTTTCGAAGTGCGGTAGCAGCCATTGCGCGTCGGTCGAGTAGCGATGAAAGCCGCCGCCAAGCTGATCGTAGAGCCCACCGGCGGCCATTTTCTCCAGCGTCAAGGTCGCCATGTGCAGTGCCTCGCGGTCGCCGGTGCGCCGGACGTAGCGCAGGAGGAGACGCACCGGAACGTGCGAAGGGAATTTTGGCGCCCGCTGCAGGCCGCCGTGCTCGCCGTCGAAGGAGGCCTTGTAATGTGCGATGGTGGCGTCGATCAATTGGCGGGCTGGCAGTTCTTTCGTGGCACTCGGCGTGTTCGCCGCCGCCGTTCCCTGCATGTCCTGGCGAACCGCCTCGACCAGCGCCGCCGCTGCCTTGCCGACGCGATCGGGATCGCGATGAAAAGTCTCGGACAAGGCGCCGAGCAGCGACAGGAAGCCGCGCGAGCCAGCGCGGAGGCCATCGCGTGGCGGGAAATAGGTGCCGGCGAAAAACGGTTCGCGCGCGGCGGTCAGCCAGACGCTCATCGGCCAGCCGCCGGAGCCGGTCAGCTGTTGCACGGCGCTCATGTACACCGCGTCGACGTCCGGACGCTCCTCGCGATCGACCTTGACCGCGACGTAATGCTGGTTGAGGAAGCGGGCGATCTCCTCGTCCTCGAAGGATTCGGCTTCCATGACGTGGCACCAGTGACAGGTCGAATAGCCGATCGACAGAAATACCGGTCGGCCGAGCCGCCGCGCTTCGGCAAACGCCTCCTCTCCCCAGGGAAACCAGTTCACCGGGTTGTGCGCGTGTTGCAACAGGTAGGGACTGGTCTCCAGTGCGAGGCGGTTGGTGAAGCGCGGCCGGCCTTGCTCGTCGAGGTGATGCGTGCGCGCTACATGGCCCGGGCCACGTCGGGCAATCGCTTCGCTGAGCGTGTTCGCCAGTTCGGCAGAAAAAGGGGCGCTCCCGGGGGCGGTGCCGTCAGTCATTGTCTTTCTCCAGGCGATGGGTCAAGCAGCGGGCCTCTGCGCAGCCGGCGACCCAAGAAAACGCTCAAGCGAGCGGGCTGCTAGAATACGTCGCTTGCAAGCCACGCGACAAAGCAGACATGATCGCCACCATCAAGGAATTCTTCAACCAGTTCATCGAACCGGGCACGCGGCAGGGCGCGGCGGGCGCCGAACATGGCCTGCAGGTTGCCACGGCCGCCTTGCTGCTGGAAATGATGCGCATGAACGATCGCATCTCCGACGAAGAACAGGCAGCCATCGCCAGCGCCTTGCGCGAGCAGTTCAGGCTGGATGCCACAGAGCTCGAACCCTTGATCGCTCTCGCCGAACAGGAAGCGCGTGGGGCCAGTGGCTACTATCAGTTCACGTCACTGATCAACGCCACTTGCGGTGCGGAAC
Source organism: Candidatus Accumulibacter appositus (assembly GCA_000585055.1). Taxonomy (GTDB): domain Bacteria; phylum Pseudomonadota; class Gammaproteobacteria; order Burkholderiales; family Rhodocyclaceae; genus Accumulibacter; species Accumulibacter appositus. The sequence goes on from JEMX01000065.1 coordinate 40,926, forward strand.
AGAAGATTCGCATCGTCGAATACATGTGGCAGGTTGCGCTGGCCGACGGTCATCTCGATGCCCATGAAGCGCACTTGATGCGCAAGATCGCCAACCTGCTTTACGTCGGCCACGCCGACTACATCGCCGCCAAACAGCGGGCGCGCGCGACGATGGGCGTGCCGCCGACAAGCTAGGCCCGATCGCGCCCGGTACCGGCCCGCTGTGGAGTCGACGCGGCGCAAGCCAACCGTCACCGGTCACTCTTCGTAGAGGTCAACAGTCATGCTCGGAACAGCCAATTCTGTCAGTCGCGCACTTCTTCTGCTTTTTGTCTGCCTCCTGCCAGTCGGCCAGGCGCTGGCTGCCGAGCTCGACGCGCAGCGCGACGTACGCGTGAGCTTTTCGACTGAAGGCACCGAAAACGGCGCCGGTTTCGTCGTCGGCAAGGTCAGCAAGGCGAGCAAGGCGGCCACGCACGACTTCTCCTGCGTCCTTCTTGAATTCGGCCTGTTCACGCGCTTCGATCAGAAGCGTTCCGGGGAGCCGTCGCAGCGCCTCGGAATGCTTGCGGTGGAAGTGACAGGTCTTGCTTCGCAGGCGGGCGTTCCCTACCGCAAGGCTTTGCCGTTTCCGGCCGGGATCCGCCTGGAAAAGGTCAGCACCTGCGACGGCGAGGCGGTGAAAGAGCCGACGAAAGAGGCCGCGAAAGAGCCGCAGAAAGCCGCGGAGAAAGCCCCGGAGAAAGCTGATGGGCCACCGCAGATCGTCGCGTTCAAGGTCACGCCTGATCGTGTTCAGCGCGGCGGCTCGGTGACTCTTTCCTGGGAGGTGCGGAATGCGGCCCGCGTCCGCCTGTTCGACAATTCCGGCGAGATCGAGAGCGGGAACCTGCTTCCTGGCGGTCAGCGCGGCCGGCCGCTGTCGATGTCGGGTGAAGAGTCCTTATCGATCGACAAGCCGACCACCTTCAGGCTGCTGGCGCTGGATCGCGACGGTCGACGGGTGGCGGCGACGGCGACGGTTCGGCTGCTCAACGCACCGTCGGTCAGCTGCCGGATCTTCGGCAGGGTCAGCGGCACGCCGGTGCGTGCCCGCCTTTCGCCTTCCGGGCCGATGGAAACCTTCAAACTGACGCAGGTTGGGGCCTTCGTTCCCGGCGAGCGAGACGCGAAATACCGAACGCGGGTGGATGCGCAAGGCAATTACCGTTTTTCCCAGCTGCCTGGCAATCAGGAGTTTCGCATCGCGCCGCTGGGTGGCGCTTGGCGCTACGACGGCAGCAAGGAGATGGTGTCGTGCCTGGCGGGCAAGTCGTTCAGGGTAGACTTCGCCATTCAGGGCGTGCTGGCCGACTGAGCGCTTGCGCTGACCTGGCGCTAAACGGAATGAACGTAATAAACGGAATAAACGGGCTCGCCAGTACCTGGCGACATCGCCAGAAGCCGCAGGCTGGAATACCCGAATCAGGAGGAAATACTTGTGCAGAAACATGACTATGATCTGTTCGTGATCGGTGCCGGTTCGGGCGGGGTAAGAGCCGCGCGCATGGCCGCCGGTTTTGGCGCCAGGGTGGCGGTTGCCGAAGACCGCTACCTGGGAGGTACCTGCGTCAACGTCGGTTGCGTGCCGAAAAAACTCTACGTTTACGCGTCCGAATTCGGCAAGTCCTTCAAGGATGCGCGCAATTTTGGCTGGGCCAGCGAGACGCCCGCCTTCGATTGGGCGACCCTGCGCGACAACAAGAAAGCCGAAATAGCGCGCCTCAACGGGGTCTATGACAACTTGCTGGCGGGGGCCAAGGCCGAGGTGATCAACGGCCGTGCGCGCATCGTCGATGCGCATACCGTGGCTGTCGGCGAGCAGCGCTACACGGCCGGCAAGATCCTGATCGCTACCGGTGGCTGGCCGCATATCCCGGACTTCCCAGGCTGCGAGCACGCCATCAGCTCCAACGAGGTTTTCGACCTGGAGACCTTTCCCAAGCGTTTGGCCATCGTCGGCGGCGGCTATATCGCGGTGGAATTCGCCGGCATCTTCAACGGCCTGGGCGCGCGCGTGACTCAGTTGTACCGCGGGCCGCTGTTTCTGCGCGGCTTTGATGCCGATATCCGCGCGCATGCTGCGCAGGAGATCGCCAAGACCGGCGTAGACCTGCGCTTCGAAGTCAATGTCGAGTCCATCACCGCGGGGCCTGACGGCCTCAAGCTCAGCCTGAGTGACGATACGGCCATCGAAGTCGACGCCGTGCTCTACGCGACCGGGCGCAAGGCGAATCTGCAGGGCCTGGGTCTGGAGAGCGTGAACGTGGCTCTCAACGACGATGGCACGATCGCGGTCGACGAGCAGTTCCGCAGCTCCGAGCCGAGCATTTTCGCGCTGGGGGACGTCACCGGCGGCATGGAGCTGACGCCGGTCGCTCTGGCCGAAGGCATGTCTTTCGCCCGACGCCAGTTTGGCGGGCTGGACAACGTGGTGGATTATGACTTCATCCCGACGGCGGTGTTCTGCCAGCCGAATATCGGCACGGTCGGTTTTACCGAAGAGGAAGCGCGCGCCAAGTTTGGCCATATCCGCCTGTTCAAGTCCACCTTCAAGCCGATGAAACACACCATCAGTGGTCGGGAGGAAAGGACTTTCATGAAGCTGATCGTCGACAAGGCCAGCGACCGCGTGGTCGGCGCGCACATGATGGGCCCGGACGCCGGCGAGATCATGCAGGGAATCGCCATTGCCATGCGCGCGGGGGCCAGCAAAGCCGTTTTCGATAGCACGATCGGCATTCATCCCACTGCTGCCGAGGAATTCGTCACCATGCGCGATGCCTGGCGGGACGACTGAGAGTGGCTGTTCAATGCCCTTGCGAGCCGCTTGTCGAACCCGGATATCCCCGGATATGGCCTAGAATAATTTCAGTGTGACCCGTACCAACGACCGCTTTCCCAACTCAACGAAGGAGAAACAAAATGTCGCATGATGTCCCAAGCGTTGTTTTCAAGACTCGCGTCCGCAATGATGCCCTGGGTGGAGAGAACCCTTTCGAATGGAAAGACCTGAGCAGCGACGAGATCTTCAAAGGCAAGAACGTGGTCGTCTTTTCGCTGCCCGGCGCATTTACGCCGACCTGCTCAACCTCGCATCTGCCGCGCTATGAAGAACTCTATGACGAGTTCAAGGCACAAGGCGTCGACACCATCGTCTGTATTTCGGTCAATGACGCCTTCGTCATGTACCAGTGGGGCAAGAGCCAGAATGCCAAGAATGTCTTCCTGCTCCCGGATGGCAATGGCGAGTTCACCCGCAAGATGGGAATGCTGGTCGACAAGCACAATCTCGGCTTCGGCCAGCGCAGCTGGCGCTATTCGATGTATGTCGAAGACGGTGAAATCAAGCGCCTGTTCTCCGAAAAAGGCTTCGCCGACAACTGCCCGACCGACCCCTTCGAAGTGTCCGATGCCGACACCATGCTCAAGTATCTGCAGAGTCGCTGAGCATCAGTGCAAGGGCGGGGAAGGCTCGTGACGCAGTACGAAGCGTCGCAATCCTTCCCCGCCCTTGAGTTTTTTGGCGGCTGCTTGATCGCCGCGCCTTTGGCTGATGTTGGCGATGCGCCTGTGCGCGGAGAAAAAGCACGATGAGTGAACTCGTATCGCCTCGCCTCGCCTCGCTGCGCGAGCGCATTGCTCTTCCGCCATCCCCTTCTATTTCCTCACGCGGAACCGCATCAGGCGCACGTCCACCGTGACCGACAGGCTCGTCAAGCGCGCAGCCAGCGCACGCCGCTCGGCGCTGGCCCGGTAAAGGTGCGGGGTCATGGCCAGCAGGTCGGCGATCGTCTCCTGGCCGGCGAGTTCCAGCGCGTAGTGCAGGTCTTCGCTCGATAGCCTGGCAAAGCCGGGCGGCGCCTGTCTGTCGGGCGTGCGTTCCGGCCTCAGGGTGGGGTAGATGATCGCGCGCAGTTCGCGCAGGTGATCCGGCCCGGCATCGACCTGCAGCAGCTGGCCGTCCGGCTTGAGTACGCGGGCGAATTCGGCATGGACGGGGAAGCCGAACAGGCACAGCAGCCGATCGATGCTGCTCGTTTGCACCGGCAGTCTGGCGTTGCTGCCGACGACCCAGTTCGGCCGTGGGTCCTGCTTCGCGGCCGAAAGGATCGCCCACTTGGAAATATCCAGCCCGAGCAGGGCCAGCGTTTGTCCGTTCTCCGCCGTCGCCATCTGGCGCAGGTAGTAGCCCTCCCCGCAACCGGCATCGAGGCAACTGGCCGTTTGCGTAGCCGGTAGATCCGCCAGTGCGGCCTTGCTTACCGCAGCCGCAATCGGCTGGTAGAAGCCGCCATCGAGAAAGCGTCGGCGGGCGGCAACCATTTCCTTGCTGTCGCCCGGGTCGCGCGAGCGCTTGTGCTGCACCGGCAGCAAGTGGGAGTAGCCCTGGCTGGCAATGTCGAAGCTATGCCCGGCCTGGCAACGCCAGGTCGAACCGCTGTGCTGTAGAGGCTCGCCGTCGAGCGGGCAGGCCAGCGCCTGAAATGCGGTGATGTTCATGACCTGTGCTGGCGGAAAGCCTTAGGAACGAAGTTGGTGTGTCGCGGTGCCTATTTTACGAGCGAATTGCTGCCCAGCAACACGAGAACGATCACCGTCAACACGAACGATAGGCCCTGCCAGAAGCGCAGCGGATTGCGCTCGATGAGTGGCGGCGGCCGTTCCTTGAGCAGCGCCGGGTTGGGGTGGCGGAGGTCGTGGGTGAACTCGGAGAGTTCGGCGTAGCGTCGGTTGGGGTCGGGGTGGACGGCTTTGGCCAGGGCGGCGTCGATCCAGGCCGGGATTTCGCGCTGCTCGTCGAGTACCGATTGGTAGTGCAGCTTTCTTTGCGCCGCCCGGGTTCTCGATTTGGCGACTTCTGCCCCGTAGGGCAGGCGTCCGCAGAGCATCTGGTAGGTGATGACCCCGAGCGAGAACAGATCGGAGCAGGGCAGGCCGGGCTCGCCGAGGAAGTATTCGGGCGCGGTGTATTGCACCGTTCCGAGAATGTGCGGCTGCAGGTTGGCCGTTCCGGATTCGGTGAGTCCGGCGACGCGGGCGGCGCCAAAGTCGATGATTTTTACGGTGCCAGCGGTGTCGATCATGATGTTGTTCGGGCGCAGATCCTGATGCAGCATTTCCATGCGGTGGAAGGCGAGCAGGCCTTTGGCGATCTGTTCGACGATGGCGCGCACCGTTTCCACTTCCGGCGCGGGATTATCGAGCATCCACTGCGCCAGCGTCTGCCCTTCGATATATTCGGTCACGACGTAGAGATAGTGACGTTTGCGCGTCTGCGGACAGGGTTTCAGCACGTGTGCGCTATTGATCCGCCGGGCGATCCACTCTTCCAGAATGAATCGTTCCAGATAGGCGGGGTCGTCGCGAAGGTCGATGGAGGGTGTCTTGACGATGACCAGCGCGCCGCTGCCGACGTCCTCGGCCAGGTAGACGTGGCTGCGGCTGCTGCCGTGCACCTCGCGGATGATGCGGTAGCCATCGAAGATCATCCGTGCTTCCAGAATCGGAGCGGGTGGCAGTGCCGCCCACTGCTGGTAGAGCTCCTTGGCCGCCTGCTGGGGCAGGTTTTCGATGCGCACGATCTGGGCTGTCAGATTGTCCTTGCTGCCGCGGGCATAGGCTTCCTCGGCCATGCGCCTGGCCGCGGTGTCGAGATCGTCCCCTGCCTCCTTGATGGCCTCGATGATGAACGGCGCTGCGGCGAACTCGTAGACCCCGTCGGTGGCCAGGACGAACAGGTCGCCTTCCTCGACCGGCAAGGCCAGATAGTCGATTTCAAGTTGCGGGCTGATGCCGAGGGCACGGCTGAGATAGCTCTGATCGGCGCTAACGACCAGCCGATGGTCGTCGGTCAGTTGCTCCAGGCTGCCGTCGCGGAGGCGATAGATGCGGCTGTCGCCGATATGGAAGAGATGGGCGGTGTTGGACTTGATGATCAGCGCGCTGAGGGTGCATACATAACCGCGGTCCATGTCGTAGCGGTACTGGCTGTGCCGGCTCTGCGCATACAGCCAGGAGTTCGCTGCGGTCAACACGCGCTGCGCCGACGATTTGACCGACCAGGCTTCCGAAGTGCAGTAGTAGTCGTCGAGAAAACTCTTGATCGCCGACTCGCTGGCAATGTGGCCGACCTCGCTGCTGCTGATGCCGTCGGCCAGCGCGATGGCGATGCCCTTGGAACTCAGTTGCGGCTCGTCCGGGATGCACAGCCCGTGAAAATCCTGGTTGATTTCCTTGCGGCCCCGGTCGGAGTACTGACCGACGGAAAGAGTGAGTTTGCTGGGCATTGTGCGTGTCGCGAGTGCGTGCTTGGAGGGTCTCGCCGCGCTTGACAGGAGCACGCGAGACCCTCTTTCCCCTAGCGCTCAGGCAGCCTTGTGCTTGGCGCCGGTATGCAGGCTGCCGGCGTAGGCGGCATTGCGCTTCGGTGCCGTGCGCACATGCGTCGAGTAGAGCGTCAGGCCGACGAAGGCCAGGCCACCCACCAGATTGCCGAGGACGGTCGGGATCTCGTTCCAGACCAGGTAGTCATAGACCGAGAAGTTGCCGCCCAGCATCAGGCCCGACGGGAACAGGAACATGTTCACGATCGAATGCTCGAAGCCCATGTAGAAAAAGAGCATGATCGGCATCCACATGGCGACCACCTTGCCGGTCACGTTGGTCGATACCATGGCACCGACAACCCCGGTGGAGACCATCCAGTTGCAGAGCACGCCGCGGATGAACAGGGTCAGCATGCCGGCCGCACCGTGGGCGGCGTAGCCGACCGTGCGCCCTTCACCAATGTCGCCGATTTTCTGGCCGACGATGTTCGGCTCGGTGCTGAAGCCATAGGTGAAGATGATGGCCATCATCAGCGCCACGGTCATCGCCCCGGCGAAGTTGCCGACAAAGACCAGGCTCCAGTTGCGCATGATGCCGCCCATGGTCACCCCCGGTCGCTTGTCGATCAGTGCCAGTGGGCACAGCGTGAACACCCCGGTCAGCAGGTCGAAGCCCAGCAGGTACAGGATGCAGAAGCCGACCGGGAAGAGAACCGCGCCGGCCAGCGGCTGCCCGGTCTGTACGGTAATGGTGATGGCAAAGGCCGCGGCCAGGGCGAGGATGGCGCCGGCCATGTAGGCACGAACAACGGTGTCGCGAGTGGACATGAAGATCTTCGCTTCTCCCGCATCGACCATTTTGGTGACGAACTCTGTAGGTGCTAGGTAGGACATGATGTTTTCCTCCGGGGTGAGTGGTTGAGCGTTCTGATCAATGAGCGTCAGCACCGAGTGCTTGTTTCTGTTCTTGCAGCAAGCAGCCGTTCGCCGGACTTGAGTCACTCCAAGCATGTAGCGTGCCAGTTCGCTAGAGCCCAGTAACGGCAGTGTTTCCGCTTGTCCCGGGGGGGCTCGAAGCGCTCCCTGCCCTCACTTGGGGCGCTCCGGTCAACCCTGTGCTTGCGCATGGTGCGGCGCTGCAACAAAGGCCGGCGGAGGCGAAATCGCCTCGGGACATCGTTGGCGCCGCGCGCGTGAATGCGGGCCGGATGTCCGCCCGGCGCCAGCGCAATGGCCGACTGGCAGCTGTTGCCAGCTGGAAATCGGTGCCCGGAAAGGGGCCGCGCCGCCGCGTCAAGCGCCCTGAAAACTGTGGCCGAACGGCATGGCACGAATACTGCTGAGGGTATTGGGAACGCAAGGCGCTTGCACCTGCGTGCCGTTTTCAACCAAGCCAATGCCTGCTGACAAGGAGCTAGCCATGAATCGCATCGAAGTTACCGAAATGATCGTCGCCGCCAAGATCCAGAAGGGAATCAAGTGGGCAGACGTGGCCAGGGAGGTCGGCCTGTCGAAAGAGTGGGTCACCGCAGGATGTCTGGGCCAGATGACCTTCGACAAGGACCAGGCGGCGGCCATCGGTAAGATTTTTGGGTTGCCTGCCGACGCGGTGGCCTTACTGCAGGTGGTTCCCTACAAGGGCTCACTGCCAACAGCCGTGCCAGTGGATCCGCTCCTCTATCGCTTCTACGAGCTGATCAACGTCTATGGCACGACCTTCAAGGAGCTGATTCACGAGGAATTCGGCGACGGAATCATGTCGGCGATCGACTTCAATGTGAACCTCGAGCGCGAAGCGAACGCCGCCGGGGACCGCGTCAGCATTGTCATGTCGGGCAAGTTCCTGCCCTACAAGACCTACTGAGCTCCTGGTGTCGGTGACGGGGCTGGCCTGGCTCTCACCCCGGCCAAGGCGATTCCCTTGCTGGTCGTCAATCCGGCCAGCACCGTAGGGTTAGGTTTCCGCCCTCTTCCCCAACCCTTCTCGCGCGAGCGGAGGGAGCGCCGTGTCGCTACGCTTTTGGGGCTTACGCTAACGGCGCCTGCCGCATCGGCGATGGCGCGGCACTGGGCTCAGTGAGTCGAGAGCAGTGGCTGGCAAGCCGCCAGCGTGACAGGCTCCGGCCTGGTGGGGATAGGGGCTGCGCTTTTCTTGGCCGGTGTGCGGGCCTCGGCGCTGAACCACCAATCCAATTCGTCGTCGCAACCGTCGCCGGCCGGGATGGCGGCCTGCTGCTTGCACTCGCTGCTGTCGTGCGGGCAGCGCAAGCGGACGTGGAAGTGGGCATCGTGTCCGAACCAGGGGCGGAGCTTGTGCAGCCACGCCTTGTCGCCATCGCTGGCGCACAGCTCGCGCTTGATGGCGGCATTGACGAAGATGCGGTCGACGCGGGGATCTACCGCTGCGGCCTTGAGCAGGGTCTGCTGATCGTCACCCCAAAGGGCGCTCACGCCTTCGCCGTCCGCGCTGACCATGCTCGGCGGGTCGGGCTGGTGTGCGGTATCGCGGTTGGCGGTCGCGGCGGAGGGAGCGCGCAGGAACCAGATGTCGACATCCAGTCCGTTCTGATGGCTGCGGTGCGAGCTGGACATCAGCCCGCCCCTGGGCTGGCTCAGGTCGCCGATCATCACCAGGCCCGGGCCGCGTCTGGCCTGTGCCCGGGCAAGGTCGCGGACCAGGTGCAAGAGATCGGCGTGCCCGTAGAAGCGGTTACGGTAGCGGCGGATGCTGACGTAGCCCTCGCCTTCGGCAGGAAGTGCTTGGGCACCGGCAATGCAGCCGTTGGCAACCCCTCCGATGGCCTGGGTGGGGCCTTCGCTGGGGGCCTTTACCTGCGCCCAGGGGGTGGCCAGGGCCGAGCCGGCCACACCGACCGTGAGCCAGGTGGCGAGCAGTAGGGCAGGGGCCTTGGGGGCGAGGAGGAGTCTTCGGTTCATGGCTGAAAATCTTCCTATCAGAGGGCAGGCTGCCGGAAAAGCGCGGCTTGGGGCGGCGGCTTTCATGGCGCTGGGGGGAAGCGATCGAGGGCTTGGCGGCAGCAGATGAAAATCCTGCATCGGCAGTCAGGCAGGCCATGGCCGGGAACGCTCCTTGAGGGAGCACCTACTTCTGCGCCACCATCAGGAAGACCGGGTACTCTCTCTGTGCCGCGCCTTCGCCCTTGGTCATGTTGAATGCGGTCGTGAAACCGGGCTTTCGGAATCCCGCCGATTCGGCTTTTGCTGCCAGCTCGCGACGATCAAAGCCATTGTGGCCGTCGAACCCGCGGCCATGAAAGGAACCGTCCTCGGCGTCGAGATCGGCAACACAGAGATGGCCTGACGGCGCCAGCAGTGCGTGGAGATTGCGCAGCAGGTCGTCGGTGTCCCTGATGTGATGGAAGGTCATCAGGGTGTAGATCAGGTTGTAGCGTTCGACGGGCAGGGGGTCGGTGACCAGGTCGAGCTTGCGGGCACGCATGTTCACAATGCCGTTGGCGGTGATCTTGTCGTTCAACACCTGCAACATGCCGTCCGAGCTGTCGGCCAGGGTGATGTGCCCGAGCTGTGGCTGCAGGGCAAAGCTCAGCAGGCCGGTTCCGCAGCCGTATTCCAGCGCCTGCATGTGCGGTGACAGTGTCACCTGGCTTTGAATCGCCTGGCCGACTGCCAGCGCGCGCGCCTGCTTGACGGGATCGGCGTCCCAGGTGGAGGCGTTGAGGTCGAAGTGATTGGGGGCGGGGCTGTTTGTCATGTGACTTCCAGTGACTTTGTGCAATGGTAGCGCAGGTTCAGGGGGCGTGTGGACCGCTTGTGCGGCAGCGTCCAACTCCATGCCGGCGATGACGCTCGACGAGCATCAGCCGCCAGGGCATGTCAGTCCCTTCCGCCTTGAGGGCAGCCGGCGTCACTCATCATGGCGGCGGCGATTTCTTCGGGGCTGAGGTCGCGCTGGTGGGTGGCGATCGACCAGTGGTGGCCGAAAGGGTCTTCCAGGCGCCCGTAGCGGTCTCCCCAGAACATGTCGGCAACCGGCATGGTCACGCGCGCGCCGGCCGCTACGGCCTTGGCGACGGTGGCGTCTACATCGCTGACGTAGAGGTGGATGGTGACCGGCGAGCCGTTCAGCGACAGCGGGCTGAGCATTCCCTGCTCCCGGTATTCGTCGACCAGCATCACGCAGGCGCCACCGATGCGGAGCATGGCATGCGCCAGCTTTCCGTCCGGACTGTCCAGGCGGGCTTCTTCGCTGGCGTCGAAAGCCTGCTTGTAGAAGTCGATGGCTTCGGCAGCGTCGCGACAGGTGAGGTGTGGGGTGATCGCCGTCATGCCAGGCGGAATGGCTTGGGTCATGGTGCTCTCCTTTGTCTGGTGCAAGGTGAAGTCCAGGCCGAGGTGCCCGGCCCCGTGCAGCGCTATCAGTGTAGCCCGGCGAGCGGCGTTTGCTACATTCCAGGCATCACCAAGGCCTGGCGCCCGAGCGAGATCGAATTGGTCAAGCAGGAGAAGGCCTAGCCAGCGGGCAAACGCCGCTGGGGAGCGACCGCTTGCCAGGAGCTTGTCCGCGATCGGCTGTGCCTCTGCGAGTGCTCGACGGTGGTGCAAGGCCAGGGTGGGAGGCACTATCGGCGGGCATCCTGGCGCTGCCCGCCGATTGCTGCAGGGCGTGCCGCGCTCCGGTCAGCCCTTACACCCGTGCCAGCAGGTCGAGCCTCGTCATCACGTCTCCGGCAGCAGTGCCGGTCGGACCTGCGCCAGCCAGCTTTCCACGCGTTGCCCGGTCAATCCCGGCTGGTTGCTTTGGTCAAGCGCCAGCCCGAGGAAATGCGTGCCGTCGACCGACCTGGAGGCGGTGAAATCATAGCCGGTGGTCGGCCAGCGCCCGACGACCTGCGCTCCGCCAGCCAATAGCGCGTCCTGGATAACGGCGATCGAATCGACGAAGGCGCCGGGGTATTGTTTCTGGTCGCCGACACCGTAGATCGCGGCGACCTTGCCGGACAGGTCTGCTCCTGCCAGCCGTGGCAGAAAAGCCTGCCAGCTCGGCGGGCAGGCGGCGACCGAGCGGGCTGGCAGTTGGCCGCCGCCATGGGTCGGGCTGCCCAGGATCAGGGCGTCATAGGCCAGGAAATCGGCCAGCGTTGCCTGTCCGATATCGATCGGTGCGCTGGCTGCGTCACCCAGGCTCTTGGCGATATATTTGGCGACCAGATGCGTACGGCCGCTTTCGCTACCAAAGAAAATGCCGATCTTCGCCATCGTCGTCACCCCACCAGGGTCGCTGTGAGCGTTGGCGCTGCCGGTTGGCAGGCAGCGCCGACCATGGCGTCGGCGGCGTTGAGCAGATGGACCATCGGTTCGAGAATCGTCGTCATGTTGATCTCCTTGTAAATGCTCATTTCTAAGCAAGGAGCATGCCGGCTTCGACAGCGCCTGATTCGGTGCGCTGCCGGTTTGGGAAAGTAGCGGCGGTGGGATGATTCCCGCCCATATGTGCTCGCTGCTACGGCTGGCTTCCCGATCCCCGCGCTGCGCCGGGGGCGACGGCGATGTGGGCCAGCAAGGCGTCGTTGAAGTGCATGCCGCTCAGCTTTTTCGGTGGCAGCGGGATGGGCGGGCCCTCGATGGGCACGGGCTGGATCGCCGGTGGGCGGTCATCGTCGCCGTGTTTTCGCGCCAGTGCGTAGTCGATTTCCTTGCCGACCCATTCCGAATCCGCGGCCGCCTGCGACCAGAAAAGCAGGAAGACGTCGCAGTTGTCGATCTCCCGGTACAACTCCTTCTCCCAGCGCTCGCCGGGTTCGAGATCGAGGATGTCCTGGAATACCGACATGCCGGCGATGCGGAAGGCCTGCACGCGGCGCAGCACTTCACCGCGATCCTGCGACGAATACGAGACGAAGGCGCGCCGATAGCTGCGGGCGTCAATTTCGCAGGCATCGGCATCCGGCCGGCTGGCGCCCGCTGCGAGCAGGGCGACCTGGAACCTCAGCGTGCTCTTGGGCATGCCGGCCACCGCGATGCGCAGCGCTCCGATCACCTTCTCGCCCGCTACCTCGCCTGGAACCTTGACCTCAAACTGGGCGACGCTTTGTCGGCCGCGCCAGGTGAGCACGGCGTCGGGCTCGGCGATGCTCAGCCCGGGCATCTCGAGATGCAGGTCGACGCGCGTCCCGCGCGGCAGGTCGAGGGGCAGCGAGAACCTGCCGCGCAGTCGCGCGGCATCGTCGGCCTGGCGCGCTTCGCTCTCGACGGCAGCGATATTGTCCGGCGGATAGAGAAAGACCTGCACCAAGAAGTCGCTGTTGCGGGCGACGGCCGGTGGGCAGAAGACGGCGGTATCCACTGCTTCGGCGTCCGGCGGTGGCGGGGGCGCATCGGGCGGCTGCGGGGAGCTGCGATCGGCGACCGGCAGGGTTGGAGCGGTGGCTTCGCCGCGTGCAGTGGCTGGGGGCTCGACGGGGTCGAGGTCGCCACTGTGGAGAAGGGCTTCGCCGCGCGCTGTCGCTGCGGCGTCTTCCCTGCCGTGGCGTTCTTCGGCCAGAACGCCAGCGCGGCCCGCGGGCTGGTGCTCGGCCGGGCTGAGCAGCGCTGAACCGGGCACCTGGTCCAGGGTGCGTTGGGCAAATTCGCAGTTGGCGGCAACCGTTTCCGCTTTGCTGGTCGGCTCGAACTGCAGCAAGCCGCCGCCGGCTGGTGCGCTTAGCGCCACCGCCGCCTTGCGGTTGAGCTGGTGCAGGTCGAGCCGGGTACCGTCGTCGAGTTTGAGTCCGACCGGCGCGCCGGCGAAGCCCTTGTAGTAGATATCCAGCGATCGCTCGAGCGCCGGCCTGCCGCTCAGGTCGACGGCAAATTCGAAGCGCTGCAGCGGTGCCTCGAAGTAGCGCTTGTCGGCCGCGAAGCCACCGCTGATCAGCTCGCGCAGCGGCTGGCGTGGCTGCGGTGATTCGGCCCTGGTGGCGGCGAGTGGGTTGCCGCGCTCGGAGAGCATCGGCAGCGCCTGGAGCCCCTCGGGGATGCGGGTGATCCGGTTGTCGTCAAGTTGGAGTCTGGCGAGGGCGACGAGCGCGGTCAGCGCATCAACGCTGTCCAGGCGGTTGCTGGAGAGATCCAGTTTGGCCAGTGCTGGCAGCCGGCCGTCGAGCTGTGGCAGGCGGCTGAGTAGATTGCGGGCGAGATCGAGCGACTGCAGTTCGGGCAGCTGGAGCACGACTTCGGGCCATTCGGCGAACTGGTTGTCGAAGAGGTCCAGATACTGCAGCTGACGGCAGGCGGCCAGCTCGGCGGGCAGCGAGACGAGGCGGTTTTCCGACAGGTCGAGGTGGCACAGGTGCGTGAGCCGCCCGACGCCGGGGTCGAGGCTGGCCAGGCGGTTGCTGCCCAGATCCAGCCATTCGAGCTCGGCCTGGTCCCATAGCTCGGGCGGCAGGGCGCGCAGCCGATTGCCGCTCAGATCCAGCCTGTGCAAAGTGCCGAGTCCGGCGGGCCACGGCGGCAATTCCTTGAGGCCGAGTCCGTGCAGGTCAAGGGTGTCGGCACCGCTGCGCAGTGCTTCGGCCATGCTGCCGATGGCGCGGTCGATCGATGTGGTGGTCATGGCTTCTCCCTATTTCTCCTTGTTGGCGCCGATCCACGCCGCGCGGCGAGTGCGGCCTGCAGTGCTTCGCTCATGGCTCGGTGGTCCTGGGCCTGCGCGATGGCCAGCGCGGTGCTGCCGTCGCCGGCCGCGAGGCGCGGATCGGCGCCGAGTTCGAGCAGGCAGCTTACACGGCTAGCGTCGAAGCCGCGGGCGGCACCGTGCAGGGCGGTGAAGCCGGCCTTGTCGGCGGCATCCGGATCGGCGCCGGCCAGGACGAGCTCGCGTAGCACGGCTTCGATGCGGCGGTGGAAGGAGGGGTCGCGAGTCGGCTCGTTTCCCCCGTCAGCGGCGAGGATCAGCGCGCTGGCGCCGCCGACGGTGCGTGCCTCGGTGCGGGCGCCCCGCGCGAGCAGCAGGCGCAGC
>JEMX01000066.1 GCA_000585055.1 Candidatus Accumulibacter appositus
CGACAGCCGCGGCAGGGCGAGCAGCAAGCCGCTGCCGACGATCAGCAGCAGGCCGGCCGCCGCCACCGGCGTCCAGGCGGGCGACTGCAGCAGGCGGCCGTCGAGCATCGCCGACAACAGGTTGGCATGCGCCTCAACGCCCGGGTAGGCCTCGCCCAGCGGCGTGACGCGCTGGTCAAGCAGCCCCGGCGCGGTCGTCCCGAGCAGGACGACACGGCCACGCAGGCGCTCATCGGGCAGACGAGCGGCCAGCACATCGGCGGCGGAATAGTAGGCAAAACTTCCCTCGCGGCCCCGAAAAGGCAGCAGAACCCTAGCGTGGCTATCGCTGGCGATGCGCAGCGTGCCACGCGCACCGAGCAGCTCCAGGGCCTCGATCGCCGTCCCCTTGCCGCCGCCTGCCAACCACGGCGGCGGCGCGGAAAACTGCAGTTGTAGTCTGGCATTGCCGATTAGAACCTGCGCCATGGCCAGTGCCAGCGCCGGATACACCCGCCCTTGAACGCTGGCCAGCAGCCAGGCGCGCCGCGTCACGCCATCGCCATCGACCGGCGCATTGAGAAAGCCGGCGCCCATGGCGGCTTCCTGGAGAGCCGGCAGGTTGCCGCCGTAGCCCGTCCAGCTGCCGAGCGATGCCAGAGTGCCCGGCGCGAGGTCGCTCAACACCGGCGTCGGTAGCGCACCGCTGCTGGCCGCGGCTGCACCGCTGGAAAGATGGAAGCCGAGGATCACCGGATAGCGACGAATGGCGTCCGCCAGGCGAGCGTCGTAGTCCAGGCTCGGCCGCAAATCCTCCAGTGCCGCCAGAAAGCCGGCATTGCCGCGCAGCGCGCCACTCGCCAGCGCCTGCAGCGAAGCGAGGCCAGAACTCTCGTCCGCTTCGGCCAGGATCACATCCAACCCCAGCAGCAAGGCGCCGTAGTCGGCGAAGATACGCTCGACCAGCTCGGCCAGCCGCGCCCGGCTCCACGGCCAGCGCCCCAGCTCGGCCAGCGAACGCTCGTCGATATCGACAATCACGATCCGTTCGTCGATCGGCGCCTGCGCGAAAAAGCGCACGCGGGCGTCGTAGAGCACCGCTTCCAGGCGTTGCAGCGGCGCGATCTCCAGATAGTGCAGGCTTTGTGCGAGCAGCACCGCAAGCAGCAGTACGCCCGGCAGGTAGCGCAGAATGATTGCGGTCAGGCGTCGCCGGACCTCGCCAAGCCGCTTGCTGTGAGTCGCATGCGCGACTTTCACATTAACGGTCATGACCTGGCGAGATACCCCGGATCATGAAAGTCATGACCGCCCCCTCTTACCCCGGCCCTTCTCCCGCAAAGGGGAGAAGGGCGTTTCGTGAGTCGCGTACGCGACTATCGCATTAGCGAAGCTTTATTTCAACGCGCCGGTTGCGTGCTTCGGCAACCTCGTCGGCGGTCATGAACGCCGGCGCACGCTCGCCGCGTCCCACTACCGCAATCGCCTCCGGGGCGATGCCGGCGCCGACCAGCATGTCGCGTACCAGGGCCGCGCGTTGCAAGGACAGCCGGTCGTTGGCCTCGAGCGCACCGACCCGGTCGGTGTGCCCGACGACCACCGCCTCGCCCGCGGGCAGGGTCGCCAACTGCGCGCGAATGCTTGCCAGCAGGGTTTGCGACGCCGGTGTCAGCACGCTCGTACCGGGGTCGAAATGGACGACGAACAGGCGTGGCCGGGCAGGCTGCATGGCGAGCAGCGCACCGTAGTCATCGGCAACCATTCCCGGGCTGGTCTTGAGCAGATGGACCTTGCCGTCGGCAACCTGGGCATCGGCATAGGGCTCGCTAAGCACTTTTTCTTCACCGTCGGCACTGACCAGCACCGCACCGGTACGCCCGTCGGGCCCGGGTAACAGGACCACGCGATCGGAGAATGGCGCGCATGCGGCCAGCGTCAGGGACAAGAGCAGCCCGCACAGGCAGCCCGCGCTTCTCATTGGCCTTCTCCACGCGTTTCGATGATGAACTCGGTACCCCTGACGCCAAGCACCACGTTCGGCGTCTTGAACTGCACCTTCTCCGGCGCCTGCTTGGCAATCAGGCCGGTGACCACGCTCAGCGTCCCCTTGACCAGGGTCGCCAGCAGGCTGCCCTCCTCGGTGGTGCTATTGAACTCGAACTCGTTGATCAGCAGGGTGCTGTTTGGCCCGGCGGTGAGCAAGGTATCGTCGGACAGGGTCACGCCGACCGCAGCATCGCTGCCGGTACGAATACGATCACCGACGAAGACCGGGCTACCGACCGGCAGCGGCTGCGTCTGCCCGGCGTGATCGACGCTTACGCTGCCCTCGCTGCGCTTGACCTTGCCGGCCGGTGCGGGGGGCGCTGCGGCTTCCTCCGCCGCATCGGCAGGGAACGCGGCAAGCAGCACGGCTGCCAAGACGAGCAGTGCCGAAGCGCGCCTGGCGATGGCCGGCATGGCGCCGGCCCTTGCGCTGGCGCCCATCAGCGCGCGCGGTAGAGCAGCGTCGGATGGACGTCCTGCAGGACCTTCTGCATGCCGCGCCGATTGCTCGTGTTGAGAATGATTGGCGAGCGCGTGTTGGCGGCGATCTTGCCGCCTTCCGCCGCGTTGCGGTAAACGATCAGCGCCACGCTCGCATCGTCGGCGTTTTCGAGACCGAGCAGGGCGCAGTCGGCGTCGGACAGCTCGATCTGGTATTCAAGATCCAGGCTCTGCGGAGGCACGATCGGAAAGCTCAAGTCAGCATCGTCGAGCGACTGCAGCCAGAACACAGTCGCCTTGCCTTCTTCATGAAAAACCTTGAACTGCCGGCAGTCGGGAAAACCGGCCAGCCCCTCGGCAAAAGTGAACACGGTGTCCGGATCGACGGCTACATCTTTCAAACCAAAGCGCTCGATATCGATTTTCATGAGGTTTCCCTGAGCGGCGGCTGCGGCGAGCAGCCAAGAGTCGCAATTTAACTCCATTCGCCAAGCAGCGGCAATTCGATCGGCGCGCAGCGCAGCCGTCGCCGTGTCGCCCGCCTTGAGTTCTGCCGCCTGATTCTGCATAGTGCGCGTCTTTTCCGCCAGCCCAGCACAGCCGATCACCGATGCCATCAACAAACACCGAACAACGTATTGCTGCAAAGATTGCCGAAGAAATCGGCTGCCGCCCACAGCAGGTCCAGGCCACCGCCGCGCTGCTCGACGAAGCGGCGACCGTGCCGTTCATCGCCCGCTATCGCAAGGAAGTGACCGGAGGTCTCGACGACATCCAGTTGCGCCTGCTCGACGAGCGCCTGAGCTATCTGCGCGAGCTCGAAGAACGGCGCAGCGCGGTCCTCGCGTCGATCGAGGAACAGGGCAAGCTGACGGACGCGCTGAGCGCCGAGATCAAGGCCGCGGAGACCAAGCAGCGTCTCGAAGACCTCTACCTGCCGTTCAAGCCGAAGCGGCGCAGCAAGGCGCAGATCGCCCGCGAAGCCGGCCTTGAGCCGCTTGCCGACGCCCTGTTTGCCGACCCGACGCTGTCTCCGGAAAGCGAAGCGGCGCGCTACCTCAACGCCGAGGCCGGCTTCGCCGACGTCAAGAGCGTCCTCGACGGCGCCCGCCAGATCCTGATGGAGCGCTTCTCCGAAGACGCCGCGCTGCTCGGCGAGCTACGCAGCTACCTCGAAGCGCACGGCATGCTGCGCGCCAGCGTGGTCGCCGGCAAGGAGAACGAGGCGGCCAAGTTCCGCGACTATTTCGCCTACTCGGAAAGCATCCTGGCGATTCCCTCGCATCGCGCGCTGGCGCTCCTGCGCGGTCGCAACGAAGGCATGCTGCAACTGGCCCTGGTGCTCGACAGCGAGGAGCAGGACAAAGCCAACGGCAGCAACCCCTGCGAGGCACGCATCGCCGCGCGCTTCGCGATCGTCGACCGGGGCCGCCCGGCCGACAAGTGGCTCGCCGATACGGTACGCTGGAGCTGGCGGGTCAAGGTCTCGCTGCACCTCGAACAGGAACTGATGACCGCCCTGCGCGAGCGCGCCGAAGCCGAAGCGATCCGCGTTTTCGGCGCCAACCTGCACGACCTGCTGCTCGCCGCGCCGGCCGGCAAGCACGCCACCATGGGCCTCGACCCGGGCCTGCGCACCGGCGTCAAGGTGGCCGTCGTGGACGCCACCGGCAAGCTCCTCGAGACGGCCACCATCTACCCGCACGAACCGCGCCGCGACTGGGACGGCGCGCTGCAGCAGCTGGCCCTGCTGGCCGGCAAACACCAGGTCGACCTGATCAGCATCGGCAACGGCACGGCCTCGCGCGAAACCGACCGCCTGGCCGGCGAACTGATCGGCCGGCACCCCGATCTGCGCCTGCGCAAGATCGTCGTCTCCGAAGCCGGCGCTTCCGTCTATTCGGCCTCCGAGTACGCCTCGCGCGAATTCCCGGACGTCGACGTCAGCCTGCGCGGCGCGGTATCGATCGCCCGCCGCCTGCAGGACCCGCTCGCCGAACTGGTCAAGATCGACCCCAAGTCGATCGGCGTCGGTCAGTACCAGCACGACGTCAGCCAGACGCGTCTGGCGAAGGCGCTCAACGCTGTCGTCGAGGACTGCGTCAATGCCGTCGGCGTGGACGTCAATACGGCCTCGGTGCCACTGCTGACGCGCGTCTCCGGACTGAGCGCGACGCTGGCAGCGAACATCGTCGCTCACCGCGACCGGCATGGCGCTTTCGCCAACCGCCAGGCGCTCCGCGAAGTGCCGCGCCTGGGCGACAAGACCTTCGAGCTCGCCGCCGGCTTCCTGCGCATCAACGACAGCGACAATCCGCTCGACAGTTCGGCGGTGCACCCGGAAGCCTACCCGCTCGTCGAGCGCATTCTCGCCGACATCAAGAAGGGAATCCGCGAGTGCATCGGCGACAGCCGCCTGCTCAAGGCCCTGGCCGCGGAGAAATACACCGACGACAAATTCGGCCTGCCGACCGTCCGCGACATCCTCCAGGAACTCGAGAAGCCCGGCCGTGACCCGCGCCCGGAGTTCAAGACCGCCGCTTTCAGGGACGGCGTCGAGACGGTCAAGGACCTGCAGCCGGGGATGATCCTCGAAGGCGTGGTCACCAACGTCGCCAACTTCGGCGCCTTCGTGGACATCGGCGTCCACCAGGATGGCCTGGTGCATATCTCGGCGATCGCCAACAAGTTCGTCAAGGATCCGCGCAGCGTCGTCAAGGCCGGCGACGTGGTCAAGGTCAAGGTGCTCGAGGTCGACCTGCCGCGCCAGCGCATCGCGCTGAGCATGCGCCTTTCAGACGAGTTGCCGGGCACCGCGAAAGCCGGCGCAGGCTCGCCGCCGGCGCCCGTCTCCGCCAAGGCCCGCCAACGCCAGCAGAGCCAGCCCGAGCCGAGCGGCGCAATGGCCAGCGCGTTTGCCCGGCTCAAGCGCTGAACGCACCACAGCAAGCGGCGCCATCCCCTCTCGCCAAACGTGAACACCATGAAATCTCGGACTTGCACGCCGAGATTTCATGGCATCAAGGTCGCAACAGCTGAGAATTCCATAAATGCGGCACCATCGACCGCCCCTATGCCACCAGCAGACCGCTCACGGCGCTCATTGACGCAGACATCGGATCACACCATGTTCCAAGCCATCATTTTCGACCTCGACGGCACGCTGATCGACTCACGCGCCGCCATCCTCGATGCTTTCGGCAAGGCCCTGGCGGAAAAAGGCATCGCGCCGCGGATCGCGCTCTCCGCCGTGCGCATCGGTCCGCCGCTCGCCGAGACCTTGCGCGAGCTCAGCGGTAGCGACGACGAGGCCCTGCTCGAATCGCTCGCCGAGCACTTCAAGGCGCACTACGACAGCAGTGGTTACCGTGCCAGCGAAGTCTTCGCCGGCATCCCGGAGCTGCTCGAAGCCCTTGCAGAAAACGGCAGGCGCTGCTTCCTGGCCACCAACAAGCGCATCGTGCCGACACGCCTGATTCTCCAGTACCTGCAGTGGGAGCCCTACTTCGAAGAGGTGTACGCGCTCGATCGCGAGACGCCGCGCCTGCCCGACAAGCGCAGCATGCTCGCCCGACTCCTCGCCGAGCAGGCGCTGGACGCGCAGAACTGCATTTACGTCGGGGACACGCCGGAGGACGAAGCGGCCGCCCGCGCCAATGCCCTGCGCTTTACGGCCGTGAGCTGGGGCTACGGCCAGTTCCCGAACGCAGACCGGCTACTGTTCAGCACGCCACGCGAGCTCGGCACTTTCCTCTGCCAAGGAGAAAACGCGCGCTGATCCGCAGCGTCGCGCCGGCCGGCAATGCGGCGCGAAGCCACTATAATCGGCAGCAGCCCGACACGAACGGACAGCCCAATTCACGAAAGCCATGACCGCTCCCCCTTGTATCTTTCGTCTTGTGGTCTCTTCCCCCGGCCCTTCTCCCGCAGAGGGGAGACGGGAGCTTCGTGAGTCGCGGATGCGACTTTTACGGTAATGCCCCCCTCCTCGACTCCACCACGCCACGCCCGCCGACGCCATGACCAAGACCTCCGGACAAGCCACCCCTAAAGGCCGCAAGGCGACCTCCCGCGGCACCAGCGAGCCGCGCCTCTCGCGCCAGCGCAAACCGGCGGACCTGCCGACCGACGCCTGGCAAAGGGGACTGCGCCGCCAATTCGGCCGCGAGCAAGCCTTCGCTTTCGAGAATCTTGGCGACCATCCCGTGTTTTCCGGTTTCGCCGTTTTCAACCCCGAAAGCCGGCGCCGCTACCGGGTGGTCATCCGCGGCGCGCAGCCCGGCGACAACCGCTGCTCCTGCCCCGATTTCGCAACCAACGATCTGGGCACCTGCAAACACATCGAATTCACCCTCGCCCGGATCACCGCCAAGGCGGCGGACAAGCGCGCGCTCGAACAAGGCTTCCGCGAATCGTTCAGCGAGCTGTTTCTCGACTACGCCGGCCAGCGACGCGTCCGCCTGCGTATAGGTGGCGACTTCCCGGCCGAGCTGCAGGCGCAGGCAAGTGCCCTCTTCGATTCCAGCAGCGGCTGGCAACTGTCGGCGCAGCGCTTTGCCGACCTCCCCGCCTTCATCGATCAGGTCCGCAGTAGCGGTCACGAGCTGCGCTGCCAGGACGACGCCCTGGCCTATGTCGCCGAGGTCCGCGATGGCGAAGCGCGCCGCAAGGCACTGGCCCTGATCTATCCGAGCGGTGCCGACACCCCGGCACTGCAGAGCCTGCTCAAGGTCGGGCTCTATCCCTACCAGCGCGAAGGCGCCCTCTTCGCGGCGCGCGCCGGACGCGCCCTGATCGGCGACGAAATGGGCCTCGGCAAGACCGTGCAGGCCATCGCCGCAATGGAGATTCTTGCCCGCCACTTCGCTGCCGAACGCGTGCTGGTGGTCTGCCCGACTTCGCTCAAGCATCAGTGGGAACGCGAGATCGTCCGTTTCAGCGAGCGCCAGGCGACGGTCATCGGCGGCCTGCGCGCAGTCCGCCAGGCGCGCTACGCGCAGAACGACTTCTGCAAGATCACCAACTACGAAACCCTGGGCCGCGACCTCGACCTGATCCAAGCTTGGGCACCGGACCTGGTAATCGTCGACGAAGCGCAGCGCATCAAGAACTGGAACACCATCGCCGCGCGCGCGCTGAAGCAGGTCGACAGCCCCTACGCCCTGGTGCTCACCGGCACGCCGCTGGAAAACCGCCTCGAGGAGCTGATCTCGATCGTCCAGTTCGTCGACCAGCATCGCCTCGGCCCGACCTGGCGCCTGCTCGACGAACACCAGGAGCGCGACGAGCGCGGCCGCGTCATCGGCTACCGCAAGCTGCAGCAGATCGGCGAAACCCTGGCCCCGATCATGTTGCGGCGGCGCAAGGCGGCGGTCCTCGAACAACTGCCCGAGCGCGTCGACAACACCCTGTTCGTGCCGATGACCCCGCAGCAGGCCGACCACCACGAGGAAAACCGCGCCCAGGTAGCGCGCATCGTGCACCGCTGGCGGCACACCGGCTTTCTCTCCGAGAAGGACCAGCTGCGCATGCGCTGCGCCCTGCAAAACATGCGCATGTCGTGTAACAGCACCTTCCTGCTCGACCACGAAACGGACCATGGCTACAAGGCCGACGAACTGGCCGCGCTGCTCGACGATATCCTCGACGACCCGCAAGCCAAGGTCGTCGTCTTCAGCCAGTGGCTGCGCAGCCACGAGTTGATCGTCCGCCGCCTCGACGAGCGCGGCTGGGGCCACGTACTGTTCCACGGCGGCGTGCCCAGCGACAAGCGCGGCGCACTCATCGACCGCTTCAACAACGATCCCGACTGCCGCGTCTTTCTCAGCACCGATGCCGGTGGCGTCGGCCTCAACCTGCAACACGCCGCGGCAGTGATCGTGAACATGGATCTGCCCTGGAATCCGGCGGTGCTCGAACAACGCATCGGTCGCGTGCACCGCCTCGGCCAGACGCGCGGCGTGCAGGTGATCAACTTCGTCGCCCGCGGAACGATCGAGGAAGGCATGCTCTCGGTGCTGGCCTTCAAGCAATCGCTGTTTGCCGGCGTCCTCGACGGCGGCGAAAGCGAAGTCGTCCTGAACGGCACAAGGCTGTCGAAGTTCATGGAGACGGTCGAAAAAGCCACCAGCGCCGTCGAAAACCAGGCCGCCAGCGAAGACGACGGCCAGGATACGCCGCCGCTGGCGGCAACCAACGCCGCTGAGGACGACGACGCGGATAACGCCGACACGTCCGACGAGTCCGACCAAGCGGATGAAAGTGCAGCGAGCGCACCGGCAAGCGAGCCGCCGCCAGCGCGGCAAGCGAGCCGCCGCCAGCGTCAGGCGAAGGCGTGGCCGAGGCCGAAGCCACGCCCGCCACCGACCGGGAAGTCCCGGCGGAGCAGGCAGCCGCAGCCGCAACGGCGCCCGCCAGTGCCGATCCCTGGGCGCCGCTGCTGGCAGCTGGCGCCCAGGTGCTCGGCGAATTGGCCGCAGCGTCGCAAGGCGAGCGTCAATCGAGCTTGGTGCATACCGACCCGGCGACCGGCCAGCGCTATCTCAGACTGCCGGTACCGGACCCGCAGACCGTGCACAGACTCGCCGAAGGACTGCTGGCGCTGCTTGGCAGGCCCAAATAGGGTCGCCGGCCGACCCGGCGCCGGCCGCACGAAGGCGAGGCTCGAGCCCTACAACGCCTGCTTTCCCAGCGCTTTGGCGCGATCCCGATGGCCATTGTCGAGCAGATAGCGGCGGCCGACCTCGAACAGGTCGAAGCCTGGTTTGATGCCGCCATTACCGCGCCGGATATGGCCACCGTGTTCGCCCCGACAGGGTAACTGATTAGCCTCTGGCAAGTGGCGTCCGTATGCCGACGCAGCTGCAGACCGGATGGCCAGACGGGTTGCCGCCATGATTCTCGCGGCGAAACACGGCTCACCCGGAGAGTTTTCGTCGATCGATCAAAGCCAGCGAGCACCGCCAAGCACTGACAGACGAGGTTGTCACTTAGGGCATACACAAGTCCAGACTTGCGAGATGCACACCATGCGCGTCAAGCGATCCGCTTGTGCCCACCGCCGCCACGACCCGGCGCAGCCCTCATAGCTTTTATACAAATTGACGATTCAATCTTCGTTCTGTATAAAACAGACATGATCCCTCGCGCGCTCACGGAGACCCTCCAGCGTTTTGCCCAAAGCTTCCCGGTGGTGGCTATTACCGGGCCACGACAGTCAGGCAAGACAACGCTGGCCCGAACAGTTTTCGCGGACAAGGCCTACGTATCACTCGAAGACCCAATCGAGCGCGCTTTCGCCCTTGAGGACCCGCGCGGTTTTCTCGCCCGCTTCGAACAGGGCGCGGTGTTCGACGAGGCGCAGCGCTGGCCGGATCTTTTTTCCTACCTGCAAGGAATGGTCGATACGAAGCGAGCGCCGGGTCGCTTCGTACTCACCGGATCTCAGCAGTTCGGCCTTCTTGCCGGGGTCACCCAGTCACTGGCCGGGCGCGTTGGCCTCACACGGCTGTTGCCGCTCACATTTGCCGAGATGCCCGAGGTTTCGCGGCAACTTGGCATCGACGCGATGATGATGCAGGGCGGCTATCCATTTCTCCACACCCAGCCGATCATAGCGGCTGACTGGTTCTCCAGCTACATCGCCACCTACGTCGAACGCGATGTGCGCCAAGTGCTGAACATCCAGGACCTCGGCACTTTCCAGCGCTTCCTGCGCTTGTGTGCCGGCCGCAGCGGACAGTTGCTTAACCTGAGTGCGCTGGCAGGCGAAGCCGGAATTTCCCACAACACCGCACGTGCCTGGCTTTCCGTCCTCGAATCGAGTGACCTGGTGTTCCTGCTGCCGCCCTACCACCGCAATTTCGGCAAGCGGCTGGTCAAGACCCCCAAGCTGTATTTCCTGGACAGTGGGCTTGCCTGTTGGCTACTCGGCATTCGCTCACCGGAAGTGCTTTCCCTGCATCCGAGTCGCGGCGCCTTGTTCGAAACCTGGGTCCTTGGTGAGTTCGTCAAGGGCCGCTTCAACCTTGGCCTGCCCACTGATTTGTATTTCTGGCGTGACAATAATGGGCTGGAGGCGGACTTAATATTTGAAGTCGGCGCTCACCTTCAACCTGTAGAGATCAAGTCCGGGCAAACGGTCACCCGCGACTACCTGCAGGCCGGCCAGGCATCAGCACGCTTTGCCCGCAGCGAAGCTCTCCGACCGTGGCTCATCTATGGCGGCAGCGAGTCGTACGAGCGGAGCGGGGTAAGCGTGATCGGGTGGCGCGACATCGCCTCCAGGCTTTCTTCATCCGCGGCGCCCCCCTGATGGTCACCGTCGCCACCCACGTGGCTCAACACCTCGCCGCAGGCGGCCACCGCCACGTCTTCCTCCTCAGCCTCTCAACCCCGCACACGGGCCAGGCGTTCGCGAAGCAATAGGGCTTGTGTCACCTTGGTCTACGCGGCCGTTGCCCCACATGGGCAGCAGAGTATCTGGAAGGCCTGCAACGGGTAATGGCGGCGATATTCCGAATGGAGCACACTCACGACACGGATGACGCGAAACGGGCGATCCGCTATCTTGGCCAGGCCGTCGCCCAATCGCCATTCAAGCAAACGATAGACCGCGCGGTGATGCAGTGGATGCAGTACCGTCTCAGTCGCAAGATGCCCGGACTACCGCTGCCGGAACTGGATGACATGCTGAAAGGAACCGAAATGCTGGAAACGAATATTGATCAATGGAAAGCCAAAGCGGTGGCGGAAGGCATGCTGCTGGGCGAGCAAAAAGGCCTGCAGATCGGCAAGCTCGAAGGCAAGCTCGAAGGCAAGCTCGAAGGCAAGCTCGAAGGCAAAATAGAAGGCGAGGCGCACGCCCTGCAACACCTGCTTTCCCGGCGCTTTGGCGCGATCCCGATGGACATTGTCGAGCGGATAGCCGCGGCCGACCTTGAACAGATCGAAGCCTGGTTCGATACCGCCATTACCGCGCCGGACATTGCCTCCGTGTTCACCCCGACACGGAACTGACCAGCCTCTGAGCCTATCCTCCGCACGCGGACACCGCGGCAGACCATATGGCCAGAAGAGTTGCCACCATGATTGTCGACCTTGACCACACCCTGCCCAATAGCCTGCGCCTCTGCCCGCCTAGCCCTGAACCCAAACCCGCCGATACCATGACCAAGACCAAGACCTCTGGACCAAGCACCGCCTGCGGCAGCTTCGCCGCACGACCCACGCAGCAGGGGGCGGAAGCTTCCCGGAAAAAACTCCCACCTCGCCTTGCCAATGCCGAGAACCTGAACCGACTCGCGTCAATACCCATGACTAAAACGACCGGCACAGCCTCCGCAAGAACAATCCGAGAGACCGCCCGTAGGCCCAACGCACGACGCCTCTCGCCCCTGCGAAGACCAGCCAAACTGCCGGTCGACGCCTGGCAACGGGCGGTGCGCCGACCATTTGGCAGCAAGCACGCCGTCGCTTCTCCTGCTGCTCTTCCGAAACGCGAAAAGGGCGCATGAAAGCCGTCATCCTTGCCGGCGGTACGGGCACGCGCCTAGTGGAAGAAACCATCGTGCGGCCGAAACCGATGCTTGAAATCGGCGGCAAGCCGATCCTCTGGCATATCATGAAAATCTATGCCGGCCACGGCATCAACGACTTCGTGATCTGCCTGGGGTATAAGGGCTACATGATCAAGGAGTACTTCGCCAACTACTTCCTGCATACCTCGGACGTGACCTTCGACATGGCGAGCAACCAGATGCAAGTACACGAGCGTCACGCCGAGCCCTGGCGGGTAACGCTGATCGACACCGGCGACGCGACACAAACCGGTGGGCGGCTGCGCCGCGTGCGTGCGCATCTCGACAAGGACGAAGCATTCTGTTTCACCTACGGCGATGGCGTCGGGAACATCGACGTCAGTGCAGCGATCGCCTTCCATCGCCAGCGCCAGGTGAGCGCCACGGTCACCGCGGTCACCCCGCCTGGGCGTTTTGGTGCCCTTGAGCTGGCGGAGGAGCGTGTCGTCGCCTTTTGCGAGAAGCCGCGCGGCGACGGCGGCTGGATCAACGGCGGCTTCTTCGTTCTCAACCCCAGCGTACTCGACCTGATCGACGGCGATGCCTGCATTTGGGAAGCGGGGCCGGTCGAACGCTTGGCCCAGACCGGCCAACTTGCCGCGTGGCGACACGACGGCTTCTGGCAGGGCATGGACACCTTGCGCGACAAGAACCACCTCGAAAACCTCTGGGCTTCCGGCACGGCCCCTTGGAAAAACTGGTGATTCAGCCCGCATTTTGGAAAGGCAGGCGCGTCCTGATCACCGGACATACCGGCTTCAAGGGTGGCTGGCTTTCCCTGTGGCTACAGACAATGGGTGCCGAAGTCACTGGCTATGCGCTACCGCCGGCAACTCAGCCGAACCTGTTCGAGATCGCTCGCGTCGGCCAGAAGATGAAGTCGATTCTCGCCGACATCAGGGACCCGGACCAGCTGCGCGCAGCCTTTTTCAAGCACCAGCCGGAAATCGTCGTCCATCTCGCGGCGCAGGCCGAGATACTGCCCGCGTACTCCCGCCCCGTTGAGACGTACAGCACCAATGTGATGGGCACTGTCAATGTTCTCGAGACCGTGCGCCAGAGCAATGGCGTGCGTGCCGTCGTCGTCGTCACCAGTGACAAGTGCTATGA
This sequence comes from Candidatus Accumulibacter appositus, assembly GCA_000585055.1. Classification (GTDB taxonomy): domain Bacteria; phylum Pseudomonadota; class Gammaproteobacteria; order Burkholderiales; family Rhodocyclaceae; genus Accumulibacter; species Accumulibacter appositus. The sequence continues at coordinate 13,155 of JEMX01000066.1, forward strand.
GAACCGGGAGTCGGGACAGGCCTACCACGAGAGAGATCCACTCGGCGGCGCCGATCCCTACAGCAGCAGCAAGGGCTGTGCCGAACTGGTCGCCGCCGCCTATCGTTCCTCGTTCTTCAACCCCGTCGATCACGCCAAGCACGGCACGGCGATCGCCACCGCCCGAGCCGGCAACGCCATCGGTGGTGGTGACTGGTCGGCGAACCGTTTGATTCCCGATGCCATTCGCGCTTTTGTCGACAAGCAGCCACTGCAGGTACGCCATCCCGCGGCGATTCGCCCGTGGCAGCACGTTCTCGAACCTCTGGCCGGTTACCTGATGCTCGCCGAGCAACTGGTCCAACAGGGTGCAAGCTTCGCTGAGGCATGGAACTTCGGCCCGGCCGACGACAATGCGCCCAGTGTCGAACAGCTACTCGATGCGCTGGTTAGCCTCTGGGGCGACGGCACTACCTGGGAGCGCGACCACCACCCGCATCCGCATGAAGCGCGGCAGCTTCGACTCGATGCTTGGAAAGCGATCTCAATGCTGCGCTGGCAGCCGCGCTGGTCACTCGGTTCCGCCCTGCGGATGACCGTAGCCTGGCACCGCGCGCATTTGCGCGGCGAAGATATGGCCGCCGTTTCCAGACAACAGATCGACAGCTACTGCCGAGCCACTTCCCGCGCAGGTATGGCATGAACGCTGACCCATTGAGAGAACAGATCCTCGATCTCGTCGAGCGTCACGCCCGCGAGACGCGGCCCACCAGCGCCTTCCGGGCGGGTGCCAGCGCCGTACCGGTAGCCGGCAAGGTGATTGGCGCCGGCGAGCTTCGCAACATGGTCGACGCCGTGCTTGACGGCTGGCTGACCACCGGCCGCTTCAACACCGGGTTCGAGCAGCGCCTAGGCCGCTTCCTCAAGGTCGAGCACGTGCTGACCACCAACTCGGGCTCCTCGGCGAACCTGCTGGCATTCAGTGCGCTCTGCTCACCGAGTCTCGGCGAGCGCGCCATAAAGGCCGGTGACGAAGTGATCACGGTTGCCGCCGGCTTTCCGACCACCATCAATCCAATCCTCCAGAATGGCTGTGTGCCGGTTTTCGTCGACGTCACCCTGCCGACCTACAACATCGACGTGGCCCAGATCGAGAAAGCGATCTCCAGCCGCACGCGAGCGATCATGCTCGCCCACACGCTGGGCAACCCCTTTGATCTGCGCGAGGTCTGCCGGATCGCCAAGAAGCACGACCTGTGGCTGATCGAAGACTGCTGCGACGCGCTCGGCTCGACCTATGAGGGCCGCTCCGTCGGCACTTTCGGGGATGTCGGCACACTCAGCTTTTACCCCGCCCACCACATCACCATGGGCGAAGGCGGTGCAGTCTTCACGCATAATGCGCAGCTGAAGCGCATTATGGAATCGCTGCGCGACTGGGGTCGAGACTGCTATTGCGCGACCGGCTGCGACAACACCTGCGGCAAGCGCTTCGCGCAACAGCATGGCGACCTGCCCTTCGGTTACGACCACAAGTACACCTACTCGCAATTGGGCTACAACCTCAAGATCACCGACATTCAGGCCGCCTGCGCACTGGCACAACTCGACCGGCTGCCCGATTTCATCGCCGCGCGGAAGAGGAACTTCGCCTGGCTGACGCAGCGCTTGGCGCCCCTTGCCGAGTTCCTGGTACTGCCCGAAGCGACCCCCGGCAGCGGCCCGTCGTGGTTCGGGTTTCCGCTGACGCTAAATACGGCAGCCGGCTGTGACCGCGTCGACCTGCTCCGATATCTTGACGAACAGCGCATCGGCACACGCCTGCTCTTCGCCGGCAACGTGACGCGCCAGCCCTACATGCGCGGACGCAATTTCCGCGTTGCCGGCGCGCTGAGCAATACCGATCGGGTGATGAACGACACCTTCTGGATCGGACTGTGGTCGGGGCTGAGTGAGGAAATGCTCGATTTTGTCGCCGACAGGCTCGGTGAATTCCTGGGAATTGGACTGTGAAACAGCAGATCGCGGCCGGAAGCCCTTCTGCGACGCAGGTATAGGCGCTGAAGCCGCATCGCATGCGACCTCTTGAAAAGCCAGTTGCAGGCGTCCCCGCGAGCGATCTGGAGCGAATCCTGGAACTCTGCGAGCCAATCTGGGCGCGGCTGCGCGGCCGTCGTTTGCTGATCACCGGTGGAACCGGCTTCTTCGGAACATGGCTTCTTGAAACCATCGCTGCGGCCAACGCCGCGCTCGACCTCGGTTTGAAAGCAAGCATAGTCAGCCGCGATCCGTCGGCCTACCGCGCACGTTTCGTACACCTTGGGCACGACCCGGCGTTCACCTGGATCGCCGGATCGGCCGCGGACTTCCCTTGTCCGAACATGGATCACGACTTTCTGCTTCACCTCGCGACGGTGACCAGTGCAAGGACGGGGCAAACGGATTCGAGGCTGATGCTCAGCGCCAAGCTCGAAGGCATACGACACGTCATTGACGTGGCGAGAAGATCGGGAATCCGACGGGCGCTGGTGACCAGTTCGGGCGCCATTTATGGCCCGCAACCCCCGCAACTCGCAACGATTCCGGAGACCTACGCCGGGGCCCCCGATCCGACGAAACCGGAATCGGCCTACGGGACCGGCAAACGAATGGTCGAACAATTCTGCGCGGTCAACGACGATATCGATATCGTCATTGCGCGTTGCTTCGCCTTCCTGGGCCCGCACTTGCCGCTTGATGGCCGCTTTGCCGCCGGCAATTTCATCCGTGATGCGCTTGCCGGCGAGCCAATCACCATTCACGGAGACGGCACGGGGATACGCAGCTATCTCTATGTGGGCGACCTGATCGTCTGGCTCTTGAACCTGTTGATCAGCGTCCCCGGCCGGACGGCCTATAACGTCGGCTCAGACGAGCCCATAAGCATCTACGATCTGGCGCAGCGGGTCAGCGCTCTGACCGGACAAACCGAAATCCGAATCCTCAAGGCACCTGGCCGCGCACCTCTCGAAAGCTACGTACCGTGTATTGATCGGGTGCGCAAGCTGACCGGTCTGAATGTGTTCACCAGCCTTGATAGATCGCTCGAAAAAACGCTCGACTGGTACTCGGAAACCACGAGCTCGGTGCGATGAAAACACCGCACGGGGCATCGGAATGTCCACTCAAGGTAGAATCCAGGCGCAGCCACCCTTCCTGCATCCTCGCGACGTTGCGGAATGGGTGCTGGCCGGATATCCGCAAGACGCTCTTCCCGCTCAAGCGATCTGGGGTCCTCCGGCGTAGTCAGGAGTGAACAACGAACCATGGCCATAGAGAAGATCATTTACACACCGGAAGGGCAGTTCGTTGCGGGGCAGCGAGGCTATTTCCTCAAGCTACGCGCGATGGTCAGCGAAGCCATCGGCGCTCGGGAACTGATCTGGCGCTTGTTTCTCCGCGATTTTCGCGGGCGGTATCGTCAATCGGTTCTCGGCATCGCTTGGGCCGTCCTGCTCCCGTTTGCCACGGTTGGAGTATTCGTGGCCATGAATCGATCCGGGGTCTTGACGATTGGCGACGTCGGCGTCCCGTATCCGGCTTACGCACTAACCGGACTGACCTACTGGTCCTTGTTCTCGACCGGACTGACGGCCTGTTCGAGCTCGCTGATCAACGCCGGGAGCATGCTGACCAAGATCAATTTCCCCAAGTCCGCCCTGGTGTTCTCGGCCGGCGCGCAAGGGATTGTCGAGTTCTTGATCCGCGCAGCGCTGACCGCCGGCGTATTGGCGTGGTACGGAATCGCACCGGACTGGCGTGGCATTGCCCTCGGCCTCTTGTGCGTTATCCCGCTTTGCCTGCTGATGTTCGGCCTTGGCTTCATCGTCGCGATCGTCGGCGGAATCTTCAGGGATGTGGTCAACGCGATCAACGCAGTGCTGGCGGGACTGTTGGTTCTGACCCCTATCCTCTACCCCGTCCGTCCGGATTCGCCAGTCGCGATAATGAACGCCTTCAACCCGATCAACCATCTGATTAACTTTCCAAGAGACCTGATTCTCTACGGAGCGAGCGCCACGCATAGCAGCTTCTGGATCACGGCCTTCCTCTCCGCACTACTTCTGGTAACCACTTGGCGCCTGTTCTTCGTCGCCCAGGCCAGAGTCCTTGAGAGAGTCTGATGGCGGAAGAATCGCTCATCAGAGTAGACGGAGTCAGCAAGAAATTCTGCAAGTCACTCAAACACAACATGCTCTACGGCGCGCACGACCTCGCGCGGAATTTTCTCGGGCTGCCGCGAGGTCCAGCGGAACTCAGGGAGAGCGAGTTCTGGTCGCTGGATGACATCAGCTTCGAACTCAAGCGCGGCGAATGCCTGGGTCTCATCGGCCCGAACGGCGCTGGAAAATCGACACTACTGAAGATCCTCAACGGTATCATTGCGCCCGATCGTGGACGGGTCGAGACATCGCGCCGAGTCGGTGCGCTGATCGAAGTGGGCGCAGGCTTCCATCCGATGCTCACCGGACGAGAGAATATCTTCGTCAATAGCGCCATCCTTGGCTTTTCAAAACAGGAAACCACCAGAAAATTCGATGAAATCATCGATTTTGCCGATATCGGCGACTTCATCGACTCGCCGGTAAAGCACTATAGTTCAGGCATGCACGTCCGCCTCGGCTTCGCCATCGCCGCACAAATGCAACCGGACGTGCTACTCATTGACGAGATCCTGGCGGTCGGAGACGCAGGATTCCGGAGCAAGTGCTACAACTGCATCGGGCGCCTGGCCGAACGCAGCGCGGTCGTTTTCGTATCCCACGCCATGCCAGCCGTGAGCCGCCTCTCAACGCGTACGATGGTCCTCGACCACGGAAAAACATCTTTCCATGGCCACCCTGCCGAAGCCATCGCACACTACCATCGCCTGTTCGATAATCAAATGAGACCCACGCGGCAAGGCCTTGGCAGCGCATGCATCCACTCGCTACAGGTACTCGACGCGGCGGGTTGTCCCGTGCGATCGATCGTACAGGGGCAAGGACTCACCGTCCGGTTTGGCGTACGGACCGATGTCGCAATCACCAACACCTGCCTTGATCTTGTATTCGTCAGCATCGCCGATGAAGTCGTAGCCGAATGCAATAACCTCGTCGCAGGGAAGACCATCAATCTGCAGGCTGGCAGTGACATCCATGTCTATGTACACATCGACTCGTTCTCTCTCAACGCCGGGATCTACCGGATTTCGGCGCTTGTACTCTCGGCTGACATGATCATGCACTACGATTGGCAGAAGGACATCGCCTCCATCGAAGTTCGTGCAGACCGGGTCGGGGTCGCCGGGCAGCAGTACCGGGCGCGATGGACACTGACCGACAGCCCCCAGGAGACCAGCAAGTGAAATCCCTCTTCAGACGGTTACTTGTGCGCCCGGAGCCTGCAGAGCCAGCCGTCGACCGCTACGCCTTGTGCAGTGGTGAAAGGCAGATCGGGCGAACGCTTGCCGAGGTGCGGTTCGATCACGTTGCCCGCTATCAGTTGGCTGCGCGACTGATCGAAGAACACTCCGCAGACCGCGAAGCCACCTTTGGTCTCGATGTCTTTTGTGGCACCGGCTACGGCACGCGTCTGGTCGCGGAACGAGTCAATTGCGTGCTATTGGGAATCGATGCCTCGAACGACGCCATTGCCGTCGCGAACGCCGATTACGCGAGTACCCGGACTTTCTTTTCCACCAAGATCTTTCCGTTTTCGCTTCCCGCCCGGTCGTTTGATTTCATCGTCTGCCTCGAGTCAATCGAACATATCGAAGCCGCCAACGCATTTCTCGACATCATGGTCGAAGCCCTAAAGCCGGGCGGTCTGCTGATCCTTTCGACGCCCAATTCAGAACAGTGGTCACTCGCGCTGAATCCAAATCCATTTCACTACCGCCACTACTCACGTACGGATTTGCTCACGCTGGCAGAAGCGGAGAACAAGCTTGAACTGATCGCATCGTTCAGCCAGGACCTGTACCACTTCGAAGGTGGGCGAATCCTTACCTCGCTTGCAGCCGAAGCAATGGGAATTCGGGACGGCGACGACGGGCAGATCCTGCTTTTCCTGTTCAGACGGTTGGCCTGAGCCATGTTCCTGTCGTTCCTGCTGCCATTCCCGGCGCGCGGACTCAACGCCACTTATCTATGCGTTCTCTACAAGCAGATCACGCACTTCACACCGCAAGAAATAGCATTTGTAGGTTCTGCAGAGTACTTTTCTGCGCCCGAGGACTTTGTTCGATCGGGTCGCGTAGACGCTTCAAGGCAATCGGAGGAGTACTTCAAGTTCCGCGTTCCCAGTTGCGATGAAATGGAGCGTTATACGGTGTATCGCCTATCTGACGACCTGTTTGAGTCGTGGCAAGCGATCACTCCGGACGTCGACCAGATGATGCGGCGTATTCTCACCGAGCGCTGTGAACAGCTTGAGGTGGCTTTGCGCGGGGTCCTGATCGAAGCGTCCCGCGATCATCCCTTCGAAGCCATTCTGACCTGGTGCAACGTCCCGAGCCTCAGCGTGGTCGCAGCCGAGTTCGCCCTACCGGTAATCCATGCCGAACTGGGGCCCTTGCGCGAACCGTGGTACCAATGGACCGCCTATTTCGACTTTTCCGGCGTAAATGGCAGAACGGAATCTCGACGCCGGTTCAAAAGCTTTGAGCTGAGCCGACAGAAGGAGGCAGTTCCTCTATTGAGCACCCGAGAACTCCGCGAACTTTTCGTTATCGAACCGGCGCAACGGGAACCACGCTCTGACCCGGAATTCGACATCGGACTGCCACTACAGGTTGAAAACGATACCAACATCATTGCCTTCGCCAACGGCTGGACAAATGACCAGTTAATCGCAGCGGCAAGCGCTATTTACGGCCGCGGCAAGACACTCATTCGGCGACACCCGGGGGGCCTTCGGGATTATACAGGTGTGGCGGCGCAGGTCGACAAGTCGCTGAATTCCATCGCCTTCATTCAGCGCTGCGCTAGGGTCGCAACCATCAACTCCAGTGTGGGGCTCGAATCGCTGCTCTTCGACCGTGAAACGATCATACTTGGCGACAACCCCTGCGCGTTCGCTGCGCTTGACCGTCTCGACGGGCAAGCGAACGCCACGCCCCGGCCCGATCGCTTGCAGGCTTTGAATTTTCTGCTGTTTGGATATCTGGTTCCGTACGAGTTCCTGTTTGATCGGGACTATTTGCGTTGGCGTCTGTCGGAACCGAGCGAAACGGAGATCTATCTATTTCATCTGGAGTACGTACAAGAACGCCAACGTTCCATTCAAGAAGGCCCGCGATTCCGAGCAAGTAACCATCCCCTGCGAAACCGCGGTTTGCTTGCCTTCTGGCGGATGCGCGCAGGCACCTTGGAACATCGGGTGACGACGCTTCGCGGAGAGTACGCTGCCGTTGGCCAAGCTCTCCAGGAAACCTACAATTCCCTGTCGTGGCGCCTCACGAAACCCTTGAGATGGCTTCACCAGAAATGGCGATAACGCCGCAACTCGGCTCATCGATCAACAATGCTTTCCGCGCCTTGCTAACCCTTTTCGTTCTTGAATCAATTATCAATAATTCTTGTTCTTATCATTTCCTGATAGAGGTCAACTCTGCCGTAGACGATTCATTTCTCTGCCATCTCTTGATTATTTATTTCACATTTAAAGACGCAACGGGCAGCGTCACTCTATGCTGAGATTACGTATGCAGTCGGTTCGTGATGTCGCCAACTACTATCGAACACACGGAGGATTGCAGCTTCTGCGGCACGCTTTCGCACAGCTATCGGTGCTGAAACGGCAGGAAAAGAAGCACGATCTTGTCTCGATATTGAGCCAACACTTCCTTGACGGCGGAAGAGAGCTTGCTTTCCCTCACGAGCCACTGGTCTCGATAATAATCTGCAGTAGAGATGGCATACGCCACCTGAGCGCACTGTCCGCGGGCATCGCCGCACAAGCCTATCGCAACTTCGAGCTGATTTTCGTTGACAATGCGTCCGCTGACGGCTCCGCGGATTATTTCATCAGGCGCTTTCCAAATGCAAAAGTAATCAGACTGGACCGCAACCGTGGCTTTGCGGAAGCAAACAATATTGGCTATCTCGCTGCCACTGGCGAGCTGATTGCGCTGCTCAACAACGATACCGTTCCGCAAGACCGTTGGCTGTCGGAGCTCGTTGAGGCACTTCGCGCCAATCGGAAGGCGGCTTGTGCAGTCCCGAAGCTGCTCTTCAACGGCTATTTTTCCAGGATCACTATCGACCGTGCGCCAGACGTTCTCCTGTCAGTCTCTGATCTGCTGAAGAGCCTGGATTACCCGAAGGTATTCATCAATGGCAACGAGCATGGCAACCGACGCGACGTTGAGGTTTTTGAAGAGACCATTCTTCACCTGCCGGCGCAGAGTTCCAGCCTCGTGTTCAGGTTCTCGTCAAGAAGTGATTCGGTCACTCGAGTAGTCATGCGCAGAGACGGCAAAACCATTTTTTCGGGCGACATCGCCGGCAATTCGTCTGCGCGCATCGAAATCGACAACGCCTGGAATGACGCCTGCCACTGGCACCGCATCATTAACAATGCGGGTTCCGTCGAGCGATTTCCCTTCGAACCTGCCGACCGGGGTTACGGCGAGGTTGATCGGGGTCAGTACGATCAGATCAAGACCGTGGACTATCTTTGCGGATGCGCCCCGCTGATCAGGCGAAGCGCTCTTGACTCGGAACTGATTTTCCGACCCGAATTTTTCGCCTATTTCGAAGACAGCGAGCTATCCCTCCGCCTGCGTCGACGCAAGCACACGATCATGTACGTTCCGACTTCGGTGGTTCTGCACACGCACAGCGCAACGGCAAACAGCAACCTTGATCAAAGAACCTACCTCATTGAAAGGAATCGACTGATATTCAAGTATCTCCGCGCGCCAGCACTACTGCGCCGCGTGGTCCTGGCGCGCTCTGCATTTTCTGCCGAGCCGGCGGCAGCTGTAGTTGCCCATCGGTTTTCTCGTCTACGCTCGCTATTTTCGCTTGCGGGAAGCCCGGAGAAACTCGCAGAGGCCTGCCGCTCTGCAGCGACCAGGGATGCTCTCACATTGATCAGCGCGGGTTTGACGCCCATCCGGAAGGAACGCCTGAGAGTATGCATTTATGATGAATATTGGAGTTCCTGCGGCGGCGGCGAGGCGCATGCACTGGAGTTCGCCAGGCACTTTTCCAACAGTCACACGGAATTGACCCTGGCATCGACCAGCGCGATCGACACCAACCGATTGTCACGGCTTTTTGACGTCGATCTCAAGACTGCAATCCTGCTGTGCAAGCCCGACTTCTGTTCCGCGGATACCCGGCAATTCGATCTATTCATCAACTCCACCTACCAGTCTACTCTGGTGTCTCAGGCAAAGCATTCCATATTCATCGTCAGCTTCCCCTCCAGAAACAGCCACGCCGCTTTTCGTAGCTCCTATTTTTTTGCATTCAACTCGGAGTTCACTCGGCAGTGGTCAGCCAAGTATTGGGGAGCGGTCAACGGCATGGTAATTGAACCCGTCGTTCGCCTTCCTTTCGATCCGGTCGATTGCTCGGAGAAAAAAAATCTGATCATCAGTGTTGGTCGTTTCTCGAATAGAGGACACGGGAAAAACCAATTGCGCATTGCGCGAGCATTCATCGAATCAGCAAGTCGAAATCCGGAAAATGACTGGCAGCTCGTTCTTGCTGGCACCCTTGACCAAACCAGTCGTGAAGATGTTGCTTACTACCAGCAGATCGCCACGCTAGCCACCGACCAAGCGATATCGCTTGTTGAGGGAGGGGCGCGAGAAGAAATCTGGTCATTGTACAAGAAGGCGAAAATTTACGTGCATGCGGCAGGTCTTGGCGTTGATTCAGAAAAAAGCCCGGAGCTGAGCGAGCATTTTGGAATGACTGTTGCCGAAGCGATCGAGGCGAAGTGTTTCGTTATTGTGCACGACAGCGGGAATCCTCCAATTCTCGTTCGGAGGCACGGTTTTGGCGCTGCTTACAAGACCGAGGCGGAACTCGTAGAAAATCTACAGACGGCCATGAAGCGTTTCGAAGCTAGCCTGCCAAATGAACTCGATGGTCACGGACATCGGTTTTCCACCAAGGATTTCAACGAGCGACTGTCTTCGGCCCTTGCCGCCATCGGCTTCGACGGATAGCGCATGGCCAGGACAAACGGCAAGCCCACGGAAGACCGGCAGGATTGGCCGCGCGTCTGTGCCATCATCGTTACCTATGGAGCAAGGCACCAGTTCCTTGCCAGGGTTCTTGCTCGGGTAGTCGCTTGCGGTATTGCGCAGGTCGTCGTCGTTTTCAATGGCAATTACGCGGCAAACGTGCTTTTGCCGGAGAACTGCACCATCGTCAACAGCCCCAGAAACCTTGGCAGCGCGGGCGGTTTCAAGGCAGGTATCGAAGCCGCACTGGAACTCGATGCGGAGTACTTCCTCTTGCTCGACGACGATAATCTTCTCGCCAGCGACTGCCTCCAGCGCTTGCTGTCCGCCTGGCAGAAACTGGGGGGCACGTCGCTGACGGCACTCCAGGCATACAGGCCCTCGCAACCGTGGCATCGTATCGCCGTACGCGAAGGCGTGCTGGCGGTCGGCAGGCCAAACACCTATGGCTGGTTTAACGTCAGCAACGAGCCACACCTCCTGCGACGCCAACTGGCCGCAGGGGATTCGTCCTTCGCGCTCGATGTGGAACCGCAAAACGCGCTCGTGAGCATCAGCCTGGCCGCCTATGGCGGCCTGTTCCTCGGCCGCGAAGCCCTGCAACTGCCGGAACGGCCGGATCCGCGCTACTTCTGTTATTACGACGACTTCGACTTCACCGACCGCCTGGTACGCCGCGGCGTGGAGATCCATCTCTGCGCCGATGCGCGGATCGAGGACATCGACAGCTCGTGGCACGCGCTCAACGAGCGCGTTCATCCGACGTTCTCACCGCACACTGCCGACGAGCGCATTTATCTCGACCTGCGCAACGCTTTCATCTTCTATCGCTCACGCATCACCAGTCGCGCCTTTTACGGGCTCAACGCTGTCGGCTTCTGGCTCGGCATGGCTTACCTGGCACTGTTTCGCTCCGCTGACATTGGCACCACCAAGCGCCGATTGGCGCTGATCTGCCGTGCCGTGCGGTTTGGCTCACGCGGCGAGTTCGCGCCATACGACGACGGCCAGGAGTCCCGACCGAAGGGTCAGGGATGACCCTGTTGGGTCGTGGCAATCAGCAAACGGCGAGCAGCCACCCTGCTGTTATACAAATTGCCGAATCTATCGTCGTTCTGTATAAGGCACATATGGCCTCTTGCGCTTCCGCCGTGGACGACCCGCCCCGTTCTCTTGCCGGCTTCGAACAGCGAGCCGTGTTCGATGAGGAACAGCGCCGGCAGGATGCTTTTTCGCGCCTGCCAGGGATAGGCGATAGGCGGCACATGCCGGGCGGCTGCAAGCCTGGACTAGCCGCCGAGTCATGGGTCTGGCGCGACAACGCTGGCCTGGACGCCGACCGGATCTTTGCAGTCGGTACGCGCATTCAGCCAATGAAGATCAGGTCCGGGCAAACGCTCACCCGCGATTACCTGCAGGCCGGCCAGGCTTCCGCAGGCTTTGCCGGAAACGAGGCGCTATCACCATGGCCCATTCATGGCGGTAGCGACTCCAGTGAGCGCAGCGGCGTACGCGTCATGGGCTGGCGAGACCTTGCGCCTGCGTACGTCTCGGCAGAATGGCCGTTGTCATGATTACCGTCGCCACCCACCTGGCGCAACGCCTCGCGGCCAATGGCCATCGCCATGTCTTCCTCGTCACTGGTGGCGGCGCGATGTTCCTCAACGACGCCCTGTGCCATCATCCCGACCTCACGCCAGTCTTCTTCCACCACGAACAGGCCGCCGCCATGGCCGCCGAGGCCTACGCCCGTATCGCCGAGCGGCCGCCGATCCTGAACGTCACCACCGGCCCGGGCGGCATCAATGCCCTGAACGGCGTTTTCGGCGCCTGGACCGATTCGGTGCCGATGATCGTCATCTCGGGCCAGGTCAAGCGGGCCACCTGCCTGGCGGCGACGCCGGTTCCAGGGCTGCGACAACTAGGCGACCAGGAGTGCGCAATCGTGCCGATGGTCCGCGGCATGACCAAATATGCGTGCGTCGTCGAGCAGCCGGAAGACATCGACTGGCATCTCGATCAGGCAACGCACCTGGCAACTTCGGGCCGACCGGGGCCGGTGTGGCTGGATATCCCGATCGACGTGCAAAGCGCGAGCGTCGACCCCAAGGGCTTGCGTCGCTTCATGCCCGAACCTGCGGTGGGAAACAAACCGTCCGCCAGCGATCTGCAGGCGATTGTCGGCCGTCTGCGCGCCGCGCAACGGCCGGTGATTCTCGCCGGCGGTGGCGTACGTGCAGCCAAGGCCACAGCCGAGTTCGAGTCGCTCGTCCGCCGTCTCGGAATTCCGGTCACCACCGCGTGGACCCACGACCTTGTCGCCAGCGACGACCCGCTGTTCTGTGGCCGCCCCGGCACCATCGGAACGCGTGCGGGCAACTTCACGGTGCAGAGTGCCGACCTGTTGCTGATCCTCGGCAGCCGCCTGAACATCCGACAGATCAGCTACAACTGGCAGGGGTTTGCGCCGCGCGCGTTCAAGATTCAGGTCGATATCGACCCAGCGGAGACCGGCAAACCGACGCTGAAACCCGATCTGGCAATCATTGCCGATCTCAAGCAGTTTGTGCCGCGCCTTGCCGCGCAACTCGCTGACTGGCAGCCGACCGACAGGCAGCAGCGCTGGCTGGCCTGGTGCCGCGAGCGCGTGCTGCGCTACCCGAACGTGCTGCCACGCCATCGCGAGAACAACAACGAGAAGATCAACCCCTATCACTTCGTCGAGACACTCTTCGCCGAACTCAATGGACAGGACATCGTCGCCTGCGGCAACGCCAGCGCATGCATCGTTCCTTTTCAGGCAGGCGTCATCAAGCGTGGCATGCGGATGTTTTCCAACTCGGGCAGTGCGTCGATGGGCTACGATCTGCCAGCGGCAATCGGCGCGTATTTCGGCGCGTTAAACGCCAGAGGCACTCAGCAGCGCGTCATCTGCCTGGCCGGTGACGGCAGCATCATGATGAATATCCAGGAGTTGCAGACGGTTGCTCAGCATCGCTTGCCGATCAAGATTTTCGTCCTCGACAACCAGGGCTACCTGTCGATCCGCACCTCGCAGTCGAATTTCTTCGGTCGCCTGGCCGGCGCCGGACCCGAATCTGGCATCGAGCTTCCCGACTTCGTCGCAGTCGCAAAAGCCTTTGGCATTCCTGCGACGCGCCTCGACTCGGCCGACTTCGCCGAGCGGCTGGCGGCGGTCCTGGATGCCCCGGGCCCACACCTGTGCCAGGTCATGCTCGACGAAACCCAGCAATTCGAACCACGGATGGCTTCCCGAAGACTGGACGATGGCAGCATCGTCACGCCGCCACTTGAAGATATGTTTCCCTTCCTCGACAGAAAGGAACTGGCGGCGAACTTGATCGATGATCGTTTGCTCTGACACGCGTACGAGATGAAAAGGTCCATGTATCCGTCCACGCCGAACAAGGGGCAGCCTTACCGGATCGAAGTCCTTTCCTTGCTACTGTCCCTGACCGTAGGCGTATGGGCGCTACAGTTTTTCAACGACGAGCCGGGCGCAGCTGGACCCGGCATATGTAGTGACTCTAGCAAGCGCGAGCGCCGGCTCGCTTTGCACGACACCCACTGGCGCACTGACCACAGGGCCTTCATTGCGCATGCCGGGGGAGGCATCAACGGCGTCACCTACACGAACTCTCTGGAAGCGATCACGTCATCGATCGCAAGAGGCTACCGACTGATCGAACTTGATCTACTGGTAAGCAGCGACGGCTACATCGTCGCCGCCCATGACTGGAAAACATTCAGGCAACGCACTGGCCGCGAAGTGCTAGCGGCCGAAGATCAAGCCTTGAGCCTGTCGGATTTCAGGGCAAGAAAAATCGATGACCTGTTCACACCGGTCGACGAACAGATGATTCGTGGCTTGCTCCTGCAGCATCCGGATCTGATCATCGTCACCGACAAGATCACAGACTTTCCTACGCTGGCCCGCGCACTTCCACTTCCCGAGAGGCTGGTTGTTGAGGTGTTTTCTCCCAAGGACTTCGTTGCGGCGAAACTGGCCGGCATCACACATCCAATGCTCTCAGTTGGCGATCTTGCAGGCTCCTTTGATTTCATACGTTCCAACGCAGTCGGCCATCTCGCAGTCAGCACTAGGGAATTGTTGCGCTGCCCCGGTGCAGCGGCAAGACTGATCGAATCTGGTGTCGTGGTGTTCTCATTCACGAGCAACGATGCGGACTTCATGGCCAAATACCTGCGCTCACATGTCAGCGCCTTCTATACAGACTTCTGGAACGTCAGTACTGGCCGATGCGACCATGGATCCTGCGCACCGCCTACGGCGGGAAAGACGAGTACGACAGGTGCCCAATAACAATCACCGTCTGGATTCTGAGGCGGCAGACGCTGCCCTGCCAGCATGGCGAAAGGAGTCATGGCGAGTCGCAGCCAGTTACCTGATTCCTTTACTGGTAATTGCGTTGGCTCAGGCAGGCGGCTTTAATCATGTCGTAATCATGGCGACAGCACTGACGGTCGCCTTGACACACTGGGCACTTCCACCGATTTCAACGACCCTCTTCTGTATCGCAATCGGACATTCTATCGAGCTTGCAAATTCTGAAAAAACGAGAATCAACGGTGACGGAATTCTATGGCAAGACATTATTTACGTTCTGCCAAACATCCAGTCAAATATCGGAACAACGCTCCAGTACATAGGCTACACGGGCCTGGCCATAGGCGCAGGAATAGCATTTTGTTTGGCATTAACACTCAAGCTTGAACGAAAGCATCTACGAAGATCTTTACTGCTTGGACTTGCGTTTTCTATAGCACTGACTCTTCTTTATACACACTCCACAGGCGCTTACATCGACGACGTCCGACAAGATCTCGGGCGTATTGCCGATAGTCCGAGGGCGTTCGCTGGCCAACCGCAGCGATCGTCGGTCGCCAGATTTATACATTCGATTTCCCTCCCCCCGGCCGACTTTCAGACCAATAAAACAGAGTCATCGGTCTTCCGCCACGCAGCCGACAAACTGCCCGGCTTTGTTGGCGCGCCCACAGCCGGGACGCCGCCTGACATCTTCGTGCTACTGAACGAGTCGCAATTGGATCCCATGCAGCTTGCCGCATGCGTCGGGCGAAATGACTGCCGCCTATCACTGTACGAGAAAGGGCCCCACAGCGTAATGTACGGGCCACTCAGGGTACACACGCATGGCTGGGGAACATGGAATGCAGAATTCACGCTGATGACTGGCGTCCCTTATCACTGGTTTGGAGAAAACGGCTTTTACTCGCCCTATACCGTTGCGCCACGCGTTCGACTCGCGCTGGCAAAGCATCTATCGGCCCTCGGCTATCGTACGATAGCGGTCTATCCGACACAAAAAGGCATGCTGAATGCCGCAAGAGCATACCGAACTTACGGGATTCAGGACTTCTTCGGCGCCGAAGACCTCGGCCTCTCATTGGACTGGTGCAAAATCCCCGACAGTCTGATGTACGAGAAGTTGATGCAGCGTTATCGTGGGGCAAAAGCCGACGATAACCGACCCATTTTCATGGTAATGCTGACAATTTTCAATCATGGCCCGCATGGAGAAAAATGTGCGGCGCCGGAGCTGCTAGCGGGCCTTCGAAATAACGCTTCTCAGGAAACCTTGAAGCTGGAAGATTACTTGCAGCGTTCGCACGCGTCTGATACCGCGGCGAAACAATTCCGCGACACCATTCTTGAGTCGACGGAGAAAGCCCTGATTTTGTTTGCGGGTGACCATCAGCCCGGCTTTGAAGGCCTTCACAAAGCCTACCCGAGAAAGATGCATCGAGAAATGCATACCGACGAGGCATTCTTCTTTACGGGCTATCAGTTCTTCGCCAACTACCCGATTTTGCCGCGCAAAGATCCGGAAATGCCGCGTGAAATGGATATCGCATTTCTCGGCTCAACCTTGCTAGAGCTTGCCGCGCTTCCGCTGGGGCCACTTTTCCTCCCCAACAGTGAATTGCGGGATCTATGCGCCGGGCGGCTGGATCAGTGCCCGAACGGCAACCTTATCGACAGCTACAAGACAACGCTCCTGGAAAACGGCTTCCTCTAAGCCAGGGCGAAGCGCGGTAGTATTCTCGTTTTTTCATCACCGGGCACCTCTGCTCACAACAGGCCACCATGAATCCTGATCGCGTCTTCGAAGACCTTTTCGTTCTGGAGCTCGCCAACAACCACGGCGGGCGAGTTGATCGCGGCCTGCGCATCGTCAGGGACTTCTCGCGCATCGTCCGCTTCAACAACGTCAAGGCGGCGATCAAGCTGCAGTTGCGCGACGTCGATGCCTTCATCCACCAGGATTTCCGCGAGCGGGCCGACATCCGCTACATCAAGCGGACCCTGGAAACCCGCCTGACGAAAGCCGAGTACGCGACGCTGACGACCGCCATCCGGCAAGCCGGCTGCATCACCATGGCGACGCCTTTCGACGAGGTCTCGGTGGATCTCTGCGTCGAGCTTGGCGTCGAAATCATCAAAATTGCCAGTTCCGACCTCAACGACTGGATCCTGATCGAGAAGATCGCCAGCACCAGGAAACCGGTCATCGTCTCCACCGGTGGCTCGTCGCTGAAGGATATCGACGATCTGGTCAAGTTCTTCAACCGCCGCGCCATTGCGCTGGCGATCAACCACTGCGTCTCGCTCTATCCCTCGGAAGATCACGAAATCGACCTCAACCAGATCGATTTTCTTCGTCGCCGCTACCCGCAAAACGTCATCGGCTTCTCGACGCACGAATACAGCGACTGGCAGACCTCGATCGCCATTGCCTACGCCAAGGGCGCACGCAGCTTCGAACGGCATGTCGACATCGCCGCCGACGGCCTGCCGGTTGCCCCGTACTGCAGCCTGCCGCATCAGATCGACCAGTGGTTCAAGGCCCATCGCAAGGCGGTCGAGATGTGCGGCGCGCCCGGCACCCAGAAGCGCATTCCGCTGAGCCGGGAAAATCAATATCTCGACGCGCTGGTGCGCGGCGTCTACGCCCGCCGTGACCTCGACAAGGGGCACGCGCTCCGCGATGAAGACATCTACCTCGCCATCCCGCTGCAGAAAGGACAGATATCCTGCCGCGAGCTGATGCGTGGCGAGTTGCTCCTGCGCGACATACCGGCTGACGGCGCCATCATGATCGACATGATCGACAGCCCCTACGCCGAGAATGAACAACTCAAGGCGCTCATTTATCAACGCGGCCTGTAAACTGAAAGCCTCATGTGCAAAGACCTCATTATTGACGTCGACGGCGCGCCGATCGACTCGCGCGCGGCGATCCTCAACGCCTTGCCAGCGCGCAGCGCCTACCTGACGCCATGAAGCTGATCAGCGTTGTTACCGGCTGCTTCAACGAAGAGGAAAATGTCGACGCACTCTACGCGCGCATCCGCGAACAGTTCGAGCGCCTGCCCGCTTACGACTACGAACATATCTTCATCGACAACGCGTCCAGCGACGCGACCGTCGCCCGGATCAAGGCCATCGCCGCGCGCGACAAGCGCGTCAAGTTGATCGTCAACACGCGCAATTTCGGCCATATCCGCTCGCCCATCCACGCGCTGCTGCAAGCGCGCGGCGACGCGGTCATCGCCATGGCCTCCGACCTGCAGGAACCCCCCGACCTGATTCCCGAGTTCATCGCCCGCTGGGAACAAGGCTATCGGGTGGTCGCTGGCGTCAAACCGAGCAGCGCGCATACCACCGCGATGACTTTCGTTCGTCGCCTCTTCTACGCCACCATCGGGCGCATCTCGGACAGCCGCCTGATCCCCAACTTCACCGGTTTCGGTCTCTACGACCGCCAGGTCGTCGAAATCATCCGCCAAATGGACGACCCCTACCCCTACTTTCGCGGCCTGATCGCCGACATCGGTTTCGAGCACGCCGAGGTGCCGTTCGTGCAGCCACGGCGCAGCCACGGCATCAGCAAGAACAACTTCTACACGCTGTACGACATGGCCATCCTTGGGATCACCAGCCATTCGAAGCTGCCGATCCGGCTGGCCACAATGGCCGGATTCGTCCTTTCCGCACTCAGCCTGCTGGTCGCCATTGCCTACCTGATCTACAAGCTGGTCAGTTGGGAACAGTTCTCGGTCGGCGTTGCGCCGGTGGTCATCGGTTTCTTCTTCTTCGCGTCGGTGCAGCTCTTCTTCATCGGCATCCTCGGCGAGTACATCGCGGCGATCCACACGCAGGTGTTAAAACGACCGCTGGTGGTGGAGAAGGAGCGCGTCAATTTCCCCACCGGTGATGAATGACGCCACCTGCCGGTGCGGCGGTCCTCGACATGGCACCCCGGCGAGACGTTCCTGAAGCAGTGAATCGCCAAGCAAGCGACACCCTGATCGGCGCGCCGGCCGGTGTAGACGGGCTGACGGCCCTTGCGCTCGCCTATCTGGCGCTGCCCAACCTAATCTTTCTCTTCGGCTGGTTTCGTCTTCCCGTCGCCCTGCTGCTATGCGCCGCGATGATCTATTTCGTCGCCCGGGTGTTTCATCCGTGGCCCCTCGTCTGGCGCTCGCCGCATGCACGCTCGGCAGTTGTCCTGCTCATCGTGACAAGTTGCGCGTGGGCAGCGTTCGGCGGTGGCAGCCACTTCATGTACGCCAATCCGGACTGGATGATTCGCGACGCCGTTCTTGGCGACCTGATAAACGCGGATTGGCCGGTGCACTACTTGTCGGCCGACGGCACACAATTGATCCTTCGCTCGGCGATCGGTTTTTTTCTGCCATCCGCGCTTTTTGGCAAGCTCTTCGGGCTTGCTCACCTGGATCTCGCGGTCTACGCGTGGACCAGCTTCGGCGTTCTGCTCTTCCTGCTTCTCCTACCGTTGCCTCGTCGGCTGGGCTGGCGACTGGCCATAGCACTGCTGCTGGTAGTTCTCTTCGGTGGCATGGACTTTCTCGGCATGGTGATCACGACAGGAGCACTGCCGATTTTTCCGCTGCGTCTCGAATGGTGGGTTCCCCTCAGTTACTCCTCTCTTAGCGGACAGCTGCTATGGGCGCCGAATCATTGCCTTCCCATCTGGATCGTGACTCTGCTCTATTTCCGCCATCGAAACGGCAGCGAACTTTTCCCGGTGGCAACCGCTGCCCTGCCACTGACCCTGATCTGGACCCCATTCGCGGCAATCGGCTTGATTCCGTTCGCCGCGATCGCTACGGTCAAGTATCTTCGGAGATTCCCCTGGCAGGGCGTACCCTGGAATAGCTTCTTTGCAGTCGCTGCTTTTTCGCTGCCGATCGGGCTTTTTCTACTGATTGACACGGAGCACATCGCTTCGGCCGTAGTCACGGCGGCAGCCCAGCCAATGGGCAGCGTCGCCTGGCAGCCGCTGTCGCTCAAGGCTTATTTGCTTTTCGTGAGCTGCGAGTTTCTGTTTCTGGCGCTGCTCCTCGCACCACATGTTAAGCACGCACGAACCGAATTCTGGGTCGCAGTGCTCGTCCTTCTGGCACTGCCACTGATCCGCTTCGGCCCCTCGAACGACTTCGGCTTGCGGCTTAGCGCACCCGCGCTGCTCATCCTGCTGGCCGTGTCCCTACGCACCCTGCTTGATCAAGACCGCCTCTCTTCGCTGTCAAGCCTGTGGCTGGCCTGCCTGTTTCTCGCCATCGGTGCCCACACGGCCGTCAACGAACTCTGGCGTGCCGCCACATTCCATCGATCACCGCCGGACTACCAACAAACGCTGGCAGAACGGCAAGGCGGCCAGCCTGCGACGCACTATGTCGGATCTCTGGAGTCATCGCCAATCAGGCCATTCTTGAGGCCTCTTTCCGACCGTCCGCACTGAGCACAGCTAACCGTGATCAGCCTTCTTCCTGCTCCAGGCTGTCGCCCTGAGTGGCCGGAGAAGCCATTGCGGCGGTTTCCAGAAAGCGAAAAAACGCATCCTCTAGCGTCAAGGCCGGTCGAATCTCGAGCACGGTATGCCGCGCGCCACGCAGACGATCGAGTGTTTCCCAGAGCTGATCGCGGCGGACATCGGCACGCCAGCGCCCCTTGGTCTCAAGAACGAATCCAGACACCGGAGCGGTGCCCGCGGATCTCACGGTTACGGTCTGTTCACCATGCAGAAGTCCGCTCGGTGCCTGAACACTGACCAGTCTGCCGCGGTGAATGAGGCCGAAACGATCAGCAAGACGCTCAACATCGTGCAGAACGTGCGAGGTCAGAAAAACCGTGCCGCCAGCACCGCGATACTCACCGAAGATGTCAACGACATCCTTGCGCCCAACCGGATCAAGACCCGACAATGGCTCATCGAGGATCAGCAATCGTGGCTGTATTGCCATGGCATGCGCCAGGGCAACGCGCTGCGTCATGCCCTTCGAGAAACTCCGGACCCGCTTGTCGGCCACGTGCGAAAGCGCAAACCTATCGAGCCAGTGCATGCAGTGCTTGCGGGCATCTGGCAGCTTGACACGATGGATCGCCAAACCCATCGTCAGGATTTCGAGCGGCGTCAGATAGTCGTACAGACTCGGGTTCTCCGGCACGTAGCCAAGGCCGCGCCGAGCCGCGGGCAAGGATACGGCCTTGCCGAATAGTTCTGCACGCCCCTTGCTGGGCTGCAGGACACCGGTCAAGACCTTGATCGTTGTACTTTTTCCGGCACCGTTGGGGCCGATGAAACCGAAGACTTCACCTTCGCTGATCGTCAAGGACAACTCCCGCACGGCCTCGAATGCCGGTGTTCGCCAGGAGCGTGGGTAGGTCTTGCACAGGCCATCAATGAAAATTGCGGAAGTCATTTTCTCAGGCGACTAATAAAGACGGGCTGGCCATCAGCATCAATCGCGAAACCAGCACCAAAGGGGTCAACCGGCAACTTGTCAATCAGACCAGAGTTCAGCAAGTCCTGTAGCGACCGGGGCGGACTACCGCGTTGCTCCGAGTAGCTTTTTGCCGCACGCCGTAAAGCGGCGAGATCACGCAGGCGCTGACTTCGCTGACGCAGGTAGTCGGCGAAGTCCTTGCGCTTGGCCTGGGCGGCCATCGCGTCGACGATACGTGCTGCCATATCCAGATCCTTGCTACGATCAAGCCAACTGGCGGCAAGACTTTCCATTGTTAACCGCTCGTCCGGATCCGGTAGCTTCCCTGCGGCTTGCCGAAGCCACTCCGAGGCACCGAACACATCACCCATGAAGTGAACCAGGTTGAAGGCGTAATAGAACGGCGGCTGATAGTCAAAGAACCTCGCAAAAGTCGCCCGGCGCAAGATGAGCTGTGTCGGCTCTACCTGGCCTTCCCAGGGCAGTATCGCCGTCGCAATGTAATAGTTGTCTTCGTGCGCCGGATTGAGCCAGGACGCATCTTTCTGGACCTGGCCAAGAACGTGGTATTCCTCTGGTGCCATACGGCTGGTCTCAGTCACCAATGCGCGGATGACCGACCAGTTGGCCGCCAGGTAGCGGTCGCCACCGGCCAGCGTGACCTGGACGAAGATCGGCAGCGCGACTTCGATTTCCGCATTTGGCCGTGATCGCTTGATGCTTTTCAAAGCACTCTGCCCCAGCCAAAAGATCAGCCCGCCGACGATCAGAACGAGTAGCGGCAATATCGGGAAGCGACGACCCATGCCCGCCTTCAAAAGAACTCCCGCCGGCTGAAGGTGATCACCGCCATCGCCAGTAGGAGAAGTACATAGCCAAAGGCCATCAGCACGCCGTAGAACACAGCGGAGTCACTCAGGGGGACCCCATACATCGGCCACGTGCGCCAGTCGAGACGAGAGAGGTCGGGAAGGACGTACTGGATCGTCTCCAGCAAGGATCCGTAGCGACCGATGAGCTCCTGATCGCCATCGGCTCCACGCTCCATGTAGTCGAGCACCGCACCCAAGCTCTTGCCAGCCACCGCGAACAGCGCGCCCAAGGCAACCGGTAACATCTGCACCGTTGAGAGGCTGGCTATCCACAGTGCAAAAGCCGCAACAACCGCAGCGTCAGCCCACAGACCAGCGATGGTCAACCAGTAAGGCCCGCCAGTCTGTACCGCAAAACCCTGCTGGTATTCTCCCGCGGACAAGATCACGGATAGCCACAATAGGCTGCCCAGAGCAACCGCGGCGACGCCCAGTAAGCCGAGCACGCCAAGAAAACGGCCGAGCAGATAGGAACCGCGCGAGACCGGATATGCCAGCGCATAGAGCACTGTCCGCCGCTCGACCTCACGGCCGACAAGTTCCTGTACCCAAAAAATGGCGAACAACACCAAGCTGAAGCGAACTCCTGAAAACCCGACGTCCATGGTTACCGTCTGAGGCTGCCGCGGTGAGAACGACGCCGCGAGAAAGGCAACGCCCACCAGCAGCGCCCCCAGAACGAGGATCAACAATACCGCCCGGCTACGCAAACCTGAGCGAAGTGCGCTTAGACAGAATGGCCACATGGCAAAGAAAAGCGCGCCGAAGCGCGCCGCTTTTTGTCGACCGCTAGCCCCGGTCAGCTCGAGGCCTGCCCCATCGCCGCGGTGGACGCCGCGTCAGACACCTCACCCGTCGTGCATCCGGTTGCCGGACATTCTGCCTTCTGGACTATACCACCACCCTCGGTGCCGCCGCCAAACACGTTTTTCCCTTTCTGGGATCCGGCCACCACGCCAAACGCGGTATTGGACTGCGAATAGTTACTCAGGACATTCGCAGAGCATTTTGCGCTAAATGCTTTCAGCACGAAGGCGCCTGTCGGCACAGCGACGGCCGTGCCATTTCCTGAGCAAGCCGCGGTCGCATGTGCTCCTGAACTGAATACCGCCGCAAGCGTCATCGTCGTCACAAACAAAACTTTATTCATAATGTTCTCCTAGATAACAATGGCAAGACTAGTTAGTGCTATTGGTAACAGCGGCGGTCAGCAAATTCTTCGCATCCGACTGCGCAGCCTTGTCTTCACCCTTCTTGGTGTACTCGGAAAACTGCGGAATGGCGATGGCGGCCAGAATACCGATGATCGCGACGACGATCATCAGCTCGATCAAGGTAAAGCCTTTTTGCAGCTTCTTCATGAGGTGGGCTCCTTCCAGTGAGTGCAACGGACAATCCGTTGATATAAGCAGTATCAAGTTCCGTGCCAGGGGCCTGAAAGCACGCAAAAGCGTGACTTTCCGCACGCAGCGCCGATCAAGCGCGCCACATTTCGTCACCAAAGTGACGAAAATTGTCACTATCTCGCTCAACAAGCGTACAGAAACCAAACACGCCCTCGCGGCCCGCGGTCGTCAATCGCCCCGCGCCACACACCACCCCAACTCATCCACCCACCACCCGCTCCGGCGCCGAGCGCGGCAAGGTCAGCGTAAAGCGGGTACCCTGCCCCGGCCGGCTCTCAACCTCGATGCTGCCGCCGAGTACCGCGGTCACCAGGTTGTAGACGATGTACAGCCCGAGGCCGCTGCCGCCCTGGCCGAGGCGGGTGGTGAAGAAGGGTTCGAAGATGCGGTTGAGGATCTCGGCGGGGATGCCCTTGCCGTTGTCGACGTAGCGCAGGATCACCTGATCCGGCGCTACTGTGTGCGCCGTGATCTCGATGCGGCCCTCTTCGATGCCCTCGAAACCATGCGCCAACGAGTTTTCGACGAGATTGGCGATGACCTGTTCGAGCGGACCGGGGTAGCTGTCCATTTCCAGGTCGGAAGGGATTTTCAGCTCGATGCGATGGCGGCTGTGTTTGAAGCCGGGGCGCAGGGTGACCAGCATCTCCTCGACGGTCTGCCGCAGGGCGAAGGAGCGTCGGCGGGCGCTGCTCTGATCGACCGCCACCTGCTTGAAGTGGCCGATCAGTTCGGCGGCACGGGTGGTATTGCGATCGAGCAGGTCAAGCGCTTCCCGCCCCCGGTTGAGCAGGGTGTCGACCTGGACACGGTTCAGATGGCCGCTGGCAACGGCGTCCGCGAACTCGCGAAACTGCTCGCTCAGGACGCCGGCGACGACACGCGCGTTGCCGAGCGGCGTGTTCAGCTCGTGCGCCACGCCGGCGACCAGATTACCCAGAGCAGCGAGCTTTTCCGCCTGCAGCAGTTGCGCCATCGCCTGCCGCAGCTCGTTCGTGCGCTCGGCGACCAGTTCCTCGAGGTGTTCGCGATACTGGCGCAGCTCTTCCTCGACCCGCCGTCGTTCGGTAATGTCGGAGCCGACACTGAAGACCTCCACCACTTCGCCGTGTTCGTTGCTGATCGCCCGGTTGGCCCAGGAAACCCAGACGCGCTCACCACTGCGGCGAATGTTCTCGTTGATATTGCGCTCGAAGCTCTCCGGGTTGCGGCAGATGTCCTGAATCAGCGGGCGCAGATCCTTGCCGCCACTTTCATACGGCGGCACGATGGTGCCGATCACATGCTGGCCAAGCAACTCTTCTCCCGCATAGCCAAAAAACTTCAAACCGAAGTCGTTGATGAAGTTGATCCGGCCCTCCGGACTCCAGCGCAGGATGATGCTGTTGGCGTTTTCGACGAGTTGGCGATATTGCAGCTCGCTTTCCAGCAGCGCCGCCTCGGCGCGCCTGCGCGCCGTGATGTCTTCGGCCAGAACGAGTTGTGCCGGACGCCCCTGATAGGAGATCTCGTGAGCCACGATTTCGACGTCGATGAGCGTGCCGTTCTTGGTGAGATGTTGCCAGACCCCGGGGCCGTCGTCCGTCTCTTCAACCGAGACGACGTCTGCGAGGAGAAGCGGCGTGTCGTCGTTGAGGCGTATGTCGCTCACCGTCATGCTCAGGAATTCCTCGCGCGAATAGCCATACTTGCGCAGGGCTGCATCGTTGACGGCCAGGAAGGCGAGCGTGCCCAGGTCATAGACCCACATCGGATGCGGATTGCTGTCGAAGAGGAGCCGGTAGCGCGCCTCGCTGTCGCGCAGCGCCTGCTCGGACTGCTCGCGCTCGCTGCGTGCGCGCAGGACCGCAATGCCAAAGCTCAGATCCTCCGCCAGTTCGCTCAGCAGCGCCACCTCCTCGGCGTCGAAAGCACCCAGGGTCGCCGCGTAAATGCTCAGTGCGCCAAGGATCCGCTCACCATCGCGCAGCGGTAGCGCGCACAGGGCGGCATAACCGCGCTCGATGGCGTCGTCGCGCCAGGGCGCAAAATCGGGATCGCGGGCGATGTTGGCCATCACGCAGGGGCGGCCGCTGCGAATGGCGATGCCGTTGGCGCCACGCCCATGCGCGCTATCGGCCCAAGAAAACTCCATCTGCGCAAGGTAGCCACATTCGTGGCCAGCGTGCGCCACGGGGCGCACGCTCTTCGCGACATCGCTTTCCGCGTACCCGACCCAGGCCATTCGATAACCGCCGACCTGTACAACGATCTCGCACACCGTGCTCAGCAATTCGCTCTCGTCGGTGGCACGGATCAGCGCCTGGTTGCACTCGCTGATTATGCGTAGCTGTCGATTGACGCTGTGCAGCGCCTGTTCCGCATGTTTACGATCGCTGATGTCGATGACGATGCCCAGATAGTGGGTCACCTTCCCGGCGGCGTCGCGCTCGATGGCGGTCCGGTCGTCCACCCAGCGGATCGTCCCGTCCCTGCAGACGACGCGGTATTCCTGCTGAAAGCGGTCCTTGCCCTGTTCGGTGTACGCTGCTACCTCGGCCCCGACGCGCGTCAGGTCGTCGGGATGAATCAGCGTGGCAAAACGAATCGAACCGTCGAGCAGCTCTGCGGACGAATAGCCCAGCTGACTCACGTTGTCGGAAACGAATAGCGCGGGCCAGCCCTCCTCTGCCCGCCAGCGGAAGAGCATTGCCGGGTTGTTGGCGACGACCCGGTTCGCCTGCTGCAGTTGCTCCTCGACGCGCACACGTTCGCTGATGTCGACCGCCACTCCGATGACTTCCAGCGCACCCGCTGCCTCACCGATGGGCGTGAAATAGGTCTCGAAAGCCGTATCGTGGACCTGCAGGGTGAAATGCAGCGCCTCACCGGCCAGCGCACGGCGGGCCTTCGCGCACACTTCGGGGTAGTCGCGATAGAGCGAAAAGATCGACTGGCCGACCGTGCTGCCGGGGATCAAGCCGGCTTTCAGCAGGCCCTTGCCTTCGCTGAGCGTAAAAATCCCCTGCGCGTCGAACTGGAAAATCACCAGCGGCAGCTTGCTGATCAGCGAGCGATAGCGCATCTCGCTGATCGCCAGCTGGCGTTCACGCTGGCGAATGGCCACCGACATGCGGTCGAGATGGCCCGCCAGGCTGTCCAATTCCCTGACCTGCGTAACCGGCCAGGGCTGCTCGTAGTCACCGTCGGCAATCGCCTGCGCCTGCACCGTGTAGCCGCCGATCCGCCGGGCAAAGCCACGCGCGACCATCCAGGTCGCACTGACGGCCAGCAGCAGGGCTGCCAACAGCCCGGCAGCCAGGGCCCACAGGGTGCTCCGAAACGGCGCGTAAGCCTCACTGCGCGGCTGCGCGACGAGAACCCTCCAGCCGAGTGGCGGAACAGCGACCAGCGTGCCGATGAAGGGCTCGCCAGCCCAGACGAAATCCCGGCCCCGGAAACGCCCGTGCTCGCCGTCGCCAAGGCTCGGCAACTGAGCGAACCCGAGCTGTCGCGCATCGTCAGTGCGTAGCGAACTGGCGATGAACTGCCCGCGGGCGTCGAGGATCATCGACGCCATCCCGGCCTCGCCAGGCAGACGCTCGAGAAACTCAGCGAGGCGATCAATCGCGACTTCGCCAAGCAAGGCTTGTTCACCAACCGGAATCGCCAGGCTCACCGCCCGCCGGGCGCTGACCTCCGACACGGAAACCTCGGACCACATTGGCGCGCCGCGCGTACGCGCCTGGCGTAGTGCGTTCACGCCGGAGAGGTCCGCCTGCAACAGCTCCCGCCGCTGGCCACGCAACCCCGCCGGAAGTCCGACGGCGTACACGGCGTCGTCAGCGTCGACGATGTAGATCGCCGTGAATACCTTGCCGAAGCCGGCGTGCGCGTCCAGGGCGTCAAACCAGAATGACGGCGCCTGTTCGCCGCGCAGGCGAAGGTGCGTGGCGATCGCCGACAGTTCGCGCTCGGCGCCGAGGAGGTGCACCGCGATCTGGCTGGCGATCGAACTGGCGAGCGCCTGCTGACGACTGTCGATCTCATCGCGAGCCTGCGGCAGGTGCACCGACAGCAGGAGAGCGGCAACCAGGAGCAGCGGCAGCACGCCGGCCAGGACGAAGCGTGAAGCCAGCCAAAGCCAGAGCGGCCGCCCCGATGCCGCGGCTCGGGCCGAGCGCGAGCCTGAATCTGATGCAGCGTTCACGCCGCGCCTCGACCGCAGCGACGATGTGACGCGATGTGGCGATATGGCGTCGTTGACAGCGCGCAGCTCGAATGCTCGCGCAGGGGTTTGATCTGGAAACTCATGGCGTGGCGGTCGCGCGCTTGGCCAGCAGACGACGGTTTGCAAAGGAGTACAGTCTAACGGTCATGACAGGTGGAGACACCCCAAATCATGAAAGTGATCACCGTTCCCCTCCACTTGCAGTGCGTCGGAGACCGGGACTCCGCTCATCGAACTGGCGCGTCTTGCGAATCTATCGCACGATGGCGTATATCAATTCGCCTTCATCGGCAAATACGCTCGAACTACGCGCGGCAGCTGCTGCGCCGTTGCCGTCGATGGCGCGTCCACATCGAAATGCATGGAGGAATGGAGAATGTTTCAGCGTTCCTGGTTCTGGGATCGATTGGCAAACCGCTACGCAAGGATGCCGATCGCCGATCAGGCGGCCTATGCGACCAAGCTCGAAAAAATCCGCGCCCACCTGCGGCCCGACAGCCGGCTACTGGAGTTCGGTTGCGGCACCGGTTCGACGGCCATCCTCCTTGCTCCGCAGGTGGCGCTCATCCAGGCCATTGACTATTCGCCACAGATGCTCGAAATCGCCCGCGAAAAGGCTCGCGCCGCCGGGGTGAGCAAGCTGCAGTTCGCACAGGCCACACTGGCTGAATTGGACAGCCCTGCCGGCAGCTGGGACGTGATCCTGGGCATGAACATCCTCCATCTCCTGCCGGATCGGACGCCGACCATCGTGCGTGCTCATCAATTGCTCAAACCAGGCGGGGTGTTCATTTCCGGTACTTTCTGCATTGGCGACGGGTCATGGCAGATGCGGGTGTTGGCGCCGGTGTTGCGCGCACTGCCGCTGCTGCCCAGCGTGTCGTCGCTCACTCTCGGACAGTTGAAGAGCGAGATGGAAGGTGCCGGATTTGCGATCGAGGAGTGCTGGCTGCCGGGCGCAAACAAGGCCGCCTTCATCGTGGCGAGAAAGCAAGCATAAGCCGCCTTTGCGGCGCCTGGCTGTCGCTCCTCGGCGGCCAGAAACGACCGCTCTTGCGTTCATGACCGTCGAGAGGCCCCGGATCATGGCGAAGATGACCGTTCCCCTTTTCTGTTGCAGTGGGGATTCCGGCTTGCACGCTGGAATCGTTCGCCGGGCAGGGAGCATACTCCCTAAATGCCCCGCCTCCCCCGCGCGGGAAGAAACAACCGTGAGTCGCTTGCGCGGCTCTTATTAAAGAAAAGCCGGCTTCTTGCCGTTAGCGAACAATTGGCCTCTCGGCCATCATCGAAACAACGCCCGGAGACATGAGCATGCTCGCATTCCTGCGCCATCTGAAACTGACCACCCGACTGTATGCGCTGACACTCGGCATGCTGCTCGGACTACTGGCCCTGGGCGCGCTCTCAGTGTTCGAGTTGCGCCAGCAGGTGTTGCAGGAGAAGCGGCTGGCCATCCGCGCCGTCGTCAGTTCGGCGATGGGGGTGCTGCAGGAGCAGTACGACTTGCAGCAGGCCGGCAAGCTGACGCAGGACGAAGCGCAGCGTCTGGCCAAGGACGCTCTGCGCAAGAGTCGATTCAACGGCGACGACTATCTGTTCATCTATGATCTGAGCGGTACGACGATGATGCACGGCGTCAGGCCCGAGCGCGAGGGCAAGAACACGCTCGACGCCAAGGACCCAAGCGGCAAGGAGTACATCAAGGAGTGGATCGCCCTGCTGCAGGCGAACGGCGAGGCGCACATGGATTACCAGTTCGCCAAGCCCGGTTCCGACAAACCGATCGCCAAGATTGCCTACGCCAAAGTCTTTGCGCCCTGGGGGTGGTGGTTGGCCACCGGCGTGTACATTGAGGACGTGGACGCCGCTTTCTGGGCCAGTGCCAGCCGGAGCATTGCCTTCGTGGCAGTGGTCAGCGCGCTGCTCGGCATTTTTGGCTGGACCATCAACCGCAGCGTACAGCAGCAGATCGGCGGCGACCCGGCGCTGGCAGCAAGGCAGGTCGAACGTATCGCCGAAGGCGATCTGACGCAAAGCATCCGTTCCCGGAGCGAGCAGCCGGGCAACCTGCTGAGCACGCTGGCGGGCATGCAAAAGCGACTGAACGACGTGGTGCGCGAGATTAACGACGGCACCAGCATGCTGGCCCGGGAATCCGGCGAGTTGTCCGTTGCCGCCAGCGAAATCAGCATCGCGGCACGCAAACAGGCCGAATCCAGCGCTGCCACCGCCGCTTCCATCGAGGAATTGACGGTCAGCATCAACGAGGTGTCCGAGAGCGCCCGCAACACCGAGGACAACTCACGACAGACCGCCGACCTCGCCAACAAGGGCGCCAGCATCGTCCGCAAGGCGGCTGCCGAACTGGAAAGCATCGCTGTTTCTGTCCAGGACTCGGCGACGCGCATCCATGCGCTCGTCGGTCGTTCGCAAGATATCAGCACGATCACCAATGTGATCAGGGAAATTGCCGACCAGACCAATCTGCTGGCTCTGAATGCGGCCATCGAGGCGGCACGTGCCGGCGAACAGGGACGGGGCTTCGCGGTGGTCGCCGACGAGGTCCGCAAGCTCGCCGAGCGCACCACCCAGGCCACGGCGCAGATCAGCACGATGGTGACCACGATCCAGGGCGATACCAGCGAGGCAGTGGTCGCCATGCAGAGCACGGAACCCAAGGTACGCCAGGGCCAGGATCTGGCGTCACAGGCCACCGCGGTGCTCGACGCCATCCAGCAGCATGCCGAAAGCTCGCTGCTCAAGGCCCGCGATGTGGCCGGCGCGACCAAGGAGCAGGCGATCGCCGCCACCGGCATCGCGGCTCATGTGGAAAGCATCGCCTCGATGACCGAAGAGACCGACGCGGCAAGTCACAGCAACGCGCAAGCCGCCGAAAAGCTGCAAGCCCTGGCGGGCAAGCTGCAAGCGGCGGTGGGCTATTTCAAGGTCTGAACGCGATCGCCGGCGGCAAATCTCGAAAGACCGCCTGGCGACAATGGCGCACTCGCCACCGCGCCCGTCACGCCACGCCTAGGCAGTTCATCAACGATTAGTGACTGTGGAGTTTCTCTTGCAACCAAACCTTGATCAATGATTGATACGGTACGTCACGCGCGTTTGCTGCCGCCTTGATTGAATCCAGTAAGTGCTGCGGCAGGCGCAAAGAAATGGTCTTGGTTGTCGGCTTCAAGTTTGGTAAAACGACACGCTTTGCCTTCGACCAATCCTGATAGTCAGCGGAATCGTTCTTTTCCCAAAATGCACGCTCCTGCGCTTCGCTGGCAAAGTTGGGGACCGTCTTAGTCGGCTTGCTCATATATCGTTCGCTCCTTTCGGTGCATGCTCCGTGCTGAAATCACTCGAACCAGATTGCCAGAGCGACGCAAGGTAAATGTGATGTGCAGCAGTCGCCCCTCGTCGGTCTTGCCCAGGGCATGGAAACGTGGCTCGCGCTGACTGTGCAACACGTCAGTCAAGAGCAGCAAGGGATCATTGAAGAATGTCTGCTCTGCCTCTGCCGTGGAGACGCCATGTTTCTCGTTTTTTCGAGCATTTCCATCGTCCCACTCGAAGCCCGTGATCGTCGCCAAGTCAATCATCTGTGTATATTGTGAAAGTATACAATCAAATGCAAGTTGACCAACAATTGCCAGCTGCCAACGCTTCGCCCCCCTGCCGACCTCAGAACAGCTTCAGCCCATGCAGCAACACCGCGGCAATCGACAGCGGCGCCACGAAACGAACCAGGAAGAAGACCACGCTCACCAATCGCCTGTTGCGCAGCGCCCCATCGTTGCTCAACTGCCGGGCCATTTCCGGCAGACCATAGACCCAGCCGACGAACAGACAGATCAGAATCCCGCCCAGCGGCAGGAGCACATTGGAACTGAGGAAGTCGAAGAGGTCGAAGGGATTCATTGCGAAAACCTTGGCCTCGCTGGTCAGACTGGCAGACAAGGCGGCCGGAACGCCGAGGACGGCGACCACGCCGATGGTGGTCAAGGAGGCACGCTTGCGACCCAGGCCATAGCGTTCGGAGAGAATGGCCACCGGCACCTCGAGCAGCGAGAGCATCGCGCCAACGCTGGCAATCGCCGTCAGGATAAAAAACAACGTCATGAACAGCGTGCCGCCCGGCATGGCGGTAAACACCGCGGGAATGGTCATGAACACCAGCGATGGCCCGGCCGCGGGTTCGAAGCCGAAGGCAAACACCGCCGGAAAGATGGCGATACCGGCCAGCAGCGATACCGACAGATCGGCAAACATGACCCGCGTGGCGGTCACCGGGATGTTCTGGT
This sequence comes from Candidatus Accumulibacter appositus, assembly GCA_000585055.1. GTDB lineage: Bacteria > Pseudomonadota > Gammaproteobacteria > Burkholderiales > Rhodocyclaceae > Accumulibacter > Accumulibacter appositus. The sequence goes on from JEMX01000066.1 coordinate 44,969, forward strand.
TGTCGCGGAAGTAACTGCCGTAGGTGAGCATGCAACCCATGCCGATGGACAGCTTGAAGAAGGCCAGGCCGAGCGCCGTGAGCAGAACGGCCGGGGTAATTTTCGCCAGATCGGGGCTGAATAGGAACTGCAGCCCGGCACTCGCCCCCGGCAGGGTCAGACTGCGCGCACAGAGCACCAGCAGCAGGATGAAGAGCAAGGGCATCAACTTGCGGGTCACCGCTTCGATGCCCTTGGCGACCCCAAACATGATGATGCTGCCGGTCACCGCCAGCACCACCCATTGCCAGAACAAGGCGCTCAGCGGATTGGCCACCAGTTCGGCAAATACGGCGCCGGCTATCTGCGGATCGGTGGTCGCGATCTGGCCGGCCATGGCCTTGAAGACGTAGGCATAGACCCAGCCGGCCACTTCCGAGTAGAAGGCGAGAATCAGCAGTGCCGCCGCGAAGCCCATCCAGCCGATGCTCTTCCACCACCACTGGCGGCGCGGTGCGACACGCTCGAAAGCGCTCACCGCGTTGGCCCGCGCCGCACGTCCGAGCATGGTCTCGACGATCATCACCGGCAGGCCGACGAGCAGCGTCGCCAGCAGATAGACGAGCAGGAAACCGGCACCTCCGTTGGCGCCGGTGAGTGAAGGAAATTTCCAGATGTTGCCGAGTCCGACGGCCGAGCCGAGCGTCGCTACCAGGACGCCGAATGAGCTGGTGAAACCGTCGCGGGAAGATTGATTCATCGTGTCTCCGAGTGCTGCATGGTCAAGGGCACGCGATCGCTCCTCGGAGCGGCGGGTGGCGCTCTCTGACGGTCGACGTGCAAGAAAAAATAGGAACTAACGGTCGAGGCGCTTTCGTGCTCGCGCCCTGCGCGCGGCGCAGGCGGTTTCTGTTTTTAGAGCATGTTCTCCAGAAACGCCCGCGTACGCGGATGTTCGGGAGCGGCAAACAGCTCCTTGGCCGGACGCGCTTCGACAATTTCGCCGCCGTCCATGAACACGACGCGGCTGGCCACCTCGCGTGCAAAAGCCATCTCGTGCGTCACCACCAGCATCGTCATTCGCTCTTCGGCCAGCTCGCGGATGGTGCGCAGCACTTCACCAGTGAGCTCCGGATCGAGCGCCGAAGTCGGCTCGTCGAAGAGCATGATGTCCGGTTCCATGGCCAGCGCCCGGGCAATCGCCACGCGCTGCTTCTGGCCACCGGACAGCCGCGCCGGGTAACTGTCGCGCTTGTCGAGCAAGCCGACTTTGCGCAACAGCTCGTCGGCCTTGGGAAGCACCGCCTGACGAGGCAATCCCTTGACCGTCTGCGGTGCCTCGATGATGTTCTGCAGCACGGTCAGGTGCGGAAAGAGATTGAAGTGTTGGAAGACCATGCCCATCTTGCGGCAGATACGCCGCAGCTCGACGTCGGCGACGTAGCGGCAGAGCATCTTCCCGTGCGGGCCGACCAGGGTTTCGCCTTCGATATCGATGCGCCCATGATCGATCGTTTCGAGATGGTTGAGGCAACGCAGGAAAGTGCTCTTGCCCGAACCCGAAGGGCCGATGATCGCCAGAACCTCGCCCTTGCCGACGTCGAGCGAGACACCCCTGAGCACTTCCACCGCGCCGAAGCGCTTGTGCACGTCGAGGGCGTGGATCATCGGGCTATTCATCGTACACCGCGTACTTCTTTTCCAGATGCTGGAAGGCGAGCGTCAGCACCAGCGTCATCACCAGATAGAACGCCGCGGCGACGATGAACGGGGTGGTCGTGAAATCGCGCTGGACGATGCCGCGCGCGGCGCGCAAAAGATCGTTCATGGCGAGCACGTAAATCAGCGAGGTGTCCTTGACCAGGGTGATGGTCTCATTGCTCAGCGGCGGCAGGATGCGCTTGAAGACCTGCGGCAGCACGATGCGGCGCATCGTTTGCGTATAGCTCAAGCCGAGCACGCGCGCGCCCTCGTACTGGCCGCGGTCGATCGACTGGATGCCGGCGCGAAAAATCTCGGCGAAATACGCGGCATAGTTGAGAACGAAAGCAACGATCGCCGCCGTGAAGTCCGGCAGGCGAATTCCGATCACCGGCACGAAAGGCAAGGCGAAATAGATGAACAGCATCTGCAGCATCAGGGGCGTGCCGCGCATCAGCCAGATGTAGCCGTTGACCAAGCCGCCGATCAGCTGAAAACGTGAAACGCGCAGCAGCGCCAGGCACAAGCCAAGCGGCACCGCCAGAACGAAGGTAATGACGAACACCTGCAGGGTGACCCCTGTACCTTCGAGCAGGGGACCCATTATTTGAATCACATAATCCATGCGCAATCTCTCGACACCCGGGCAGGTAGCGACGGGGGATCGCCGCTGCCGAGACGTCCCTGATCATGAAAACCATGACCGTCCCCCTTCCCCTGCAGTGGAGATTCCGGCTTGCACGCCGGAATCGTTCGCCGGGCAGGGAGCATGCTCCCTGAATTCCCCGTCTCACCCCGCGAGGGGAGAAGGGAGGTTCGTGAGTCGCGTACGCGACTGAAACAGTAAGGCGCGCGGGCCTGGCAGGCTATTTCTTGACAATGTCCTTGCCGAACCATTTCGTCGAAATGGCCGCCGCGGAACCGTCGTTCTTCATTTCGTCCATCGCCTTCTGCAGCCTGGCCATCAGCTCGGTGTCGTCCTTGCGCGTACCGACGCCGTAGTCTTCGGTCCCGAAGTTCTCCTCGAGAATGCGGTACTCACCGGGCTTCTTGCTGGTGTAGTAACGCCCGACCACCTCGTCCACCACCACCGCATCGAGCCGGCCAATGCTGAGATCCATCAGCGCCGTCACGTTGTCACCGAACTTCTTGAGTTCCTTCAGCGACTTGGCGGTCGTGCCATCCTTCTCGACCGCCTCGATGGCACTGCTGCCGTCCTGAACGCCGACCACCTTGTCTGCCAGGTCGGCTTTGCTGTGCACCGCCGACTGCTCGCTGACGATGATGATCTGGCGATTTTCGAGATACGGCGTGGTGAACAGGATCTTCTCCTTGCGCGCGTCGGTGATCGTCAGGCCGTTCCACAGCACGTCCACCCGCTTGCTGCTCAGCTCGGCTTCCTTGGCGTTCCAGTCGATCGGCTTGAAGCTCACCTCGGCACCCAGCCGCTTGCCCGCTTCGGTGGCCAGGTCGATGTCGAAACCGACCAGCGTATTGCTTTCGTCACGAAAGCCCATCGGCGGAAAATTATCGTCCAGTCCGACGACGATCACTGCCGCCGGTGCCGGTGCCGCTGCTGCTGTGGTGCTTGCCGGAGCACTTTCCTGCTTGCCGCAGGAGGCAAGCAGCGCCGCAGCGAGAATGGCGAGGGTAAGTAGCGAGGTCTGTTTTCTCATGTCGATTCTTCAAGAGTGCGTGTAAAGGGCGGCATGATAGCAGGGTCTGGGACCTGTGCCCGACACTGCGCGGCATGGCGAGTTCAACTGCGGCCGTGGTCGCGGCGATAGCGCTCAAAAGCACTACGCACCGTTTCGCGAAGCTCGGCGTCATTCCAGGGCTTGCTCATGAAGCGGTAGATCTCGCCACGATTCACCGCGTCGGTCACCGACTGCAGGTCGGCATAGCCGGAAAGAATCATGCGTACCGTGTCGGGGAACAGCGCCTTGGCACGGATAAGGAAGTCGCTGCCCGACATCATCGGCATGCGCTGGTCACTAATGATCACGCCGACGCGATGGCGAGCCAGGATCTCCAGGCCCTCGGCACCGCTGGCCGCCGTGAAAATGCGGTAGCGATCGGCGCGCAGCAGTCGGCGCAGCGCGTTGCCGATGTTCGCTTCGTCGTCGACCAGGAGGAGTGTCCGTGAGGCCTCGTCCTCTTCGTCCGCTGCGCTCGCCCCGCGGAAGCTCAGGCAGCGCCCCTCGCGCAGCAGGGACTCGAACTCCTGGCTCGGCAGAGGCCGGCTGAAATAGTATCCCTGCATTTCATCGCAACCGCGCTCGCGCAGAAATTCCAGCTGCGCCTCGGTCTCGATGCCCTCGGCGATCACCTTTACGCCCAGACTCTTGGCCATGGCGATCACCGCCAGCGCGACAGCCGCCGCGGTCCGGTCGCTAAGAATATCGCGCACGAAGCAGCGGTCGATCTTGATCCGGTCGACGCTAATGCGCAGCAACTGGGCGAGCGACGAGAAACCGGTCCCGAAATCGTCCATCGCCGTCGTCACGCCGGCCGCGCGGATCTTCTTCAAGATCGCGGTCACCCGACCGATATCCTGCAGGGCAAGGCTTTCGGTCAGTTCGACTTCGAGGGCCCCGCCGTCCAGCCCGGCGCGGGCGACGGCCGCGGCCAGCTGCTCGGCCAGGTCGTCACTCTGAAACTGTCGCGCCGAGAGATTGATCGCCAGCCGTGGTGTCGCCAGGCCAGCATCCTGCCAGGCGCGCACCTGCTGACAGGCGCTTTCGATGACCCATTGACCGATCGGCACGATCAGGCCACTGTCCTCGGCCAGGGTGATGAACTCGGCGGGGGCAATCATCCCGCGTACGGGATGCTGCCAGCGCAGCAGCGCTTCGGCACCGACGATTTCGCCGCTGCGCAGATCGACCTGTGGCTGGTAGTGGAGCGCGAACTGGCCACGTTCGAGCGCTCGCCCGAGATCGGCTTCGATGGCCAGTTGCCCGGCGACCCGCTCGTTCAGCTCGGCCTGGTAGAAGTGGAAGGAGCCACGGCCTCTGGCCTTGGCACGATGCATCGCGGCGTCGGCGTTTTTCAGCAGCGTTTCCGGATCGCGACCGTCGCGCGGAAAAAGGCTGGCGCCGATACTGCAACTGATCGCCAGCGCATGCCCATCGAGATCGACCGGCTGGGCCACCTTTTCCAGGATGCGCGCAATCACCCGCGCCACTTCATCGTCGCCCAGCGGCTCGGCCAGGATCATCACGAATTCGTCGCCGCCCAGGCGAGCGACGGTATCACCATCGCGCACGCTGTCGGTGAGCCGCTCGGCGACGATACGCAGCAGCTGATCGCCATAACCGTGTCCGTGGCTGCTATTGACCCGCTTGAATTGGTCGATATCGACGGCCAGCATGGCCAGGCTCGAATCGTGTCGTTCGGCATAGGCAATCGCCTGTTGCTGACGGTCGCGCAGCAGGTTGCGGTTGGGCAAACCGGTCAGTGAGTCATGGTTGGCCTGGTGTTCGAGTTCCTCTTCGTAACGTCGGCGCTCACCGATATCGTGCAAAACGCTGACGAAGTGGCCGAGCGTGCCATCTACCGAGCACACCGGCGAGAGATTCACTTCGGCCCACAGCGGCGACCCGTTCTTACGCACACAGCGCAGCGCCACCTGCGTGCCGCGGCGCTCGCGCAAGGCCTGACGCAACTCGTTGAGCGGCAGCTGATCGAGTTCTCCGCCCAGCAGAAAACGGCCACTGCTGCCAAGCACCTCGCTGGCGCTATAGCCGGTCATCGTTTCAAAGCCGGGATTGACGTAGGTAATCGGGTGCGCGGGATCGACGGCATCGGTGATCATGACGCCGTTGGCCGACGCTTCGACAGCACGCTCGAGGAGCAACATGCCGGCTTCGGCGCGCTGCGCGAAAATCCCGTAGGCAAGGTCATTGGCCAGCTCTTCGAGCACCTCGCCGGCGTCGTCATCGAAGCCTTGCGGATCGGGCGCCAGCAGGTTGAGCACCCCGATCGGCACACCGCGCCCGACCAGCGGCAGGGCGATCGCCGCGCACTGCCCGCGCTCGGCGAGCACGCCGCTCCATTCGGCCAGGCCATCAGCCGCGGCAAACACGCAACTCATGGGCAGCCCCTGAGCCAGGGCAGGCAATGCAAGCTGCTGGCGAAAACCGCTACGCCAGAGATCGCCATCCAGAGTGTCCAGGGAAGACGCCGTGACCAGAGCCACGGGTTCGGCGACCAGGCGAGCATCGCCACCAGGGCGCTCGACGAGCTCGACCCACACTGCCGAGTAGCCCCCTTGGCGATGCAGGCGGTCAACGATGCCGGTGATCATCTCGCTCTCGCTGCCGGCGCGCACCAGTGCGGCGTTACAATCGTGGATCAGACGCAACGAGGCGTTCAGGCGACGCAGCGCCAACGACTGGCGGTCGCGTTCGCTGACGTCACGAACGGCGCAGGTGACGATCTTTCCGGAAGCTTCGTTGAGGCAGCTCAGGCTGATCTCGACGGGAAACACACTGCCATCATGGCGCTGTCCCTCGAGATGCGTGATGCGCAGGCTGCCGTCGCGTGCCTGGGCGTCGAAGCGGTCGCGGTGCTCACGGTGCCCGGCACGCTTGGCCTCGGGAACCAGGAGATCGATGCATAGCCCGCTCAGGGAACCCGGACGATAGCCGAACATCCGTTCGGCGCTGCTGTTGGCGAGCAGGATGCTGCCCGCCGCATCGACCAGAAAAATGCCGTCGGCAGCTGCTTCGAGTACGCCACGATAGCGCGCCTCGGCGGCGGCCAGCGTCGCCAGGCTGCGCTTTTCCTCACCAGGGTCCGGTATTTGGGCGAGCAGCGCGGCTGAGCTCGGCGAGAGGTCAGCCTTCATGCGGCCAACTCGGCCAGCACGCGCGGCAATTCGGGCACCAGATTGGCCTTGCAGACGTAGGCGTCGACGCCGATCGCTGCCGCTGCCTCCTGATACTCTGGCGTCGAGTGCAGAGAAAGGATCAGCAACTTGGTGTCGGCAGACATCTGGCGAATGCGCTGCGCGGTTTCAAGGCCACTCAGGCCCGGCATCGCGATATCGAGAATCACGACATCGGCCGGCTCGCCGTCCAGAATCCGCAACGCTTCTTCACCCGAGCCAACGCTGGCGGCAATTTCGAAACCCAGCGCGCGCAGCATGCGCGCCAGCAACTTGCGAAAGTCCGGAGAATCATCGACCAGCAACACCCTGAGCCCACTCATGACAGCCATCCGCTTCGTTGAAGATGCCGGCAGTGTGGCGACTATTCCGCTCCGGCGCCATCGGGAAATCCCTTAGAAGCGACGGGAAAAATCCCGGTCGGCGATCAGCCAGGCAATTCCGAAAGCTTACTCGGCGGCGGAAACCAGTCCGTTGCGAATAGCGTAGCGGGTCAGGCCGGCGACATCGTGAATGCCCAGCCGTTCCATGATCTGGGCACGATGCGACTCGACGGTCTTGGCACTGATACCAAGGTCGAAGGCAATTTCCTTGGCTCCGTGCCCCGCGGCGATATGGCACAGGATCTCGCTTTGGCGAGGTGTCAAGGCGTCGGCCGGTGGGGGATTGCCGCTGACGCGGGCAAGGTAGCCGTCGACCACCTGCCGCGAGACGCTTGGCGACAGCCAGTTTTCGCCGCGCATCACCGCACGTAGCGCGAGTTCAAGTTCGACCGGCGCGGCGTCCTTGATCAGGTAGCCGACGGCACCGGCCTGCAGTGCCTGCAGCACGTACTCGGCGTCGGCATGCATCGACAGAACCACCACCCGCACCGCCGGCTGGCGGCGGTGCACTTCGGCGGTCGCCACCAGCCCGTTCATGTCTTTCATGGCAATGTCGATCAGCAACACATCCGGCAGGCATTCGCCGACGCGAGCGATGGCAGCACCGCCGTCGTCGGCTTCGCCGACCACTTCAACGCCGTCGAAAGCAGCGAGCAACGAACGGAGACCGGCGCGCACCAGGCAATGATCGTCGGCGAGAACGACACGGATGCACTCGCCCATCAGCTCTCTCCAGACAAGGGCAGGGTGACGCGCAGCTCGCTGCCGACGCGCTGCGCGGGCTCCGAAAGGAGCTCCAGATGGCCGCCGGCAAGTGCCGCCCGCTCCTGCATCGAAAGCAGGCCGAGGCTCTTGCCGCGCGCTGCACCGGCCAGGGCAAGGGCCGCATCGAAGCCACAGCCATCATCCCGCACGGACAGCGTCAGCGCGCCTTGCGCCAGCCGCAACTCGAGCACCACCACGGTCGCACGGGCATGGCGGACGATGTTGTTCAGGGCTTCCTGAGTGATGCGGAAGAAGGCGATGGCAGCGTTCTCGGGCAAGCGCGGCAGGGCATCATCGGCGACGAAGCGGGCCTCGAGTCCGGCCTGCCGACAGGTGTTGTCGAGATGCGCACGCAGAGCCGCCACCAGGCCCAGATCGTCGAGCTGCGGCGGGCGTAGCTCGACTGACAGGGCGCGCACCCGCTGCAGCGTCCGGTCGGCGATGTCGGCCGCCTCGCGGATTTCCTCGAGCTGTTCGCTCTCACTCCAGCGGGTCATGCCCAGCAGCACGATCTTGATCATCGTCAAATTCTGCCCGATGTCGTCGTGCAGGTCGCGGGCCAGGCGCCGCCGCTCGTCTTCCTGCACGCCAATGAGTCGTGCCGAGACCTCGTGCAGGCGTTCGAGTGCGCTGCGCAACTCGGCCTCGGCGCGCTGCCGCCGTTCATCGGCGCTGAACTTGTCGAGCGCGAACGAGACGTCGCTGGCCAACTCGGCGAGCAGCTCGATCAACTCCTCGTCAAAATAGCCGACTTCGCCGGCGTAGAGGCTGAGGACGCCGACCACCGCGCCACCACGGTGGATCGGGAATACCGCCGAGGCGGCAAGGCCCGCCGCCCGAGCGCGCTCCTGCCAGGGGCCGGTACGCGGGTCGCTCACGAAATCGTTGCAGATCGCCGGGCGATCTGCACGCATGGCCGCGCCGTCAGGGCCGTGCCCCTCCGCCCGCTGCGCGTCGATCGAAATGCGCAGCCCGCGCAGGTATTCGCCGGCCATCCCGGAATCGGCAACGACGCGGATCCAGCCGTCACCGTCGAGCAGGCCGATCCAGGCACCGTCCACTTCTCCGTGACGGACGACGATTTCGCAGGCGCTGGCCAGCAAGGCCTCGACCGATCGCGAGTGCATGATCGCCTGATTGGTCTGGGCAAGGGCGTTGAAGAAGCCGCTCAGCCGCCGCAGGCGCCGCTCGGCGTCCTTGCGTTCGCTGATGTCGCGGGCAATGGCAAAAATCCCCACCGTCTCGCCGGCAATTTGCAGACAGCCCTTGGTCGTCAGATAGGTGCGCTGACCGCCCTCGGCGTCGGCGAGGACTTCTTCGCAAGTCTCGGTCGCCGCGGCGGACAGCAGGCGCTGATCTTCGGCGCGGAGACGTGCCGCGGTCGCGGCCGGGAAAAAATCCTCGTCACCATGCCCGAGAATGCCCTCGCGCTGGCGACCCAGCAAGTCCTCGAAAGCCCGGTTGCAGAGGAGATAGCGGCCGTCCAAATCCTTGGCGAAGATGCAGTCGGTGGAGCCTTCGACGAGCGCCTCCAGCGTTGCCGCCAGCTCATCGATGCGTCGCTCCTGACGCTCGGCCTGGCGATGCAACAAGGCCTCGTGCTGATGCCGCTGCAGCGCCAGTTCGATGGCCAACTGCAACTCGCGGTCGTTATAGGGTTTGATCAGATAGGCATGCGGCGCGGTGACGCGCGCGCGCGCGAAGCGCTCCTCGTCGTCGTAGGCGGTCAGATAGAGCAGCGGCACGCGTTGCTCGCCGACGATCACCCGCGCCGCGTCGATGCCGTCCACTGCGCCAGGCAGGACGATATCCATCAACACCAGGTCGGGCCGGTCACGCGCCGCCGCAGCCACCGCCTCTTCGCCGGAGGCTACCGGCCCGGCGACGGCGTAACCCAGCGCAGCCAGACGCAGCGCCAGAGCCTGGGCAACGAGGGAGTCGTCCTCGACAATCAGAATGCGTTTGCCCGCCGGCACGCTTGTGTTCATTTCTTGGCTCCCGAGAGGACGGCGGGCAGTGTCGTGCCGACCGGCGGCGACCTCTCCGCCGCCGCCCTCAGCGTTGTCAGAAGGCGATCGAAGGTCACCCCGGCGGCGCCCACTCGTGCGGCCGGATCGCTCTCCAGCTGGCGGGCCAGCGCCTCCATCTGGAGAGCCGTTGCGCCTAGCGCGGAGTGACCGAAGGTGCCGGCAGCGCCGGCGAGACGATGTGCGGCGGCAGACAATTCGCGCAGTGCAGCTTCTTCCCAGCCCTGGCGAAGAAGCTGCACCGCAGCCTCGATCTGGCCCACTCGCGCCGGCAAGGAGCACTCAAATTCCCTAGCAAGTTCGGCCAGTTGGGCCGCCAGTTGCGCGGCGCTGTCGGCGGGCAGTTCAGGCATCGCGCGCCTCCCACAGCATGCGCACCCGATCGGCCAGTGCCATCGGATCAAAGGGCTTGGTAATCACCCCCAGAGCACCCTCCGCCTTGAGCGCCGCGACCTCGCCGGGCAGCGCGCGTGCAGTCATGAAGATCGCCGGCACACACTCGGTTTCCAACTGTGCGCGCAAGGCGCGCAAGGTCGCCGGCCCGTCCATGCCCGGCATCATGACGTCGAGCAGCAGCAGATCGGGGACAAACTCGCGCACGCGTAGCAGCGCCTCATCGCCGGAAGCGGCGACCTCGACCTCGAAGCCGCCGACGGCTTCGAGCGCCAGCTTGGCGACCGTGCGAATATCGACTTCGTCCTCGACATACAGAATCCGTTGCAGGCTAGCACTCATTGTTGTTCTCCTTGACGTGAAAGTCGCGTAGGCGACTCACGCGGCTCCCTTTTCCCCTCGCCTGAGAAGGCTTGGGGTGAGGCGGGGAGTTCAGGGAGCATGCTCCCTGCCCGGCGAGCGATGCCGGCGTGCACGCCGGACTGCGCACTGGAAATGAGAGGGGGCGGTCACGACGTTCATGATTTGGGCTGTGCCTTTGTGTCATCACCATTGAGGTTCTCCTTCCGCTTTCCTATCTCTTCTTCGTCTGCCATCGCCGGCTGCGTCAGCTCACGCACGATCTGTACCAGCCGCTCGTTGGAAGTACGCGACTTGACGAGGCTGGCAGCGACCGCCTGCTGCGTATCGAGCCGCATCTCGGCATCGCTGGCAGAAAAGACGACCACCGGTGGCGGATGGGCCAAGTCCTGGATCACTTGCAGTAGCTCCAGCCCCGAGCCATCCGGCAGGACGAGATCGAGGATCACCACATCGAAGCTCCGCGTGGCCAACTCCTCCCTGGCAGTTGACAGCGTACGCGCGCCGACAATTTCTGCCAGGCAACCGAACTGGGCAGCCACGATGTGCACCAGATCGGCGTCGTCCTCGACATGCAGAATGCGCGCGCGCCGCGACGCCGGCCCGTGGATTGCCCGCTTCAGCGCGGCAGCAAGTCGCTGCGCATCGACCGGCTTGTCAAGCCAGTCGACCACCGCCAGCGCGCCTCCGAGCGCCGGGGTCGCCAGGTCGGGCGACCCGGAGACGACCACTACCGGCACCTGAAAACCGCCCTTGGCGGCACGCAAGCTGGTCAGCAGGTCGACGCCGCTCTCATCGGGCAAGCCGATATCCAGCGTCATCGCCGCGTACTGACGGCTGCCAAGGAGATCTCTGGCCATCGCCGCGCTCGAAGCGTGATCAACCTGGTAGCCGGCGCGCGTCAACAATGTCGACAGAATCTGCGCGATGTCGCCATCGTCCTCGCAAACGAGCACCCGCGGCGCCTCGCTTGCCGGCTCGCCGTCAAGCTCGCTGTCCGCCATTGCTGACCTCGCCAGCGGTGCAATCTCCGGCAACTCGAACCAGAAGCAGGCGCCGTGACCTGGTTCGCTGTTGAAACCGATTTCGCCGCCCATACGCTCGACCAGCGCCCGTGAGATCGACAAACCGAGACCGGAGCCACCCTTGGCGCGCGTCGTCGACCCGTCGGCCTGCGAGAACTTCTCGAAGATTCGCGCCCGAAACTCCTCCGGAATCCCCGGACCGCGATCGACGACCTCTATACGCAGGCGATCGCCTCGCCGCTGCAAGGAAACATCGACCGTCTCCCCGGACGGCGAAAACTTGGCGGCGTTCGAGAGCAGATTGGCAAGCACCTGCAGGAAACGATCGGCGTCAATGCGCGCCTGGCCCTCGTCGGCGAGGCGCGCGACGAGTTCGATGCGCACCTCGTGCTGTACGGCAAAGCCCTGGTTCGCCTCGATTGCCTGCTCGATCAAGGGCAGCAGCGGCTGCGTCGCGAACTGGAAACTCATCCGGCCCGAGGCGATTCTTTCGATATCGAGAATGTCGTTGATCAGATCGACCAGCCGGTCGCAGTTGTTGGCGGCGATGCCGATCAGCGCTTTCGCCTGCGTCGGCAGTTCGCCCGCCAGACCACCATCGAGCAGACCCAGCGAACCACGAATCGACGTCAGAGGCGTGCGCAATTCATGACTGACGGTGGCCACGAACTCATTCTTGAGATGCTCCATTTTCTTGCGTTCGGTGATGTCGTGCGCCAGACCGATGAAGCGACGGCGATCATTCACGATCACCTCGGTGACCGCCAGCTCCATCGGAAAACAACTGCCGTCGGCCCGCTTGCCGAGCACTTCGCGACCGATACCAATGATCTTGCGCACCCCGGTTTGCCGATAGGCACGGAGATAGCCGTCATGCTCGTCGGTGTAGGGCGCGGGCATCAGCATCTTGACATTGCGCCCGAGTACCTCCTCGGTGGCATAGCAAAAGAGTTTCTCGGCGGCCAGATTGAAGCTTTCGATCAGCCCCTGCTCGTCAATGGTGATGATCGCATCCAGCGTATTGTCGAGCACTGCACGCGTCCGGGCCTCCGATTCGCGCAGTTCGTGGGTCATCCCGTCGGCCAGCTTGAGGGCGCGCGTGCGCGCCCCGGCAAAGGAGTGCAGGAGGGCAAAAATCAACACGCTGATCAGCGTACCACCGGCGAGAACGGCCGTCGCCCCGCGCTTGACCGCGGCCGGCACCTCGGCAGCATCGATGCGCAGTCGCCACTGCCGACCGGCAAAGTCGAGCAGCCTCGTGCTGACGAAGGGCGCAGGCGAGGCCTCGCGCTGCGACGCCGTCGGGTGCAGCAGGGGCTGCACATCGGCAGCGCTGCCAGCGGCCGTGCCAACGCGCCCGACATCATCGATAGCCAGGTCGAAACGCTGCGCATCGTCGCCGAAAACGCCGCGAGCGAGGTCCTCCATGCGAAAGGCTGCATACACGACGCCGAGGAAGGCATCCTGCCGCTCTTCCGTGGTCGCTATCGGCGCCCCATTGCGATAGATCGGCACCATCAGCACAAAGCTGGTCTGCCGTCCGGTTTCCTGGACCAGCGTTATTGGCGCTGTGGCCGCAGCTGCGCCCGTTGCTCGCGCACGCTCGGCAGCATGTCTACGCGCACTTTCGCTGAGTAGATCAAGACCCATCGCGGCTTCGTTACCCTGGGCCGGCTCAATGAACTCGATCACCAGATACTCCGGCCGCTCGCCCGGCGGGCGCACCGCAAACCCCGAATACCCCTCGCCAAGGAAGTGGCGATCCGAACGGACTGCGTCACTGAACGCGTCGCGCTCGGCGAGCGTAACGCGGCGCGCGAAACCGACCACCTGAAAGCCGGGGAGGCGCTTCTTGAGTTCGAGTCGATCGATATAGCGGTGGAACTCGCCACGGTCGACTTCGACCGAGCCGGCAAAAAAACCCTGCAAACCACGCAGAACGCCTTCGTAGGCATCGAGCCGCTTGTCGAGCTGCAACACACGAATCGCCGCAGCCTGTTCGAATTCGTGCCAGGCCTCGCTTTCCGCGACGCCGACAGCCCACTGTGCGGCCCAGACGGTCAGCGCCAGACCGCAGACCAGCGACAGCACTGCGCTCCCTTGAATGCTGAACAATGCCATTTACGACCTCCGCCGCCAGCCCGAGCAAGCGCCGCACGCAGCCGCCACCTGCGCGGCACATGGCGCCCGCCCGGGCACGACCATTGAATAGCCCTTCAGCGAGTATAGGTGCGGCAGTAAACAGCGGTCAATCAAGGTTTTTGCAGGTGGCGTGGCGATGGCGCCCGCAGCAGCGCGTGCTGCTCGCGACGCTGCTGGTCTGCCACCACCTGAGCGATCGGCAACTTGTTTGCGCATCGCCTTTCGCGCACACTGGCGACCTTGACGCTCACGACTGTCGCGACGCCCCAGGTGATGAAAGCCATGACCGCCGCCCTTCACTTGCAGTGCGCATTCCGGCTTGCACGACGGGATCGTTCGCCGGGCAGGGAGCATGCTCGCTGAATTCCCCGCCGCCCCCCAAACCCTTGTCGCGCAAGGAGAGACGGGAGCTTCGCGCGTCGCGTACGCGACTTGCACGTTGAAGGAAAACCGCGCATGGCACTGAAAGCGACCATTTTCAAGGCAGAACTCACCGTCTCCGATACCGATCGCGGCTACTACGCCACGCACGCGCTGACCCTCGCCCGCCATCCCTCCGAAACCGACGAACGGATGATGGTGCGCCTCCTGGCCTTTGCCTTGCATGCCAGCGACAATCTGCAATTTACCACCGGGCTGTCCACCGAGGGCGAACCCGACCTTTGGCAAAAATCGCCCAGCAATGAAATTGATCTATGGATCGATGTCGGCCTGCCCGACGAAAAGCAGCTGCGCCGGGCCTGCGGCCGCGCCCGGCAGGTCGTCGTCTATGCCTACGGCGGCAACAAGGCGAGCATCTGGTGGGCGAAAACCGGCGCCGCGCTCGCCCGCTGCGACAACCTGACAGTCTTCGCGCTGGCGCACGAAGCGACGGGCGAACTGGCCGCGCTGGCCGCGCGCGGCATGAACATCGCCTGCATGGTCAGTGATGGCGAGATATGGCTGAGCGACGCAACGAAGAACGTCGGCGTCGAGCCGACGGCGTGGATGACTGCCCGCCCTGGCAAGCACGCGGCAGCAAACGCGCGCTGAGCGCGGCCGGCGCGAAGCCGAACAGCGCCTGCCGGCCCTCCCATGCCCCCTCACAGATCGACGCCCTTCTGCGCGCGCATACCGGCACGATTGACTTGGCGACCTCCGAGAGCATTCCCGAGCCCGGCAGCGTGGCGATGCTGACGCTTTCCATTCTCGCCCTGGCAGCCGGAGTCCAGCTGGCGCACAGCTCACCAGACCTGCGCCGCGTCGCCAGGCATGAGCGCTGCCCGCGCTCAGCACATTGGAAAGCGGTCCACGAGACGGGTGCGGTAGATCAGCTCGGCCGCTTCGAGGCAGTGCGGGTTACCGGTCGCCAGCAGGTCGGCATAGACCAAGGGCAAGGGGACCGTCGCCACCTCCTCGGCAGCTGTCAACGACGCCCCCCAGAAAGGCTTGCGCAGCTCGACCAGGCGCTCGTAGGCGGCAGGACCGGCGGCTTCGATTCCCTGTTCGGATAGCAGACGTGCGGGCAGCTTGTCGCCATAGAGCGTCAGCACGCTTGGAATCAGCCCATGCGGCGTCAATTCGCGGAGCAGCAGAGTGGCCGCCGCCTCGCCACCCCAACGCGTGTGCGCAGGATTCAGTTGCCACTCGCGCCAGTCGTCGAAGCGCTGCGCCAGATAGCGCTCGCTGAGCGTCTTGCCGCGCAGGCCGAGCGCATATCCCAGCGCCCATTCGTCGAGCAGGCGCTTGCTGGCGGCTAGGGAGCGCTGTCTGCCGGTGACCCGCAAGGCGCCGTGTTGCCGCAGGTCGGCGACGACAGCCGGCATGGCGCCGAGAGCGACGTCCGCTGCCGCCGCGATTTTGCGGTAGGGTGCGTCAGCCAGCCCGGGGTCGCAGATCAAGGCAAACAGCACCTTGAGCCGGGTGCTGGTAAAGCCACCGCTCGCGCGCAAGGCACGCTGCTTCGGGTGCAGCTTGCGCCCGCTGACGAAAACGAAGAGGCCGCCGCCTTCGAGATAGGCATTGCCTGCCGAATCGGCGAACTGCTGCTCGCGTTCGCGTAGTTGATCGGCCAGTGGCGGGCTCACGTAATCGGTGAGCAACAGCGTGCCAGGGCCACAGACCTCGACCGGCTGCTGCAACTGTGCCACGACAGCACCAAGAGTCGCCGGCGTCAGCCGGCGCTTGAGCTGCGCGGCGTAATCGAGCTTGTTGCCGTCCCTGCTAATGCCGAGCCAGGTACCCGCGCGCCGATCCACCAGGATGCCCGGCTCGTCGTGCACGTGGACCGCCAAGCCATGCCCGCGCAGCGCTTCTAGGACCCTCTCGAAAAGGGTGATTTCTTCCAGCTCGCTCATTCCAGGCACTCGTCACAAGTCATGAACAAGCACCGATTATGAACGCAGAGCCCGCGACGTTCAATATCTTCCGTTGTTCATTGAGCATTCGACGGCAGGCTGCGAAGCCCCCCTCACGCTCGCCCGGACAGCCGTCAGCTTTGCGCTAGGCGCCGACATGCCTGGAAACCATGGGCAAGCGGAGTGCCGGGTGCTGCTCGGGCAACGGCAGATCGCGGCGCCCATGCCACAGCTTTTGCAGGGAAGCCAGCACCATCCTGCGCAGCGGGTGCGGCGCTTTCTCGAAGCGGACGCGCCCGTCACCGATCGCCTCCAACAAGGCGAGACCGCGACCACGCACCAAGTGGCTCTCACCGGCGGCGAGAAGAATGTCGCCGGCTTCGCCTTCGACGGTCAGCCAGACCCGCCCGGCGGTGCAGACGATGCGCACGCCCCGAGCCGACATCAGTCTGACTGGTGCGTTGTGAGCGAGATACAGCTCGCTGTTGTACAAATCGAAGTCCATGGCCAGCTCCTGTGTTGCTGTTCTGATGCCCCCAGTGTAGGCCAGTGGAGGTTGATAAAACAGTGACAACTTGGCAGAATTGTGACCAGCACAGTTTTTATAACTCGAAACTGTACCGCTCGATATTTGCAATAACTGTATTGGTGAGGCCCATGCAACACGAACTCCTGCGCTACGAACGACTGGCCGAGGATCTGAGCAGCATCATCGCCGGCGGCACTCTGCGCCCTGGCGAACGCTTGCCGTCGGTGCGGCGTCTGTCGCGCGAGCGGCAACTGTCGGTGTCGACGGTGCTGCAGGCACTGCACCAACTCGAAGATCGTGGCCTCGTCGAGGCACGTCCGCAATCCGGCTATTTCGTCCGCCATGCGCCGGCGCCGCACGAGCAGCCGAACGCGCGCTCGACGCCCGACGAAGCCGTACCGGTCGATGTCAGCCAGCGCCTGATACAGGTCCTTCAGACGGGCGGCAAACCGGGCGTCGCGCCGCTCGGTGCGGCCCTGCCGGCGTCCACCTTGCTGCCGCTGGCAGCGCTGCAGCGGCTCTACGGCGGCGTCGCGCGGCGTCACCCGCGGCTGCTCGAAGGGGCCAGCCACATCAACATGGACGAAGCGGCGCTGATCCGTCAGCTGGTGCTGCGCTCGGTCGGCTGGGCCGGGCCGCTGGCGGCAAACGAATTCGTCATCACCAATTCCTGCACCGAAGCCCTGGGTCTGTGTCTGCGCGCAGTGACCAAGCGCGGCGACACGGTGGTCGTCGAGTCCCCGAGTTATCACCTGATGCTCCAATTGCTCGAAACGCTGGGGCTGAAAGCGCTGGAAATCCCGACCGACCCGCGCACCGGCCTGTCGATCGAGGCGCTCGATCTGGCCACCCGCGACGGTCAGGTGAGCGCCTGTCTGCTGGTACCCAACGCCAGCAACCCGCTGGGCAGCATGATGCCCGACGAGCACAAGCGCCGACTGGCAAAGCTGACCGCCGAACGTGGCGTAGCGGTGATCGAAGACGATATCTACGGCGACCTGTATTTCGGCAGCAAACCGCCGCGACCGATCAAGGCCTTCGACAAGGCCGGCAATGTGCTGCTCTGTTCGTCCTTTTCCAAGTCGCTGTCGCCCGCCCTGCGCCTCGGCTTCGTCGCCGCCGGCCGCTACCGGCGACAGGTTGCGCTGCACAAGACGGTGAGTAGTGGCGGCACCAATCCGATTACCCAACTGGTCGTCGCCGAGTACCTCGAATCAGGCTCCTACGATCGTCATCTGCGCAGCCTGCGGCGGATTTACGAGCGCCAGGTGGACGCCATGCGCGCGGCGGTGGCCAGGCATTTCCCGCCGGCGACGCGCATGACGCAGCCGCTCGGCGGCTTCGTACTGTGGGTCGAACTCCCCGACAAGGTGGATACCACCGCCCTCTACGACCGCGCCATCGCTGGCGGCGTTGCCTATGTGCCCGGCGAGCTGTTCTCGGCCAGCGGCATGTACCGCAACTGCCTGCGGCTCAATTGCGGCAACCCACATACCCCCGCCATCGAGGACGCCGTTCGCCGCCTCGGCCAGCTGCTGGCAAGCTGAGCACCGAGGCGGTGACGGTCACGATCACCGTCGCCAGCACGGCTCGCTCCCCGACCGGCACCGCCTTGAATGCTGCACTCGCTTCCAGCCTGGCAGCCAGCGCTTCGAGTGCCGGGAACGTGCCGTGCAAGCGCTGCCGCATCTGGGCACGCCGTCGGCTCGTCCGGTCCGGCCGCCGCCGTCGAGCAGTGCCAGAGGCAGCGCTACGACCTTGTTCGCTACGCGCATCCGATACGCGCATTCTCCATAGGGATAAGCTAGAATCGCGCATGCCTCTTATCGAACTCAGCCTGCTCCTTCTCCTGGCCATCGCGGTCGGCGGCGCACTCGTCCATTGGACGCCGCTGCCCTTGCCGATCCTGCTGGTGGTGCTCGGCGTTGTCGCCTCGTTCCTGCCGGGGCTTGACGGCATCGAAGTCGATCCGGAGCTGTTCCTGCTGTTGTTCATCCCGCCGATTCTCTTTGCCGATGCCTGGACCTTGCCACGTCGAGATTTCGTGCGCGCACTGAAGCCGGTACTGCTGCTGGCGCTCGGCCTGGTCGTGCTGACCGTCCTTGCCGTCGGCTACCTGATGCACTGGCTGATCCCGGCGATGCCGCTGGCCGTCGCTTTCACGCTCGGCGCCATCGTCTCGCCAACCGACGCCGTGGCCACGGTGGCGACGACGCAATTGCTGCCCTTGCCGGCGCGCATCGTACACATCGTCAACGCCGAAAGCCTGCTCAATGACGCCTCCGGGCTGGTCGCTTTCAAACTCGCGCTCGCCGCCGCCGCCACCGGGCTGTTCTCGTCGACAACGGTCGCCGGGGACTTTGTGCACCTGGCCGGCGGCGGCATCCTCGTCGGCGTCAGCGTCGAATGGTTCGGGCGCGAGCTGCGGCAACGGCTGATTCGTCTGCACGCCGGCGATCCCGTGCTGCAGACCCTGCTCACGGTCCTCATCCCCTATGGCGCCTACCTTGCCGCCGAGGCGCTGCAGGTTTCCGGAATACTGGCCGTCGTTGCGGCCGGCCTGTGGGCCAGTGGCCAGGAGGCGAAGGGCTTGAGTGCCGACGCGCGCCAGCATGCACGCGAGGTCTGGCGAATGTTGTCCTACGTTCTGAACGGCGTCGTCTTTGTCTTGCTCGGTCTGCAGTTGCGCCGCATGCTGACCGGCGTCGACCATTTCGCACCGCTCGACCTGGCCCTCTACGCGCTTGCCCTGTGGCTGTTGCTGATGGTCTTGCGTATCGCCTGGGTGTGGACCTCGGCGCATCTGCGCTTCCGCCTGCACTGGGGCTGGGGCGGCGACGCCTCGGGACCGGACCCGAGGCGCCTGCTGCTGGTCAGCTGGGCGGCGGTGCGCGGCTCGATCACCCTGGCCACCGCGCTATCGATCCCGACCGTGATCGCCTCTGGCACCCCCTTTCCCGAGCGCGATTTGGTGGTCTTTCTGGCCGCGGCGACGATCATCCTGACGCTTGCCCTGAATGGCCTGCCGCTCCCTTGGCTGATCCGCAAGCTGGCGCTCAACAGCGATGACCAGCCCGCTCACGAGGAGCACGCGGCACGTGCCGCGATCGCTCGCGCAGCGCTGGCGAAGGTAGCCGTCGCGTCCAGGGAACTGGACGACCCCGAGGATCGCGCTTTCGCCGAGCAGCTGCTCGCGCGCTACCAGGGCAAGCTGGAACTGCTCGAAGGCGACCCCGGACATGCCCAACTGCGAGCGACGCATATCGCCCTGCGCCGCCAACTGCGCCTGGCGGCGATCGGCGCCGAACGCCAGCGCCTGCACGAGTTGCACGCTGCCGACGCGATCAACGACGAAACCCTGCGCATCATTGAAGAGGAACTCGACGAGCGCGAACTGGTATCCATGATCAGCGTCGACCGTGGCTAGCCTGGCAGAGCCCGGGAACCCCGTTCAGACCGCGAACTGCAGCGCCGCCAAACGCGCGTAGAGACCGCCGCGCTCGACCAGTTCGAGATGCGTGCCGGCGTCGATCAGCTGCCCGTGATCGAGGACAATGATCCGGTCGGCGCGCTGCACGGTCGCCAGGCGATGGGCGATGACGACCGTCGTGCGACCGCTCATCGCCGTTTCGAGCGCCGCCTGCACGACGCGCTCGCTTTCGGCGTCAAGGCTGCTGGTCGCTTCGTCGAGCAGCAGCAGCGGCGCGTTCTTGAGGATCGCGCGGGCGATGGCAATCCTTTGCCGCTGGCCGCCCGACAGGCGGACGCCACGCTCACCGACGAAGGTCGCGTAGCCGTCGGGCAGTCGCTGCACGAATTCGTCGACGAAAGCGGCGGCCCCGGCAGCCCGCGTTTCCTCGTCGCTGGCCTCGGGCCGGCCGTAGCGAATGTTGTCGGCGACGCTACCCGAAAAGATCACCGCTTCCTGCGGCACCACGGCAATACGCCGGCGCAGCTCAGCCAGACGCGAGCAACGCAGGTCGATGCCATCAATTCGGATGGCCCCCTCGCTGACATCGTAGAAGCGCTGCAGCAACTGGAAAACCGTCGTCTTGCCGGCGCCGGAGGGACCAACCAGAGCCACCGTCTGGCCGGCTGCGATGCTCAGATCGAGGCCCTGCAACACGAGCTGCGCCGGTCGCGAGGGATAGGCGAAGCGCAGCTGCTCGAAAGTGACGCGCAGGCCGCCGGCAGGCGCCGGCAGAGAAATTGGCGCCGCCGGCTCGGCAATCGGCGAGCGCAGGCTGAGCAACTCCATCAGCCGCTCGGTTGCCCCCGAAGCGCGCAACAACTCGCCCCAGACCTCGGCAAGAACGGCCACGCTGCCGGCGACGAGCATCACATAGAGCGCCGTCTGGCTCAACTGACCGGCGCTCATCTCGCCAGCGAGTACCGCCTGCACACCACCGTACAAACCATAGAGCAGCGAACCGAAGACGCCGATGATGACAAAGGCGGTGAATGCCGAGCGCGTACCGGTGCGCCGGATCGAGGTCGCGAAAGCCTTCTCGTTGGCGGCCGAGAAGCGCGCCGCTTCCGCATCCTCCTGGGTATAGCTCTGCACGATCGAAATGGCATTTAGAATCTCGCCGGCAATGCCACTGGTATCGGCGATGCGGTCCTGGCTGGCGCGCGACAGCTTGCGTACGCGCCGACCGATGAGCACCGCCGGCAACACGAACAGCACGATAATTCCGGCGACGGTGAGCATCAGCCGTGGCGTCGTGCTGACCAGCATCGTCAGACCGCCAACGAAGAGCACCATATTGCGCAGCCCCATGCTGATACTCGAACCGACCGCACTGTGGATCACCGTGGTGTCGGTGGTCAGGCGTGACAACACTTCGCCCGACTTCAGCGTTTCGAAGAATTGCGGACTCTGTCGCAGCACATGCGCATAGACCGCCTGGCGCAGGTCGGTGGTTACCCGCTCGCCGATCCAGCTGACCATGTAGTAGCGTCCGGCGGTGGCGACGCCAAGCCCCACCGCCACCGCAAACAGCCACAGGAAGTGCTCGCGAATGGCCAGCATGCGTTCGCCAAGCTCACTGCCGGGCGGCAGTGCCAGGCCGCCGTCGACCAGCAATTTCACGGCAAATGGCAGGCTCAAGGTCGCCGCGGCAGCGAGCAGCAAGAGCAGCAAGGCGACAGCGACCTGCTTGCCGTAGGGCGCCACATAGGGCAGCAGAGCGCGCAGCGGCCGCAGCCTGGGCGCCGTCGCGCGCGGCTCGGGGGAGGCGTCCGGCTTCAGCCGACCAACCCGCTCAGAACGCCCCAGGCGCCACCCAGCCCGAGCCCCGCAAAGCAGAGCATCGACAGCGCGAAGGCAGGGCCGCGCGTCTTCGGGTCGCGGGCATAGGCCAGCGCATACCACACCCGGGCCAGCAACCAGCCGCCGCCGAGCAAAGTTGCCCAGAATGACGACAGGTTGAGGGCGCAGACCCACAACACGGGCAGGAAGGCGACGGTATTTTCCAGGGTATTCATCTGAATGCGATAGGCAATCTCGAACTGCGGGTGGCCACTGATCGCTGGCGCGCGGATAGCAAACTTCATCCGGCAGCGACCAACGTAGGCAGTGCACGCGAATAGCAGTAGGACGCTGGCCAGTGTAAGGAGGGTGGGTCCGGGGTAGGCAGGCATGATGATGATTTCGATCCGTCGGCAAGCAACGCACACTATAAACCGTGAGCATCGCTTTCGCGCCACTCGCGCAGAATCAGGCCGCTGCGCTGATCGGCGGCCTGATTCTGCGCCAGCGGCCGCCGCTTTCGCGTAAACTGCGACAGGAGCGCAAGCCTTAAAATTCCGGCTTGCCACCTTGCCCGACCAGAACAGCACTGGATGGTGGCTTGTCTGGCCGAGCTGACGAGCGAAAACGGGATACTCCCGGCTGTGTCTACCACCGACCGCTCATTCATTCCGACGATCGCATTCCCAGTGCCCCAATGCTAATGAACAGCAAGCATCTCCTGCGCCATGCCCTGACAACGCTGCTTCTCGTACTGTGCTTTGCCGAACGGCCGGTGGCACAGGAGACGGCCGAGCAAGATTGGCAGATCGAAAATGCGACGCTAAGCGTCGTTTCTTCTTTCCAACAACTGGTCGACGGAGGCTGGCTTGAGCGAACGCCGCGCAAGGGCAACGCGCTACTTGAAGTGCGTGGCACCGTCAAGGTCGCCGGTGACGGCTCGTTCGGGCCACACCCCCTGGCGACGGCAGGGCTGCTGGCCGGCACGGGCGACGTTCCAATCGCCGCCGAGCTGCTTGCCGTCGGCGCGCACATCGGAACTTGCCGCTACCTGCGAGCGCCGATCGGGGCGGGCAACGAAACCAAGGCCAAGCTTGACGATGAAAGGGAAATAGCCATACTGCGCACGGACAGCTACAGTGGCCCCCTGTCTCTCAGAATGCAGGGGCGCAGTGTCGAGCTGTGCATGGTGTTCGAAGTGCCCGAGCCGCCGCCACAATCCTTGCGCTGGAGCTTCGCGGAGCGAACGGTAGCGCTCGCAGTCACTGCCGCGGCGACGCCGGCGGCGGCGGACAACAGCGGCGCGCCAGCTTCCGCGGCAACGGCTGCGCCTTCCTTTTTCGTGCCGCCGGCATGGCGGCGGGCGATTTCCTCGCCAGTGCTGTGGGCCGCGCTGCCTCTGGCCGCGCTGGCTCTGCTTGGCGGCGTCGTCCTGCAACGACGGTGGCACCGCCAGCGCCAGAAAAAGGGTGCCCGCAGCAACGGCCACCCGGATACATCGTCAGCGCTGGACATCCCGCGCGTAAGCGCCGCGCACCAGCCAAGAAACTTCGCCAGCGTGGAGCCTGAAGCCGGCGCTGGCCAGCAGCAGTTCCATAGCGCCCTGGCCGCGCTCAAGCTGGGAGACTGGGGGCGGGCACACGCACTTTTCGGCGAGGCCATCGCCCTGGGCCTGACTCCCACCTTCGAAGCCGGCGCGTGGAGTCTGCGCGGCGAGGCGATGCTCAATGACCAAGACCTTGTCGGAGCAACGAATTGCTATCTGCGGGCACTGAGTTGCCCAGGCGTGACCGCCGAAGCAGCCCTGCCGGCGGCCAGCCAGCTGGCCGCGATCTACCGCCAGCTCCGCCTGCGGCGGGACGCGCAGAAGATGGAGGCGCTGCGTGCCTTGATCAATCCCTTCGCCGACGACGTCGGTCCGCAACAACTGGCGTTGATCGCCGACCTGGTCAGGGAACTCAAACACAAGCGGCGCACCCGTATCCTCGCTCGCCTGATTCCCTGAGCGCAGCGCGGCGCCCGCGTTTATGAGTAGAATGTGCCATTGCCAAGCCATCACTCAGGGGGTTTCGTTGTTCGATCACCCGCGTAGTCCGCTACGCCTCCTCCTGCTCGCCGGCACACTGCTCTTCGGCAGCAGCGGTTGTGACCTGATCAAGGACAGGATGGGGCTCGAAGAGCCCCTCGCCAAGGCCGCTCGACTCGCGGCCGAGGGACAGGCGGTCGGCGGTGGCTGTCGACAGTCGGGACGCGCGATCGAGGACTGCTACTCGATCTATTCCTGGTTACCGAAGGCCGCGATCTACCAGGGCTGGCGAGACATGGACAGCTACATGCGCGAAAACAAGCTCGAAACCGTCGAGCCACAATTACCGCCACCTCAGCCTCCAGGCGCCAGGAAAAAGAGAAGGCCGCCACCGACAGAGGAAGCCGGCGACGCGGCGACAGGCGGAGAACGCGACGGGGCCGGAGCCGACCCGGTTGCGGAGAGGCCGGCGAGCGGCACGCATTGATGTGAAAGTCGCGCCAGCGATTCGCGAAGCTCCCGCCTCCCCGCCTGGAAGAAGGGCTCGCCACCTCAGAGCGATGCCCCTGCTGCCGGCTCACGGGGCGGGATTGGTATAACGCAGATGAATGTCATCGATCTCGGCCAACAGCGCTGCCGGCAACGGCACGGCCAGCGCGCCGAGATTCTCGTCGAGCTGTGCGATGCTGGTCGCACCGATGATCGTGCTCGCCGAAAACCAGCGTGAGCAAACGAAAGCCAGCGCCAGCTGGCTGGGCCGCAGCCCGTGCCGGTGAGCAAGTTCGGCGTAGGCAGCCACTGCCGGCACAACGTTGATCTTGGCGTAGCGCTGACCGAAATCGCCGAACTGCGTAAGCCGGCCAGCTGCTTTCGCGTCGGCCAAGTACTTGCCGGAGAGCATGCCGAAGGCGAGTGGCGAGTACGGTAGCAAGCCGATGTTTTCGCGGTGGCAGACCTCGGCCAATCCGCTCTCATAGACGCGGTTGAGCAGATTGTAGGCATTCTGCAGCGAAACCGGTCGGGGCAGGTTGTGCTCGCGGGCCAGGCGGACGAACTCCATCACCCCCCAGGGGTGCTCGTTGGAGAGACCGAAGTAGCGAATCTTGCCTTCCTGAACCAGGATCGCCAGCGCCTGCAAGGTCTCCAGAATCGGCGTCGACGCGTGCTCCGTTGCCGGATCGTACTGCCACTGACCGAACATCGGCTGATTGCGCGCCGGCCAGTGCAACTGGTAGAGATCGATGTAGTCGGTACGCAAACGCCGCAGCGACGCTTCGAGCGCACTGCGCAGACCGGGCAGGTCGAAAGCCAGCGGGCCGTCGCGCAGCCACTTCAGGCCGCGTGACGGCCCGGCCGCCTTGCTGGCGACGATCACCTCCTGCCGCGACTGAGTGGCCAGCCAGTTGCCGACGATCGCTTCGCTTCTGCCGGCGGTAGCGGCCCGCGCGGGCACCGGATACATTTCAGCGGTATCAATGAAATTGACCCCGGCCGCAAATGCACGGTCGAGCTGTGCATGCGCTTCCGGCTCGCTGTTCTGCTGCCCGAAGGTCATCGTCCCGAGGCAGATCTCGGAGACCTCCAGGGCACTACTGCCAAGCTGCCTGTTGTTCATGCTTCCTCCATGTGTGTTGGACGGATCGCGCGGGCAAGAATGATCATGCGCTCCAGGCAGGGCGCACTCCGACCTGCCGCTGCACACGGCAGAACTGTGCCATCCTCGTCTATAATCCCGTCGTCAGGTGTGCCCCGGTTACGACCGAGGTGCGCCGGATAACCATACACGCAATCGCCACCGCCTACGGATATCAACCGGCCAGCAAGCGATCAACCCATGCCAGATCATCAGCCGCCGCCGCCACCGCCCGCAAACGACTATCGGGCGCAGGTTCTGCTCGCCAGCAGAAATCTCTTTCAGCAGCGGCTCCGGAAGATAGTCGGCGAAGCGGGCGGCAACATCTCGGGATGCCTGGACGCATTCAGTCGCGCAGTGGGTAAGGCTCACGACATGCTGGCATCGGCCCAGCCACTCGACGGATTCGACGAGGCTGCAAGCCTGACCGCCTCACGGCTGACGCTGATCGGCGACGACGACCTCGAAGTGGGCATTCGTCTAACGGAAATCACCACCCACCTGCGTGATGCCGGCGGCCGCGCGCTTTGGCGCAGCCGTTCGCTGTACCTGACCTTGCTGCAGCGCTCAACGATGGGGCCCGATGACAATCCGGTAGGCCCGGAAGCAATCTGCGAGGGCCTCGCGGCGATCTGTGCGCAGTACGATGGAAGCACCGAGCAGACCTTCACGGTCCTCGATCGAATCGAAGATCTTCTGTGCCGGGACTTGCCGGCGCTGTATGACGAAATCAACGACTTGTTGACAAAACTGGGCGTCGAGCCGACGCAGGCGCAGCACCCCGGCGCCAGGGTCACGGCGCCCACCAGGGCTGCCGGCGAGCAGCCAGGTAGCAGCGCCCCCCGGGCGGCGAGCAGCAATGCCCTGTTGCTGCTGCAGGACGTGCTGCGTCACCGTAGCGGCCTGCCGCAAGCGCCTGCGGGCGACCAGGCAGCACCGGTAATTTCCCTGCTTGACGGCACGGCAACGGTAATGTTGGAGAATGTGCTCGACCGGCTGACGGCCCTCGAACTGCGCTCGACCTTGTCGCCAGGCGCTGCGGGTGAGGACGAAGGCCTGGCGCCCGCACCGCGTCCGCTGAAGTCTAGTGACCTCGATCTGCCACTCGGCAGTGCCGAGACCCTCACGCTCGACACCATGGCGCTTATTTTTGAAGCCATTTTCGAGTCGGCAGACCTCCCCGAGACGGTCAAGGGAATCATTGGTCGCCTGCAGATTCCACTGCTCAAACTGGCCATCGTCGACCCATCGCTGTTTGCCAACAGCGAGCATCCGGCGCGCGTACTGATCAATCGCATGGCCCGCGCGGCCGTCGGGCTGCCCCTGAATGCGAACCGCGATCACCCGCTATGCAAGCGCATCGCAGACCTGGCGACCGCGCTCCACGACAGCCAGCAAGGCAGCAGCGAAGCACTCGGCGAGGCGCTCGCCAAACTCGAGGTACTGATCGGCGAACGCGACCAGGCGGTTCGCGAAGCCGCCAGCGGTCACATCCGCCTAGTCGTTGCGCATGAGCAGGCGATCGCCGCCGAAGAGGCGGCCGAAAACTGGCTGTGCGCTAGCCTGGCCCGAACACGCTCGCCGGAAATCGCCACCTTTCTTGAACGCTATTGGGTACGGGTGATGGCCGCTGCTGCCCAAGCTGGCGGCACGGATGGTGCGCGCTGGCAACAGGACAGCGCGACCGGAGGAGAGCTGATCTGGAGCGTGCAACCGAAGCAAAGCAACGAAGAACGCAAACATCTGGCCGGCCTGGCGTCGTCGCTGATCAAGCGAATCGGCAGCGGGCTTGATGAAATCGGCATTTCACGGGCCGAGAGACTGCCTTTCCTCAACCGCCTGTTCGACCTGCAGACGGCGGCGCTACGCGGCCAGGCGCAGGATGGCGCCCGACCGGCCGGGATGCCGCCCGAACGGCGGCGCCCGAGCAGCCCAGCGGCCAAGAGCGGAGCACGCTTGCTCGCGCGCGACGGGCTGCAGGTCCAGTACCTGGCCCTGCCCGACGAACAGGAGCACGTGGCTCGCAGCAGCAGCGGCTGGCAGGTCGGCGACTGGCTGCGCTTCTCCCTGCCCGAGCAGGAGCAGAAACCACTCTGCGGTCTCTGCTGCTGGCAAAGCCCGTCGTCGCCAACCATCGTGCTCTTCAACCCGGACTGGGGCTTCGCCGTTGCCATGCCGCGAGCGCTACTCGACCAGCAGGTGCGTGCGGGCCGTGCACAGGTCGTATCCGGGATCGCGACCTTCGACATCGCCGCCGAACGTGCTCTGCATCTCCTTGCCTGAGCGACACTGAACGGGTGCCGCGCCGCGCACGCCCGGCTGTCTCCCGACCGCTTCCCGACTGACCAAGGCCGCAGCCGTCGCCGCCGGACACGCCGCAAATCAATGTATAATTTCGTTTTTTCTGTGATCGAGCGTTGACTCTCTTGACTGATCCGAAGGCTGCACCCATTCGTTTTTCCGATCTCGGTCTGGCACCCGATCTGCTGCGCGCCGTTACCGACCAGGGCTATACGGAGCCCACACCGATCCAGGCGCAAGCGATACCGGTCGTTCTCGCCGGACGTGACCTGATGGGCGGCGCGCAGACCGGCACCGGCAAGACGGCCGCCTTCACCCTACCGCTGCTGCAGCGCATTCTGCCATTCGCCAGCCCCAGTCCATCGCCGGCCCGCCACCCGGTGCGCGTGCTGATGCTGGCGCCGACGCGCGAACTGGCGATCCAGGTCCATGAATCGGTCAAGACCTACAGCAAGCACGTTCCGATCAGGAGTTGCTGCGCTTACGGCGGCGTCGACATCAAGGCGCAGATTGCCGAAATCCGCTGCGGCGTCGAAGTGCTGGTGGCCACCCCTGGCCGACTCCTCGATCTCGTCGAACAAAAGTGCCTGCACTTCAACAGCGTCCAGGCGCTGGTCCTCGACGAAGCCGACCGCATGCTGGATATGGGCTTCATCCCCGATGTGACCCGAATCATCAATATGCTGCCGAAGCAACGCCAGAGCCTTCTCTTCTCGGCGACGTTTTCCGAAGAGATCAAGAAGCTGGCCGACAAGATGCTGCAGGCACCGGAACTGATCGAAGTCGCCAAGCGCAACACGGTCTCCGAGACCATTACCCACCGCGTCCACCCGGTCGCCAGCGAAACCAAAAGGGCCTTGCTGGTCAAACTGCTGCGTTCCTCCGATTTCAATCAGGTCCTGGTCTTTACCCGCACCAAGCTGGAAACCAACCGTCTGGCACGCGAACTGCAGCGCGCCGGGATTGCCGCTGACTCGATCCACGGCGACAAGAGCCAGCTGGAACGTCTGAAGGCGCTGGAAGCCTTCAAGGACGGCTCGGTACTGGTCCTGGTAGCGACCGACGTCGCCGCCCGCGGGCTCGATATCGACGAGTTGCCGCACGTGATCAACTTTGAACTGCCGCGCACGCCAGAAGACTACATCCATCGCATTGGCCGCACCGGCCGCGCCGGCAAGGCTGGCACCGCGATTTCGCTGGTCTCGGCAAGCGAGGTGCCCTATCTCGTCGACATCGAGAAGCTGATCAAGATCAAGGTCGAGCAGGTAATCATCGCCGGCTTCGAACCGGAGTACGACTACACCTACCCGCCCGGCGACAAGCATCGTCATCGCCGCAATCCGGTCGCGCCGGCGCCGGCGCCGGCTTCGCCAGCAGCAGCGCGCAACGAGCGCTCCGCCGAGCGTAGTCCGCCAACACGCAAGGGCGTGCGCAAACAAGGCGCGAACCGCCGCCCGAGCCACATCGCCGCCGATGGCTTCGACTTCAGCAAGCCCTACGAAAGCGCCGAGCCGCGTCCGATCGCCGCCGCGGTTGACGGCGACGCCACGAAATCCACGGGCCGAAGCGAGCACCCGCACAAGCGACGCCGTGCGGTAGCTGCCTTACTTGGCGGTCTCGGGCGCGAGTGAGCCGGATGAAGCGCCGTTACCGGAAACAGCCGCCGGCGCTTCGATCAACCTGAGAATCGCCAGCGAGATATTGTCGCCATCGCCGTTGCCCATTGCGCGTGCGCGGCCAATCAGCAGTTCCGAGGCTTCACGCGCCGACGCTGCGCCATCAATCACCCAGGCCAGTTCCTGATCGGTGAAATAGCCCCATAGACCATCCGAGCAGAGCAGAAAAGTATCGCCAGCCTGCAGATCCTCTGCCTCGCCGAAAGCGACCTTGGGCGTATCGACCCCACCCAGAGAAGTCAGCAGGATGTTCCGGTGCGGATGGACCAGGGCCTCTTCGGGCGTTACCCTGCCCTGCACCACCAATTGCGCGACGTAGGAATGATCGGTGCTGCGAAAGATCAGGCTGTCACCGCGAAAACGGTAGAAGCGACTGTCGCCGCAGTGCGCCCAGCTGACCTTGCCGGGTTGCAGCAGCAGCATCACGGCCGTGCTGTGCGGATCTTTCTCGTTGATGAAGCGCGACGCCTTGATCAGCATGTGCGCTTCGTTGATGCTCGATTCCAGCAACACCCGCGCCGATTCGGAACGCGCCGAAAAACGCTCGAGGTTGTCGCGCGCCGTGTGCACTACCTGTTGCGCGGCGAGCACGCCACCGGTATGGCCACCCATGCCGTCGGCCACAATGGCCAGCGCGACACCGCCGCCACGCGGATGCGGCAGGATCGCTACCCGGTCCTGCTGTTCGCGGCGATCACCCTGATGCTGTGCCACGCAGGCATCGATTGAAATTGACATTAACTATGACTTTCCGTGCCGCCAGGTGCCGCCGTCCTGGGTCGGGCCGCCTGACGAGTGGCAAGCAGACCGGCAGAGCAAGCGAACGTCGGCTTATTGTGTTCTAGAGGTCCACCCGACGAAGCTCGCTCGGGCGCGGCAAGTGACTGCTGTGATCGGGGTGCCGCTCGATATATAGGCGATGCGCGGCAACCACCAGGGTATGCACCTCTTCACTGCTCAGCTTTGGGAAATTGTCGCGCAGCAGGCGATAGGCAAGCAGTTCGAGCGACTGTCCGGCCCAACCCTGCTGCGGATCGAAAAACGGCTCGATCATTACGAAAGCGGCGTCGAAAGCCGCCCGCAAGTCGAGCTTTTGCCGCCGCTCCGCCGCTGCTGCTCCCGTTGTTCGTTCAAGCCCTTCGCTCAAGTCCTTACCCTTCCCGGCCTCCCCTGCCATCGGTTTCTCGCGCCCGCAGGACGCGCCGTTGCACCTTGCCGGTAGTGGTCATCGGCAGAGCTTCGACGAATTCTATCGCTTTCGGCGTCTCGTAGGGAGCCAGATGCTGCCGCACCTGCTGCTGCAATTGCTCGACCAGGACCGGCGATCCGAGCTCCCCCGGCTGCAGGACAACAAAAGCCTTGATCAGCGTTCCGCGCAGCGCATCCGGGATGCCAATGACCGCGCAATTGGCGACCGCCGGATGTTTGAGCAGGCAGTTCTCGATTTCGGCCGGGCCGATGCGGTAGCCACCGCTATTGAAGACATCGTCGGCGCGCCCCTGGTACCACAGATCGCCGTCTTCGTCGATTTTCGCCAGGTCGCCGGTCAGCCCCCAGCCGTCGCCGACGAACTTGTCGGCCGTCGCCTGCGGATTCTGCCAATAGCCGAGCATGATCACCGGGTCGCACTCACCCTTGCACTGGCGATGCACGGCGACCTCGCCGAGTTCGCCGGGCGGCAGGACATTGCCCCGCGCATCGACGACCGCCACGTGGTGCCCGGGATACGCGCGCCCCATGGCCCCGGGCTTGGCCGGCCAGCGCGATGCGCAATTGCCAACCACGTAGTTCATTTCGGTCTGCCCGAACATCTCGTTGATGGTCACCCCCAGCTTTTCCTGCGCCCAGTGGAAAACTGCTTCCCCGACCGGTTCGCCAGCGCTCATGATGCTGCGCAGATCGAGATCGTATTCTGCCCGCGGATCCGGGACGGCCTTCATCATCATCTTCAAGGCGGTTGGAAAGAGAAAGCTGTTGCGGATGCCGTACTTCTCGATCAGCGAGAACGCCTTGCTGGGGTCGAAACGTCCTTTGTAAGCGAGCAAGGGCATTCCGAAGTGCCAGGTCGGCAAGAGCACGTCCCACAAACCGCCGGTCCACGCCCAGTCGGCCGGCGACCAGAACATGTCGCCCGGCTGCGGGAAGAAGTCATGCGAGCAGACGTAGCCGCTGAGGTTGCCAAGCAAGGTCCGGTGCGCCATCAGCGCGCCCTTCGGCTTGCCGGTGGTACCGCTGGTGTAGATGATCATCGCCGCATCGTCGGCGCCGGTAAGCACCGGCGTGTAACGTGGCGAGGCATGCTCGAGGACTTCCGCCCACGACTTGACGCCCTTGCCGAGTGCTGCGCCAACGCCGATCACGTGCCGCAACTGCGGCAGGCGGTCGCGCAGCGCCAGCAATTTCGGCAGCGAGCTTGCATCGACAATGGCGACATGCGCGCCCGCATCGCCGAGCCGGTATTCCAGCGCATCCGGACCGAACAGATGCGACAGTGGTACCGCCAGGGCGCCCATCTGATAGATGGCGACATGGGCAATCGCCGTTTCCGGACATTGCGGCAGCAGGATCGCGACGCGATCGCCGGCCAGAGTCCCGAGTGCGGCGAGGACGTTGGCCAGACGGTTGGCTTGCTGCTGAATGTCCCAGAAGGTATGCGCCGACGTGAAGCCGCTCTCGTCCTCGTAGTACAGCGCAAAGCGACTGCGATCCGCGGCCCAGCGACCACAGACATCGACCGCGATGTTGAACTTCTCCGGAAGCTGCCAGCGGAAGTTTTCGGCAAGTGCCGCGTAGCTGCCGACCAGATCCTTGATTTCCATGGCTTCCCCGTATCAGCAGAGACGCCTTTCTGCTGCGCTCGTTGTTTGTTTCAGGCGCCGACGTTCAAGCGCTCATCGATCAGTTCGATCCAGTGGCGCACCGGCATCGCGCTGCCACTCTGCAGATGCGTCTGACAACCGATATTGGCCGTCACCATGACTGCCGGCGAACCGGCGGCCATGGCCGCCAGCTTGTTGTCGCGCAGCTGCTTGGCAAGTACCGGCTGGCTGATCGAGTAAGTCCCCGCCGAGCCGCAGCACAGGTGCGGATCGGCGACCGGCGAAAGCTGATAACCGGCAGCTGCCAGCAAGGTCTCGACGACACCGCGAATCTTCTGCGCGTGTTGCAGCGTGCAGGGCGAGTGGAATGCGACGCGCTGACCGCTGTCGGCCCCCGCCTGGCGCAGCAAGGCAGCCAGCGGCTCCTGCTCGGCGGCCAGCACTTCGGAGGCATCGCGGGTCATGGCGGCGATGCGCGCGGCCTTGTCGGCGTAGGCCGGATCGTCTTTCAGCAAGTTACCGTACTCGCGCACGTGCTCGCCACAACCCGAGGCAGTCATTATGAAGCCCTCGACGCGGCCGCTCTCGACGTCTGGCCACCAGGCATCGATCACCTGCCGCATGTCGTCGAGTGCCTTCTCCTGTGCGTGCAGGTGATAGCGCAGCGCACCGCAACAACTGGCCCTCGGTGCCTCGATCAACTCGATGCCCAGCCGGTCGAGAACCCGTGCCGTCGCGGCATTGGTATTCGGCGTCAGGATCGGCTGCACGCAACCGGCAAGGGCAATCATTCGTCGCCGGTGCCCGCTGCTCCGCGGCCAGGGCCGGGCAGCGCCCTCCGCCACCATCGGCACTTTTTCGGCCAGAACCGCCGGCAACAGCGGCCGCATCAACTGGCCCATGGCCACGGCCGGTTTGAAGATCCAGCGCCGCGGCAGCGCTTCGCAGAGAAGGAAACGCGTCGCGCGCACTGCCAGCGGCCGCGGCACGCGCTCCTCCATGACCTCGCGCCCGATTTCGAGCAGGCGATGATAGCGCACGCCCGACGGACAGGTCGTCTCACAGGAGCGGCAGCTCAGGCAGCGATCGAGGTGCAGCTGTGTCGTTTCGCTGACCGGCTGCCCTTCGAGCATCTGTTTGATCAGATAGATGCGCCCGCGCGGCCCGTCGAGCTCGTCGCCGAGCAACTGGAAAGTCGGGCAGGTCGCGGTGCAGAAACCGCAATGCACACAGCTGCGCAGAATTGCGTCGGCCTCGCGCCCGGCAGGCGTGTCCTTGATGAAATCAGCAAGATTGGTTTGCATGGTCAGCGAACTCTCATAGTCCCGGATACATCCGGCCGCGGTTGAAAACCCCTTGCGGATCGAAGGCGCGCTTCAGATTGCGATGAATCCGCAGCAGCGCTGCCGGCAGTGGCTGGAAAACGCCCTGCGCAGCTTTCGCGGCATCGTCGGCACGAAACAGCGTCGCATGGCCGCCGGCCTTGGCCGCCGCGACGCGAATTGCGCGTTCGTCGCCCTCCCGCAACCAGCGTTGGGCGCCGCCCCACTCGATCAGCGTCGGGCCGGGAAGCGCCTGCGGCGGCGCGGCCGACGGCAAGGACAAGCGCCACAAGGGCGCGTCACCGGTAAAGTAGGCAAAACTCTGCTCGCGCAGCGCTTGCCAGAAAGCTGCTGCCAGACCGTCTGCCAGCGCCTCGCCGCCGAGATGCCGCTGCGCCGCGGCGACCGCCGCAGCGGCTCCCGACAGACGCAGGGTCAGCATTCCGTCGTGCCAGGCAGAAGCCGAAATCGGCAAGGGCCGGCCACCCCACTCGTTT
This sequence comes from Candidatus Accumulibacter appositus, assembly GCA_000585055.1. GTDB lineage: Bacteria > Pseudomonadota > Gammaproteobacteria > Burkholderiales > Rhodocyclaceae > Accumulibacter > Accumulibacter appositus. The sequence continues at coordinate 79,025 of JEMX01000066.1, forward strand.
AGTTTTTTCAGCGCCGAAGTCTCGTCGATCGCAAAACGCAGGCTCTTCTCGGCGACCGGTAGCGGTAGAACCTTGAGCGATACCTCGAGCACGATGCCCAGCGTACCGAGGCTGCCGGCGAGCAGGCGGGCAACGTCGTAACCGGCGACATTCTTCATCACCTGGCCGCCAAAGGAGAGTACTTCGCCAGAACCATTCAACAGCTTGACGCCGAGAACATAATCGCGCAGGGCACCGACAGCCTGGCGGCGCGGTCCGGAAAGGCCGGCAGCGAGCATGCCGCCAACCGTCGCCGCCGGCCCGAAGTGCGGCGGCTCGAACGGCAGCCACTGCCCTTTTTCGGCCAGCGCCGCCGCCAGTTCGCGCAGCGGCGTGCCGGCACGCGCGGTGACCACCAGCTCGGTCGGTTCGTAGGCGACGATGCCGCGATAGCCACCGACCTCGAGCACCTCGCCCTGCTCCGGGCAACCGTAAAAGAGCTTGCTGCCACCGCCACGAATCGCCAGGCCACGGTCGGAACTTGCTGCGTCGGCCACACGACCAATCCAGTCATCGATCAATTCTTCCATCACAGCCTCGGCGAAGTGGCAGCGTTACCGGCGCGGGCCAGGGTGTACTCGCGGCAGCGGGCGAGCGTCGGAACGCCCTTGCCGGGGTTGAGCAGCCCGTGCTCGTCGAAAGCCGCTTTCAGGCGATGAAAGGCGGCAATTTCGGCCAGACTGAACTGCTCGGCCATGACGTCGACTTTTTCGATACCGACGCCGTGCTCGCCGGTGATGGTGCCGCCGAAGCGCACCGACAGCTCAAGGATCTCGGCGCCAAAAGCCACCGCCCGATCGAGTTCTCCGGGCTGATTGGCGTCGTACATGATCAGCGGATGCAAATTGCCGTCGCCGGCATGAAAGACGTTCGCACAACGCAAGGCGTATTTTTCCGACAGGCCGTTGATCGCTTCCAGCATCTCGGCCAGCCGCTTGCGTGGGATTGTCCCGTCCATGCACAGGTAGTCGGGAGTCATCCGCCCAACCGCCGGAAATGCCGCCTTGCGTCCGGCCCAGAACTTCAGTCGCTCGGCTTCATCCCGAGAAACGCGAATCCCCGAGGCGCCGCTGTTCTCGAGGACTGCCGTCATGCGGCCGATCTCTTCGGCCACCTCTTCGGGCGTCCCGTCCGATTCGCAGAGCAGGATGGCTTCGGCATCCATGTCGTAGCCCGCATTGACGTAGGGCTCGACGGCGTGGATCGCCTTCTTGTCCATCATTTCCAGCCCGGCCGGGATGATGCCAGCGGCGATGATGCTGGCCACTGCATCGCCGGCCTGCCGCACATCACCAAAGGAAGCGATCACCACCTGCGCCAATTCCGGCTTCGGCGTCAGTTTGACGGTCACTTCGGTGATCATCGCCAGCAAGCCTTCGGAGCCATTCATCAGCGCCAGCAGGTCGTAGCCCGGCGCGTCCAGCGCCGCGTTGCCGAACTCGACGATCTCGCCCTCGATGGTCAGGCCGCGGACACGCATGACGTTGTGCACGGTCAGGCCGTACTTCAGGCAATGCACGCCACCGGCGTTCTCGGCGACGTTGCCGCCGATGGTGCAGGCGATCTGGGAGGAGGGGTCGGGCGCGTAGTAGAGCGCGTGCGGCGCCGCCGCTTCGGAGACCGACAGATTGCGCACTCCCGGCTGCACAACCGCCGTGCGCGACACGGGATCGACACTGATGATCTTCTTGAGCTTGGCCAGCGAGACGAGAACTCCGTCACGGTGCGGCGTCGCCCCTCCCGAGAGACCGGTCGCCGCACCGCGTGCCACCACCGGCACTTTCAGCTCGTAGCAGACCTTGAGGATCGCCTGCGCCTGCGCTTCGTCCGCGGGCAGGGCAACGATCAAGGGTAATTGCCGATAGGCGGTGAGGCCATCGCAATCGTAGGGGCGCATCTCTTCTTCCTCGACCAGCAGCGCCTGCGCTGGCAACAATGCCCTGAGACGCTTGATCAAGGCCTGCCGGTCAACCGCAAAGCGTCGCTCGGCAACGCTACTTTCGATGCTCATGTCGAGTTCCTCGAATCAGGAAATGCTTGACTTCGTGTCGATTGTGTCAGGGCAACGGCGTAGCCGTTGAAGACACTACTCATTGCTGCTCGTCGCGTTGCTCGCTGACCAGATCGTCGGCCAGTACGATACCGACGCGCCGGGCGGCGCAGCGGACATGCTCATGGGAATGATGGCGCGCGCGCGCCGGATCGCCAGCGGCAACGGCCGCGAAGATCAGGCGGTGCTCGGCCTGTGCCTCCTGCGGCAAGGCGCCATTGCGACCGGGCATGGTCCAGGCCAGACGACGCGACTCGGAAAAATGCCGGCCGAGGAATTCCAGCAGGCGATGCGTGTAGCTGTTGTGGGTCGCGGCGGCGATTGCCAGATGAAAATCGTCGTCGGCTTCGGAACCATCGCTGCCACTGGCCAGCGCATCGTCCATGGCGTGCAGGAAGCACTCGATGGCGGTGATGTCGGCGGGCAGGCGACGACGCGCCGCCAACTCGGCAATCGAGCTTTCCACCATCGCCCGCAACTCGAAGATCTCGCGTAGCTCGACCTGCGCCGGGCCATCGCCCTGCCAGAACCTGAAATTCAGACTTTTCGGAACCAGGGCGACGAACGCGCCCGCGCCCTGCCGGGTCTCGACGCGACCATCGGCCTTGAGACGCGCCACCGCCTCCCGGATGACCGCACGGCTGACACCAAAGGTCTCAGCCAGCGCTTTCTCGACCGGCAACTGCTCGCCCGGCTTGATCTCGCCGCGCGCAATCCGCCCTTCCAGGGCGATCGATACTTCCTCGCTCAAGCGCGGCCGACGAACAATTCTCTTCAGCTCATTGGTAAGCATGGGAACCCAGTTGTCTGACAACTTGGCTGCAGCATACTACAAGCCGCGTCCGATGCAATACCAGCCCTTGCCGGCAGAAACCCTCTAAGCACTGCCGCACACGGCTGGCATGCAGAGTCGACGCTCGGCAAAGCCGTGCCGTTGGCGCATATGCGGTCCAGTCGACCATTCCCGCTTTGCTGCTACAATCTGCCGCTCGCTGCGCCGCTGCCCGAATCGCCTGCAAGCCACAGCCGGCGGCAGCCGAACGAACCGTCGAGGGAACAAAATGTCCGCCATCGTTAGCCATCTGAATCGCGTCTTGCCCGGATTGATGCCGCTGGTCAGGTACCGTGCCGCCGACTGGCCGCACGATATCCGAGCCGGTCTGTCGGTGGCCGCTGTGGCCATCCCGATCGCCATCGCCTATGCGCAACTGGCCGGTTTCAGCCCGTCGACCGGCCTGTACGCCTCGATCCTGCCGATGGTCGTCTACGCCTTCGCCGGCACCTCGCGGCAGCTGATCATTGGTCCCGACGCCGCGACCTGCGCCATGCTGGCGGCAGTGATCGCGCCTCTGGCGGCTAGCAACAGCGGCCTTTACCTCTCCTACAGCATCGCACTGACGCTGCTCACCGGCCTCTTCTGCCTGTCGGCGAGCTTTCTTCGCCTGGGCGGCCTGGCCGACTTTCTGGCCCGACCGATCATCATCGGCCTGCTCAACGGCGTCTCGCTGTCGATCATGATCGGTCAGGTCGGCAAGGTCCTCGGCAGCACGCCGGAGGCCACCCGCTTCTTCAAACAGCTCATGGAGATCCCACACCTGGTGGTCACCGCCCATTGGCCAACCGTCGTCCTGTCGATCTGCTGTGCGGCGGTGATGTTCTTCCTGCCGCGGTACACCAAAGTGGTTCCGGCGTCGCTGGTAACCATGGCTCTGGCCGGTCTGGCTGCCTTCCTGCTCGGGCTGGGCGACATGGGGGTGGCGCTGATCGGTCCGGTGGCCGCTGGCCTGCCTGATCTGGTGATACCCGAGTTGCACCTCGACGTCGTCGGCGAACTGGCCGCCTCGGCGGCCGGTCTGGCTCTAGTCTTGTTTACCAGCGGCATGCTCACCGCGCGCAGCTTTGCCGAACGCAACGGCTACGACATCGATGTGGACCGCGAATTTGCCGCCTTCGGCCTGGCCAATATCGTCTCGGCACTATCGCAGGGCTTTGCCGTCACTGGCGCCGATTCGCGTACCGCGGTCAGTGACGCCAACGGCGGCCGCACGCAGATGGTCAGCATTGTCGCCGCGCTGGCGATTTCCCTGTTGCTGCTGGTCGGCACAGGCTCGCTGGCTTGGCTGCCAATCCCTGCATTAGGCGTGGTGCTGCTCTTCGCCTCATGGCACCTGCTCGATTTCCAGGTCTTCAAGCGCTACCAGTTGATCGAGCGCTCGGCGGTGGTCCTCGGGGTGATCACCATGCTCGGGGTGCTCGCCTTCGGCGCGATCAAGGCCATCATGCTCGCCGTGACACTGGCGCTGCTGATGTTCATCCGCAAGGTCGCCCGTCCGGACTGCGAAGAACTGGTCAATGTTCGTGGCCGGGCCGGGCTCTACAACCACAAGCTGTTTCCCGACGCAGCAACGATCGACGGCCTGCTGCTTCTGCGCTTCTGCGGTCCGCTGGTCTTCTTCAATGCCAATCATTTCCGCGCCGAAGTGCATCGGGCAATCGCCCGCCAGCCGAAGCCCGTCGAACGTGTGGTGCTCGACATGATCGCCATGACCGATGTCGACATCACCGGCATCGATACCCTGGGGCGGCTTGACAGTGAACTGGCGGCAAAGAACATCACCCTCGTGCTCGCGGGAAGACAGGTCGAGTTCGAGCAATGGTTGCAGACCACCAAACACCCCGACGCGGCACTGCGCCAACGCGCTTTTCCGACCATGCGCCAGGCGGTTCGCCATTGGCGCGGGCGCGACGGTGCGCGCAGCACCATCGACGAGGCAGCCGTCACCCCGGCGGACACCCGTGGGTTGGCGACCGAGGAAGCGCCCGCACCGGCACAGGCGGTAGAGACGGTGGTGGTGGTGGAGACAACAAAGCCCCCAGCCGAGCCTAACGGTCATGACACGAAGGGACACCTCAAATCATGAAAGTCGTGACCGCCCCCCTCTTCCCCCGGCCCTTCTCCCACAGAGGGGAGAAGGGAGTTTCTTGCGTCGCATGCGCGACTTTCACGGTAGGGCACAATAGGCGGCCGCTTTTCACCAGCCGGCCAGCCTAGGCCGGCTGACGGGGGGGGTCAGCCCGCCTTTTCGTTTTCCAGCGCCTTGGAAGTGATGTGTTCGTACAGGCCGATCAGTTTTGCCGCCAGCTCGTGATATTCCGGATTCCGCGCGACCATCGGCTTCAGGTCCTCGGTATCGGCAAAGACGCGCTCCAGAAACGCGATATCCATGTCGTCAAGCTTGGCGCCAGCATCGACCTTTTCCTTCAGATCGATGGCGCGCGGCAGCCGGTCATTTTCCAGGCGCGCCAGCACCACCGCCGCCAGCCCCTTGTCATCCGCTTCCTGACTCATCGCTCGTTCCTTCTCCAATTGTGGCGCCGATGTGGCCACTGCAGTCGGGGATAATGCCAGCTCTGGCGAACAGAAGGCAAGCGCTGGCAGACCTCACGGAGGATGAGGATGCTTGCAGCAGGGCGAGCTCAGTCCCGAGCAGCTGCCTCGCCGGCGATGGCGTGGATCACACGCCGTTACATAACCGGGACAGAGCGCCAACAGATCATCAGCGCGCGATTGATTAATATTCGTTCCGTTGCTGCCGCGCTCCCCTCCCCCTCCCCGCGCGGCGGTGATCGTAGCACCCGGCCCGCCCAGACTCTCCCTCTGTGCGGGCCGTTCCCTTTCTGGCAAGCTGTACGACGATCAAGCGCCTTGCCAGCGGTGACCCGGTCGCCGGAGTAAGGCGCCGAACCATGCAGACAGGAAAAACTGCCCCCCGCCAACCTCGTGGAGTGATGATGATGAACCGATGGACAAGCCTAGCCGCGTGTGTGCTGTGGTCGCTGCTACTGAGCTTCGCACCGGCGCACGCCGCCGCCCGGCAAGCCGCGGCAGAGAAGCTGCCGGCCGGCGTTGAAAAGCTGAGTACTGTTGAAGGCATCAGCGAGTATCGGCTGGCCAACGGCCTGCGCTTCATTCTCTTTCCCGATTCCGGCAAACCGACGACCACGGTCAACGTCACCTATCTGGTCGGTTCGCGCGACGAGAACTACGGCGAGACGGGCATGGCCCACCTGCTCGAACACCTGATCTTCAAGGGATCGAAGCGTTTTCCCGACCCGACCCGGGAGTTCAAGACCCGCGGCTTCCGGATCAACGGCACGACCTGGCTCGACCGGACCAATTACTACGTCACTTTTCCGGCCAGCGACGCCAACCTCAAATGGGCGCTTGGCTGGAGCGCCGACGCGATGGTCAACTCCTTCATCGCTCGGAAGGATCTCGATAGCGAGATGAGCGTCGTGCGCAATGAATTCGAGATGGGGGAGAACAGTCCGAGCCGGGTGATGATGAAGCGCCTGCAGTCGCTGCTCTTTGACTGGCACAACTACGGCAACAACACCATTGGCGCACGCAGCGATATCGAAAACGTCAAAATCGAGAATCTGCAGGCCTTCTATCGGAAGTTCTATCAGCCCGACAACGCGGTGCTGACGGTCGCCGGCAAGTTCGACGAGCAACAGACGCTGAAATGGATTGCTGCCAGCTTTGGCCAGCTGGCCAAACCGACCCGGCAGCTGGCCAAGCAGTGGACCGTCGAGCCGACGGCAGACGGCGAACGCAGCTTCGTCGTTCGCCGCAAGGGCGAGGTACAACTGCTGGCCCTCGCCTATCGCACGCCCTCCAGCCTGCACGTCGACTCCGAAGCAGTGACCATGGCCAGCGAGATACTCGGCGACACCCCGAATGGTCGCCTCTACCAGGCGCTGGTCCAACCGGGTCTGGCGGCACAGGTCTTTGCCTACACCATCGACGCCCGCGAACCGGGCTTCGTAGTCTTTGGCGCGATGGTCAACAAGGGGCAATCGCTGGACCGCGTCCGCGACAAGATGATCGAAGTCATCGAAGGCGGCTTTGCTGGCCAGGCAGCGACCGCCAGCGAGCTCGACCGCGCCGTCGAACAGGCACGCACCGCCTACGAACGCGCGCTGGCCAACCCGGAAGTCTTCGCAGTCATGCTTTCGGAGTACATCGCACTCGGTGACTGGCGACTGTTCTTCTACGCCCGTGATCAGCTCGACCAGATCAAGCCGGCGCAGGTCGACGCGGCGGCTGCGAAATACTTCGTACGTGACAACCGCGTGCTCGGCAGTTTCATCCCCGAGGATTCACCACAGCGCGCAGAAATCCCGCCGGCACCCACGGCGACAGAGTTGCTGGCCAACTTCAAGGCCAGCGAAAAGGGTGACGCCGGTGAAAGCTTCGAAGCTTCGCACGAGAACATCAACCAACGCTCGCGACGCCCGAGCGTCGGCGAACTGCAGGTCGCGCTGCTGCCCAAAAAGAACCGTGGCCAGACGGTCAACGTGGCCATGAGCTTCCGCTGGGGCGACGAAGACACGCTACGCAATCGCGACCTCGCGGGCGAATTGACGATGGCCATGCTCAGCCGCGGCAGTGGCCAACTGAACCGCCAGCAAATCGCCGACGAGTTCACGCGCCTGAAAATCCGCGGCGGCCTGACGCAGTTCGAGACCACCCGCGAGCAGCTGCCCGAGGCGCTCCGCCTGGTCGCCAAGTTGCTGCGCGAGCCGAGCTTTCCGGCAAGCGAATTTGACGAACTCAAGCGGCAGACACTGACCGCGCTGCAGGCTCAGCTCGACAATCCACAGACCCTGTCCAGCGACGCCCTGGCCGCTCACTTCAACACCTACCCACCAGGTGACCCGCGCTATCATGCGCAACTCGCCGAGCGCATCGCACAACTGCAGGCGACGACGCTCGAGCAGGTGGTCGCCTATCACCGCGAGCTGATGGGAACGGCGCGCGGCGAAATCGCCATCGTTGGCGACTTCGACGAAGCGACGATCACCGCCGAGCTCAAGCAACTCTTTCCCGACTACGTCTCCCGCGCGCCGTACGCCCGCGTTGATCGCGAGTTTCGCGAGGTGACGCCGCAGCGCATCGTGATCGACACCCCGGACAAGGAAAACGCCTTCGTGCGTGCGCGCGTCGATCTGAAGCTGCGCTTCGACGACGACGATGCGCCGGCCCTGTACGTGGCGAACAGCATTTTTGGCGGCAGCAGCGGATTGTCGAGCCGCTTGATGGATCGCTTGCGTCAGAAGGACGGCCTCAGCTACAGCGCCGGCTCCTCATTGTCGCTGGGCATGCGGGAAGATCTATCGACCTGGTCCTTTACCGCCATGGCGGCACCGCAGAACCTGGATCGCGCCGAGCAGGCTTTCCTCGACGAGTTGGCTCGCGCCCGCCGCGACGGCTTCACGGCTGAAGAGGTCGCCGAGGCCAAGAAGGGAATCCTCGAAGCGCGCGCGGTTGCTCGCTCGCAGGACAGCGCGGTTGCGGCGCGCTGGATCTCCCTGCTCGACCTCGGTCACGACTGGTTGTACTCGAAGGACTTCGAGACGCGGGTCATGGCACTGACCCCGGAACAGGTCAACGGCGCTTTCCGCAAGTACATCGACCCCGCGCAACTGACCCTGGTCGTCGCCGGCGACGCCAGAAAAACGGACAGCAAAGCGAAGGATAGAAACAGCTGACGAGAGCCCTCAGCGCCTCATCGCGGTGATCGTGGCGCGGTCAAATGGCGCGCAGTTTTTCGCCGGCAGAAGCCAGGGTCGCTTCCTGCTTGGCGAAACAGAAGCGCACGACGCCTTCGTCATGAGCATCGTGGTTGAACACCGACACCGGAATCACTGCCACGCCGACCTCGCGAGTCAGCCAGCGGGCAAACTCCTGGTCAGGCAGGTCGATAATGGCGCGGTAACGCGCCAGTTGGAAGTAGGTACCGCGACAGGGGAGCAACTCGAAGCGAGACGCGGCGAGCTGGCGGCGAAAGAAATCACGCTTTTGTTCGTAGAAGGCCGCCAGGCCGAGATGTCGTGAAGCGTCGCGCATGTACTCGGCAATCCCCAGCTGACACGGCGTATTGACCGTGAATACATTGAACTGATGCACCTTGCGGAACTCCCGCATCAGTTCGCGAGCGCCCAGTACGTAGCCGATCTTCCAGCCGGTGATGTGATAGGTCTTGCCAAAGGACGAGACGACGATGCTGCGTGCCGCCAGTTGCGGATGTGCAGCGACGCTCTGGTGCTGCGCGCCGTCGAAAACGATGTGTTCATAGACTTCGTCGGCGAGCAGAACGATGTTGGTGTCACGGGTAAGTTCCACCAGCGCTTCCAGATCCTCGGCGGCGAACAGGCTGCCGGTCGGATTGTGCGGCGAATTGATGATGATCATCCGCGTACGCGGGCTCAGCAAGGAGCGGACCTGCTGCCAGTCCGGCCGATAGTCCGGAAAGCGCAGCGCCGCGTAGACGGCCTTTCCACCGACGGTTTCGATCGCCGGCACGTAGCTGTCGTAAACCGGTTCGAAAACGATCACCTCGTCGCCGCTGCGCACGAAGGCGGCGATTGCCGTGAAGATCGCCTGCGTGGCACCGGCGGTGACCGTGATTTCGTCTTCGATGTCGTAGACCGCGCCGTAGAGCGCCGCCACCTTGTCGGCGATCGCCGCGCGCAATTCGGGCACGCCAGCCATTGGCGGGTACTGATTGCGCCCCGCCTGCATGGCCCGCAAAGTGCTATCGAAGAGTGCCGGATCGGCCTGAAAGTCGGGAAAGCCCTGCGACAGGTTGATCGCCCCACAGTCGGCGGCGAGCTTCGACATCACCGTGAAGATGGTGGTCCCGACCCAGGGAAGTTTGGAGTCGATGGTGACTGAGGACTGGCGCATGGCGATCCGCGGCAGGCGCGGGGGAAAATGGGCAAGCACGTAGTTTAGTGTGAAATTCGCGTGGACGACGCACGATCCCCCTCCTCCCCCAGCGGCTCAGCAAGCACCCACGCCCGCCCCTCCGTCTGGTCCTCGGCAAGGCGAGCTGCTAGCATTGATCCTGTTTTGCTTGCATCGCCTTTCTGATCGTCATTGTCGGGCGGCTACCATGACCATAACGAATACCGTCTTGCGCACCCTCGCCAGGACTGCGCTCGTTTTCTTGCTCAGCACCGGGAGCGCCCGCGCAGCCGAAGGCCAGCCCCCGCTGCAAGCACTGCCTGCGCTGGGCGCCGAGTTGAGCGGGCTGACCGTCTCCGGCATCTCCTCGGGGGCTTACATGGCGGTACAGTTCCAGGTCGCGCACTCGAAACTCGTGCGCGGCGCCGGCGTGCTCGCTGGCGGTCCCTATTACTGTGCCGAAGGATCGGTTCGGCGAGCGCTCACGGCCTGCATGTCGCCTTCGTGGTGGGCGGCACTGCCGTCGCTGACGGATCTGCGCGCGCAGGCTGAAGCGTTCGCCAAGGCGGGCCGTATCGATCCGCTGGAGCATTTGCGCGACGACCGGGTGTGGCTTTTTTCAGGCGGCAAGGACAGCGTCGTCGACCGCACGGTGATGGAGCGACTGGCCGCTTTCTACGGCCAGTGGATGGCCCCGACGGCGATTCGCTTCGTCGAACTGCCCGACGCCGGGCATGCGATGATCTCGGTCGCCGACCCTGAGGCCAATACCTGCAGCAGCGAGCAGTCGCCGTACATCAATCGCTGCGGTGACCTCGACGCCGCTGGCGAAATTCTTAGGCATCTGCTGGGCCCCTTGCAGCCGCCGCTGGCGACCGCCAAGGGCGATCCGCTACGCTTCGACCAGAGCCCGTTCGTCGACGGCAAGGCGATTGACGGGGGACTGGCAGACGAGGCTTACGTTTACGTGCCGCAGGCGTGTCGCAGCAGCAGCTGCCGGGTACATGTCGTCTTCCACGGCTGTCGTCAGACGACGGCACAGATCGGCCGACGCTTCGTCGATGGCGCCGGCTACAACCGCTGGGCAGAAAGCAATCAAATCGTCGTCCTCTACCCGCAGGTGGCACCGCGCTACGGAGTCGCCATCGGCTCCTGGCGGTGGCTTAACAACCCCTTTGGTTGCTGGGACTGGTGGGGCTATACGGGAAGCGACTACGCCACGCAAGACGGCGTGCAGATCAAGGCGGTACGCGCCATGCTTGAACGACTGGCCAGCCCGCGCCAGCCCTAGCGCGGCTTGCGACAGCCGCGCCATCGCCGCTATTGCGGCTGACGATCAACGACTGCGGAGCTTGCCATAGATCACCAGGAGAATAACCGCCACGATCACCGACGCGATGAAGCCGGCGCCTTCTCCGGCGCGGTACCAACCGAGAAACTGCCCGATTACGCCCGCACCGAAAGAGCCGCCAATACCCAGCGCGACGGTCAACACGAAACCCATGTTTTCCTTGCCGGGATGAATCAGCTTGGCAAGCACGCCAATGACAAAGCCAAGAACGATCGTCCAGATAATTCCCATAACGATATCCAGTCGATAGGGCCAGGCGAAACGACTACCCCTGCACGTCGTCGCCCCGCTGCCGGCCCTTGCCTGCGCGCGGCCCGAGTGACAGCGCGCCGTCGCAACACATCAGAGGGGAGGAATGCGCAGCATCTGACCGGGGTAGATCTTGTCCGGGTGACTGAGCATCGGCTTGTTGGCCTCGAAAATCACCATGTATTTATTTGGATTGTCGTAATGCAGCTTCGAGATTTTCGACAGGTTGTCGCCAGCGACTACGGTGTAGAAGAGGGCTTCCGGCGCGCTTTGGTCCACGGACAGCATGTCGTTGACCCGGGTAACGCCACTCACGTTGCCACAGCAGAGCAGGATCTTCTCCTTGCTGCTCTGATCGCCGGCGACTCCGAAGACGGTTGCCGTCCCTGCCGCGCCGTCGAAGGTCACGGTCAGTCCGGTGACCGTCAAGCCCTGGGTGTTGATGTAAGCCTCGATCGCATCACCGGCGGCACGGTTCATTGCGTCCAGTTTGGCTTTCGCCGCATCGTCATCGGGCGCATTGCTCACCGCATCCGACGCGGCTTGCGCGTCCGCCGAGCGAAAAAGCTTTTCGCCTGCTTCCTTCACGAAATCGAATAGGCCCATGCGGTTTCCTCCGGTGGTGTGGCGCCGTCTGGCGCCGGAAAGTGACTTGGCAGCAGTTTGACGATGGTCTGTAAACCGCAGCGAGTCTAGCAGTTTCACCGGACTTGGCAAGCCAGCGCAAGGATCAGCGGGCGCCGTGTCCCGACGCAGCCAGCGCCTCGTCAGCCTCGCTGTCGCAGAACCCCGACGGCACAACGCCCGCCGTAGCGGGCGTTGTCATGCGGCTTGTCGAGCCTGCGCGATCAGCCGTAACGGCCTTCGATGTAGTCCGAGGTTTCCTTGTGGGTCGGGGTCACGAACATTTCCTCGGTCGGCGCGTGCTCGACGACCTTGCCCATCAGCATGAAGATGCATTCGTCACTGGCGCGCCGCGCCTGCGCCATGTTGTGGGTGACGATGAGAATCGTGTATTGGCCACGCAGCTCCCAGAGCAGTTCCTCGACCGCTTCGGTACCCTTCGGGTCGAGCGCCGAGCACGGCTCGTCCATCAGCAGCAACTTCGGCTTCACCGGCAACAAACGGGCGATGCAAAGCTTTTGCTGCTCTTCGAGCGATAGCTCGGTGGCCTTGCGCTTGAGCCGGTCCTTGACCTTGTCCCACAAGAGCACGGTGCGCAACGACTCCTCGACGATTTCGTCCGGCGTGCCCTGGTGTACGTCGCCGCCCCCCTTGGCGTGCAGGCGATGACTGAAGAGGATATTGTCGCGAATCGAAATGGGCAGCGGATTGGGGCGCTGAAAGACCATCCCCACCTGCTTGCGCACCTGGATCAGCTCGACGCCCGGGTCATAGATATTCTGGCCCATGACGTCGATACTTCCCTCGATGCGCACGTAGCCCAGGCGTTCGTTGATGCGATTGACGCTGCGCAGGTAGGTGCTCTTGCCGCACCCCGAGGGACCGATCATCGAGGTGATCATGCCCTGGCGGATGCGTAGGTCCACATCGTACAGGGCCTGGAAGGTCCCGTACCAAAGGTTGAGTTTCTTGGTGTCGATCGCGTATTCGGGAGCTGGCTGCAGCAGAGCAGCGGCTGGGGCGGCGGTCATCTCGTTGTGTCCTTCGTTGGCATTCTTCAATTGATTCGGGGCAAGCGCTGTTCGCGGAACCCGTGACGCAAGGCTTCGCCCATCCTGGCCCGGCGCAGCGAACGCGTGCTCCGCCGCACGGCAGTAGAGCACGCGCCGATACGGGGGCTCAGCCGAATCGTCCCTCTACATAGTCACGCGTCCGCCGATCCTTCACCTCGCCGGTGAACAGATCCTCGGTGACCCCGATCTCGACGCACTCGCTGTTCAGGAAGAACGCCGTACGGTCGGCCAGGCGCCGCGCCTGCTGCACCAGATTGGTCACCAGGATGATGGTCACTTCCTTGCGCAACTCCTTGAGCACATCTTCGATACGCATGGTGGTCACCGGGTCGACGGCAATGGAGAACTCGTCGAGCATCAGCAGGTCGGGCTCCTGCGACAGCGCCCGGGCAATGGTCAACCGCTGCTGCTGCCCCCCTGAAAGCAGGCTACCGAGCGCGTCGAGTCTATCCTTGACTTCATCCCAGAGCGCAGCGCGGGTCAGACAACGCTGCACGATCACATCCAGATCAGCCTTGTTGGTGATCCCCCGCCAGCGCGGCGACAGCGCCACGTTGTCGTACACCGTCATCGGCAGGCCGACCGGCAGCGGAAAAACGACGCCGATGCGACTGCGCAGCGCATAGATATTGTTCAAGTGGCGGGTATCCCGGCCGTTGAACTCGATGTCGCCGTTGACCCGCATCCCCGGCGTAAACACGTCCATTCGGTTGAGTGCCTTGAGAAACGAGGTCTTGCCAGCGTTTGCCGGACCGATGATGCCGAAGATCTCGTGCTCGCGAACTTCCAGGTTGACCTCCTTCAGGGCCACCGCCTTGCCGTAACTGATGGTCAGGTCCTTGACCGCCAGCTTGATACGCGGCGCAGCTCCCCGAGTCTGGACATCGGCCGCAGCCGCCGGCCGCTCGATAGTGCTTTGACTTACCATTTCTTCTTCCCCCTGAGCCACATGCGAAAGGCGATCGAAGCGCTGTTCATGGTCAGCACCAGCCCGATCAGGACCAGCGCAATGCCGTAGGGCACCTCTTCGGCAATCCCCGGCACCTGCGTCGCGGCGACGAACAGATGCAGCGACAAGGCCATGGTCTGATCGAGCACGCTCTGCGGCAGAAAAGGCGTAAAAAACACCGCGCCGGTGAACATGATCGGCGCCGTCTCGCCAGCAGTGCGCGAGACCTCAAGGATGACCCCGGTGAGGATGCCGGTAACAGAGTTCGGCAAGACCACGCGGCGGATGGTCTGCCAGCGCGTCGCGCCCATATTCCAGCAAGCCTCGCGAAACGCCTGCGGCACCGCCTGCAGCGATTCGCGGGTGGAAACAATGACCACTGGCATGGTCATCACCGCCAAGGTCAGACTCGCCGCCAGGATGCTGGTCCCGAACCCGAAGAACAGGACGAAGGCACCGAGACCGAAGAGGGCATGGACGATCGACGGCACGCCGGCCAGATTGATGATCGCCAGATTGATAGTGCGCGTAAACCAGTTGTCACCCGCATATTCGCTAAGATAGATCGCAGCAAATATGCCAATCGGCACAGACAGCAGGAGCGCCGTCATCACCAACCAGACGGTGCCGATCAAGGCCGGCAGAACGCCGCCGGTGCGCATGCCGTCGGTTGGCGGTGTGAACAGAAACTCCCAGGAGATCACCCCGCCGCCCTTGGCCACCAGGGTCCCGAGGATCAGCAATACGGGCGTGACCAGCATCAGGGTCATTAATCCGAAAAGTATTCGGTAGAGCCCCTGCACCTTCTCGTTGCGCCGGTTCAGGCTGCTCGCCTGAAACATTACGCTGTTGTCTGTTGTCATTTTGCTAGCCTTTGCGGATGCCGCGCACGATCAGGTCGGCGCTCAGGTTGACGACGAAAGTGACCAGGAAGAGCAAAATGCCGATGGTGAACAGCACCTGATAGTGCTCACCGCCGACGACCGTCTCACCCAGTTCGGCGGCGATGGTCGCGGTCAGCGCGCGTACCGAGTCGAAAATGCTGTCCGGGATATTCACCGCGTGGCCGGTGGCCATCAGAACCGCCATGGTCTCGCCGAAGCCGCGACCGACACCGAGCAACACGCCGCCGAGCAGGCCATTCTTGGCGGCCGGCAGCACCACCTTGTAGGTTACCTGCCAGCGTGTCGCGCCCATGGCCTCGGCTGCTTCGCGGTAGCGGTCGGGCACCGCCTTGAGTGCGTCCTCGGCAATCGAGGTCATGATCGGCGCTGCCATCAGGCCGAGGATGATGCCGGCGTTGAGTACGCAGAGGCCGACCGGCACGTCGAACCACTTGATGATCAAGGGATTCATGATCACCAGGCCGATAAAACCCCAGACCACCGACGGGATCGCTGCCAGCAGTTCGACCAGCACCTTCAATACTTCGCGTGTCTTGCCGGTCGCGAACTCGGCGATGTAGATCGCCGCACCCAGGGAAAAGGGAATAGCTACCAGCATCGCCAGGCCGGTGACGCTGGCGGTACCGGCCATCAGCGCCAGAATGCCGTACTCGGGATCGTCGGCGTCGCTGGGAAACCAGTAAGGGGTAAGAAAAAACTCCTTGAAATCCAGGTGCTGGAAGACAAAGCCAATGCCTTCCTTGGTGACGAAAACGAAGATGCCGAGGACGAAGATGATCGCCGAGATACCGCAGATGAAGACCAGGACCTGGACTAGCTTGTCCACGTACCAGTCAACGTTGCGGCGATCGAAGCTGTCGGCATCTCCAGCGGCGGCCATGGGGGCGCGCGACGCAGTCGTGCTGTTCGCCATCTCAGTCTGCCTCCTCGCCACGCAGGGTGACCATCAGATTGCTAATCTGCACCGCAATGTCACGACTCAGGGCTGCGTAGTGCTCGCGCCGCTGATCGTCGGAAAGGTCGGCCGCGATGCTGCCGCTGACATCCCACTCGAGCGCCGCGGTGTGGAAGGGCACGTTGTCGACGTAGGACTTGACCGGGCCCTGCAGGCTGACGATAACGTGGAAGTCGGCGAGATCCTGAAGACTGAGATTCATCGCCCTCGGTCTGTGGCGGCCCAGATCGATCCCTGTATCCTGCAACAGGCTGACCAGTTCCGGCGCCATCGCGCCAGCCTGACGGCCGAGGCTGCGGTATTCGCCGCCCTCGGGAAAATTCTTGCGCGCAGTGGCCTCTGCGATCGGCCCGAGCAGGGTGTTGTCCTCGTCGAGAAAGAGGATCCGGAAGGCCTTGGTCGCCTTGGTCTGGCCAGTGACCGCAAACACCGTGTCCTCGCAAATGTTCTTGGCCTGATCCGAGACGCGCTCAAGCGAGTTGAAAACGCCCAGGTAGGCGAAAAGATCTTCGATGCTGAAGTTCGCGCCTTCATTGACCAGATCGGCAAAGACCACATCGAAAGTGCGCTCGACCTGATCGGCCATGATCATCGTCGCCTTGGCTTTCTCGGCGTTGCCGTCGATGAAGCCACACATCGCCTGCTTGAACATCTGTCGTGACTCGCCGGCGAGCAACTCGACCTCGCGCTTGATCAGCGCGTCCGGGCGTTTGGCCAGGTGCACCGACTCGCGGGCGATGGTCACCGCGTAGTCGCCGACCCGTTCGAGCGCGACGTTGGCGTGAATCATCGCCGTGATCAGGCGCAGATGTCCGGCGCTCGGCAGGTGCACACCGATGAAAGCGTGGCACATCTTGTCCAGCTTGCGGTTTTCGGCGTTGATCCGCTGGTCGCCGAGAATGGTCGCATAAGCGAGCTTGTCGTCGCCGCTCAGCAAGGCACGTACCGCAGCACTGAGGGCTTCGTCGACGTGCTTGGCGAGCATGGTCGCCTGTTGTTTGATCTGGGACAGGTCTCTCTCGAGACGTTCTTCGTAATGACTCATCGGTAGCGGCTCCCCACAGCACTGACGAACGGACAAAAATTAAGAAACGGGCACGAGACCCCAAGGTCCCGCGCCCGTCGAGATCGATGCCTTACTTGCAGCTGACCTTCTTGATCGGCGCGTAGCCTTCCTTGGCGACGATGCACTGACCGACGTCGCTCTTGATCCAGTCCATGTATTTCTTGGTGTCGTCCTTCGGCACGCCATCGGTGTACATGAAGAGCGGCCGAGCAATCGGATAGGTGCCATCGAAAGCGGTGTCTTCGGTCGGCTTGACGCAGGGCTTGCCTTTCTCGGGCGAGATGCACAGCGCCTTCAGGTGATCGGTGGCGTAGGCCAGCCCGCTGTAACCGATCGCGCAGGGCGTCTTCTCGACCAGATCGGCGACGTCCTTGGAGCCGTGCATGTCGAGGGTGCCCTGGCGGAACTTGCCCTTCTCACCCAGAACGGCTTCCTGGAAGTAGGCGTAGGTTCCCGAGTTGTTCTGCCGACTGACGACGACGATCTCGTCCTTGCAGCCGGGAATGGTGATCCCCAACTCGCTCCACTTGCTCACCCCGCCACGCCCGTAGATCACCCCGCCACGCCCGTAGATCTTGGCCAGATCGGTGATGGCCATCGAATCGGCGGGAAAACTCTTGTTCACGAAGATGGCAAGAGCATCGTAACCAACGATGTGCTCGATTGGATCGTGGCCTTTGGCCTTGGCCTCGGCAATCTCCTTGTCTTTCATCTTGCGGCTGGAGTTGGCGATGTCCACGGTGCCATTGATCATCGCCGCAATGCCGGTCCCCGAACCGCCGCCGGAGACGGCGACAGCGACGTCCGGATTGATTTTGCCGTATTGCTCGGCCCACGACTGGGCCACGTTGACCAGAGTGTCCGAGCCCTTGTTCTGGATCTCGGTTCGTGCAGAAACGGAAGCTGACGCCAGGGCAGCGGCGACGGCAAGACTGACGCTCAACAACATCGATTTCGAAGTCATCTGGGGCTCTCCAAAGGGTGGGAAATTTTGGGTCTATGTCGTTTCGTGTGGAACGGGCGGTGGGTTTGACGTTTTGAGCGAGCGGTGATGT
>JEMX01000067.1:0-80019 GCA_000585055.1 Candidatus Accumulibacter appositus
CGAAAGAAGTTCCGGGTCCCCATCGTCTAGAGGCCTAGGACACTACCCTTTCACGGTAGGTACCGGGGTTCGAATCCCCGTGGGGATGCCAGTTTCGGCGCACGCCGCCGAGCTGGTGAGCTCGCGACTCCCTGTCGCAAGTTCGACGTGGCCAGGCGGCAGCTTGTGCACGTGCTGTCTGCGTTTCCCTTCCCCTGCTGTTTGTTGCCGTGCTGGCGATGTTGCCTTGCCGGTGCGATCCTCGGCAAATGGCGCTCGCCATGTGCGTCGGCGTCTATAATGCCGTCGCCGACAGCTGCGCTCGGAGAGCAAGCGACGACGCGATGTGCCAGCTGCCAGGAATTGTGCGCGCCGCTTGCTGTCTCTCACAACGGCCGCTCCTGCCATGTTCACGCGCGCAAGGTGTGGCGGGAAATGTTGCGCGGCCCGTGCGCTTCCCCGCCTCCTTGCTTCCCCGATTATCAGCTGCGCTGCCAAGCGCGGCGCTCAGAAACGGAGTCCCCCATGAAAGGTGACAAAACAGTCATTCAGCTGCTCAACAAACAGTTGGCCAACGAGCTTGCCGCGATCAACCAGTATTTCCTGCACGCCCGGATGTACAAGAACTGGGGTTTCAACGCCCTCGGCAAGCACGAATACGAGGAGTCGATCGAAGAAATGCAGCACGCCGACAAGATCATTGAACGTCTGCTGTTTCTCGACGGCCTGCCCAAGATGGAGGTGCCAAAGCTGTCAATCGGTACCAATGTCCCCGAGTGCCTGAGCGGCGACCTCAAGCTCGAGCGCGGTGCGCACGCCGACCTCATCGTCGGAGTAGGCCATTGCGAGTCGGTTAAGGACTACGTCTCCCGCGACTTGCTGCAGGAGATCCTCAACGACACCGAGGAACACCTTGACTACCTCGAAACCCAGCTCGACCTGATCGACAAGGTCGGTTTGCAGAACTACCTGCAAACACAGATGGGGGTGTCAGGGGACTGATCGTCAGCTGACCGTACGAGGGGTGGCCAAGCAAGGGTCGGCGCGTCGGCTCGGCAGGGAGCCTCGCTTGCCAGCTGCGATCCGGCTACTCCGGCTGCCGCGAATCCAGGCTGATCGTCACCGGACCATCGTTGACCAGATGAACCTGCATGTCGGCGCCGAAGATGCCGGTGGCTACCCGCCGTCCCAGGTTCGCTTCGAGGCGCAGGACAAAGCGTTCGAAGAGGCCCTTCGCCAATTCCGGCGCCGCCGCTCGACTCCAGGACGGGCGGTTGCCTTTCCGGGTCGATGCAAAGAGGGTGAACTGGCTGACCGCCAGCAGTTCGCCGTCGGCATCGACGACGCTGCGGTTCATCACCCCGGCAGCGTCGGCAAAGATGCGTAGCCTGGTCAGTTTGGCGGCCATCCAGTCGAGGTCGGCGTCGGCATCAGAGGCCTCGAATCCGGCGAGGACCAGCAGACCCGCGCCGATGCTGCCGCTGATCCCGCCGTCGACTTCGACCCGTGCTGCTGCGACGCGCTGGACGACGACCCTCATGACTTCTCAGCTTTCCGGCACGCCGCGTTGCTCGCCGGGCGCCAACCAGCGGACCGCATTGTGCAGGGGTTCCGGCTGCAGCGTGACGTGCCTGATCCCTTGCTCGGAGAGAACCTGCCGACTGGCGGCAAGGACTGCCGGCCAGTGCGCCAGCGATTCGACGACCAGATGCGCCGACAGGGCGATACGGTTCGAAGAGAGGGTCCAGATGTGCAGATCGTGCACCGAGGCAACGCCCGGCACGCCGGCCAGCTGGCGGCCGACCTGCTCGGTGGACAGGCTCACCGGGACGCCTTCCATCAGCGCCTGCAAGACCTCGCGCAGCAGGCGCAGGCTGGAGACCAGCATCAGCGCGCAGATCAGCAGCGAAAGCAGTGGGTCGACGGTCATCCAGCCGGTCCACATGATCACCGCCCCGGAGACCAGCGCGGCCACCGAACCGAGCAGGTCGCCGAGGACGTGCAGTAGGGCCCCACGGGTATTCATCGTCTGCTCGCCATGCATCAGCAACCAGGCGACACCGATGTTGAGCACCAAGCCAATCGCCGCGACGATGGTTACCGCTTCACCGTTGACCACCCCAGGTTCGAGAAAGCGGCGCACCGCCATCACTGAAATGCCGACCACCACCGCGACCATGAACACCACGTTGGCCAGTGCCGCCAGTGTTTCCACACGGCCGTAGCCGTAGGTGTGGTGTTGCGTCGGCGGGCGTTTCGAGAGCCACGCGGCAAAGGCAGCGAGGGCCAGCGAGGCGCTGTCGGTGACCATGTGTCCGGCATCGCCGAGCAGTGCCAGCGATCCTGACCAGAAGCCGGTGACCGCCTCGACGGCGGCAAAGCCGAGGGTCAGCACCAGCGCCCAGATCAGGCGTGGGCCGGCGTCTGCGTGGTGATGGTGGTGATGTGCGTGGCCATCGTGATCACCAGGTGTGCGATGCTCGTGTCCGGCGTGGCCGGTCGCGTGCGAATCGTGGTCGTGGTGGTCGTGGTGGTCGTGGTGATCGTCGCGATCGTGTGGATGGTGTCCGCTCATGGTGCCGGCATTCTAGCCGATATCACTTCAGGGATGCGGGCGGGAGAGTGGCCGCGACCAAGGCTCCGAGCGGCAAGGTGAAGCTCGAGCAGGTACCGGGCGAAGGGCAGTATTCCGCGTCGCCAAGCGGCAGTTGTCAAGATGCTCGAAGGAAGAGAAATGCGGGTATTACTGGTTGAAGACGATGCAATGATCGGCAATGCCGTTCTTGCCGCCTTGAAGGATGCTTCTTACGCTGTGGACTGGCTACGCAACGGGCAGACGGCGATCAACACCATGGCCAGTCAAAGCTATGATCTGGTGCTTTTGGATCTTGGCTTGCCGGGTAAGGACGGGCTGCAGGTGCTCAGCAGCATCCGCAGCCAGGCAAACCCGGTGCCGGTCCTGATCATCACTGCTCGCGATGGCGTCGAGGACCGAATTCAGGGCCTGGATGGCGGCGCTGATGACTACCTGCTCAAGCCTTTCGAGATGCGCGAATTGCTTGCTCGCATGCGGGCGGTGATGCGCCGCAAAGGTGGTGCGGCGGCGGCCGAGCTGAGTAATGGTCTGGTCTCGCTTGATCCAGCGGCGCACAGCGCACGCGTCAAGGACGGCGAAGCGCTAACCCTTTCCAATCGAGAATTCGCGCTCCTGCAAGCGCTGCTGATTCGTCCCGGTGCCATCCTGTCGCGTAGCGAACTGGAGGACAGGATCTACGGTTGGGGTGAGGAAGTGGACAGCAATGCCGTCGAATTCCTGATCCATGCGCTACGCAAGAAGCTCGGCAGTGAAGTCATCAAGAACATCAGGGGGGTTGGATGGATGGTCTCGAAAGGCGTCTGAGAGGGTCGCTGCAAAGCAAGCTGTCCGTCTGGCTGTCACTGACCATTCTCGGGGTGGCCGCGATCGCCGGCATCTTTGCTTTCTTTCTGGCGCACCATGAGGCCGAGGAGCTGCAGGACGATGTGCTGCGTCAGCTTGCGTCGGTGTTTGTCCGCCAGCCCATGGAGCTGGCCACTCCGCCTGTGGAAGATCGTGGCAACGACGAAGTTCTTGATCGGGAGAATCGTGTTTTCGTGCAACGGCTCGCCGGCAGTTCCCCGATCGCCAGCGGTGTGTCTGCCGATCTGCCATTGGCACTGCCGGCAGATCTTGTCGACGGTTTGCAGACCGTCCGCATTGGCAATGAAAGCTATCGCATTTTGGTCCGGACTCTCGACAGTGGCGATCGTCTGGCCGTCGCGCAGGAAACGGAGGTCCGCGACGAAATTGCGCGCGGCGGCGCGCTACTCACGCTGACGCCTTTCCTGATCCTGGTTCCGATCCTGCTGTTGGTGGTCGCCGTGATGGTTCGCAAAATATTTCGCCCGGTTACCGCGCTCGCCGATGAAATCGATCAGCGCCACGACGACGACTTGCACCCGATTGTCGCCGGAACTCTGCCCAGCGAAATTCTCCCCTTCGTTATGGCCATCAATCGGCTCTTGCGGCGCGTAGAAAAGTCGATGGATGCCCAGCGGCGTTTTGTCGGCGATGCGGCCCACGAGCTGCGTTCGCCGCTGACTGCGCTCTCCTTGCAAGCCGAACGCCTTGCCGCAGCCGAAATGTCGGCCAAGGCCCAGGAGCGACTGCAGATCCTGCGCCAGGGTATCGAGCGTGGCGCAGCCTTGCTGGATCAGCTGCTGGCTTTGGCACGTGCCCAGTCAGCGGCCAACACCTCGCAAAGCAGGCTGTCGGTACAAGAGGTTTACCGGCGTGTGCTGGAAGACCTGATCCCCTTGGCCGAAGCGAAGGCAATCGATATCGGCGTCGCTAGCACCATCGACGCCGAAGTTAGCGTCAATGACTTTGACTTGATGACCCTCCTCAAGAACCTGGTGGGCAACGCGATTCGTTACACGCCGGCGGGTGGGCGGGTCGACTTGTCGGTGCTGGCTACCGCCAGTGAGACGACGCTGGTAATCGAAGATAGCGGTCCCGGCATTCCGGACGCGGAGCGAGAGCGCGTTTTCGATCCCTTCTATCGCGTCCTGGGCAGCAACGAGATTGGTTCCGGCCTCGGTCTGTCTATCGTTCGGGCTATTGCCATTCGTCTCGGCGCCACGCTGGCTCTCGGCTTTGCTGACCCGCAATCGTGTTCCGGTCTGCGGGTGACGGTGACTTTTCCGGCTGTAGCGAATCGCGGCTGCGAATGATCCGTGCAGGCGCCGATGATGCCGTGGCGGTGAGTGGCCACTCAATCGGGCCGCTTGTCTGCGCGCTTGATCTCGAGGATCCGGGCGCGACCCTGTTCGGCGATCAGCAGATGCCCCGGAGCAAGTGACAGCACGCTCTGCGCCGAGCGCAAATGGCGCAGGATGACCTGCAGCGATCCGCTGCCATCGAGCAGCAACAGGCGTGCCAGGTGGGTCGCATCTTCGCTGACCCACAGGCCTTCCTCGTTGCACATCAGAAAACCCGGCGCGTTGAGTCCGCTCAGAAGCAGCTCGTCCCGTCCGTCGGAGCGCCAACGCTTGATCCATCCGTGTCCTTTTTCGGTGTAGTACAGCTGGCCATCAGGGCAAACCGCGATTCCCTCTGCCTCGCGCAGACCATCGCGCAGTACTGCAAGCAGTTTGCTGACTGGGTCGAAACGAAGTAGACGGCCATCGCCGGCGCGATCTTCGATGACATAAAGAAACTCGCCATCGCTGGCCATCCCCTCGACGCTCGTGCCGGAAAACAGCGCCTCGCTCCGGCCAGCATGCATCCACAGCACCGGGTGATCGCCGGCTTCCTGGCTGACGACCATGCCATCGTGCAGCGGCACCAGGCCATCAGGTTTCGAGAGGCCGGCAAGCAGCGGCGAGCGGCGGCCGTCGGCAGCGAGCGTGAATACGCTGCCACCCTGGTCCTTCAACTCCTGAGTTACGTAGAGAACGCCTTGGCGGTCTTTCGCCAGCGCACTGACGTAGGGGACGTCATCGAGAAAGACGCGATACGACCAGCCCTTGGCCGCGGTAACCGGGTACAGGTGTTGCCACGCCAGGAAGCCCAGTCCCCCGATCAGCCCGAGCGCGGCGATCAGCAGGAGGCGTGACTGCGGTGACAGCGCCTTTTTGAAGTGTTCGCGCAGCGGCGAAGAAAGCGGTGACGAAAGGCGCATGGAGTTCCCGTGGTTTCGCTACAGACCTCTGGTCATTTTCTATCGAACTCGTTCGAAAAGAGCCAGGTGGAGAGTGTGAAGGAAAGGGCTGCGCGCAAAGTCCTTCATCAGGCGGAAGCCCTGCCTTCTGAATAGGTTTCTCCCTCGGCAAGCGGCGTTGTCGATTTCTGCGACTTGCGGCCACCGCAGCGCGCTCTGAGACGACGGGCGAAGGAGCTTGCCGAATAAGGGCTCGAATAGGAGATGACGACCTGGTTTCCGGCGACGCGACAGAGTTCGGAAACCGCTTTTTGCCGGATGTCCGACGTCGGGAAATGATGAAACAGGCGAAAGCAGACAATGGTATCGAACTGTACATCAGCGTAGGTCATCTGTTCGATGTCCTGCTGCTCGAGCGGGCAATCAATACCGTTCCCGGCCAGGCTCTGGCGGGCGATCTGCGGCATGGCAACGGAATGATCGGCAGCGCTCATTTGATAGCCCCACCTGGCCAGATGGACGCTCACTCTGCCGCCGCCGCAAGGCAGGTCGAGCACCCGCTGGCTTTTCGGAAGAAGAAGGGCAGAGGCCTGGTCGAGCAAGGCCATCTCGGCGAACTGCTGCCTTGCGGGGCGATCCTTGTAAGCCAAGGTGGTGCGCACGTCGTACTTGGTCTTGCCGCGATAATCGATCACTGTTTGCATGGGCTGGCCTCCGGGCTCGCTTAGCCGGGGGCGGGAGTTTGCGCTTGCCAGGAAGCGCTACCTGGAAAGCCGCGCTCCCCTTCGCCGGCGGAGGCGCATGTCTGGCAAGCTAGCGATCAAGACTTGGCCCAGCCTTCGCTGCCGATGGCCGCTGATTCGGGCAGGGTGCGTGCAGCCGGTCAGCTCGACGACCCGCGACTGTTTTCGCGGTCGCTGACGTTTACCCGAGGTGCCCGTTGGCGTACAGTGAGCGCCCGTTTCCTCAGCCAGAGGTGTTCGCAACGCCTACTGTCTGGCCATTGGCATGCCCTGCAAAAACTGGTCTTCCGAAACTCTCGGGGTCGCGCTGGCGATTCTCGCGGCCTTCGGCTTCTCGTTCAAGGCGATCCTCGTCAAGCTCGCGTACGCCGTGCCGCAGGCCGTGCCGGTCGACGCGATCACCTTGCTCTCCCTGCGCATGAGCTTTGCCCTGCCCTTCTTCGCGGTCATCGCGGTGCACTCCAGTCGCGCGGCGCCGTCGCTGTCGCGCGGCGATTGGCTGATGTTGATCACGCTCGGTCTGCTGGGCTACTACGGGGCAAGCATTCTCGACTTCATCGGTCTCGGCTACATCAGCGCAGGTCTCGAGCGCCTGATTCTGTTCACCTATCCGACGCTGACCGTGATGATCGGCGTGCTGTTCATGGGCAAGACCTTGCAGCGCCGCGAGATCGGCGCGCTGCTGCTGTCGTACGCGGGAATTGGCTTGGTTTTCTTCCATGACCTCGAGTTTTCGGGCGAGGCGCAGTCGGTACTCATCGGCTCGCTTTTCATCTTTGCTTCGTCGCTGGCCTATGCCTTCTATCTGGCGGGTAGCGGCAGCATGATCCAGCGCCTGGGTTCGGTGCGCTTTACGGCCCTGGCGATGCTGGTGTCGGTCCTGGCCACCGAGGCGCATCTGCTTGTCACGCAGCCGCTGTCGGCATTGCTGCAGCCGCTGCCGGTCTATGCCTACGCGGCAGCGATGGCGCTTTTTTCGACGGTGCTGCCGGTTTTCCTGCAATCGGCGGCGATCCGCCGAATCGGCGCCAGCAAGTCGGTGATGATCGGAACCCTCGGCCCGATGCTGACCATCGTTTTCGCCTGGTTCTTGCTCGATGAGCCGCTTTCCCTGGTGCAGTTGGCAGGCGCCGGACTGGTACTGGCAGGGGTGTGGCTGGTCTCACGACCTTGAGCTGATCCGGGCTCCGGGCATGTCGTAGCGATTGCGCGTGCGGTGAATGCTGCGGGTCTTGCGGGCTGGACCGCGTCGGCCGGCGCTTGCGCAATCAGCGAACGATGCAGTTTTCCTTCAGGTAGGCGAGCGCTTGGCTGCCCGAAGCGTCGGCGGGGTCGACGAGGGCACTCTCCAGCTCCGGAAATATCTCGTTCCAGAGGGCCTCGAGGTCATCCTGCATGGCGTAGGGGGCGAAAGCGCGGATGAAAGCCAGGGCCGGCTGGCGCTGCAGCCCCGCCTTCCGGATCTTGCCGATCAGTGTGCGCGCCGCGGCCTTGCTCAGTGCCGCCCTGGGTGGCGTATCGGCCGCCAGGCAGAGGAAGATGGTCAGCAGGGAATTGTCGTCTACCTTGCCAGCAGTGATTTTCTGCCAGTCCTGCGAGACGCCGGCGCTGAACTGGCTGGCTTCCTCGAGGCCGAAGTCGCGCAGGAAATACAGCGGCTCGAGCTCTGGAATCAGCTTGTTCATCGCTTGCGAGGCGTCGAGGATTCTCGGCAGATCGTCGTGTTCGAGCTTGTGCAGTTCTCTGCGGGCGACCTTCTGATAGGCTTCCGGCAGCAGCTTTAAAACCGCAGCGAGGCTCTTCCTACCTCTGCTGGCTATGCCGTTTTCGCGAAGCTCTGCCAGCAGGGCGACGAATTCGGCGGCATTGGGTAGTGACGCGGCCGTCCCGCCAGCGAGATGCAGGAGGAGGGCCGTGCGGATGATCGACTCGCTGGCGACGGTCGAAATGTCGTCGGCGGGGACGCCGAGCCTTTCGGCAAACCACAAGGCCGCGTCGATCGTCTGTTGGTAGTCCTGTCGTTCTGCGCGCGCCTGACGATAGTCAGCGCTGCTGCGCAGCGACCAGTCGGCCAGAAACGTCTTTTGGGACTGCTTGATCATGATTCCGAAGGAGGCGTCTTCGGGCATCGCCCAGAGGCTTTTCAGCATTTCCGAGCCGCCTCGCGAATGCGACAGAAAAGTACCGTCACGCAGGGAGCATGCCGCTTTTTCAAGGTCCCCACCACTTTGTTCCTCGAGGAACAGACTGACCAGATTGACGATTCGTTCGCGGGCTTCGTCGATGTTCGGGCGCAGGTACTGGGTGCCGAAATACTCGGCGATCTGGAGCATGCCCTTCGGTCCGTCGTCGACAATGGCGGCGATCTTCTCGTCGGCCAGAATGCCGGCGCGGACGCCGAAAGCGAGCGCGCGCTCGAAGAAAGGTCGGTCATCAAAAACGGCAAGCTGGCGGTGGTCGTTGAGCATGGTAGGTCAGTGGTCTGTTGCCAGGGTTGGTGCCTAACGGTCATGGCAGGTGGAGACACCGCAAACCATGAAAGTCATGACCGTCGTCCTCTTCCCTTGCAGTGGGGATTCCGGCTTGCATGCCGGAATCGTTCGTCGGGCAGGGAGCATGCTCCCTGAATTCCCCGCCTCACCCCGCAAGGAGAGAAGGGAGGTTGGCGAGTCGCGTACGCGACTTTCACGGTAAGGGCCTGCCGAACTACAAGGCCGATTCTTCCTCGGGCTCGCCCGGGGGGCGGCGTTGCTCATTGGCTCGATTTGCCGCTTCGTCGCTTGCCAACTGCGGCTCTTCGGCCCGTGCGCGGGCCCGCAAGATCAGCAGGACGTCGCGGAAAATCTCGGGATGTTCGTAACGTAGCAGCCAGGTCAGTTCCATCCAGTCCTGATCGCCGACTTCGCTATGACTGAGGAAGGGGCGGTTGGCCTCGGGATCCGACAATTCGTCGAGACGCTCATCGTCATTTAACTCGGCAGTCGCTTCATCGATGTCGTCGAAGTAGCCGAAAGTGCCGGTCTTGAAGAAGTGCTCGACGATTTCGGCACGGTCAGAGAGGTAATCGGCCAGCGCGTCACAGCCGCCGTCTACCGCGGCGATCGCTTCGAGGAACTCGCCGGGGTCACTGTCGGCCCGAAAAATGACCGAGTTGATGATCGCTTGCAGGCGTTCGTGACTGGCGTCGCCATAGCGACGCTCAAGAACGATGGCGCGCGCGAACTGCTCCGGGAGGACCAGCAGGCTGACCACTGATTCCTTTGAAGAATCGAAGTCGCGGAGGACCGCCAACAAGTCCTTGGCGGCAAAATCGTCGAGCGCGACGATCAGCGCGCCGTCGCCGTCGCTGTCGACCAGGGACGCCAAGGCCGCTTCGGCACCGACGATATCGCCGACGCGGATCAGCTTCTCTGCACGTACGAGTACCGGATGACTCATCAGTTGTCTCCCGAAGTTCGGTCTTTGCGGTCAAAACCCTGTTCGGCAAGCCAATCGGCGCCCGCTTCTTCGAGATCGACGTCGTCGCCGTCGACGTCGGCATCCGAGCGGTCGTCGTCGAAGTCGTCCCGCTGTCGCCGATCTCCTGGCTCTGAGGATGTGCTACGCCGGCCATGCAGGTACTCCAGACATGCGGTGACGACCAGGAAGCGTTCGCCGTTCGGGTGCGTGCGGACGATCTTGGCCAGTTCTGCGGCCCAGGGTTGCAGGTGCACGGTTTCTTCTCGTAGAACGTCCCAAGAAGGCAGGTCTTCGGGGTCCTCCTGTACAAGCAGGTCACGCATCACTCCCGAGCTCAGGATTGAGAAGTCCATTCCACCGTGAAACGCGACGGCCACCATTTCCGGGCTGAAATCGATCATCGGCAGCAGTTCCGGAAGCTGGCTGCGCTTCAGCCGCAGCCGCTGCGCGAGGACATCGTGCCCTGCCGAGTCGGTCAGCAGGTCGTCGAGCTCGGCGTCGTAGGCCGACTGAAGTTCTTCAAAAAATGGCGACAGCCTCACTGCAATACTCCTTCCAGATAGTTCTTCCAGATCTCGCGCGCGGTCTCAAGCGGCTTTTCGAGAAGATTGCGGCGCCGGTTCTCGTCGTAGTCGTGCCGCTTGCTGGCGTCGGCAAGGGTTTCGTACGCTTCTTGCACGTCGCGGAAGCGGTCAGCGGCGTCGGCGGCGCTGTTGCGGTCAGGGTGGAGCTGCAGGGTTTTTTTGCGATAAGCCTGCTTGACGCCTTCGAGAGACGTATCACTGGCTACGCCAAGTACTGCGTAATAGTCTTTCATGCATCCTCATCGGGCTGGTCGGCAGGCTGCGAGCTGGCGCTCGCCCGGGTGGCGCGGCGGCGACCGCGTCAGCCTAGCGGGCTAGACTGCGCAACGCGCGCAATTCTAGCCTGAAATCCGCGCTTTCGGTTTGCGGGACAAGCATGCGACCGCTGCCGGCGATGCCAGCGGGTTGCTTGCCGCCGCGGAGCTACTTGGCCGGCTTGCGATTGCGCGCGGCAGCGGCCAGTGCGGCACGCGCCCAGGGCAGCATTTCCTCGCTACTCTCCATTGCTTCTTCGGGTACCGTCCAGTAGTTCATGGTGTCGCTGCGGCCGTCCTTGCGGAGCAGGCGGAAAGCTTCGCCGCCGACGGCTTCGAAAGTGGCTGCGCTTTGCGCGTCGGCCTTGAGGTAGAGAATGTCGTTGGCGACGATCGCAAAAAAGAGATCGTCGCAATAAAAGCCCCAGCCGCCGAACATTGCCTTGACCCGCAGGGTGCCGAGCGGAGCGAAAAGTTCGAGAGCATAGCGGACAACTACGGGTAGCTCGCGTGCAGCCATCTTGAGAAACCTATGAAAGGTGGAGCCGCTGCCACAAGGCGGTGGTCAGGGCGTCCTGGTTGAGGGTGTAGAAATGCAGTCCCGGTGCGCCATTGGCCAATAGCTGTTCGCAAAGGCGAGTTACCACGTCGAGGCCGAAAGCGCGGATCGAGGCGCTATCGTCGCCGTAGCTCTCGAGCTTCCTGCGGATCCAGCGCGGGATCTCTGCGCCGCAGGTGTCGGAGAAGCGTGCCAGGCTGCTGTAGCCGGCGATGGGCATGATGCCGGGGACGATCGGCGCGTCGATGCCGGCAGCCTGGCAATCATCAATGAAGTGCGCGTAGGCGTCGAAGTTGTAGAAGTACTGGGTGATCGCCGAGTTGGCTCCGGCATCGAGCTTGCGCTTGAAGTTCTGCAGATCTTCCTGCGGGTTTTTTGCCTGCGGGTGGTATTCCGGGTAGGCAGCGACCTCGATGTGGAACCAGTCGCCGGTTTGCGCGCGGATGAATTCGACCAGTTCGTTGGCGTAGCGAAAAGTCCCGGGCCTGGCCATCCCCGACGGCAGGTCGCCACGCAAGGCGACGAGGTGGCGGATGCCGTTGGCGCGGTATTGTTCAAGGATGCTGCGGATGCTTTCGCGCGTCGAGCCGATGCACGACAGGTGCGGCGCCGCCTGGTGGCCCTCGTGCTGGATGTCGAGCACCGTTTCTAGCGTCCGCTCACGGGTCGAGCCGCCGGCACCGAAGGTGACCGAGAAAAACCTCGGCTTCAGCTTGGCCATGCGGGCACGTGCGGCGCGCAGCTTTTCCGCACCCTCCGGGGTTTGCGGGGGAAAGAGCTCGAGGCTGAAAGTACGTTTGTTTGGTGTCATGAGGAGAACATCACTTGCCCTTGCGGATGGTCAACAGTGAAGAAAGCATCGACGCAATGATGCTGTACAGGAAGGCACCGAAGACGCCCGGCCAGAAGCCGCTGACGACGAAGCCGTCGAGCAGTGAACCCGCCAGCCAGAACATCAGGCCGTTGATCACGAACAGGAAGAGGCCGAAGCTCAGCAGCGTTACCGGCAGTGTCAGCAGAACCAACAGGGGACGCAAGGCGGCGTTCACCAGCCCCAGCAGCAAGGCGGCGATCATTGCCGTTGCAAACGATGCCAGATGGATCGACGCTGGCATGACGTAGGCGACGGCAAGGAGCGCGCAGGCATTGAGCAGCCAGAGTAGGATCAGGCGCATGGCAATGTCCCCTGTTGACCCTGGGCATCAGTAGCGGTAATGGTCCGGCTTGTAGGGACCGTCCTTGGCGACACCGATGTACGCCGCCTGCGCGTCGCTCAGTTCGCTGAGCTGGGCGTTCAGCGTCTTGAGCTGCAGGCGGGCGACCTTCTCATCCAGATGCTTGGGTAGCGTATAGACGCCGATCGGATAATCGGCGGTGCGCGTGAACAGCTCGATCTGGGCGATGGTCTGGTTGGCGAACGAGGAACTCATCACGTACGACGGGTGGCCGGTGCCGCAGCCGAGATTGACCAGACGGCCCTTGGCCAGCAGGATGATGCGCTTGCCGTCGGGAAAGATCACGTGGTCAACCTGCGGCTTGATTTCTTCCCACGTGTAAGCCTCGACCGAGGCGACGTCGATTTCGTTGTCGAAGTGCCCGATGTTGCAGACGATGGCCTGGTTCTTCATCTTGGCCATGTGACTATGGTCGATCACGTGGTAGTTGCCGGTGCAGGTGACGAATATGTCGGCCTTGTCGGCCGCGTAGTCCATGGTCACTACCCGGAAGCCTTCCATGGCTGCCTGCAGTGCGCAGATCGGGTCGACCTCGGTGACCCAGACTTGCGCCGAGAGGGCGCGCATGGCCTGCGCCGAGCCCTTGCCGACGTCGCCGTAGCCGGCAATCAAGGCGATCTTGCCGGCGATCATCACGTCGGTCGCCCGCTTGATTCCGTCGACCAGCGATTCGCGACAACCATAGAGGTTGTCGAATTTCGATTTGGTGACTGAGTCATTGACGTTGATTGCCGGGAAGCGCAGTTCGCCCTTGGCGTGCATCTGGTAAAGGCGATGCACGCCGGTGGTGGTTTCCTCGGTGACGCCCTTTACCGCCGCCAGACGCACCGAGTACCAGCCCGGATCGCTGGCCAGCTTGGCCTTGATCGCTGCGAAAAGGATGGTCTCCTCTTCCGAAGTCGGCTTGGCGAGCACCGAGGGATCCTTCTCGGCTCTGGCTCCGAGGTGCAGGAGCAGCGTCGCGTCGCCACCATCGTCGAGGATCATGTTGCTGAAGCCGCCGTCGGGCCACTCGAAAATACGGTGCGTGTAGTCCCAGTAGTCGCTCAGCGATTCGCCCTTGACGGCGAATACCGGCACGCCCGATGCGGCGATGGCCGCGGCGGCATGGTCCTGGGTTGAAAAGATGTTGCACGACGCCCAGCGCACTTCGGCGCCGAGGGCGGTCAGCGTCTCGATCAGTACGGCGGTCTGGATGGTCATGTGCAGCGAACCGGTGATGCGCGCACCCTGCAGGGTCTTGGCAGCGGCAAATTCTTCTCGAATCGCCATCAGGCCAGGCATTTCGGTTTCGGCGATGCGCATTTCCTTGCGGCCCCAGTCGGCGAGGCCGAGGTCGGCAATGACGTAGTCTTGAGTTTTGCTAAAAGCGTCCAGCACAGGTGGCTCCTTCAGAACTTTGCCGGGACAGGAAGCCGTCGCGTGCCCACTGAAGGACTTCAGTCTGGGCCCATCCCGCTTCCCATGTCCGGCATGGGTTGGTTGGATGAGCGCCGTTTGAGAAATCCGAGCCTGAAACTGTCTAGTGACAGCCCTGCAGCGCCCCTCGGATTAGGCTTGCCATTATAACGCGGATCCTTCGTTCTTAAAGCGGGCTTCCGTTACGAACAGGCGCTCTTGCCGGGCCGGATTCAGTAAGCGAGCGAATCGTAAGTCTGCCTGCTTCCCCGCACTTCGACGCTGACCTGGTTGGGAGCGCAGATGGCGATCTCGCCCGGGCGCGACAGCCAGCCCTGGCGAACGCAGTACTGACGCAGGCCAGGATCCGCAGCGACGCGTACGCGACGCTGCTCGACCACCACCGTGGTGAGGCCCAGCGGACCGGGGACTTCGATGCGGCGATTGCGCGCGAGTTCGAGTTCCGAGAAGATTTCTCCGCCTCGCCGGACGATGGCTTTTTCAGCAACGCCTGCCTGCCAGGCCAGCGGGAAAGCGGTGGCACAGAAGGCCAGGCCCAGTGCCACAACCAGCCAGTCACCGGACTTGAGCAGCCCGAGCCAGTGCATTACGGGATGTCGAGCGCGGCCATCGGCGGTGGCGGCAATTCGCGGTGACGAACCAGCACCCGGGCACTGCTGCGGAACTCGCGCCCCAGACGTTCGGCGAGGTAGACCGAGCGGTGTTGCCCACCGGTGCAGCCGATGGCCACGGTCAGGTAATTGCGACTGTCGCGAACGTATGCGGGCAGCCAGGCGCGAACGAAGCCGGCGATATCCTGGCGCATGCGCAGGACTTCGGGTTCTGCTTCGAGAAAGGAAATGACCGGCACGTCACGGCCGGTCAAGGCGCGCAGGCTGGCTTCGTAGTAGGGATTGGGCAGGCAGCGGACGTCGAAAACCAGGTCGGCGTCGAGCGGGATGCCGTTCTTGAAGCCGAAGGATTCGAACAGTAGGGCCAGTCCGTGGCTGGCTTCCTCGAGCTCGGCGGTGGCGATGAACTGGCGCACCCACTCGCGCAGCGAGCTGGGCTTGAGGACGCTGGTGTCCATGTGGTGGGCGATGGCGGACAGGCCGGCCAGATGAACACGTTCTTCGGCGATCGCTTCGATGAGGGTCAGTCGATCGCTGGCCAGCGGATGCCGCCGCCGCGTTTCGGAGTAGCGTTTGACCAGCGTGTCGTCCTGGGCGTCGAGAAATAGCAGCTGCAGCTCGAGATCGCGGGCGCGCAGCGCGTCGAGTTGCGGCGGCAGCTTGGCGACGCTGTCGCCGCCGCGACTGTCGATGACTACTCCGACCTTGTGATAGCCCTGCTGATCCAGTTGCTCGACCAGCTGCGGCAACAACTGTGAGGGCAGGTTGTCCACACAATAGTAGTCGGCGTCCTCCAGTACTTTGAGGGCGATTGATTTTCCAGAACCGGAGAGGCCACTAATGAGAACGAGATGCATGTGAGCAAGGATAGCGGTGCGCGCCGCCACGAGCAAGTCGCTCTGGCATACACTGAATGCTCCAATTTGTCAGGCCAGGCTCATGACTCTTCTTGATATTTCTTTTCTCGGCGAGATAGCGGCCATTCGGCGCGACATTCACGCCCACCCGGAGCTTGCCTTCAAGGAACTGCGTACTGCCGATCTGGTGGCGCGTGAGTTGAGCAGCTACGGGCTGTTGGTGCATCGCGGTCTGGCAACGACGGGCATCGTCGCGACCCTGCGCAGAGGCAGCAGCGCGCGGGCGATTGGCCTGCGCGCCGACATGGATGCCTTGCCGTTGCTGGAGAAGAACGACTTTCCCCACCGCTCGACCAGCGCGGGCCTGATGCATGCCTGCGGTCACGACGGCCATACGGCAATGCTGCTCGGCGCCGCTCGCTACATGGCCGAGCATGTGGACGCGCTCGATCTCGATGGCAGCGTGCATTTCATTTTTCAGCCTGCGGAGGAATCGGAAGGGGGAGCGGCAGTGATGATTGCCGACGGCCTGTTCGAGAAGTTTCCGATGGACGCGGTGTTTGGCCTGCACAATTGGCCCGGGATCCCGGTCGGGGAAATGGCGGTGATGCCGGGGCCGGTGATGGCCGGGACCTGCGCCTTCGAGATCTGGGTGCGCGGCCATGGTTGCCATGCCGCGATGCCGCATCAGGGGGTCGATACCCTGGTGGTCAGCAGCCAGCTGGTGCTGGCCCTGCAGACCGTCGTGGCGCGCAACGTCCACCCCTGCGAATCGGCCGTCGTCAGCGTTACCCAGGTGCACGGCGGTGAAGCCTGGAACATCATTCCTGACGACGCCGTCCTGCGTGGCACGATCCGCAGCTTCAACGGCGAAACGCAGGCGCTGGTCGAGCGCGCCGTCGAGCGTCTGTGCAACGGCATCGGCGCTGCTTTCGGTGCCCAGATCTCGGTGCGCTTCGACCATCGCTATCCAGCAACGGTCAATAGCGCTGCCGAAAGCGAAGTCTGTCGTCACGTGGTGCGGGATTTGTTCGGCGCCGAAAAACTGCGCGTGGGCGAACTACCGTCGATGGGCGCCGAAGACTTCGCCTACATGCTGTCCGAGAAGCCGGGTTGCTATGTCTGGCTGGGCAACGGGCCGGGTAGCGGCGGCTGCACCCTGCACAATCCCCACTACGACTTCAACGACGATGTCCTGGCGCTCGGCATCAGCTACTGGGTGAACCTGGCACAGGCCTGGCTCAAGGGGGCCGGCGAACAAGGCGGGGTTTGGCCGCCGGCGGCCAGGTAAGCGTTGCCGCAGCGACCTGCCTGGCGGGTGCCGGCGATGCGAGCGCCCGCTACGCCGTCCGGCATGGCTCGCGGAACGTAGTCCGCGACGACAGGGGAAGGTTTTTTGTTACACTCGCATGGATAGCGGGGCCGCAACGCACCCCGGACCGACCGCAGGTTCCACGACGGTGGCCGCGGTGCTGCGGCAAGGCCTGCAAAAAAATGGCGGGGAGTACCCGGCGCATCGTCGCATCGCCGGCTACCCCCCAAGTTCCGGCGATAGCCAGAACTCCCAGACCATGAAATGGAGAACAGCGTGCGTAGCCTAAAGGCGGGGGCTTACAGACAGCTTACGTGCGCCCAGCCACGAGCCGAGAGCGATGCGCATTCTTCTTGCTGAAGACGACAGAATCATTGCCGATGGCCTTTGCCGCTCGCTGCGCAAGGCAGGCTACGCTGTCGACTGCGCCTACACGGGCCTCGATGCCGATACGGCCTTGATGACCAATGTCTACGATCTGGTGATTCTCGATCTGGGCCTGCCAAGGTTGCCCGGTCTGGACGTGCTGCGGCGCTTGCGCGCTCGCCAATCGAGCACCCCGGTGTTGATCCTGACCGCGCTGGACGGCATCGATGACCGCGTCAAAGGGCTTGATCTGGGGGCTGACGACTACATGGCCAAGCCCTTCGAGCTGCCTGAACTCGAAGCCCGCGTGCGCGCGCTGAGCCGTCGCTCCTCGGGTACGGCGCGGCTCATTCATTGCGGCTTGCTGACCTTTGACCAGACCGACCGCTGCGCGATGGTCAATGGCGAGATGCTTGACCTTTCCGCCCGCGAGCTCGGTTTGCTGGAGATTCTCCTGTCGCGCGCCAAGCGGCTGGTCAGCAAGGACCAACTGGTCGATCATCTCTGTGGCTGGGGCGAAGAAGTGAGCCACAACGCCATCGAGGTCTATATCCATCGCTTGCGCAAGAAGCTCGAAGCGACCGGTGTCAATATCACGACCGTACGTGGCCTCGGATACTATCTTGAGAAACCTGCGGAAGAAACGCGACCCTGACGTCCAACGCTCGCTGTTCGGCGAGATCCTGGACTGGATGCTGGCACCCTTGCTCTTTGTGTGGCCGATCAGCATCGCTTTCACCCACTACTTTGCCAACAGTGTCGCCAGTTTCCCTTACGATCAGTCGCTGCGCGAGCATGTCACGGCGATATCTCGGCAGATCACTTTCGACGACGGGCGTGCGCAGCTGGCGATGCCGGCTGTCGCACAGCTCTTTCTACGTTCCGACGAGATCGACAACGTCTATTTCCATTTGCTCGATGGTGACGGCGAGCTGCTTGTCGGCGACGCCGAACTGCCCGTGCCAGCCTTGCCCATCAGCCTGGAGAACCAGGAGCCCGGCGAGGTGCATTTTCGCGATGACGAGTTTGGCGGCCAAACGCTGCGCGTGGCCTACATGACTCTCTTCGCCGGCGCCGAATCGACGCCGCCGCGGGTGCTGATCGAAGTCGCCGAAACGACGGAAAAGCGCTCGCAGTTGGCGAACAAGATCATCGCCAGCGTAATCCTGCCGCAGTTCGTGATCATTCCCCTGGCGGTGGTCCTGGTTTGGTTCGGGCTGTCGCAGGGCTTGCGCCCTCTGACCCGCTTGCGCAGGCGCATCGAAGCGCGTCGCGAAGCGGATCTCTCGCCCATTTCGCTGAGCCGCGTTCCCGAGGAGCTGCGCCCGCTGACCGAAGCGTTCAATTCGATGCTGGCGCGGATGCAGAATAACGTAGACGCCCAGCGCCGTTTCATTGCCAACGCTGCGCACCAGATGCGCACACCGCTGACCGGCCTGAAAACGCAAGCGCAGCTGGCCATGGGCGAGCGTGACCCGGGCGAGCTGCGGCACGCGCTGAGCCAGATTCTCACCGGCGTCGACCGTGCCTCGCACCTGGTCGACCAGTTGCTGGCGCTGGCACGTGCCGAGGCGAGTGGTCACTCGCAGCAGACGCTGCTGCCGCTCGACCTCGAACCGTTGCTGCGCGAAATCGTTGAATCCTGGGTCGTGCAGGCGCTCGACAAGCGCATCGATCTTGGCTACGAGCCGGCGGGTGCGGTGCCGATCGTCGGTAATGCCTTTCTCTTGCGCGAGATGATCAATAATCTGCTCGACAATGCACTGCGCTATACGCCCGCCGACGGGCGCGTCACGGCACGGGTTTTTGGACAGGGCGATTTCGCGCTGCTCGAAATCGAGGACAGTGGCAGCGGTATTTCCGACGACGATTCGCACAAGGTGTTCGACCGCTTTTACCGGGCCGACGGTAGCGATGGCGAAGGGAGCGGCCTTGGCCTGGCCATCGTTCGCGAGATTGCCGAGGTTCATCACGCCGCGGCCAGCCTGCGGCCAAAGACCGGTGGCACGAGCGATGACACAGCGTGCGGCTGTATTGCGCGGATCGTTTTTCCGCTGCGGCGCGTGCAGCCGTCGCGCCCGCCAATGCCGGCAACTGCCCGCACCGGCTTCGCTGATGCACGTGGCGCTTAGCGCCTGACTGGTCACAGGCCGAGCGGCTATGCGTCTCGCCGATTGTCGGGTCGAGCGAGCCGTCAGACCAACGCTCATGACCGTCAACCCCCCCTCGTCTCCTGCACCTTCTGCCACAAGGCGAGAAGGGTGCCGCGTGCGTCGCTTGCGCGACTTTCACACTAGCTTGCGCAGAAAGGGTGGCGCGAATTCCAGCACGAAGTCCCAGAAAGCAGCCAGCGCCGGCGTCAGGTGCTTGCTCTTGTGGCGGACGAGGTGCCAGCGGCGCATCACCGGTGTTCCCTCGACTTTCAGGATGCTCAGGCGCCCCGCGCTGAGTTCAAGTCCGAGCGTGTGCTGGGAAATGAAGCTGATCCCCAGTCCAGCGATAACCGCCTGCTTGATGGCTTCATTGCTGCCCATCTCCATGCCGATGCGTGGCTTGATCGAACGTTCCTGAAAGAACTCTTCCATCGCCGAGCGTGTGCCCGATCCGGCCTCGCGAACGATCAGCATTTCGCTGGCCAGATCTTCGACGGAAAGGCTAGGCCGCCGGGCCAGGGGGTGGTCACTGCCGGCAACGATCACCAGCGGGTGCGGGGCAAAGGCCACCGCCGTGGCGTCGAGGGACGGTGGCGGCCGGCCCATGATCGCCAGGTCCACCTCGTTGCTGGCGAGCAGGCGATACACCGTGTCGCGGTTGTCGATCAGCAGGCGGATACGGACGTCGGCGTGCGTCTTGCGAAACTGCGCCAGCAGTCCCGGCGCGAAGTATTCGGCGGTACTGACCACGGCGACCCCGATGCGCCCACCCTTCAGTCCCTTCAGCGCCAGCAGTGCCTCGTCGGCTTCTTTCAGGGACTGCAGGATCCGGCGTGCGTGTTCGAGCAGGGTCTCGCCCGCTTCGGTAAGAAAGACGCGTTTGCCGATTCGTTCAAAGAGCAGCGTCCCGCAGACCTCCTCCAATTGCTTGATCTGCAGCGAGATGGCGGCGTGCGTCAGGTGCAAACTTTCTGCCGCCCGCGCAAACGAAAGATGGCTGGCGGCGACCGAGAAAATCTGCAGCTGACGGATTGTGGCGTTTCTCATTGGTTAGTATTTATTTGCCAAAACAGACAGTAGCTTTAACTAGAGTTTTTCGATCAGGCAGCTAGAATCAGGAGCATTCCTGTTCGACTCGCACGAATTTCATCTTTTGGAGTGCCGCCATGCTATGCGGACGTACCAACGTCACCAAGTTCCTGATCGAAGAACAGCGCCGCAATCCGGCGTTGGTCGGCGATTTTTCGATGCTCATGAGCGACATCGTCCGTTCCTGCAAAGCCATTGCCCAAGGTGTCTCGCGTGGTTCGCTGGCCGACCTGCTTGGTGATGCCGGCAGCGAAAATATCCAGGGCGAAGGGCAGAAGAAGCTCGACGTCCTGGCCAACCAGGCCTTCCTCCGCCATTGCGAGTGGGGTGGCCATCTGGCGGCAATGGCTTCCGAGGAGATGGAAGACATCTTTCCGATTCCCCCCGAAATTCCGCGCGGCGAATATCTGCTGGTTTTCGACCCACTCGACGGCTCTTCGAACATTGACGTCAACCTGTCTGTGGGCAGCATATTTTCCGTCTTGCGCTGCCCCGAGAATTGTAGTGGCGGCGTGCCGACTGCGGTCGATTTTCTGCAGCCTGGCTCGCAGCAGGTCGCAGCCGGCTATGCCCTCTACGGGCCATCAACGATGCTCGTACTTACCGTCGGCAACGGTACGCACGGCTTTACGCTCGATCGCAACATCGGTGAGTTCCTGCTTACCCACCCAAATCTGGTGATTTCCCCGGAAACCCGTGAGTTCGCGATCAATGCGTCCAACGAGCGTTTCTGGGAGCCGCCCGTGCAGCGCTACGTCAGCGAGTGCCTGGCCGGTCAGAGTGGTGTTCGCGGCAAGGACTTTAATATGCGCTGGGTGGCGTCGATGGTCGCCGAAATTCATCGCATCCTGATGCGCGGCGGCGTTTTCCTGTACCCGCGCGACAGCAAGGATCTGTCCAGACCCGGCAGGCTGCGGCTGATGTACGAAGCCAATCCGATGGCAATGATTGTTGCCCAGGCTGGTGGCCTGGCGTCAACCGGCAGCGAGCGCATCCTCGACGTGCAGCCGAGCAGTCTGCACGAGCGTGTGCCGGTGATTATTGGTTCGCGCGCCGAGGTCGAACGTATCGAACGTTACCACCGCGAGCACGAGACTGGCGAAGACCAGCCTTTCACCTCGCCGCTGTTCTCGACGCGCACCCTTTTTCGGGCCGATTAAGCCGCGCGGCCAAGCTATTCACTTTCAGTAGAGGGAGACAACGCCAATGTCGATCAAGAACCCCATCATCGCGGTTACCGGGTCCTCAGGTGCCGGCACTACGTCGGTGACCAAGGCTTTCCAGCATATTTTTCGACGCGAGCGGCTGAACGCGGCGATCATCGAGGGCGACAGCTTTCATCGCTACGATCGCTTCGAGATGCGCGAGAAGATTGCCGAGAAAGCGCTTGCTGGTGACCACCATTTCAGTCACTTCGGCGCCGAGGCCAATCTGCTCGCTGAACTCGAAGGCCTGTTCCGTGAATACGGCGAAAGCGGTGGTGGCAAGAGTCGCCACTATGTGCATGACGATCTCGAAGCCGAGCGCTACGGCTCGCCTCCGGGAACCTTCACCGCCTGGAGTGACCTTCCGGTGGCGACTGACCTCCTGTTCTACGAAGGTCTGCACGGTGCCGCGAGTACCGACACGATCGATGTCGGGCGGCATGTCGACCTGTGCGTCGGCGTCGTCCCGATCATCAACCTCGAATGGATCCAGAAGCTGCACCGCGACAAGGCGCAGCGCGGTTACTCGACCGAAGCGGTGGTCGATACCATCCTGCGGCGGATGCCCGAGTACATCAACTACATCTGCCCGCAGTTTTCCAAGACGCACGTCAATTTCCAGCGTGTGCCGACGGTCGATACCTCGAATCCGTTCATTGCCCAGGACATTCCTCTGGCCGACGAGAGCATGCTGGTTATTCGTTTCGCGAACCCACAGGGCATTGATTTTCCCTACCTCCTTAGCATGCTGAATGGTTCCTTCATGTCGCGTCCGAACATCATCGTCTGCCCGGGCGGAAAGATGGGGCTGGCGATGCAGATCATTTTCACGCCGATGATCATGCAGTTGATGGACAAGAAGCGCCGTACGCGGCGAGAGTGAACGCCAGCGCTGGTGCGATGGTCATCAAGCTCATGACCGTTTTCCACTCACCTGCAGTGCGCGTTCCGGCCTGCGCGCCGGAATCGTTCGACCGGTGGGGCGCGCGCGCCCAGAATTCCTCGTCTCCACCCGACCCCTCTCGCGCAAGGCGAGCAGGGCGCTTCCTGAGTCGCTTGCGCGACTTTGGCATTAATTGAAGGAGTCTTCCGTGCCCACCGCATTCCGCAAGTTACGCCGCCGCTGTGCCAACGCCCTGCGCTTCCTCGCCATCGACGCCGTGCAGGCGGCGAACTCGGGGCACCCGGGAATGCCAATGGGCATGGCCGATATCGCCGAGGTGCTTTGGCGCCATCACCTCAAGCACAATCCGGCCAATCCGCGCTGGGCCGATCGCGACCGTTTCGTGCTTTCCAACGGGCATGGCTCGATGTTGCTCTACGGGCTGCTGCATTTGAGCGGCTACGATCTGCCGATCGAAGAGCTGCGGCGCTTTCGGCAGCTGCACTCGAAGACGCCGGGTCACCCCGAGTTCGGGATCACCGCCGGCGTCGAAACGACCACCGGGCCGCTCGGGCAGGGGCTGGCCAACGCTGTCGGCATGGCGCTTGCGGAGCGTCTGCTGGGCGAGACCTTCAACCGTCCGGGGCACAAGATCGTCGACCATTACACCTATGCTTTCATCGGCGACGGTTGCTTGATGGAAGGTGTTTCGCACGAAGCGTGCTCGCTGGCCGGACGCTTGTCGCTGTCCCGGTTGATCGCTTTTTACGACGATAACGACATTTCGATCGATGGCCGCGTCCAGCCGTGGTTTGCTGACGACACGCCGCAGCGTTTCGAGGCTTACGGTTGGCGTGTCGTGCCCCATTGCGACGGCCACGACGCCGATTCGATCGAGGCGGCAATCCGCATGGCCAAGACCCAAACCGGGCGGCCGACGCTGATCTGCTGCAAGACCATGATCGGTTTTGGCTCACCGAACAAAGGCGGTACGCACGAGGTGCACGGCGCCCCGCTGGGAGCTGCCGAGATCGCTGACACGCGTCGCCTTCTCGAATGGCCGTTCGGTCCTTTCGAGATTCCCGGCGATGTCCGTGCCGGCTGGGACGCTCGCCCTTCCGGAAGTGCCGCCGAAAACGAGTGGGATGCGCGTTTTTCCGCCTATCGCGCCGCCTATCCCGAGCTGGCAGCCGAGTTCGAGCGGCGCATGCGGGGAGAGCTGCCTGCCGACTGGAGCGCGCGCGTCGCCGCGCTGCTCGAGCAGTGCTCGGCAGCGACTGGCGCCGTCGCCACGCGCAAGGCTTCGCAGAATGTCATCGAAGCGCTGGGCCCGGTACTGCCCGAGCTGCTTGGCGGCTCGGCCGACCTGACCGGCTCGAATCTCACCAATTGGAGCGGCAGCCGTCCGGTCAATCGGGAAGCGGCCGGCAACTACGTCAACTACGGGGTGCGCGAGTTCGGCATGACGGCGATCGCCAACGGCATCGCGCTGCACGGCGGCTTCATTCCGTATACCGCGACCTTCCTGGTGTTTTCGGATTACGCACGCAATGCGATTCGTCTCGCGGCGCTGATGAAGCTGCGCCAGTTGATGGTCTTCACGCACGATTCGATCGGTCTTGGCGAGGATGGTCCGACCCACCAGCCAATCGAGCACGCGGCATCGCTGCGCTTGATTCCGGGGCTCGACGTGTGGCGGCCGAGTGACGCCGTCGAGACCGCCGTGGCCTGGAGTGCCGCACTGGAACGTAATGACGGTCCCTCGTGTTTCCTGCTCTCCCGGCAGAATCTGCCAGCGCTGCCGCGGACTGGCGCGCA
The DNA here is from genome assembly GCA_000585055.1 of Candidatus Accumulibacter appositus. Classification (GTDB taxonomy): domain Bacteria; phylum Pseudomonadota; class Gammaproteobacteria; order Burkholderiales; family Rhodocyclaceae; genus Accumulibacter; species Accumulibacter appositus. The sequence goes on from JEMX01000067.1 coordinate 24,208, forward strand.
GATCTCCGCAATCAAGCGTGGTGGCTATGTCATCGGTGCGGTCGAAAGTGCCGTGGCGAGCCTGCTCTTGATCGCTACCGGTTCCGAACTGAGCATCGCCCTTGCCGCGCAGGCGGTGCTCAAAGACGAAGGAATCGTCGCCTGCGTGGTCTCGATGCCCTGTACGCGGCGCTTCGATCTGCAGCCTCTGGCCTACCGCCAGGCAGTGCTGCCGCCATCGCTACCGGCCATCGCCATCGAGGCCGGGCATCCTGATTTGTGGTGGAAGTATGTGGGCAGCAAGGGCGCCGTGATTGGCATCGACCGCTTCGGCGAGTCGGCGCCGGCCGCCGATCTCTACGCGTTCTTCTCCATCAACGTGGCGAGCGTCGTTGCCGAGGCGCGCCGTTTGTTGGCGGATCTACCAACGGCGGGGCAGAGGTGCTCGCCGGGCAAATTGGCTAGCGTCGACTAAGGTTTCGGAGGATGTTGGGCGCACGTACGAGAAAAGCCGGCGATGCCGGCTTTTCTTCGCGAGGCGGTTGCACCTGTGGCCGTGACCTCGCTCAATCTCAGGTGTTGGCCACCAGTGGCGCCAGATTGGCGCGCATTTTCTGCATCGCCTTGACTTCGATCTGGCGAATCCGCTCGGCGGAAACCGAGAACTCGCCCGCGAGATCGTGCAAGGTTGCCGGGTTTTCTTCCGTCAGCCAACGCGCTTCGACGATCCTGCGGCTACGCGCGTCGAGACTGTCCAAGGCATCCTGGATACCTTCGCTGTGCAGTCGGTCGCGGGCACGACCTTCGAGGACATGTACCGGTTCGGCGGAGTTGTCAGCCAGATAGGCGGCGGGCACGAAGGCCTCGTCATCGTCAGCCTGCGCGTCGAAGGCGGTATCGTTGCCCGACAGGCGCGTGTCCATCTCCATCACCTCGTCGGCCTTGACGTTCAGGCGCTGGGCGATGTCGGCGACTTGAACCGGGCCGAGCGCGTCACGATTGGTTTTCATGCTGCGCAGGTTGAAAAACAGTTTGCGCTGCGCCTTGGTCGTGGCCAGTTTCACCATTCGCCAGTTCTTCAGGACGTATTCGTGAATCTCCGCCTTTATCCAGTGGATGGCAAACGAAACCAGGCGAACGCCGCGCCCCGGATCAAAACGTTTGACGGCTTTCATCAGCCCGATATTGCCCTCCTGGATCAAATCCGCATGCGGCAGCCCGTAACCCAGGTAGCCGCGCGAAACGGAAATCACCAGACGAAGGTGCGAAAGCACCAACTGCCGTGCAGCGTCGAGATCGCTTTCTTCGCGAAAGCGGGTCGCCAGACCGAACTCCTGCTCTTCGGTCAGCATCGGAACTTGTCTGGCCGCCTGGATATACGCGTCAATGCTGCCGACCGCGGAGATCGTGGGTAAAGCCAAAGCTTGCGTCATTTGGATGGATTCCTCCTTGCTGTTTATTCTCACCAATGCCATTTTAGCACTCGTAGCCTGAGAGTGCTAAGGGCAGAGAAAGTTCGTCCGCATCTGCGGCGGTGGAGCACGGACCCGCTTTCCCGGAACGACGACGAGCGATGGTCACGAAAGTACCGGCCAGGAGTCGGGCTGCCTGACCTCGGGTCAAGGGCGGCGGCAAGCACGACCGCTCGGCATCGTTCCTCGGTTCGTCAGTTCACCACCAGCTTATAGTCGGGCGTCGGGTTCAAGGGGCACGAATAGACGTACTCGCCGGGCTCAAGATCGATGACGTAGTCCTGCGTCTTGCCGGCAATCAGGCCTCCGCCGGAGACGCTGGGCAGCGTCACCCGCCCGGTGAGGCCTTCGCCGCGCAACCAGAAGCCGAGCTCGTAGGGAACATTCCTGTTGGTGACGCGAAAAATCGTCTTCCCCGCTTTGAGTTTCAGGACTTTCGCTTGCTCGACGCGGCTGGCGCCAGACTGGGCATTGATCGCCTCGCAGTCCTTGATGTTGCTGCTGCGGTAGCCGTGGTCGTTGCCCTGCTCGCTCTCCAGGAATTGGCAGGGGAGCTGCGTCAGCTCGACGATGGCTGCTGGCGGCTCGGCAGCCAAGGCATTGCCGAGGGCACAAGGGGCGGCGAGCAAGAGGCTCACGAAGAACTTGTTTGCGGTGATCATGGTGATTCTCCTCAAGAACGGTCGGGTCATGCCGCGAACCGTGGACCACTCAAAAAGCGCAAGCCGCTTGTGGGTGCGCCCGTGGGCACCCGGCGCCTGCGTTGGCCAGATTCATCGTTGCGGGAGCTCTCGCCGCTCGTCAAAGGCCAGAAACGCAGACGATTCGGCTTGCTTGAGGGCCAATGCAATCAGCTCCTGGCCTTTTCCTGCGCCGCCATCGGCAAGCAGCGCACGGTAGAAACGGGCGTAGAACTCGTCAGGTTCGACGCGCAGACGGTAGGCAAGTGCGACTGCGGAGCGATGCGCTGGGCGCTGGTACACCAAGCGGAGCTCGCCGTCCGGCGGCAGGCGCGTGTCGGCGATCTCACTGCCGAGATCGACAGGGACCTGCCGTTGAATGAGCTGCTCGACGCGGGTTCCCGGCAAACTGCGACCCTCGCTGTCGAGCTGCTCGATCTCGGCGACCAGTCTGGGTGTCACATAGGTCGGCAAGTAATGGCCGGCGCCGGTATTGCGTATGTTCAGCGCTGCGCGGATGGCGTTGTTAACCCACTCCCCGCTGTCCACCGAAAAGGCGACGGCAGCCCGGACCATTTCCGGATCGTGAATTCCCCGCCACAGGTGTCGGCGTTCGGGCATGTGGCAGGATTGGCAGCTGCGGCCTTCTCGGGCATGTCGCGATGCCTTCCATTCCTCGTAGGTGTTCTCCAGCAGTTTCCCGTTCAGGGCGTATTCGTCCGGCTGGAACTGGTGGCAGGCAGAGCAGAAGCGCGCATCCTCGAAAGCGCCGGTGGCGACGAAGCCGGCATGCGGCAAAGCGGCGTTCTGTGCGGCGTCGGGTGCGCTCCCGTCGCGCCGTGGCGGGCCCGAGCGCTGATGCGCCCGAACGTGACAGGCGGCACAGATCACCCCCTGCTGGTGCACAGACGCGGCGGCTGGCAAGGGGGCGCCGCTTGCTGACGCCTGTTCGGTTGCCGCGAGCTCAGCAAGCAGGGCGTCGGCCTGTTCCGCCAGCGGAGCGTGGCAGCGGATGCAGTCCTGATGTTCATCGCGTGCGCCTGGGTCCATGGCGAGCAACTGCCCCATCAGGCCGGGCCCCATGGCGTGGGCGTGCAAGCTTGTCTGCCAGTCACGGTATTGCTCAGGATGACAGCTACCGCAATCGGCGGGTACTAGTGAGGCTTCAAGCGGGCTGAAGTGCTTGGGGGGCTCACCCTGCGCGGCGAGTGGGCGCGCCCAGTGGCGGTCGAGAAACGCGCCTGCCGCGTCCACGGGTTCTGTCAGCGGCGAGCTCTCGGCGAGGGCTGGTGGTACGACCGTCTCGCCCCTGTTGCAAGCAGCAAGAGCGAACAGCAAAACGGGAAGAGCCAACAGCACCCTTCCCGTTTCAACTGCTGAAGTGAACATGCTCAGGCGATGCTCATCACATCTTCTTGGCTGCGCAAGGGTTCTTGGCAGCACAGGGATTTTTCGCAGCGCACGGATTTTTCGCAGCGCAGGGGTTTGCCGCCTTTGCCGCGCACGGATTGGCCATCTTGGTCGGTGCGGATTTTGCGGCACAGGGGTTCTTCGCCGCGCAGGGGTTCTTCGCGGCGCACGGATTGGCCGCGTGCGCGAAAGGAACGGCGAGAGCAAGAGCGGCGGTGCCGAGCGCAAGCTTCAGGGTTTTCGTGTTCATGAGCGGTCTCCTTTGGTAGGTTTTAGTTACACAATCTAGCGGAACATCCGCTATTTCTTTGCAGCACAAGGGTTTGTTGTCGCGCAGGCGTTGGCCGCCGCGTAGGACGTGGCCATGGGCAGTGCCAAGCCGCCGGCAAGAGCAATGGCCAAAGCAAGTGGTTTCGCTTTCGGGTTCATCACCGTTCTCCTCTTTTTGCGTCAGTTCTCGCGGCGCTCAACACCGCGTCGGTAAGCAGCGGACAGGTCTTGATAGCGCTTGGTCGCCCCATGCAGGCAGATACTTACAGCTTTTTGAGAGCTCTTTTTTCGGCGCCACACTGCTCCGCAGCCGGCTTCTGATGTCAGACTTCGCCTGGCCAGTCGTCGTTCCAGCAGCAAGGCATGATCGACCGCTCACCGTTGAGCGTTATCCGACACCGGTTGGCCGTGCCGCTTGCCGCCTCGGGCTTGGCCCAAGCCGGCGGCGCGGCAGCTTAGCCGGTAACGCGGTGCTGATGATCTTTCGCAATGATTACGCGGAGCGCCGACTTGGACCGCTTGGCTCGCGAGCGGGATCCGGTGTTCGCGCGCATCGTCCGTGACGCGGTCAAGAAATAGGCAGCAAGAATGAGCCGCACGCCAATGAGAATGAATCTGGAGAGCGAGGAACGCGTCGATGTCGAAAGTCCCTGAAAACCTGCCAGAGAGCACTTGCCCGGATTGCGGTCGCACCTTCGTCTGTGGTGTGGAGGCTGGCCTGACGACTTGCTGGTGCATGCAGAAGCCAGGCCGTGCGGACTATGCGCCGCCTCCCTTCACGCCGGACGCCGGCAGCCGTTGCTATTGCCCGAGCTGTCTGGCGCAGCGTTTCAGCGCTCCGCCAGAAAAGCCCTCTCCGGGAGCATGAGCAGCGCGTCGCGGTTGCTCCAGGAAAAGCAGCTTGCAGCTGCTTCGCGCCAAGGCAACCAGCAGTAGTCGCGATGCTCCGCGGGAGCAATGGTGACCGCCTGCACGGCAGGTAGCTGCAAGGAGAAGACGTGTTCGGTGTTGTGCCGCACGCCGGGTGCGTAACGATGGCGCCACTCGGCAAATATCTCGTAGCAGTGACTTAGCTGCCAGTCCTGTAACTCGCCTGGAGAGGCGTGGATGCCGGTCTCTTCGGCCAGTTCACGCCGCGCCGTGTCGAGCAGCGTTTCGCCCGCTTCCTGGCTGCCGGTGACCGACTGCCAGTAGCCGGCATGGGCGGCACGCTCAAGCAGCAGCACCTGCAGTTGCGGGGTATGGATCACGACCAGGACCGACACCGGTCGCTTGTAGGCGGTCATTCCAGGGTCGCAAGCGTCGCCAATCCGTCAGCCTGGAGGTCGTAGAAAACCCACATCGGGACGTCTTGCGAACGCCATTCGTCGATTACTGCGGCGAAAACCTGGTTGAGCGTGCGGAAAGCAGGGGCGTCCGCAAGCTGCAGAGCCTCGGCCCTGGAGAGGATCAGCAGGTAGCCGGCTTCTTCGCGCCACGAAATATCGCTCAGGCAATCTTTCAGGGCGTCGAAGTTGTTGCCGTACCACTCGGGGAAGCCGAGCTGCCGGCCGAGCCGGGCGAGTACTTGCTGGATCTGGTCGGAGTCGCCGAGATCCGCATCGAAACAGGCAAAGCCGGCGGCCTCGGCCGCTTCTCTGAGGGCCCGACGATCACCGTGCGGTAGACGGTAGACGCCGGCCTGGCGTGAATCCTCCAACAGGGCTTGCAGATTCTTCTGAGTCATGGGGGCTGCCAACTATTCGTCGATGCGGCGGAAGCTGCGGTAGTGATCAGCGGTGTAGTAGTACTCGCCGGAGGTGGCGACATTCCCGCCGCTCCCCTCGCCGGCGACAATCCGTCGCGCTCCCCGGTCGCGGCGGCCTGGCGTCGGGACGGTGTACTCTCGGTAATAAGCGCGTCGTTGCAGGGGGAGGCGTTTCTCGAAATTGCCGAAGACACTGCCGTCCTTGTGCGCATATGGGAAGGGTCCACCTTGCTTGATCAGATGCAGGGTTTGCTGCGCTTCGGCAGGCAGCTCGGCCAGCGCGATCCGCTGCAGGGTCGCGCTCTCGCGTGCCAGTGCGGCAGCGCTCGGGCCGAAGAAAGCGAGCAGTGCCAGCAGCGCGAGCAGCGCCGCGCTGAGCAGCTGGCGGTGGTAAGCAGCGGCGCCGGGCACGCTTGCTAGCACTTGCCGACCTCGACCTGCGTGTCGACTTTCTGGCGCAGGCGAATATGCAGTTCGCGCAGCTGTTTCTCGTCCACACTGTTCGGCGCGTCGGTGAGCAGACACTGCGCGCGCTGCGTTTTCGGAAAAGCGATCACGTCGCGGATCGACTCGGTGCCGGCCATCATGGCGACGATGCGGTCAAGGCCGAAGGCCAGGCCGCCATGCGGTGGCGCACCGTACTTTAGTGCGTCGAGCAGGAAGCCGAACTTGAGTTTCGCTTCGTCGTCGCTGATCCCGAGCACCTTGAAGACTTTCTCCTGTACCTCGGACTGGTGGATACGCACCGAGCCGCCGCCCAGTTCGGAACCGTTCAGCGCCAGGTCGTAGGCTTTCGCCAGGCAGCTGCCGGGATCGCTCTGCAGCAGATCCAGGTGACCGTCCTTGGGGCTGGTGAAGGGATGGTGGCAGGCGGTCCAGCGTCGCTCGGTCTCGTCGAAGTCGAACATCGGGAAGTCCACAATCCACACCGGCTCCCAGGGATTGCCGTTCAAAAAGCCTTTTTCGTGACCAATTCTGACGCGCAGGGCACCCAGCGCGTCATTGACCACTTTGCGCTTGTCGGCCCCGAAGAAAATCAGATCGCCGGACTGCGCACCGGTGCGCTCGACGATGGCCTGCAGCGCAGCGGCATGCAGGTTCTTGACGATCGGTGATTGCAGGCCGGTCTCGTTGAGCTGCGTGACATCATTGACCTTGATGTAGGCCAGCCCGCGCGCGCCGTAGATGCCGACGAACTGGGTATAGGCGTCGATCTCGCCACGCGTCAGATTGGCGCCACCGGGTACGCGCAGGGCAGCAATGCGACCGCCCGGATTGTTGGCGACGCCGGCAAAGACCTTGAAGGAAACGTCCTTGAGTACGTCGGCGACCTCGACCAGTTCGAGATCGACGCGAAGATCCGGCTTGTCCGACCCGTAGCGATCCATCGCCTCGCCGTAGCTCAGGCGGGGAAACGGGATCGGCAGTTCGACGGCCATTACCTCGCGGAATACCGCCCGGATCAGGTCCTCCATGAGGGTGACAATTTCCCCTTCGGCCATGAACGAAGTCTCGATATCGACCTGGGTGAACTCCGGCTGGCGGTCGGCACGCAGGTCCTCGTCGCGAAAGCACTTGACGATCTGATAGTAGCGGTCGAAGCCGGCGACCATCAGCAGTTGCTTGAACAGTTGCGGCGACTGTGGCAAAGCGAAGAACTGCCCCGGGTGAACGCGTGACGGCACCAGATAGTCGCGCGCCCCTTCCGGGGTGCTCTTGGTGAGCATCGGCGTTTCGATGTCCATGAAGCCGGCGTCGTCGAGGAAGCGGCGAAAGGCGCGTGCCGTCTGGTAGCGCAGGCGCATGTTCTTCTGCATCTGCGGACGGCGCAGGTCGATTACCCGGTGCTCCAGGCGAATACTTTCCGACAGGTTCTCTTCGTCCAGCTGAAATGGTGGGGTCGCCGAAGCGTTGAGGATCTCCATCGCGTGACAGAGGATCTCGACTTCCCCGCTGGCGATGTTGGCGTTCACGGTTCCTTCCGGACGAGCGCGGACCTTGCCCGTAATGCGCAGGCAGAACTCGTTGCGCACCGCTTCGGCGATCGCAAACATTTCCGGACGATCCGGATCGCAGACAATCTGGGCCAGACCCTCGCGGTCGCGCAGGTCGACGAAGATGACGCCACCGTGGTCCCGCCGCCGGTGCGCCCAGCCGCAAAGCCTCACTTCCTGGCCGATGAGCTGTGAATTGACTTGTCCGCAGTAATGAGTTCGCATGCTGTTTCCGGGTTGCTGGTATCAGGTTATGGTGGGGTCGGTGGGCGGCGCAGCGGCGCTCTCCGATTGCTTCGACGCTGCCGATTCTTGCCGGCGCGTCGCCGGTGGTGCGACGACGCCCATGGAAATAACGTACTTCAGCGCCGTATCGACGCTCATCTCCAGTTCAATGACGTCCCTTTTTGGCAGCATCAAAAAGAAGCCGGAGGTCGGGTTCGGGGTCGTCGGTACGTAGACGCTGACGTAGTCACCGTCTAGATGGTGGAGTACGTCAGCACCCGGTTTGCCGGTCAGAAAGGCGATCGTCCAGGCTCCCCGACGCGGGTACTCGACCAGCAGCGCTTTGCGAAAAGCGTTGCCCGATGATGAGAACAGGGTGTCGGAAACCTGCTTGACGCTGTTGTAGATCGAATTGACGACCGGAATGCGTGCCAGTAGGTGTTCCCACCAGCGCACTAGGTGTTGGCCGATGAAATTGGCAGCCAGCAAGCCGGTGATCATGATGATCAGCAGGGTCAGGATCACTCCGGCGCCCGGGATGTCGAAGCCGAGCAGTGTGCGCGGATGGATCGCCGCCGGCAGAAGGCGCATCGATTGATCCATGGCGCCGACGATCAGCACCAACACCCAAGCGGTGATCGCCAATGGCACCCAGATCAGCAGGCCGGTAATGAAATACCGCTTCATCCCTTGTTTTTGACCGCCGCCGTGTTCTTGGAGCTGGCGGGCGCAGTGTCTGCCGAGCTCGTTGCCTTGCCGGTGCTCGTTGAACTGCTCGAATCTGTTGATGGCCCGGCGTTTGCTGGACTTGTCGCCCTTGCCGTACTGGTGGGCGGCGGCGCGCTTTGCTTGCGGTCGGAGTCCGTGTTGGCCGCTGACGGGGCCTTGTTGCCACCCTTGAAATCGGTTACGTACCAGCCGTTGCCTTTCAACTGGAAGCCAGCCGCCGTGACCTGCTTCCTGTACGTCGCCTGTGCGCATTCCGGGCAGATGCTCAAGGCCGCCTCACTCAGTTTCTGCAGGTGATCTTTTTCGAAACCGCAAGCTTCGCAGCGATAGGCGTAAATCGGCATGACGAACCCTCAAAAGACGCAGGCTAGCGCCCGAAAAGGCACGATTATACGCGAACCCGGATGCCGTTTGCCGGTCCCAGCCTCGCCTGCAGAGGGCTCCCATTGCCGGCCGGAACAGCTACAGCAGGCTCAGGTAGGCGCGCGTCAGCGGCTTCCCCCAGAACAGCGCCAGCAGGCCCGCGGCCGCCAGGTAGGGGCCGAACGGAATGGGCACGCTGCGGCCGCGCTTGGCGATCACGATCAGTGCAATTCCGACCACAGCGCCGAGTAGCGACGAAAGCAGAATGGTCAAGGGAAGCATCTCCCAGCCGAGCCAGGCACCGAGAGCGGCGAGCAGCTTGAAGTCGCCGTAGCCCATGCCTTCCTTCCCGGTGGTTAGCTTGAAAGCCCAATACACGGACCATAGGGCAAGATAGCCGCACATTGCCCCGATGACCGACGATTGCAGGTCGGTGAAAGTGCCGAAGAGATTGAACAGCAGGCCGGCCCAGAGCAGTGGCAGCGTGATCGCATCGGGCAACAACTGGCTGTCGAAGTCGATGCCGGTCAGCGCGATCAGGCTCCAGATCAGGAGCATGGCAGCAATGGCTGCCAGGCCATAGCCGAAATGAAGGGCGGCAAAGGCGCACAAAAGGCCGCTAGCTGCCTCGACCAGCGGGTAGCGTGGCGAGATTGGTGCCGCGCACGCCGAGCAGCGGCCGCGGAGAAACAGCCAGCTCAGCAGCGGTATGTTCTCGATCGCCCTGATGGCATGGCCACAGGCGGGGCATCGCGAGCCCGGTCGGGCCAGCGACAGCGGCTCGTGCGGCGGCGGCTCTTCACCGTGCAGCTCGGCGCAGTGATTGCGCCAGTCCCGGTCCATCATCATCGGCAAGCGGTGGATGACGACGTTGAGGAAGCTGCCAACCAGCAGCCCGAGCACGCCGCAGATCGCGGCGAACAGAGCCAGGGGCAGGTCCGCAGCGAGAATACCGGGCACTATGTGCCGCGCCGCGCGCGGCGTTCCGAAAGGAGGCGAGTGCTCAAACGCCGTTTTCCCGGCTAGCCAACGACGGCACCCAGTTTGAAGATCGGCAGATACATGGCAATCACCATGCCACCAATCAGCACCCCGAGAACGACCATGATGATCGGTTCCATGAGGCTGGAAAGTGCTTCGACGGCGTCGTCAACCTCGGCCTCGAAGAAGTCGGCAACCTTGCCGAGCATTGAATCGAGGGCACCGGATTCTTCGCCGATGGCGACCATCTGATTCACCATGTTGGGGAAAAGCGCCGAGTTCTGCATTGCCGAAGTAAGGCTGGTGCCGGTACTGACCTCGCCCTGGATCTGCCGGGTGCCGATCTTGTAAACGTAGTTGCCGGCTGCGCCACCGACCGATTCCAGCGACTCGACAAGGGGGACGCCGGCGGCGAACATGGTGGACAGGGTACGCGTCCAGCGGGCGATCACCGACTTGCGAATGATGTCGCCGAAAATAGGTAAACGGAGGAACAGGCGGTCGAAAGCCATCTGCATTTTTTCCGAGCGTTTCCAGGTATAGAAAAAAGCGTAGATGGCGGCGCCGATTCCGCCGAAAATCGCCCACCAATACTCGATGAAAAAGTCCGATATGGCGATCACCACCAGAGTTGGTGTCGGCAGGTCGGCGCCAAAGCTCTTGAAGACTTCCTTGAACGCCGGAATCACGAAGATCATGATCACCGCGGTGATCACGAAAGCGACGACGATGATCGCCACCGGGTAGAACAGTGCGGCCTTGATCTTGGACTTGATGGCGAGCATTTTCTCCTTGTAGTTCGCCAGGCGGTCGAGGAGCGTTTCGAGTATGCCGGCCTGCTCGCCGGCAGCGACCAGATTGCAGTACAACTGGTCGAAAAACAATGGGTACTTGCGGAAGGCTTGCGATAGCGAGCTGCCGGTCTCGACGTCCGACTTGATGTCCAGGAGCAGTTTGCCGACCGCAGGGTTGTCGTGTCCGCGTCCGACGATTTCAAAGGTCTGCAGTAGCGGCACGCCGGCCTTCATCATCGTCGCCAACTGCCGTGTGAATAGCGTGATGTCCTTTTCAGTGACCTGTCGCCCGCCCTTGAAGCGCTGCTTGGAGACCTTGCTGACCAGAATTCCCTGCCGCCGCAGCGTGGCGCGCACGACGTTCTGGCTGTTGGCGCGTAGCTCGCCGCGAACGACCTTGCCAGCCTTGTTTTTTCCTTCCCATAGAAAGGTGAACTCCTTGACTTCTGCCTCGGCTTTTCGGGTACGTTTTGCGGCGGTGGCCATTTATTTCCTCGTCTTCAAGCGTTGGTGCTGCCGAGAATCTCGTCGAGAGAGGTGAGCCCCTGCTTGACCTTCAGCAGCCCGGAGCGCCGCAGATCATTGACTCCGTCCTGCCTGGCCTGGGCTGCCACGTCATGTTCCGTGCCGTTGGCCATGACAATGCGTTGAATCGCTTCGGTGACCGGCATCACTTCGTAGAGACCTACGCGCCCCTTGTAGCCACTGCCCTTGCAGCGATCGCACTCGCCCGGACCGTAGAGCGTCCAGGTGCCATCAAGATCGCTTTCCAGGAAACCGGCGTTGAGCAGGGTCTCGACCGGTGTTTCGAGGGGTTTCTTGCAGGAGCACAGCCGACGCACGAGACGTTGCGCGGTGATCAGTAGAATGCTCGAGGCGAGGTTGAAGGTCGGGATGCCCATGTTCATCAGGCGAGTCAGCGTTCCCGGCGCATCGTTGGTGTGCAGGGTTGACAAGACGATGTGCCCGGTCTGTGCCGCTTTGATCGCGATTTCCGCGGTTTCGATGTCGCGAATCTCGCCGACCATAATGATGTCCGGGTCCTGCCGGAGAAAAGCCTTGAGCGCGACCGGGAAGGTCAGCCCGGCCTTGTCATCGACGTTGACCTGGTTGATTCCTGGCAGCGGTATTTCGGCCGGATCTTCGGCGGTGGCGATATTGACCCCGGCCTTGTTGAGGATGTTAAGGCAGGTATAGAGGGAAACGGTCTTTCCTGAACCCGTTGGTCCGGTGACCAGGATCATCCCGTAGGGGCGGTGGATGGCGTCGAGCAACAGCGCCTTCTGTTCCGGCTCGTAGCCCAGGGCATCGATTCCGAGGCTGGCACTGGCCGGGTCGAGAATCCGCAGGACGATCTTCTCGCCGTACATGGTCGGCAAGGTACTGACCCGAAAGTCGATGGCTCGGCTTTTGGACAGCACCAGACGCATCCGACCATCCTGGGGTACGCGCTTCTCGGCAATGTTCAGGCGCGAAATGACCTTGATCCGCGACGCAATCTTGTCCTTGATGACCAGCGGCGGCGCCGCCACCTCGCGCAGGATGCCGTCGGTGCGAAAACGGATGCGATAGCTCTTTTCATACGGTTCGAAATGGATGTCGGAGGCACCATCATTGATCGCGTCGAGCATCATCTTCTGAATGAACCTGACGACCGGCGCGTCGTCGACCTCAAGGCTCGACGCTTCGTCGGCTTTTTCCTGCGTTTGCTCGTCCGTAAACTCGAGGTTGATGTCCTCGCTGGTAAAGTTCTTGAGAGTCTCCTCGACCGATTCCGAGAGTTTGGCGACCAGCGGGGCGAGCTTGCTTTCCTCGACGATGACCGGGTCCACTGCCAGTCCGGTCTGGAAGCGGATTTCATCAAGCGCGCGCAGATTGGTCGGGTCGGCGATGGCGATCGCCAAGCGGTTGCCACGCTTGTGAAGCGGCACGACGCGATGGCTGGCGATCAGCTTGCGGTCAATCGCGCTTTTCTGGATCTGTCCGTCGTCGAAGGCGGACAGGTCGAGCAAAGGGTAGCCGAACTTCTCGGCGGCAAAGCGCGCCAGGTCAAGGAAGGTCGCCTTGTTGGCCTTGACCATCTGTTCGATCAGCGAAGTCCGGTTGGCGGCCGCCTGCGCGAGCAGGGACTCCGCCTCGGCTTCCTTGAGCCGACCAGCTTGCACCAGCGCACGGGCGAGGCCGCTGAGCGGGGGAGTTTGCGGATTGGCTGCCATTGTTTGCGATAGGACCTTGCAATGCGTTGGGAACCATCAGGTCCCGGCTATGCCGAGTTATTAGCCTTTCCGATGATGCATTGACTCAGCGTGTTTGTAAAGGAGCCGCTTTTCAGCAGGAATCCCGGTCCCGGGGCTGCTCGCGGAGCCGCCTGTTGCTTGCTTATGTAGCGGGTGTGCTGTGCACGCTGGATCTCGCGCACCCGCTGCCTCTTCGATAGTTGTGGGATGGGCGACGGCGGTGCCGTCGCCGGACGATCGGCTGCATTTACTCGCTGGCGGCCTCGCTGGCGGCCTCGATGACGATCAGGGCGCTCATGTCCACCACGCGACGAACGCTCGAAGTTGCTGCCAGCACATGCACCGGGCGCGCCGCGCCGAGCAGGATCGGGCCGACCGACATGCCGTCGCCACCGGTCATCTTGAGCAGGTTGTAGGAAATGTTGGCGGCATCCAGGTTGGGCATCACCAGTAGATTTGCCTCGCCGCTCAGCGGCGACTGCGGGTCCGAGCGCTCCCGTATGCTTTGCGAGAGGGCGCTTTCGCCGTGCATCTCGCCGTCGATCTCCAGATCCGGCGCCCTGGTGCGAACGATTTCCACCGCTCTGGCGACCTTGCGGGCCCCAGCGGTGAGCGACGATCCAAAGTTCGAGTGCGAGAGCATGGCCACCTTCGGCCGGATCGCGAAGCGACGAACCGCTTCGGCGGCCATCAGCGTGATCTCGGCCAGCTGCTCGGCATCGGGATCCTCGTTGACGTGCGTATCGCAGAGGAAAAGCGCGCGGCCAGGCAGCAAGACATGCGTCATCGCGGCCATGGTGTTGCACCCGGGCTCCTTGCCGATAATCTCGTCAATCTGCCGCAGATGGTGCGCAAATCGGCCGGAGAGACCGCAGATCATGCCGTCGGCGTAACCGAGGCTGAGCAGCATGGCTCCGATGATGGTGTTGTTGGTACGCAAGCGCGTCTTGGCGATATCGATGGTCACCCCGCAGCGTTTGCGCGACTGATGATAGGCGGTCCAGCACTCCTTGTAGCGCTCGTCGTTGGCCGGATCGACGATGTCGAAATCGGTGCCCGGGCGCAGCTTCGAGGAGAGGCGCTTGAGGCGCGTCGCAATGACTTCGGGGCGCCCAATCAGGATCGGGCGGGTCAGCCCTTCATTGATGATCGTCTGGGCTGCGCGCAGCATGCGTTCGTCCTCGCCGTCGCAATAGACGATGCGCGTTTCGCTGCTGCGCTTGGCGGCCGAGAACACGGCCCGCATACCGACGCCGCTCCGATAGACGAACTCGCGCAGCTTCTCGCGGTAGGCCTCCATATCGGCTATGGGCCGGGTGGCCACACCTGAATTCATCGCCGCCAGGGCGACCGCCGGGGCAATGATGGTGATCAAGCTCGGATCGAAAGGCTTGGGAATCAGATAATCGCGGCCAAAAACCAGTTCCTGGCCGGGGTAGGCCAAGGCCACTTCATCGCTCACGTCTTCCTGTGCCATCGCTGCCAGGGCTTTGACGCAGGCCATCTTCATCTGTTCGTTGATGCCCGTTGCGCCGACGTCGAGCGCGCCGCGGAAAATAAAGGGAAAACAGAGGACGTTGTTGACCTGGTTCGGATAGTCCGAGCGGCCGGTGGCGATGAGCACGTCGGGGCGCACTTTGCGGGCCAGTTCGGGCATGATTTCCGGGGTCGGATTGGCGAGCGCGAAGACGATTGGATCCTTGGCCATGGTGACGAGCATCTCGGGTTCGAGGATCCCTGCTGCCGAGAGCCCGAGGAAGATGTCGGCGCCGGCGAGCGCTTCGCCGAGCGTACGGCAGTTGGTGTCGCGGGCATAACGCGCCTTGTTGGGTTCCATGTCCGCGTCACGGCCGGCGTAAATCACGCCTTTCGAATCGCAGACCAGAATGTTCTCGCGACGCACGCCCAGATCACACCACAGATTCAGGCAGGAAATTGCCGCTGCCCCAGCGCCCGAGCAGACAACGCTCACCTCGGCGATTTTCTTGCCGGTCACCTTGAGTGCGTTGAGGATCGCTGCCGATGAAATGATTGCCGTGCCGTGCTGATCATCGTGAAAGACCGGGATCGACATCCGTTCCTTGAGCTTGGCCTCAATATAGAAGCACTCCGGGGCCTTGATGTCTTCCAGGTTAATCCCGCCCAAGGTCGGCTCCATCGCGGCAATCATGTCGATCAGCCGGTCAGGGTCTCTTTCGGCCAGTTCTATGTCAAAGACATCGATGCCGGCGAATTTCTTGAACAGGCAGCCCTTTCCTTCCATCACCGGCTTTGCCGCCAACGGACCGATGTTGCCCAGACCGAGCACGGCCGTGCCGTTGGTGATCACGCCGACCAGATTCGCCCGCGACGTATATTGGCTGGCCGAACCGGGATCATCGACGATGGCGTGGCATGCAAAAGCGACCCCTGGGGAATAGGCAAGCGCCAGATCGAGCTGGTTGTTCAGTCCCTTCGTCGGCTGGACGGCTATCTTGCCCGGAGTCGGCTGGCTGTGATATTCCAGAGCGGCTTCGCGAAGATCGGCCTGGCGCAGATCGTTTTCCATCTTTGGCTCCTGACGCGGTGTTCATCAAAAATAAAGCGCGTCACTTTAGCCGACTGACGCGGTTTACACAAAATAGATGCTTTTTCCCTGCGCACGTTCCAGTTTTTCGGGCTGCCGCCGGCCCGGGCATGATCGCCGCGCCAGCGATGAGTTTCCGGTTGGCGGAGCCTGTAGCGCTATTTGTTGACGGCATTTCCGAAGCGAGGAGTGAGCAGCGCGCGCTGCGCTCACGGCGGGGGTAAAATGATGTCAGCACGCGCGGCCTGACATGCCATGTGGCTAGATGGGGAGCTGTGGCGTGCGTTCGACTTGAATGGGAGATGAGGAATGGGCCAAACCACCACCAGTATGCTGCGCGCCGTCGCTCTTGTCGGGCACGGTGCTGCCGGCAAGACGACGCTAGCCGAAAGCCTGCTCGCTGCCGCCGGCGAGATCAGTAGTCGCGGCGCCGTCGAGAAAGGCAATACCGTTTGCGACTTTGACCCGCAGGAGAGGGAATTCGGCCACTCGCTGAACGCGGCGCTGGTGGGGTTTTCGTGGCAGGATGCATATGTTCATCTGATCGATACGCCAGGCTTTCCCGACTTTGCCGGACAGGCGATCAGCGCCCTGGCCGCGGTCGACACGGCGCTGGTGGTAATCAACGCGCAAAACGGAATCGAGCTGTCGACCGAAAAGATGATGCAGCTGGCAGCCGCTCGCGGTGTCTGCCGGATGATTGTCATCAACAAGATTGATGCCGACAATGTTGATCTGCCGGCGCTGGTCGGCGAGATTCGTGAGCGCTTCGGGCGTGAGTGCATGCTGCTCGACTTGCCGGTCAAGCAGGGTGCCGAGGTCGTCGAACTGCTCGGTCACGACAGCGGCGAGAGCGATTTCGAATCGGTGGCTGCCGCGCACCGCGCCTTGATCGATCAGATCGTCGAGGAAGACGAGGACCTGCTCGCCCGCTACCTGGACGAAGGCCTCGATCCGAGCCCCGACGAACTGCATGTCCCCTTCGAGAAAGCGCTGCGCTCTGGTCACCTGATTCCGATCCTCTTCGTTTCGGCAAAAACCGGCGCCGGCATTCCGCAACTGCTCGACGCACTGGCGCAACTGGCACCCAGTCCGGCCGAAGGTAATCCGCCGCCGTTCTATCGCGGCGAGCCGGGCGGGCCGACGGAAGCTTTTCAGGCCGAGCCGGACCCGGAAAAGCATGTTCTGGCGCACGTCTTCAAGATCGTCAGCGACCCTTTCATTGGCAAGGTCGGCGTTTTCCGCGTTCATCAGGGCACCATCCGCAAGGATTCGCAGCTTTTCGTCGGCGACGGCAAGCGCCCGTTCAAGGTCGGTCACATCTATCGCCTGCAAGGCAAAGAGTATCTCGAAGCCGAGTCGCTGCTGCCGGGCGACCTCGGCGCCGTGGCGAAGGTAGATGAAATCGAGTTCGACTGCGTACTGCACGATTCGCACGACGAAGACCACATCCATCTCAAACCGCTCGAGTTTCCGCAGCCGATGCATGGTCTGGCGGTGACCGCCGTACGCAAGGCCGACGAGCAGCGCCTGTTCGAAATTCTGCGCAAGCTTGAGGTGGAAGACCCATGCTTCAGGATCGAACGCCATGCGACGACCAACGAAACGGTGATTCGCGGTATCGGCGAGATGCACCTGCGCGCCAAGCTGACGCGGCTGGCGCAGCAGTACAAACTGGAACTCGATACTGCCCCGCCGCAGATTGCCTATCGTGAAGCGATCACGGCAGCTGCCGAAGGCCACTGCCGGCACAAGAAGCAGAGTGGCGGTGCCGGTCAGTTTGGTGAGGTGGCGCTGCGCGTCGAACCGCTGGAACGTGGCGCCGGCTTCGAATTCGTCGATATCGTCAAGGGCGGCGTCATTCCGGGGGTGTTCATGGCCTCGGTCGAGAAAGGCGTTCGTCAGGCGCTGGCCGACGGCGTCATCGCCGGCTTCGCGGTGCAGGACCTGCGGGTTACCGTACACGACGGCAAGTCGCACCCGGTCGACGGCAAGGACATTGCTTTCCAGACCGCTGGTCGTAAAGCGACGATCGAAGCAATTCGCGCCGCCAAGCCGATCGTTCTCGAGCCGGTGGTGGAAATCGAAATTCTCGCCCCCGAGGCCATGACCGGCGACCTCACCGGCGACCTTTCCAGCAAGCGCGGCCACCTCACGGGCACGCAGCCGCGCGGGCCGGGAGTCATGGCGATCACCGGCCAGGTGCCGCTGGCCGAGCTCGACGGCTACCAGTCGCGTCTGAAATCGCTGACCGCCGGGCAGGGCTCGTACAGCATCAGTTTCTCGCATTACGCGCAGGTACCGCCAGCGACGCAACAGCAACTCGTCGCCGAGCATCAGGTGGTCGACGAGGAGTAGTGGCCAGCGCGAAGCGACCGGGCGCCGGGGCGTCGTGACTCGCGCTGCCAAACTCGCCGACTGGTTTCTTCTGCTGGCCCGTCGGCTGCTGTATTTCTGGGTGCGTAGCTCGGTCTTCCCGGAGAAGGCGCAGGACCTGCGCCTTGATCCGGGCAAGCCGGTCTGTTACGTGCTGCAGGACCGCCACTTCTCGAACCTCCTGGTGCTCTTCGAGGAATCGCGACGGGCGGGCCTGCCACCAGCCGAGGCGCCGCTAGACATCGCCGGGCCGCGCCAGGCGCGCTCCTTCTTCTTCGTCAATCGTGACCGCAGCCCGGCCGGTCGGGCGCGTGATCAGAGTGATCATTCGCCACTGCTCGCAGACCTGATTCGGGCGACCATCGCCGACCCGCGGCTTGACGTGCAGTTGCTGCCGGTGGTCATCCTCTGGGGGCGCTCGCCGGGCAAGCAGGACTCGATTCTCAAGGCGCTGTTCTCCGAAACCTGGCGCCCGCCAGGCGCCTGGCGACAGCTGCTGGCTGTCGTCCTGCACGGCCGGCAGGTACTGGTGCGCTTTAACTCGCCGATCTCGCTGAGCGGTCTGGTGCACGGCGGACTCGACCAGGAACAGGCGCTGCGCAAACTGTCGCGCGTCTTGCGGGTGCATTTTCGGCGCCAGCGGCAGATGGCCATCGGCCCCGATCTGTCGCACCGCAACACGCAGGTGGCCGCGGTGCTTGCCGGCGAGCGCGTGCGCGCGGCGATTGCCAGCGAGGCAGCGACCCACGGCATCCCGCCCGATAAGGCGAGCGCGCGCGCGGCCAGATTTGCACGCGAGATTGCCTCCGACTATTCGCACGGCGCCGTTCGTGCGCTGGAGCTCTTCCTGACCTGGCTGTGGAAACGGCTTTACGACGGCATCGAGGCGCATAACTTCGAAGCGCTGACGCGCATCGCGCCAGGTCATGAAATCGTCTACGTTCCCTGCCACCGCAGCCATATCGATTACCTGCTGCTTTCCTACCTGATTCGCCGCAAGGGGCTGACGCCGCCGCATATCGCCGCCGGTGCCAACCTCAATTTGCCGATCGTCGGTGTCTTGCTACGCCGCTGCGGTGCCTTTTTCCTGCGTCGCAGTCTCAAGGGCGAGCCCTTGTACGCAGCCGTTTTCGACGAATACCTGCATCTGATTCTGGCGCGTGGTTTTCCGCTCGAATACTTCATCGAAGGCGGACGCAGCCGTAGCGGCAGAATGCTGACGCCCAAGGCCGGCATCCTAGCCATGACCGTGCACAGCTTCATTCGCGAGCACAGCCGGCCGCTGGTGTTCGTCCCGGTGTATATCGGCTACGAGAAGCTTCTCGAAGGACACAGTTACCTTGGCGAGTTGGCTGGCAAGGCCAAGCGACGAGAGTCACTGTGGGGCGTTATCCGCAGCATCCGCAGCATCCGGAGGGTGTTTGGCAGGGTTCATGTCAACGTCGGTGAGCCGCTGCCTCTGGCTGGCTTTCTCGACGTGCGCCACGCCGGCTGGCGCGAACAGGCTGGCGATTGCCCTGCGCCGTGGTCACGCGCGGTGGTCCGCCACGCGGCCGCCGAAATTGCTACGCGGATTAACGAGGCGAGCGTGCTCAATCCGGTGAATCTGATTGCCCTGGCACTGTTGGCAACGCCCCGCCATACTGCCGACGAGTATTCGCTGCAACGCTTGATTTCGCATTACCAGGCCTTGTTCATCGAAGCCCCGTACGCGCCGAGCAGCATCGCCTGCGCCCTCGATGCGCAGCAAGTGGTGGTCTACGGCGAGCGTCTGGCCTTCGTCGAGCGCTTTTCCGATCCGCTGGGTGATCTGATCCGGGTGCCGGAGAAGCAGGCGCCATTGCTCGCCTACTTTCGCAACAACGTCTTGCACCTCTTCGCTCTGCCGGCCGTGATCTCCTGCCTGATGAGTCACAATCGGCGGCTCGACGGTGCGCGCATGGCGCGGGCAGTACGCGGCATTTACGCCTTGATCCGTGGCGAGCTTTTCCTGCGCTGGTCGGAAGACGAGCTGGCGGCGGCCGGCGACGCCGTGATCGAAGTCCTGATTGGTCGCGGCCTCTTGTTGCGCAGCGATCCGACGGGAGAATTGGCGGCGCCGGAGCCGATCAGCCAGGAGTTTGCCGAGCTGCATTTGCTCGGCGAAAGCATTCGCCCATTGCTGGAGAGATATTTCCTGACTCTGGCCCTGCTCGAACAACACGGTAGCGGCCAGCTGACTCGCCAGTCGCTCGAAGACAGCTGCCATCGTCTCGGACAGCGGCTGGCACTGCTTTACGAATTCAACTCGCCCGAGTTTGCCGAAAAGCTCGCTTTCTCGGGCTTCATCGCGACCTTGATAGAAGGCGAGTTTCTCGGCGAGGATGACGCTGGCCGGCTGCATTTCGACCATCGGCTAATGACCCCGCTGGCCGACGCAGAGCTGCTGCTTTCGGGCGCGGCCAGGCAGGCGATCCGGCGCATGGCCGGACGGTCCGGAGGCGGCGGCGACAGCGCCGGCGCGCCATCAGTGCCGCCGCGGTCCTGAATGGTCCTGGTGGCTGCCTCCAGGCGCGCTTCTCAGGCGCGTGATTTGCTGGTGCGCTTTTTGGCTGCTTTTTCGAGACGCTGTTTCTCGGCGTATACCTTCTTCGCGTAGCCGGTTGCCGGGTCAGTGGCCGAGCCAGCGTAGTGCTGCAGGCCGCCGGTGAGGCTGCCGCGCCAGCGGATGGCCTCTTCCAGGACATGGACGCCAACCTGAATGTTGGTCACCGGGTCGAGAAAAGGCTGCGCGCCGGCGTCTTCCGGGAGCTTGTCCTTGTGAATGCCAGGCATCACCTGCATCAGGCCCTGCGCGCCGACCGAGCTTTCGGCAAAGGGATTGAAGCGCGACTCGATACCGATGATGGCAATGATCAGCAGCGGGTCGAGCTTGCGTTCGCGGCCGACGCTCTGCGCGGCTTCGAAGATCGGAACCAGGGCCTCGGGGGCCACGCGGTAGCGATTCGACACGTAATCGAGTGCACGTTGCAGCGAGGGGCGCAGTGCTTCGGGGGCGGGTTCGGGCGCTTCCACGACGGCTTCGACTTTCGCCGCTGGCACAGCTTGCACGGGTGGCGGCTCGGCGATGGCGACCGAAGCTTCCTCTTCGGCCATCAAGGATGGCGAGACGGTCGCGGGTAAAGCGACTTCCTGTGCGGCGGCGGTTTCCGGCACCGGCGCTGCCGGCAGCGGGGCTGTCGGCTCGGCGACGAACAATTGCAGTTGCTCGTCATCGGAATTGCTACCGACGCTGAAGGCCGGTTTGACCGTGCCCACGAGGAGCACCAGACCGACGATGATCAAAGCGCACTGAATGAAACTCAAGGTGGCGTCGCTGCGACGCGGCCTCGTACTTTTTAGTGAGATTGTGGCAGACATGCTCTCTCCTTCACTGTCGTCACCGTCGTCGTGCTGCATGCCGACGATGAAAATTACAGATGGGTGCAAAGCCTCGAACTTGGGGGAAACAGGTACCCTGAGGCCGGGTCTCTGCGCGGATGGTGCACCGCAAACAGAGGGGCGAGAAGCAAGCGGGGCCGCTGAAAGGGCCGTGTGTCGTTTCAACTGAGCGCTGAAATTTGCTTGCTTCGGATCAACTGGGGCGGACTTTATTGATTATCGGGGGTCTGGTCAACCCGGCTCGCTGGGAGTGCCGCACCAAAACGCGCCAGCTTCCAGCCCGAAAGCATAGCGCCGGCTGAATGCGAAAAACGCCGCGGTCGCTGCGCGCCTTGCGCCAAGGGCGGTCGAGCTCTGCCCCGGGCCGGCGGAGTGGCGTTCGTCATGGCCGGCTGGCGCCCGATTAGACTGTTGCAAAAACACAACACTCGGGCGCTTTTTGCGGCGTCGCAACATTGCGTTTCGTGCTTTCCCGTGCGGCGGCGCAAACCCTTGTGCCGACCTTACGGTCGATATAATGCCCACATCCATCCCCTCCCCACTGCCAGCCAACTTGCCCCCATCCATGGACATCGCACTGCTCTTCTTCCTGATCCTGCTCAACGGCGTTCTCGCGATGTCGGAAATCGCGCTGATCTCTTCGCGTCAGTCACGGCTGCAGAAGCTCGCAGACGATGGCAACCGGGGGGCACGTTCGGCGCTGGCACTGCAGCAGGAGCCGTCGATCTTCCTGTCCACCGTCCAGGTCGGTATTACCAGCGTGGGCATTCTCAGCGGCGCCATCGGCGAAGCCACGTTGGCGGCACCCCTCGGCGAGTGGCTGGCGGGCATCCCCGCGCTGGCACCCTACGCCCGGGCCATCTCGATGACGGTGGTCGTCGGCGCGGTGACCTATTTCGCGGTGGTTGTCGGCGAACTGGTTCCCAAGCGCCTCGGGCTGCTGGCGCCGGAAAGCGTTGCCGCAATGATTGCCCCGCCGATGAATTTGCTCTCGCTATTGGCGCGTCCGCTGGTCTGGCTGCTTGCCTCGTCATCGAGCCTGCTGCTGCGTCTGCTCGGGGCGCGCCAGGTGCCGGACTCGTCGGTCAGCGATGACGAAATCAAGATCCTCATGAGTCAGGGTGCCCGGGCGGGAGTCTTCCACGTCAGCGAACAGGAGATCGTTGCCAACGTCCTGCGCCTCGACCAGCAGCGCATCCGCGAGATCATGACCCACCGCAAGGACCTCTATCTGATCGATCTTTGCGCCAGCGAAGCGGAAATCCGCGACCGCCTCGCCGCCAGCCCCTTCAAACGCGTGGTCGTCTGCCGCGACGGCCTCGACAATCTCATCGGCGTCCTGCGCACCAGCGATTTGCTCAAGGGCGCGCTCTCTGGCGGGCCGCTGGCCATCGAGGACTTCGTGCGGCCGCCGCTGTACGTGCCGGCGAGCGTGAACACCACGCAGTTGCTGGAAACCTTCCGCCGGGCGCGTCAGCAGTGCGCCTTAATGGTCGACGAATACGGGGAGCTGCAGGGCCTGGTGACGCTGACCGACGTACTGACCTCGATCGTTGGCGAGCTGCCGGTCTTCGACATCCCCGAGGAAGAGGATATTGTCGCGCGCGAAGACGGCTCATGGCTGGTCGACGGGAGTGTTACCCTCGAACGACTGCGCAGCGTTCTCCACATCGCCGCCGAACTGCCGGGGGAGGAAGAAAACGCCTTTCACACGCTTGGCGGTTTCATCATGTATGTTCTTGGTCACATTCCCAAGGCCGCGGACCATTTCGAGTTCGCCGGGCTGCGTTTCGAAGTCGTCGACATGGATCACAATCGCGTCGACAAGGTCTTGATTTCACGCACGCTTCCCGGCGAAGAAAGCCTGCTTGACGGAGTTGGCCAGGCGTTCCCGCCGGGCAGCGATCAGGCGGCGTAGCGCGTCGGATCGGCCACCGCGGCGGCGACAAAACCGGCTCGCCGCAGGCGGCAGGAATCACAGACGCCGCAGGCGTGGCCTGATGAATCCGCCTGGTAGCAGGAAACGGTGAGGGCGTAATCGACGCCCAGCTCGGCGCCACGCTGGATGATCTGCGCCTTGCCAAGATTGATCAGCGGCGCATGCACATGCAGCGCCGCGCCTTCGATGGCAGCCTTGGTCGCCAGCCGGGCCATGCGCTCGAAGGCGGCGATGTATTCCGGTCGGCAATCGGGATAGCCCGAGTAATCGACGGCATTGACCCCGACAAAGAGGTCCTTGCTGCCGAGCACTTCGGCCCAGGCCAGCGCCAGCGAAAGCATGATCGTGTTGCGCGCCGGGACATAGGTCACCGGAATTCCCGGCTCGACGCCGCCGACCGGGACGTCGATCGCCGCGTCGGTCAGCGCCGAGCCGCCGAAGACGTCCAGCGACAGGCTGACGACGCGATGCTCAGCAGCCCCGAGCGCCGAAGCAACCGCCACCGCCGCATCCAGTTCGGCGCGATGACGCTGGCCGTAGTCGATCGACAGACAATGGCAGTCGAAACCGGCGGCCCGGGCGATCGCCAAGGTCGTCGCCGAGTCCAGCCCGCCGGAGAGCAGAACCACGGCGCGCTGGCCGTGTGAGTCGGGTGGCGTATTCATGGGGTCGAAAATATACCGCTTTCCGGCGTAGACGGTGCGTCTTTCGGACGCGCTCGCCCGAAAGACGCACTGCCTGCCCCTCTCCCCTCGTGGGAGAGGGCTTGGGGAGAGGGGGCGACCGGAGACGAGCGAAACCGCCAGCGCCGCCGCCGCCCTCGCCGCCGCCTAATCAGGCCTTCCCCGAGCCTTCCGGCAGCTTCAGTACATCCTTGATTTCACCGAGGCTTTCCGGGATGCGTTTGGCAATTTCAGCGCTCGCCTGCTGATTGGCCTGAATCACGATTTGCGTCAGTTCCTGCATCTGCCTGACGGCGGTTGCAAAGGCTTTCTTGGCCAGCTCGCTTTCGCTGGCCAGCAGCTCTTGCGGCGAACCGGACTGGGCGAGTTTGCCGATTGCCGCGGTCAGTTCGCGCATCGTTTCCTGCAGTAGCTTGCCCTGCCATTCGCCGACGGCTTTCATGCCAGCCAGCGCGGCTTGATTGGAGGCGTTCAGCGCTTCCAGGTTGTCGCGCTGGCTGGCGACCAGAGCGTCCATGTTGACCCCGGGCAGTTTGACGCCGGCCATGAAGTTGAGCATTTGTTCGCTGCTCTTGGTCAGGTCCATGCTGGCGACTGCCTTGGTCCAATCGCTGAGTTGTTGAGAAAGGTCTGCCATGCTTTTGTTCTCCTATCGAGCTGAGATTGGCTACCCTTGGTTGCGGGTAACCGTGAATCAATCTGCTCCAGGGGGGCTGACCAGCCACCACCCGTGCGGCTTGTGCACCCTGGCCCAGCGTTTCACTCCGGTGCTACTAGCAGTAAGGACTGCCCACCGGCGAGAATGTTGATCATCTGGGCGACGGCCTTGATCTGCTTGCCATCCCGGGTGTGGTAGCCGGCGTGGGTGTAGTTCTGCCCCCACCAGTCCCAGCAGCCGCGCGGATTGACCGGGCCCAGGCTGCGCGCCTGAATTTGCGGATAGAGAATAATCAGGTCGTTGGCTTTGGCCCACTCGTTATAACCGGCAAACTTGGCAAACAGGTTGCCGCTATGGCCGGGCCGATAGTCAGTCGTGCCGCCCTGCTTGCAGCCGTGGAAGGCAATGTGCAGCTTGCACGGTCGCCCGTCCTTGCAGGGCTCGGGAATGAAGATGTAGCCTTCTCTGGCCATCGAGGCATTCTGCAGTGCGCTATAGGGAATATTCGAGAACTTGCTGAAGACCTGGCGTTGGTCGAAAGCCTGTAGCTCGCTCTCCTGCACCGGCTGGCGGCCCTTGTTCAGCGCCTCGGTGCCGTAGATGCGCGCGAGGATCGCGCCAGCAAGATCGACGTCCTTGAGCTCCTTGCACAGCGCCAGCTTGTCGGCTGGCGGACAGGCGGCCGCCGCTTTGCCACCCGCTGTCGGGGCTGGTAGACAGAGGCAGTGGTTCTTTTCCTCGTGCTGCCTGGCCACGCTCTGGCAGTCGTCGATGTAGGCGTTGGTCTTTGCGGGAGGAGGTGGCGCCGGTGGCAGGGCACAGTCACCAACGACGCTGCCAGCGGGCTTGCCGAAACTATCGCGGACCATCGTGTGGCGGGCGGGGAAGCTGCCGCTGAAGTCGATGTTGCCTTGACGCACGGCGCCCTTGTCGGGATCGGCATAGAAGTGAAGAACAGTAGCCATTACCCCGTTCGGGACGATGCTGTCGTAGATGCCGCTGAACAAATAGACCCTGTCGTCGCGCAGATTGGCGAGCGGACTGATCTTGCCGGCGGTTTCCTGCTTCCGAGCCTCAGCGAAAGACGCAGTCGCCGCACGTTCGATCTCGTACCTGCTTTTGGGCGCCAGGTCGGTCTTGGCGCACAGCTTGGGGTCCAGCTTGAAGGCCAGACATTCGAGCATCGCGAACTGACTGCAACGCGTGACCGCGTCGAGAATGTTACCGCGCGCACAGTAGTAGGGGCCGCCGGCAACGATCCCGGCGCCCATGATGTGCTGTGAGTGTGCCACGTGGAACTGGTGCGCCATGAAGCCGCCCGAGGAAATGCCCGACACGGAAATCTGGGCCGGATCGAGCTTGACAGCCGCCGCCACGTCTTCCAGCGCCGGTGCAGCGGCGACGCAAGCGGAAAATGTCAGCACCCAGGGTGCTGCAATGCCTAGGAAGTAGCGTCGAGCGCTGGCGTTCATCTCCTGCCGAGACATGATTCTCCTCCCATTGTTCTTGAGCGTACTCCGACCCGCTCCTCGAGTCCTGATAGCGAGCGCGAGCGAAATGTTGCACTGCACTATCAAGGATAGGGAGCGGCTGGCGAAAGTCAAGGAGGGGCGTCCGAACGACAGGGTTGCCCGGACAGGCGTCGCGCGCGACGGTGGTGGACTACGGGCAGAGCAGGGCCGAAAGCTCGCGCTGCAGTAGATCCGGGTCGCCGGCGTTCAGTTCGACGAGGCGCCGCAAGTGGGTGACGCTGTCGACATCGATGCTCTGGCAGGCGAGGCCTGCCCGGCGACCTTCGCGGTGTGCGACGGTGGTCTGCATGCGAAGCTCCGTTCCCGCCGCGTCGAGGTGGACGCGAAGTTCAGCGGTTGCCCCAAGCCCAGGCTCGGCCTGCGTCGGCAGCTGGATCAGCGCACCACGCAGGGATAGGTCGACGACGAGAACTTCGCAAGGCTGCTCAGCGAGCAGCAACTGGGCGGCTGAAGTGAAGGAAATCCGGGAATAGTGACGTCGCTGTTCGGTCATGGCCGATTGCTCACAAGGCTTATCTGCCCCGCAGCTTACCCCAAAGAATCTTGTGCAGCTGCAACTGGAAGCGCACTGGCAGGCGGTCGGCGACCAGCCAGTCGGCGAGTGTTGCCGCCGGCAAGTCGTCGTCCACCGGCGAAAAAAGCAGTGGGCAGAGGGCCGCAAGCTGCCGTTCCTCGATCAGCCGGCGCGCCCATTCGTAGTCGGAGCGGTCCTTGAGGACGAATTTTAGCTCGTCATTGGCAGTCAGCAGGGCCAGGTTCTGCCAACGATTGCGATCGCTTTCGCCGGAGCCGGGGGCCTTGATGTCGACGACGCGCGCGACGCGCGCGTCGACCTGGCCGATATCGAGTGCGCCCGAGGTTTCCAGAGAAACGCTGTGGCCGGCGTCACAGAGGGCGCTGAGCAGCGGCAGGCACGCTGCTTGGGCGAGCGGCTCGCCGCCGGTCACGCAGACCCGGCCGACATCGCGAGCGGCGACGGTGACTTCGGCGAGGATCGCGGGTAACGACATGGTCTGGCCGCCGGCAAAGGCGTAGGCCGTGTCGCACCACACGCAACGCAGGGGGCAGCCGGTCAGGCGGACAAAGACGGTCGGGAGGCCGACCCGCGAACTCTCCCCTTGCAGGGACAGAAAAATCTCGCTGACCTTCAGCGCCGGCGTCTTGCCCGTCGACTCCACCCGCCTACTTTCTCAGGCGTTGCTTGGCCGCTTTCGCCGCCGAACTGTCCGGATACTTGGCGAGCAGCGCTTCCAGGGTATTCCGGGCACTCTGGTTGTCGCCGAGTTCCTGCTGGCAGGTGGCCACGTTGAGCAGCGCATCGGCAGCCTTGGCGTGTGTCGGCCATTTGTTGCCGACGACGCGCTGTGCTTCGAGTGCCCGACGGCAATCACGCATGGCGTAATGGGCGTTGCCGAGCCAGTAGTAAGCGTTCGGGGTCAGCGTGCTATCCGGATGTGTCTTGGCAAAGGCGTCGAATGCCGCCGCGGCTTCCTTTAGCTTGTTGGCGCGAAACAGATTGAGGGCTGCCTCGTACTCGCGCGCTTCGCTGGCCGGGTCGCTGGTGGCTCTACGGGGGGCTTCGCTGGCTGCGGTGCTGGTGTCGGCCGGTCTTGTTGGCTGTCCAGCGGTGGTAGCCGTTGCCGTGCTTGCTGCCGGTGTCTCAAGTTTGCGAAGGCGAGCGTCGAGGTCGATATATAAGTCCTTTCCCCGCTTCTTGTCGGCATCAAGCTCGTAGCTGAGCGTCTCGACCTGTCCGCGCAGGCGGGCGTTCTCGTCGCGGAGCGCCTGAATTTGATTGGCCAGCTCCATTTGCCCTCTGGCGACGGTATCCAGGCGTTCATTCGCCTTCTGCTGCAGGTCGCTGACCTGCCGCCTCGCCTCCTCGTCGTCAAAAAGACCGGCATGTGCCTGCTGCGCGCCGAGCGCGGCGAGCAACATGGCGATCAAAACAACGCGTGATTTGGCCGGCCAGCGACCGCTAGTGGTTCCCGGCATCCTAGAACTCACCGTTATAGAGCATGTCGGCGCGACGATTCTCTGCCCAGGCAGTCTCGTTCTGGCCATCATTCTTTGGCTTTTCCTCGCCAAGGCTGACTGCCTCGAGCTGTTCTTCCTGAGCGCCAAGCAGGGCCAGCATGCGCTTAACCGCGTCGGCACGCTTCTGACCGAGCGCGAGGTTGTATTCACGGCTACCGCGCTGGTCGGTGTTGCCCTGGATGAGCATCCTGAACTGCCGATTCTGGGTAAGGAACTTGGCGTGCGATGCGACCAGATCCCGGTATTCGGGCTTCACTTCGTAGTTGTCATAATCGAAGTAGACGCTCCGCTTGGAGAGGATGTTGTTCGGATCGGTAAGCTCGGGCGGCAAGCGCTGGCTATCGACGCCGCCCGTTGTAACTGTGGCCACTCCCGGTCCGCGTGACTCGACCGGCGCACCGGCGCCGGCCTTGTCGGCGTCGGGTGTCGAGCTGCAGGCCGCTAGCAGAAGTGCAAGAGCAGCCGGGATGACGAGTTGTTTCATGAATCTATCTCCTGCAAAATGGGTAGTTAAAGCGGCTAATTATTTGTTGAAGGGGCCCCAGGCCGGCTCACGAACATCGCCCGCCGAAATGGACAGACGTTGTTTGATTCGGCCATCGGTAGAGACTGCCGAGAGCACTCCTCGACCACCGGCTTCGGTGGCGATCAGAATCATTCGGCCGTTCGGGGCAAAACTCGGCGATTCGTCCTTGTACGAGTCGGTCAGGACCTGCACCTGTCTGCTTGCCAGGTCCATTACGCTCAAACGAAAACCGCCATCACGCCGGCTGACGAAGGCCATCGACTTGCCGTCTGGCGAAATACGGGGCGTGACATTGTAGCTACCTTCGAAGCTTATCCTCTGCACGTCGCCACCATCGATTCCCACCCGATAGATCTGGGGGCTGCCGCCACGGTCCGAGGTGAAATAAACAAACTGTCCGTCCGGAGAAAAATTCGGTTCGGTATTGATCGCGCTACTGCTCGTCAGGCGCTGTGCGCCGGCGCCGTCGGCATTGACGAGGAAGATTTGCGAACCACCCTCCTTGCTGAGCACGACTGCCAAGCGGCGGCCGTCGGGTGACCATGCCGGTGCCGAGTTGGAGCCCTTGAAATTGGCCACCACGACGCGCTTGCCCGACGCCAGCGAGTGCACATACACCACCGGTTTCTTGTTTTCGAAAGAAACGTAGGCGAGACGGTCGCCATCAGGCGACCAGGACGGCGAAATGATCGGCTCTTTCGAGATCAGCGCGACTTGCGAGTTCTGTCCGTCGGCGTCGGCGATGTGCAACTCGTAGCGCGCGGCATTGACCCGTACAACATAGGCAATTCGTGTCGAGAATACCCCGGGCTCGCCGGTCAGTTTTTCGTAGATCACGTCGGCGATACGGTGCCCGGCAGCGCGCAGCATCGCTTTCGAGGTCACGAACGCCGAGCCGCCGAGGACCGTTTCCCGGGCGACGTCGTAAAGCCGGAAGCGCGCCTCCTGGCGTCCATCGGCACTGCTGCCGAGGCTGCCGGCGGCGAGAGCGTCGGCCCCGCGGCTTTTCCAGTCTTCAAAATTGGGCGGGGTGGTCTCGGTGATAGCGACGCCGCTGGTGTCGATCATCTTGAACAGGCCGCTACGCTCCAAGTCGCCACGGATTACCGAAGTCAAAACCCCGGAAGCCGCCGGATCTCCGCCAAATTCCGCAATCGCCACGGGAATGCGATTGGCGCCGGCGCCCGTAATCTCGATGGTCAATTGGGCATGTGCCGACGCTTGCAGCAATGCCCATGCACAGACGGCAAGCAGGCCGCTACGACGGAGCTGGGAGAGTATTCTTGACATGGCGTGGTCCAATACAGAATGCGCGATTATATCGCCTTTGCTTTCTTGGCATTTGTAACAAAAATTGATGGTGTCAAGCACAAGCTGCTGGAGTTCAGAACAGGCCAGCGCAAATCGCTCCCGGCAGCCTTCTCAATCTGCCCATCGGCGCTGGCCGACGGCGCTTCCCCTGCCCCCTAATTCTCATCGCGTGGCTGGTAGGGGATGTTCAGCACCCGGTTAAAGAGTTCCGGATGGGCGGGCTTGGGTAGAGGCGACGACCTGCGGATCGCGCGCTCGACGGCGGCGTCGAGCGCGGCATTGCCGCTCGAACGGCGGATCTTGACGTCGAGGACGTCGCCGCTTGGCAGTTGGGTGACCTCGAACACCGCTTCCGGGTTACCCACGATGCCGGGTGGCAGAGCAATGTTGCCACGAATCTTGCTGCGTACCTTGTCGACGTACTCGGCGAGGCCGCGCGCGCGCTCGGCAGCTGCCTCCTCCGCCTGCAACTGCTTTCGCTGACGGTCCAGGGCCTCGGCGCGGGCGCGCTGGTCGCTAGCGGCTTTCTCGGCCGCCTTCTGCTTCGCTTCCTGCGCCGCTTGTTGCTTTTCCAGCTGCGCTTTTTCGCGGGCCAGCTCTTCTTTAAAGTCTGGGCGACGTTCCGGTTGCGGCTTGGGCTCTTTGGGTGTTTCCTTGGGCTTGGGCGCTTCCTTCTTGGGTGGCTCTTCCTTCTTGGGTGGCTCTTCCTTCTTGGGTGGCTCTTTCGTCTTCGCTTCTTCCTTCGGTTTCGGCGCTTCCTTCTTCGGCGGCTCCTTGGTTTCTTCCTTCTTCGGAGCTTCCTTGGGTTTCTTCTCGTCTTTCAGGGCAATGTCCGGCTTGAGTTCGGGCTTGGGTGGCGGTGCGGGCTTCGCTTCGGGTTTGGGCACCGGCTTCGGCTTTGCAGGCGGTGGGGGAGGTGCCGGCGGTACCGGCCTTGCTTCCGGCTTCACCTCGGGCTTAGGCTCCGGCTTGGGTTCCGGTCGGACCTCAGGTGCCGGGGCGGCCTTGATAGGCAGGGCTGGTGCGGGGGCGCTGCGCCAGACTTCGACTTCGACCGACTTCGGAGCCTTGCTTTTCCATTGCACGCCGAAGAACAAGGCGCCGATGAGCAGCACATGGACGAGCGCGGCCAGCGCCAGCGAGGGCCATTTGGCCGGTTCGGCTGCGAGCGGAGGCGTTTGCAGGTCGACAGAATTCACGGGCCCGAACTCACTTGTCGGTCAGTTGAACAAGCAGGCCGATGCGTTTGACCTCGTTGCGCTGCAACTCGTCCATCACTTTGAGCACGGCTTCATACTTGACGCTGCGGGCGCCGACGATGACCACCGCCAGTTCGGGGTTGCTCGCCTGTGCGGCGCGAATCTCTTTGGGCAGCTGGCTGCTGCTCACCGGTGTTTCGCTGCCTCCTGGCGCCAGCAGCGTCAGTTCGCCGCCGGGGCGAATGTTCACCTGCAGCGCGTCGGCTGGTGGCTGTGCCGCTTTCGCCACCGAGGGCACGTCGATACTGGCGGTGGTCATCATCGGAGCGGTGACCATGAAGATCACCAGCAGCACCAGCATGACGTCGATATAGGGGACGACGTTGATCTCGTTCTTCAGACGGCGCGGACGCATGGCCTTACCTCACTTGCCGCTGCAGGATGTTCGAGAATTCCTCCATGAACGACTCGAAGCGTGACGAGAGGCGGTCGATCTCGTGCGCGAAGCGGTTGTAGGCGACTACCGCTGGAATCGCCGCGAAGAGGCCGATGGCCGTTGCCACCAGGGCTTCGGCAATCCCCGGGGCAACCGCCGAGAGCGTCGCCTGGCCGACGTTGGCCAGGCCCCGAAAGGAATGCATGATGCCCCAGACGGTTCCGAAGAGGCCGACGTAGGGACTCACCGAGCCGACCGACGCGAGAAAGGCAAGATGCGAGTCGATGCTGTCCATCTCGCGCTGATAGGTGGCGCGCATGGCACGGCGCGAGCCGTCGATGACGTCCTTGGCGTCGAGATGCTTCTGGCTGCGCAGTTTGGTGAACTCGCGAAAACCGGCTTCGAAGATGCGCTCCATGCTGCCGGTGCTGTGGCGGTCGTTGATGGCGCTCTGGTAGAGGCTGTTGAGATCGCCGCCGCTCCAGAAGTCGCGCTCGAAGCGCTCGGTCTGCGATCGCGCCGCTTTGACCGTGAACCATTTGCGGAAGATGTAGTACCAGGACATGAACGAAACGCCGGCCAGCAGCAGCATGACCGCCTGCACGACGGCGCTGGCATTGAGGATCAGGTGCAGGATCGATAGGTCTTGCGAGACGTTCATTGCAGTGCTTCCAGTTGGGACCGCAAACATGCGGGAATCGAAGTCGGCTTCATCTGCGCCGCGTTCACACAAACGAGGTGCACCGTGGCGCGGAGCAATACCACCGCGCCGCCCGCGACTTGTTCGTCGCTGCGCCGGATGGACTGGCGAAAAAATATCTGCGCGCGGCTGATCTTTTCTACTTCGAGATCGACCAGCAGCTGCTCGTCGAGCCGCGCCGGCTTCAGGAAATCGGCCTGCACGCTGCGCACGACGAAGGCAATCCCCGGGTCGCGCAGCAGGTCCACCTGCCGATGACCGATCGCGCGCAGCCACTCGCTGCGGCAGCGTTCGAGGAACTTGAAATAGTTGGCGTAATAGACCACCCCGCCAGCGTCGGTGTCTTCGTAATAGATACGAACGGGAATCGAAAAAGCACTGGGCTTGGGCGAGGATTTCATTGTAGGATCAGATTGTAATGCAGCTTTCTTCGCGCAGAAAGTAAGCTTTTGTGACGGCGCCCGGTAAGGCCGTCGTTCAGGCGTTTCGCCAGAGTTCGACCTGCGCGTCGCCGAGCAGGTGCTGCAGACCCAGGTGCCGGTAAACGGCCGCCGTCGCCATCCGGCCGCGCGGCGTGCGCTGCAGGAAGCCTTGCTGGATCAGGTAGGGTTCGAGCACATCCTCGATGGTATCGCGTGCTTCGCCAATGGCTGCCGCGAGGTTGTCGACGCCGACCGGACCGCCGCCGAATTTGTCGATCACCGCCGACAGCAGCTTGCGGTCCATGATGTCGAGGCCGCCATGGTCGACGTCGAGCATCAGCAGCGCCGCGTCGGCGACCTCGCTGGTGATCCGGCCGGAAGCCTTGACTTCGGCGAAGTCGCGTACGCGCCGCAGCAAGCGGTTGGCGACCCGCGGCGTGCCGCGCGAGCGGCGGGCGATCTCCAGGGCGCCGCCCGCATCGGCAGGCACCTTGAGCAACTGCGACGAGCGGGTGACGATCTGCGTCAGTTCCTCCGCGGTGTAGAACTCCAGCCGGGAGACGATTCCGAAGCGGTCGCGCAGCGGATTGGTGAGCATGCCGGCGCGGGTGGTCGCACCAACCAGCGTGAATGGCGGTAGATCGAGCTTGACCGAGCGCGCTGCCGGACCCTCGCCGATCATGATGTCGATCTGGAAGTCTTCCAGCGCCGGATAGAGGATCTCTTCGACCACCGGCGACAGGCGGTGGATTTCGTCGATGAACAGCACGTCATGGGGTTCGAGGTTGGTCAGGATGGCCGCCAGATCGCCGGCCCGTTCGAGTACCGGGCCCGAGGTCGAGCGCAGGTTGACGCCCATCTCGGCGGCAATGATGTGCGCCAGCGTCGTCTTGCCAAGCCCGGGTGGTCCGAACAGCAGGACGTGATCGAGCGTGTCGCTGCGCCGTCTGGCAGCTTCGATGAAGATCGACAGCTGTTCGCGGATTTTCGCTTGGCCAACGTAGTCGGCCAGTCGCCGTGGTCGCAGCGCGCGCTCGATGGCTTCTTCCTGGGTCGATTTCGCCTCGCCAGAAATAAGCCGCTCGACGGCTGATGCGCCGAGATCCTCGCTTTCGATCATGGCTGCTTCTCGGTTTCCGCCGCCGCTGCGGCGAGCGACTCACCGCCCGCGTGCGCCAGCCACTCACGGATCAGCACCTGCCCTAGGGCCAGCAGGGTGGGCCCGAGGAAGAGGCCGATGAAGCCGAAGACCAGCACGCCGCCAAAAACGCCGACGACAATCAGCAGCAGCGGCAGGCTCGAACTGCGTGAAATCAGAATCGGTTTCAGGAAGTTGTCGACGCTGCTGATGGCGAACATTCCCCACAGCACCATGAACAGCGCCCAGCCGACCTGATCGCCGTTGTACAGCCAGATCGCCGCCCCCACCCAGATCAGCGTCGCACCAACAACGGGCACCATCGAGAAGAAAAAAGTGGCGATGGTCAGCAGGATGACGCCGGGAACGCCGGCGATGAGAAAGCCGATCATGGCCACGATCGACTGTGCAGCAGCGGTCCCGACGATCCCGGCCATG
Source organism: Candidatus Accumulibacter appositus (assembly GCA_000585055.1). Classification (GTDB taxonomy): domain Bacteria; phylum Pseudomonadota; class Gammaproteobacteria; order Burkholderiales; family Rhodocyclaceae; genus Accumulibacter; species Accumulibacter appositus. Next base: position 58,470 of record JEMX01000067.1, read on the forward strand.
ACGCCGGTGACCGTTCCCTCGGCCAGGATCAGCATCCGTTCGCCGAGGTCGCCGGCGAGCATGCGGCTGCCAGTGAGCAGGGCGTCGGCGTACAGGTGCGCATCGCGGAAAATGAAAAAGACAAAGAAAATCACCAGTACCAGCTGCAACAGTCCTTGCGCAAACAGCGCCACCGCGGCCAGCGCGAACTTGCGCGTTGGGTCGAAAATCTGGCGTAGGAGATTGTTCATTTCCTCGCGGCTGTCGGCCAGATCGTGCCAGTAGCCGGCGGCATCCGGACCGATGACCGGCAGGCTGGCAAGCCAGGCTGGCGGATCACCGGGGAGGCCGCTTTCCAGCAGCGGCTTCACTTGCCGTATGCCGATCTGGACGGCGTCGGCGAGTGAGCCCGAGAGCAGGGCCATCGGCACGACCAACAGAAGTAGCAGGAGCAGCGACAGCAGCAGCGCTGCCAGACTGCTGCGCCCACCGCAGAGCGTCAGCAGGCGGTTGCGAATCGGCAGGGTGGTCAGGCAGATGACGATGGCGAAGAGCAGGGTGCCGGTGAACGGCAGCAGCACAGCAACACAGCCGATCAGCAGCAGCGCAACGAGCGCGATCTGGATCAGTTGCTTGTGGCTGGGATTCATAAATTCATGGAGTCATGGAGTCATGCGCGCGGTTCAGACCTTTGACAGCAGCTTCAGCGCTTGCCGAATGCCGTCGGAAGTGGTGATTTCGGTCGGCAACTGCCTCATCGCGGCGCCTGCTTCGCGCTCATTGTAACCCAGCGCCAGCAGCGCATTGAGAATGTCACTGCGGCTGTCGGCGACGGCCAGCGTCGTCGTCGGTAGCGCATCCGCCAGCTTGCCCTTGAGCTCGAGCAGCAGGCGTTCGGCAGTCTTGGTGCCGATTCCCGGCACCTTGGTCAGCCGTCCTACTTCCTGACGGGCAACGACCTGCGCCAGGTCGCCGACCGATAGTCCAGACAGCACCGACAGCGCCATGCGCGCGCCGACGCCGGTGATCTTCAGCAGCTGGCGAAACGCGAAGCGCTCGCCTTCGCTGGCAAAGCCGTAGAGAAAATGGCCATCCTCGCGGACCACGAAATGGGTCAACAGGCTGAGCTTCGCACCGTTCTCGGGGAGGTTGTAGAAAGTGCTCATCGGTACGTCGAGTTCGTATCCGACGCCATGTACATCGACCACTACCTGCGGCGGATTCTTTTCCAGCAGGATGCCACTGATACGACTGATCATCGTTTGCTCTCCTTGGCGACTAGCCATCGACCATTGCGTACGTGCAGGCCGCGGCTGCTCAATTGCCCGAGGCCCTGGCCCCCGTGCGCGTGCGCAATGGCACAGGCCAGGGCATCGGCCGCGTCCGGGCTCGGTTCGGCCGGCAGGGACAACAGGCGGCGCACCATGTGCTGTACCTGCACCTTGTCCGCGTGACCGTTGCCGACCACCGCCTGCTTGACCTGTAGGGCGGTGTACTCGGCGACCTCCAGGCCGCTGACGACCAACGCGGTGATTGCCGCGCCGCGCGCCTGACCGAGGCGCAGCGTCGACTGCGGATTGACATTGACGAAGACGATTTCGACGGCCGCCTGGTCGGGTCGGTGTTGCGCAACCAGCAGGCGCAATTCGGCGTGTATCGTCCCCAGGCGGCTGGGCAGTGACTTGCCGGCATCGGTCTTGATGCAGCCGCTGGCCAGATAGGCCAGTCGGTTGCCGCATTTTTCGATCAGCCCGAAACCGGTGCTGCGCAGTCCCGGGTCGATTCCGAGGATGCGCAGGCTGCCCGCTTCGCCATTCTGCCGGCTGTCGCTCATCGCGGTGTGGCGCGCGCCAGATAGACGCCACTCACGGCCAGCACCATGCCGGCGACCGCCAGGCCGCTGAGGGTTTCGTCGAACAGCAGCCAGGCGATGATCGCCGTGCTTGGCGGCGTCAGGTAGAACAGGGTGGCGACATTGACCGCGCTGCCGCTGCGGATTAGCACATTGAGCAGGCTGATCGCACCGACCGAGAGCACCAGCACCAGCCACAGCAGGGCAAATGCGAATTGCGGCGTCCACTCGATGGCCATACTTTCGGTCGCCGAGGCGACCAGCGCGGTGATGACCGCGGTCGGCAGGAACTGGATCACCGATCCGGTGCGCAGATCGAATTTCGGACAGAAGCGCTTCTGATAGAGGGTGCCCAGGGTGATGCCGAGCAGCGCGGCGATGGCCGGAACGAGCATTGCCGCCAGGGGCACGTCGCCGAGCTTGTTGGCGACCACCAGACTCACCCCGGCGAAGCCAAGCGCCAGACCCAGCCATTGCCGTAGCGAGACCCGCTCGCCGAGCAGAAAGCCGGCCCCGCAGGCGGTCAGCAGCGGCTGCATGCCGACTACCAGCGCGGTCACCCCGGCCGGCAGGCCATGCTTGATGGCCATGAACACGCCGCCCAGATAGACGCCATGCACCAGCACGCCGGAGACGCCGATATGGAAAAACTGCCGCGGACTGGCGGGCCATGGCGCGCGCGTCAGCAGCACCAAGGGAAGCATCAGCGTCAGTACCAGCAGGTAGCGAGTGAGCAGGAAGGTCAGGGGTTCAGCGTAGGGCAGACCGAACTTGGCGCCGATGAAGCCGGTGCTCCACAAAAAGACAAAAAGAAACGGCAGCAGCGACGGCGGCAGGGTCATTCAGGGGGCTCCGCGACAAGGACAAGAGCTACGGTCAATGTGGAAGTCGCGTTAGCGACTCACGAATCGATGGCGCGCGACCTAGCTGCGCCGCGGTGCTTGTTGATGGCCCAGAGCGCGCGCGATTCCCTCGGCGGCGGCCTTGATCGGCTTCGCCCAGTCGGGGTTGTGGCGATCGCTGGGAGCAGAAACGGAAAGGCCGGCGACCAGGCGATTTTCTTCGTCACGGACCGGTGCGGCGATACAGCGCAGGCCGATCTCGGCTTCTTCATTGTCAAAGGCCACCTCATGGCGGCGAATCCTGTCAAGTTCCTTTTCCAGTGCATCGAGGCGCGTCAGTGAATGCGGCGTCTTGCCCGGCAGGCCGGTGCGGTGGGCGTAGGCGCGCACGTCGGCGGCGTTGTCGGCGGCGAGGAAGAGCTTGCCTACCGAAGTCAGGTGCAGCGGCGCTCGACCACCGACCAGGTAGACGACGCGCAGCAGCGAGCGACCGCTCGAGGTCCGTTCGACGTAGATGATCTCGTCCTCGTGGCGAATGCCGAGGTTGACCGCCTCGCCGATGGCCTCATGCAGCTGCTGCATGTACGGCAGGGCAAGCTGGCGGATGTTGATCCGCGACTTGACCAGGTTGCCGAGTTCAAGCAGCCGGACGCCGAGCGTGAAGCTGCCATTTTCGTGGCGCTTGACGAGTGCGGCGCTGCTCATTGCCGCCAGAATGCGGTGTGCCGTCGACGGGTGCAGGCCGCTGTTCTTCGCCAGGACCTTGAGACTTACCGGGTCGGGGAGGTCCGCCAGCACGTCGAGCAGCGACATCATACGCTCGATGACCTGTATCGAAGTCTTCTCTGCCTGTTGTTCCGCCATGTCCTTCCTGTTGATCCGTTTGGAAGCGTCCGCAAGCGTGGCAAGCTTCCGTTTTCGCCTGTGGGAGACTACCATTGCTCGCTCTGCCACTCGCCCACCGTAGCTTGTGCGGCGCAATATCTTACCATCATGCGCCTTGCCCAGTTTCCAAGCCGCCTGGTCGAGGTGATGGGCCCGAGCGTCGGCTGCGCGAGCTTTGCATCCGCGGGTTCTGCCGGCGACCTGCCGGCACCGCAGGGCAGGCTATATTCGCGGACGCAACTTTCACATTTGAGCAAGTAAGGAGTGCGATTTTCGAATGATGTCCGAATCCGACCAGATCCTGGCCATACCGCTGTGGATCAATGGGCACGCCTATCTGACCATGCCGCAGGCTTTTTTCGATGTCCGCGACGCACGTAGCGGCGAGGTCAAGCGGCGTACGCCGCTGTGCGGCCCTGCCGAGGCGCTTGCTGCGGCCGGCTCGGCGCAGGCAGCACTGCCTGACTGGGCTGCCAGAACAGTCGCTGAACGCGCGGCATTGCTGGTCGCGCTGGCCGGCACGCTGGCCGAGTACGGCGAGCATTTTGCCGAATTGGTCAGCGAAGAAACCGGCAAGGACGCCGCGCTGGCGGCCGCCGAAGTCGGCGACGCGCTGAGTCTGTTGCGCGGCGTCGACTCTGGCGCCGTGAGCGACGCCGCCGGCGCCGCAGTTGTGGCCATCGTCAGCGATGACAGCGCGCCCCTGTTTGGCCCTCTGCGGCACGCCGTTCCGGCCCTGCTGGCGGGCGCGACGGTGGTCGTCAAGCCGAGTCCCAAAGCGCCATCGGCTGCTTTTGCTCTGGCCGAACTGACTGCCCGCAGCGATTTTCCCGGCGGCGTTTTCAACGTTCTGCACGGCGATCTGGCGGCCATCGAAGGTCTTTGTGTGCTCCGCGAGGTCAGCCGCCTATGCTTCGCCGGCGATCCGGCGCTGGGCGCCAAAGTCGCCGAAGTCGCCATCCGCTACGGCAAGCCTTTCGTGGATTGAGCCGGGTCATGCACCGCATCGTCTATCTCGAACGTGCATCGATCATCGCCGAAGTCCGCCGGCCGGACTTTCCGCACCACTGGGTCGAGCACGCCAGGACCCTGCAGCACGAGGTCAAGGAGCGGCTCGCCGGGGCGACGATGGCCATCGTCAACAAGCTGCAGATCGACGCCGAGCTGATCGCGGCGCTGCCTGCCCTGCAGATGGTTGCCGTCGCCGCGACCGGCGCCAACAACATCGATCTCGATGCCTGCCGCGTGCGTGGCATTGTCGTCTCGAACATCCGCGGCTATGCCGCGCATACCGTTCCCGAGCACGTAATGGCGATGCTGCTGGCGCTGTCGCGCAATCTCTTCGCCTATCGGCAGGCGGTCGCCGACGGTAGCTGGCAGCGTTGCGAGCAGTTCTGCTTTTTCGACTACCCGATCCGCGACCTGCACGGCGCGACCTTGGCGCTGATCGGTAGCGGCAGCCTCGGCAGCGGTGTCGCCCGCCTGGCCGGTGCCTTCGGCATGCACGTGCTGCGCAGCGAACGCAAGAACGCCCTGAGCGTTCGTCCCGGCTATACGCTGTTCGCCGAAGCTTTGCGCCATGCTGACGCGGTTTCGCTGCACTGCCCGTTAACCCCTGAAACCGGCAAGTTGATCGGTGAAAGCGAACTGCGTTCGATGAAGCCTTCGGCCCTGCTGATCAACACCGCACGCGGTGGCCTGGTGGACGAAGCGGCTCTGACCCGGGCGCTACAGGAAGGCTGGATTGCCGGTGCCGGTTTCGACGTCCTCAGCGTCGAGCCCCCAGGCGACGGCAACCCCCTGCTCACCCCCGAGTTGCTGGCGCTGCCCAATTTCATGCTCACCCCGCACATCGCCTGGGCCAGCCAGCCAGCGATGCAGGCCCTCGCCGATCAGCTGATCAGCAACCTCGAAGCCTTCGCCCGCGGCGAGCCACAACATGTGCTGACGTGAGCAGCACCGCGCAATCACCGACCATCCCGCGTGCGCCTTTCGCCGCAGTATGGCGGCAGCGCCACCCATGGCCCCTCCCCCCTCGTGGGGGAGGGCTTGGGGAGAGGGGGAACGGCGGCGGTGGTTTCCCCTTCCCCTCAAAGCACATGCGCTTCCTGCTTTTCTTCCTGCTAAGCGTTTTCGCCAGCATCGCCAGCGTTGCCAACGCCCAGCCAACAAGAGTCGCTGCCGCCTCCGATCTGCAGTTCGCACTTGGCGAGATCGTTGCCCGTTACGAGCATGAGAGCGGCAAGAAGGTCGTCGTCTCCTTCGGTTCCTCGGGTAACTTCGCCCGCCAGATACCGCAGGGGGCGCCTTTCGACCTCTTCCTCTCGGCTGACGAGGCGTACATCTTTCGCCTCGCCGGGCACGGCCTGTTGCGTGACCAGGGCCAGCTCTATGCGATCGGGCGTCTTGCGCTGCTGGCGCCGCACGGCTCGCCGCTGCAGGTCGACAGCGAATTGCGTGACCTGACCGCCGCGATCAGCGATGGTCGCCTGCAGCGTCTGGCGATCGCCAACCCGCAGCATGCGCCGTACGGGCGCGCCGCCCGTGCCGCCCTCGAACGCGCCGGCCTCTGGTCAGCGCTGCAGGGCAAGCTGGTGCTCGGCGAGAACGTTGCGCAGGCGGCACAGTTTGCGCTCAGCGGTTCGGCGCAGGGCGGCATCGTCGCCTGGTCGCTGGTCAAGGCGCCCGAGCTGGCCCGGCATGGCGTCGCCGCGCTGCTTCCCGAGAGCTGGCACCCGCCGCTGCGCCAGCGCATGGCGCTGACGCGTGACGCCAGCGAAGACGCCCGCCGCTTCTACGACTATCTGCAACAAGCGCCCGCGCGAGCCCTCTTCGAGCGCTACGGTTTTGCGCTGCCGGCAAGCGGCAATCAGTGACTGAAGTAAGCTCGGTCACCGCGGCCATCGCCGTGATTGATTGGCAAGCACTCTCGCTGTCGCTGCAACTGGCCAGCGCCACGGCGCTCTTGCTGCTGCCCCTGGCGATCTGGCTGGCACGCCTGCTGGCCTGGTCGCAGTTTCGCCACCAGGGCGCGCTAGAGGCAGCGATCCTGCTGCCGCTGGTGTTGCCACCGACCGTTCTCGGCTATTACCTGCTGCTCGGCTTCGGCGGGGCTTCGCCGCTGGGTCAGGCTTACCACGCGCTGACCGGACGGGCGCTGGTGTTCAGCTTCGACGGCCTGCTCGCCGCTTCGCTGGTCTTCAACCTGCCTTTTGCCGTGCAGCCGATGCAGCGTTCCTTCGCCGCGATCCCGCGCGAAGTGCGCGAAGCGGCCTGGGTCTCCGGGCTGTCGCGCTGGCAGACCTTCCTGCGTATCGAGCTGCCGCTGGCCTGGCCGGGAATCGCCGCCGCGCTGGCGCTGACTTTCGCGCACACCCTTGGCGAGTTCGGCGTCGTGCTGATGGTCGGTGGCAGCCTGCCCGGCGAGACCAAGACCATCGCCATCGCCATCTACGATCAGGCGCAGGCGTTCAACGACTCGGCGGCGGCCGGCATGTCGGCGCTGTTGCTGGCGCTGTCCTTCGTCGCCGTGCTGCTGGTCACTCGCCTCGGCCGTTCGGTGCTGCGCCGGTGAAGCTCGTCGCCCGCCTCGAACAAAGCGCGCCGATTCCGCTCGCCGCCGACATCGCTTGCGATAGCGGCGAATTGCTGGCGCTGGTCGGCCCGTCGGGCAGCGGCAAATCGACCATTCTGCGCTGCCTCGCCGGCCTGCACCGGCCGGCAGGTGGCAGCGTTCGCTGCGGCGACGAAACCTGGTTCGACGCCGTTCGCGGCGTCGAAGTCACACCGCAGCGCCGACGCGTCGGTTTCGTCTTCCAGCATTACGCGCTCTTTCCGCATCTCAGCGCGCTGGCCAATGTGATGCTCGCGCTGCAGCATCTGCCGGCGCCTGAGCGTGCTGCGAAGGCACGCCACTGGCTGGCGCGCAGCAAGCTCGAAGGCCTGGAAGACCGGCGCCCGGCCGAACTTTCCGGCGGCCAGCAGCAACGCGTGGCGATTGCCCGCGCCCTGGCGCGCGAACCGCAGGTGCTGCTGCTCGACGAACCTTTCTCGGCGGTCGATCAGGTGACCCGCCGCAAACTGCTGCGCCAGCTGATCGAAATGCGTCGCTCACTGGCCATCCCGATCATTCTGGTCACCCACGACCTCGAGGAAGCGGCCTTGCTCGCCGACCGCATGACCGTCCTGCATCACGGCTACACGCTGCAGACCGCGCCGCCCGACGAATTGCTGGCGCGACCTGCGAGTGTGCTGGTTGCACGCCTCACCGACCAGCCGAACATCTTCTTCGGCAAGGTCATCGAGCAGTCGCCGGCGACCGATACGACGCTGATCGACTGGCTCGGCAAGCCGCTGCAGGCGTGCTATCACGCCGGTCCCGTGGTCGGTGACCGCGTCTGCTGGGTGGTTCCCGAAGCTGGCGTGATTCTCGTCCGCGACCATCAGGCCGAGCGCGAGAACACGTTCACCGCCACCGTCAGCGAGCGACTGGCCTGGCGCGGACACGCGACGGTGAGCGCGCGCCTAGGCGAAGGACAAGGCCGCGACGCGACCTTGTCCTTCGCCATTGGCACTGCGGTGGCGCAGCGGCGCGGCATCGTTTCCGGTGCCCGCATCGTGCTGCAGCTGCAGAAGGCCGCCATCTGCCTGACTGCCGGTGATCGGACGAGTGGCAGCCAGTTCGGCCACTGAGCGGTCACTGAGCACGCGCATGAAATGGCGGCCATGCTCATGAACCGTCTCGTGCTTCGACGGGAATGACGCCAAGCCATACTGGCGTCTCGCTTCCGTTGAGCTGAAAAACGCTGCCGCCGCCGGAAGGCGGCGTTGCCTCGGTGAAGGCGTTGACCACGACTTGATGGGTGACCAGGATCACCGGCTGGCCATCGACAGGCAAGGCGGTGAGAAATGCGCGCAAGGCGTTGAGCGTTCTTTCCCGATCGTCCGGCCGTCCAAAAAAGGAGTTCAGCGCCGGCAAGGACTCTACCGGCCCAAGCTCCAGCAAGCGGGCCGTTTCGAGTGTGCGGCACCACTGGCTGGAAAAGACTCTCGCATTGTTCAGGCCGAGCGCACGCAGACGGGTGCCCAACTGGCGTGCCTGAGCCCGGCCGCTGGCATCGAGATTGCGCTGCGTGGAGCAATCGCCGATGACAAAATTCGGCGGGTCGCCGAACCCCGGCGCATGGGCATGTCGCAGCATCAGCACACGGCCCGGCTTGGCAAGTTCGCCAAGCGGCAAGACCGGGTCATCGGCCCACGCCGGAAAGGACCATGAGAGGGCCATCAATGCGAGGATGAGCAGCGTGCGCATTTGCCTCCTTCCTGTAGCCGACAAGTTCGATCGCGCGCAGATCGAGTTTGCACGGACACATTCGTTGATCAGCGATCAGAGGGGCCACTGGTGGGCCTCCTTGCGGTGCAAGTCGAGTCTGTGGTCCCGGTTTCCATTTGCTCCGGCAGTAGCCTGAAACACTTGGCGAACAATTCTTCAGTACGAAGTCGGCTGGCGGCATTCGGGAGAATCCGGGGTTTCCGAATCCGCGACGGGATAGGCGTCCGCGACATAAGCGGGACCTTTCATGACCATGACGATGAAGGCAGCAATCGCTACCGTGAGCACCGCCGTCCAGTGCAGGACGACGATACTGAGGGCAATAATGTCGATCATCTGGAGATGAGTCGAGGCTTCCACGGCATCCCCTGCACCGAGAAAAATCCTCGCCACAAGCGACGGCAGGGCCAGCAGCAGCGTGCCGAACACGAGCACGCGGGGCAGCCAACGGAGCACATCGCGCTCCCGTCCGGCGGGCGTTTGCACGAATCCCGGAAGTCTGTTGAAGGCGTTCATAGTTGCTCCTTTGCGCGATCGCTTGCAACCGACTACCAGGCTGCAGCGCTAGCTCCTGCGGTCAGGCAGATGCAGGCCACGGTAGTCAGCCGGAAGCGCAACGGCAGGTACCACGCCGGTAAGTGGCTGGCGGCGACCAGGAATCTATCCTGCCAGTAGTGGGTCAGAAACCCGGTTACCAGCAGGACACTTGCCAGTATCGGCGAGAACAGAAATGCCGACCAGGCGAGCAGCGCCGGGACGACACTCCAGGCGAAGCACCGCGTCCGCCGACTCGCGCTCAAATCAGGCAAAGTCATGGCGAATCCCCAATGCAGGGCGCCGACAAAGGTCAGGATCACCGCACCGTAGGCAAACAGCGCGTCGCTCCATAAGCTTGCGTGCTGCGGGTCGACGAGACTGGCGGGGGCGAGGACGAGAAACGGCAACAGTCCTCCGTAAGCGAGCAGGGCGACGCTTCGCGGCATGTTTGGAATGCGTGCAATGGGATTGGGCAGTGAGTGGTCCATCGCGTCCTACCTGACCAGCGGTCGAATGGTGGAAAAACCGGCATCCATCGACCACACCTGGCCGGTTACCCGGGCCGCCTTGTCCGAGAGCAGCCAGACCATCAGTTCGGCCAGCTCGTCGGGGGAGCCAATGCCCGGCAAGGGGTACTGGCGAGCCGCCGCCTCGCGCCCCATGGTGGTGCCGAGAATTGCGGTCGAGGCTGGCGTGTCCATGATGCCGGGTGCGACAGCGTTGATTCGGATGGCATTGCTCGCGTAGGTCGACGCCGCGCTGCGTACCAGTCCTTCGACACCGGCTTTCGCTGCCGCTACCGCTTCGTGATTGGGAGTACCGATGCGCGCAGCAGCCGACGAGACCAGCACCGCCGATCCGGGGCACTTGGCGTCGCGCAAGGCACCGACGAAGGCTGCCAGTGTATGGAAGGCGCTGACCAGATTGGCGTTGAGGCAGGCCGTAAAGTCGGCCTCGGAGAGGCGATGCAATGCGCCCAGGCGAATGTTGCCAACGCAGTGCGCGAAGGCCGTGGGCAGCATTTGGTGCGCCTTGGCGACCTCGAAAATGTGGCGCGATCCGGCCACGCTGGAGCAGTCAGCGACCACCTGCAAATGCCTGTCCCCGTAGCTGTGGCTTAGGCGCTCACCCTCTCGGCTGCTCACCAGTAGTCGCCAGCCAGCCTCTGCCAACCTGGCCGCCACCGCCTGACCGAGTCCGCCTGCTGCTCCAGTGACCAAGGCTATTTTTTCCATGATATCTCTTCTCCAGTTGCAGCGGCTTTTTGGGACGGGATTCCCCGGAGCGTCGCTGAGAGCATCAGATTGAACGATCGAAAGCTTTGGTGTAGTAGACAAAGAAAAACTTTAGGCCACAGATATCGTCGTTGTGGTGTACATTACGCTCACAGCTTGTGGCTGTCTAGGACAAATATGATAAAAGCGGAGAAACCATCTTCTGCACCCGAATCCGAAGTACCGGCGTTCGGTTCACCGGCTTCTCGCCACCTTAACCCGAAGAAGCTGCTGCTCAGCAAGTGGACGGCGGCTTCCCCGTATGGCAAGGAGAAGCACTTCATGGTTACCGGGGTGATTCAGCCCAAGCATCCAGACAGCCGCATTGAAACCATCGTTATCGAAGCCGTGTATTCTCGGCGGGTGTTTTCGCTGTCCTGGCGTGATCTAAGCGATGGCCGGCAGTGGCTGCAAGGCTGGCACTGACTTGTGCCGGGAAGAATCCGCGCGGCGGCTTGTCCGACAGAGGATTGACAACGAGATTATGAATCCGACTCCCCATCTTGCGCTGGTCGGTGCCGGCATCGCCGGCCTCTCCTGCGCCACGGCACTGCAAGGCGCCGGCCTCAAAGTCAGTCTGTTCGACAAGAGTCGTGGCTCCGGCGGACGCATGAGCACCCGTCGAGGCGACGACTGGCAATGCGATCACGGTGCCCAGTATTTCACCGCTCGCCACCCCGCTTTCCGCGCCGAAGTGGCTCGCTGGCAGCAGGCCGGGGTTGCCGGCGTTTGGGATCCCAGGCTATGGATGTTTGATGGAGATTCTGCGCAAGGACGCGAGTCGACCGTCGAGCGCTTTGTCGGCATGCCTGCCATGACGGCGCCTGCCCGGTATCTGGCCAGCACGCTTGCCGTGCAGGCAGCAACGAACATCGAGCAACTCCGGCAGCAGGCGCACGGCTGGCAGATCTTTTCGGCGCAACAAGGCTGGCTGGAGACGCGTTTCTCAGCGGTCCTGCTCGCCGTACCGGCGCCGCAGGCGGCAGCACTGTTGCAGCAAGCCGCCCCCGAACTGGCGGAACTGGCCGGCGGCGCGGTGATGCGCGGCTGTTGGGCGCTGATGCTGCGCTTTGCCTCGCCGGTCGACCTGCCGTTCGATGCCGCCTTCGTCAATCACGGCCCACTGCGCTGGATCGCCCGCAACAGCAGCAAGCCGGGCCGCGGCGGCCAGGAAACCTGGCTGCTGCACGCATGCGCAGAATGGAGTGAGGCGCATCTGGAAGAAGATCCCGAGAGCGTCGCCGCAGCCCTGCTAGCCGCCTTTGGCCAACTCGGCGGTCCGGCTCCACAGGACTGGACTGTGCACCGCTGGCGTTACGCCGACACCGAACCGGCCCTCCACGAGGGCTGCGTCTGGCGCCCAGACATTGCACTGGGCCTTTGCGGAGACTGGCTCAACGGCGGCAAAGTGGAGGGTGCCTGGCGCAGCGGCCAGGCGCTGGCCGAACAGGCGTTGCGCTCGTTCACGCGATGCTGACCGCCGCAGCTGGTCAGATGCGCCCTCTGCCCACCGCGGCGCGGCCCTGCCACGAAGCTTTCCCTCTGACGCGCGGCTTGCCGCAATGCCAGCGCAGCGGGCTTTGTCAGGAAATCGCATGAGTCCCGGCACCACCCTGCGGCTGCTTCTCGGGGATCAGCTCAATCCACGGCATTCCTGGTTCGCGGAGCGGCGCGCCGACGTGCTGTACGTGTTCATGGAAATGCGCCAGGAAACCGACTACGTGCTGCACCACGCGCAGAAAATCCTCGCCATCTTTGCCGCGATGCGCGAGTTGGCCTCTCAGTTGCGCGCCGCCGGACACCGCGTGCACTACCTTGCGATCGACGATCCGGACAACCGGCAAGCGCTGCCGGACAACCTCGATGCGCTGCTGGTTCGGTTCAACATCCGTGCCTGCGAATACCAGGCCCCCGACGAATGGCGACTCGACGCGCAACTGGCCGACTACGGTCGGCGTCAATCCATCCCCTGCCGAATGGTGGAAAGCGAGCACTTCTATACTCTGCGCGATGAAGCCGCGCGGCTGTTTGCGGGCCGTAAGCAATGGCTGATGGAGCACTTTTACCGCCACATGCGGGTGCAACATCGCATCCTCGTTGATGGCGCTAGCCGACCCGTTGGCGGCCAATGGAACTTCGACCACGACAACCGCAAGCCCTGGCCAGGCCTACCGTCCGAACCCGCAGACCTGCGGGCCTCGCACGACCATTCGGCGCTCTGGCAGACGATCGTCGCCGCAGGGGTCTGCAGCTTCGGCCAGGCCAACGCGGCACAGCTGGCCTGGCCGCTCAATCGTGCCGAAGCCTTGCAGCAACTCGACGCCTTTGTCGAAAAGGCACTGCCCTACTTCGGCGACTTTCAGGACGCGATGAGCTATCGCGCCTGGCGGATGTTTCACTCGCTCTTGTCGTTCGCCCTCAACACCAAGATGCTCGCCCCGCGCGAGGTCGTTGCCAGGGTCGACGCCGCCTGGCGCGCGGGGCGGGTATCGCTGGCAACTGCCGAAGGCTTCATCCGGCAGATCATCGGCTGGCGCGAGTACATTCGCGGCTTCTACTGGGCGCACATGCCGGAGTATGTCGAGCAAAACGTCTTCGCCCACGCCCGGCCGCTGCCCGGATGGTTCTGGACCGGCCAGACCAGGATGCGCTGCCTTGCCCATGCCATCGGGCAGTCCCTCGAACAGGCCTACGCCCACCACATCCAGCGACTGATGGTGATCGGCAACTTTGCGCTGCTGGCCGGCCTGGATCCCGCTGCCGTGCATCGCTGGTATCTCGGTGTCTATATCGACGCCTTCGAATGGGTCGAACTCCCCAACACCCTCGGCATGAGCCAGTTCGCCGACGGCGGACTGCTGGCCACCAAGCCGTACGTATCCAGCGCCGCCTACATCGATCGCATGAGTGACTACTGCAAGGGCTGTCATTACAACAAAAAGCTGCGTATCGGCGAGCGAGCCTGCCCCTACAACTCGCTCTACTGGGACTTCTTTGCGCGCAACGCCGGAAAACTCTCGACCAATCCGCGTCTCGGTCTGGTCTATCGCCAGTGGGCGAAAATGGATGAGGCGACGCGACGTTCCTTACAGGAGCAGGCCGGCGAGCTACGCAAGTCGCTGGATCGCCTATGATCCTCTTGCCTGGATACTTGGCTACCACGGCAAGGAGAGGCTGGTCGATGCCCCCCGTCTTCGCCCGGATGGCGAACGAACTGGCCATTGCCAGCTGTGGTTCGATGCGGGCTGGGCGACCCACGTCACGCCGTGCCTACTCGCCCACTCCTGACTTGGGGAAAGCCTTGCGAAGCACTCGACGAAACACCAGATTTGGCCTTGTGACGCTGGCCATCCTGCTCAGTGGATGTGCGTCCAATGCGCCGCAGCCCCACGCCAGGGAGGCTTCCGACAGCATCTCCCCGCAGCTTGCCTGTACGCTCTCCAGCAATTGTGCGAACTCGCTGGGCAGCGGCGGCCTGTTGCCGCTGTTTTCGAAACAGGCGTCGAACCCGGCTTCCTTTGCGGAATGGACGTGATGAGCACAGATGTCGAGATACAGAAGATTCTGAGTGATCTGTTTCGGGCGCAGCGTTTCGCGGTGCTGGCAACCGACGACCACGGCCAGCCTTTCACCAGCCTGATGGCATTTGTGGCCTCCAGCGACCTGCGGCAGCTGGTCGTTCTGACTGACAGGACGACGTGCAAGTTCGCCAACATCGTGGCCAATTCTCGGGTTGCCCTGCTGATCGACAACCGCGAGAACAAGGGCTCTGATACCCAGGATTCCATGGCGGTAACCGCCATCGGCAAGGCACGGGAAGCGGGCTCTGGTGAACGCGCTCCCCTGCTCGACCTGTTCCTCGCCTGCCACCCCTATCTGGCCGAATTTGCAGCCTCTCCGACCTGTGCCGTCGTCAGGGTGAAAATCGATTCCTACCTTCTTGTTTCCAGTTTTCAGAAGGTTCTCGAATGGCGCAGCGCAGACTGACACCTTTGGCCAACTCGCTGCAGGTCCGAAATTTGGCGGCAAAGCAATGGTCGATGGGAGTCGTCATACCCCCCTTTATTTGGCTGCCAGGTCCCGCCATGAAATTTATCAAGCTTCACAGGCCAGCTTTCTCAGCTGACAACGCGATACCCGCATCCAGCAGGCCCTTGCTCAGAATCACCGCAGCCACCGGGACGGCGTTGTTCGTACTTTTCCTGGCGTCGACTCGTCTCGCGGAGGGGCTACAGTTACCTTGGCGCCTACTGGGCCAGTCACGGCTATGCCAGTCTGCACCTGTAGCATGTCGGCAGCGACCGTTCGCGGTGGCGCGGCAAGATCTTCGGCCTTGTCGGGCGCCTGCAGGGGGCGGCCCAGGGCGAGGAGGCGATCGCTCGTGTCGGCGACCTGCGCTTTGCGCTTGATCAGATTCTCGCCGATCAGGAGTTGGGCTCGATGATCGACGCCGGGCGTTCTGACTGGATTCGGTGCGCCTCTCCTCGAATTCGAGCGTGCTAAGCACCTCCCGATGGTCGCGCTCCATGGCGATGAAGAACGGACCCGCGCAGCAGCCGTCGTATCCAGCACCGCGTCGAGACCAGGCAGAAGCGGGAGCGCTGGCTGGTGAATAGCCATACGCAATCGCGTCTATACCAACAATTGATTGGAACAATGCGTCGGGCCATCCTAGACTTGGATCGTCTGGCGTACAGGCGGGGAACTGTGAAGGCAGACCCGTTGGCAGCACTCCGTTTATTGATCGCTGCCCAATCGCCGGACCGAATCGGGTGGTCAATTTCAAACAGCCAAAGGAGAGAACCATGTCAACCGAAGCAAAGTGCCCGTTCGCGGGCGGTGCTGGCAGCCACACTGTCGCCGGGGCGCCAAGCAACGCAACTTGGTGGCCCCAGCAACTGAACCTGAAGATGCTGCACCAGCAGTCGTCAAAGTCCAATCCCATGGGCGAGGCGTTCAACTACGCCGAGGAGTTCAAGAGCCTTGATCTGGATGCCGTAGTCAAGGACCTGCATGCATTGATGACCGATTCGCAGGACTGGTGGCCGGCGGACTATGGCCACTACGGGCCGTTCTTCGTGCGCATGACCTGGCATGCAGCGGGCACCTATCGCGTCGCCGACGGTCGCGGCGGCGCCGGCACCGGCGCGCAGCGTTTCGCTCCGCTCAACAGCTGGCCGGACAACGGCAACCTTGACAAGGCGCGCCGCCTGCTCTGGCCGATCAAGAAGAAATATGGCCGCAAGCTGTCCTGGGCCGACCTGATCGTCCTCACCGGCAACGTCGCGATGGATTCGATGGGCTTCAAGACCTTCGGTTTCGGCGGCGGCCGCCCGGACATCTGGGAGCCGGAGGACCATATCTACTGGGGCCCGGAAACCACCTGGCTGGGCGACGAGCGCTACCAGGGCGAGCGCGAGCTCGACAATCCGCTTGGCGCCGTGCAAATGGGCCTGATCTACGTCAATCCCGAAGGCCCGAACGGCAATCCGGATCCGCTCGCCTCGGCGCGCGACATCCGGGAGACCTTCGCCAGAATGGCGATGGACGACTACGAAACCGTGGCGCTCACCGCTGGCGGTCACACCTTCGGCAAGGCCCACGGTGCTGGCGACACCGCCCTCGTCGGTCGCGAACCGGAAGGCGCAGCCATTGAGGAACAGGGCCTGGGCTGGATAAGCAGCTTCGGCTCCGGCAAGGGAGTGGACGCGATAACCAGCGGCATCGAAGGCGCCTGGACCCCCAACCCGATCCAGTGGGATGGCGGCTACTTCGAGACCCTGTTCGGCTACGAATGGGAACTGACCAAGAGCCCGGCCGGCGCCCACCAGTGGCAGCCCAAGGACCCCGCTGCGGCCACCGCCGTGCCGGATGCCCATGACCCGGCCAGACGGCACGCCCCGATGATGACCACGGCCGACATGGCGATGCGCATGGACCCGGCCTACGAGAAGATCTCGCGCCGCTTCATGCAGCACCCGCAGGAGTTCGCCGATGCCTTTGCCCGCGCCTGGTTCAAGCTGACCCACCGCGACATGGGTCCGCGCGCGCGCTACCTCGGCAAGCTGGTGCCGACGGAGGCGCTGATCTGGCAGGACCCTATTCCTGCCGTCGATCATGTGCTGGTCGATGAACAGGACATTACGGCCCTGAAGGCCAACATCCTCGCCTGTGGTCTGTCCATCTCACAACTGGTCACCACCGCCTGGGCGTCGGCGGCCAGTTTCCGCGGCAGCGACAAGCGTGGCGGCGCCAACGGCGCACGCATCCGCCTCGCGCCGCAGAAAGATTGGCAGCTCAACCAGCCGGCCGATCTGGCAAAGGTACTGGCGGCGCTGGAGGCTATCCAGAAAACGTTCAATGGCGCGCAGTCCGGCGGCAAGAAGGTCTCGCTGGCCGACCTGATCGTGCTTGGCGGCTGCGCAGCCATCGAGGCAGCAGCGAAGAAGGCCGGCCATGATCTAGAGGTTTCCTTCTCGCCGGGGCGCATGGACGCTTCGCAGGAGCAGACCGATGCCGACTCGTTCGCGGTTCTCGAGCCGAGCGCAGACGGGTTCCGCAACTACGTCCGCAAGGGAGATGAGGGATTGGCGGCCGAGTTGCTGGTGGATCGGGCGAACCTGCTGACGCTGACCGCTCCGGAGATGACGGTTCTCGTCGGCGGCATGCGCGCTCTGGGTGCGAACTTCGGGCAGTCCAAACACGGTGTCTTCACCACGCGCCCCGAAACCTTGAGCAATGACTTCTTCGTGAATCTCCTCGACATGGGCACCAAGTGGCAGAAGTCCGCCACCTCTGAAGGCGTCTTGGAGGGGCGTGATCGGGCGACGGGCGAGCTGAAATGGACGGGGACCATCGTCGATCTCGTCTTTGGTTCGAATTCCCAGCTCAGAGCCCTCGCAGAAGTCTATGCGTGCAGCGACTCGCAGCCGGCGTTCATGGCTGACTTTGTGGCGGCCTGGAACAAGGTGATGAACCTTGATCGCTTCGAGCTTGCATGATTCCAGTGGATAGGTCCTGAACGCTCTGTGCCGCGCAGGCACCACCTGGAATCGGGCTATCCCGGACCGGGTGGTGGCTGCCGCGCGGATCCCAGCCGGGGCCTGTTCAAGGAAATGCAAGGCCACAAGATAATTAGATGAGCCCCTATCGCGCGCTGGTCGTTGCGCAGGACGCCGGGGGGTCAGCAACCCTGCTGCTGCGCGCGCTCCATGGCCAGGCCAGGGCGTTTTACGCGCACTACGGCTTTCAGGTCTCGCCGGCGCATCCGATGGCGCTGGTGCTGCGTTGGTGACCCAGCGCGGCGAGGCGTAACACCGCCTTGTTCGCCGGGCACATAGCGCCCATGGGGCTATCTGCCAGGAGATGGCCACGCTTCCAGGCGGCTCGATGGCGACGTTGGCGGGCTTCCTACAGAAAAATATATGGTCTATAATTTCCTCAGAAAGGAGAGTGGGATGCCGGGAGCAAGCATTCAAGCAGCAAGCACCGCACAGCCTGCCGCAGTTCTCACCAAGGCGGTGACGCGCGCGGCGGATCATCTGGATGTACAGCGGTCGATACTTGCCAAAGTGCTGGGTGTCAGCGCGGCAACGGTCACTCGCCTGTACTCCGGCGCCTATCAACTGGACCAGAAGCGCAAGGAATGGGAGTTGGCCTTGTTGTTCGTCCGCGCTTTCCGTTCGCTGGACTCCATCGTTGGTGAGCAGGGGAGCGCACGCAAATGGCTCGCCAGCAACAACCGCGGCCTCAATGGTCGTCCTGTTGACCTCATCAGCACCACCGAAGGGCTCGTTCGTGTCGTCCACTACCTGGACGCCTCTCGCGGTCTCGTCTGAGGCCCGGGACTGGCGGGGATCGATCTGGCGCATCGTGGAAGCCCAGCACGTGGCTGCCACGATGAAGATCGTTGACGCCGCCGCCGAGCAGGAAATCCTGGAGTCGCTGCTCGAAGCCAGCAAGCCGGCATTGCCTGACGCCACGAGCGGGCTCGACTACCTGCTTGCGACGCCGTTCCGATATCCTCCCGCTGCTCGCGGCTCCCGCTTCCGATCCGTCTGCGACCCGGGCGTGTTCTACGGGGCGGCTACGGTCCGGACAGCCTGCGCCGAACTGGGATACTGGCGCTGGCGGTTCTTGCAGGATGCCGAAGACCTCGAGCGGATCGGCCCGGTCGCGCACGCGGCCTTCCGCGCGGAGGTGCACACGCCAGCCGTTGATCTCCGCGAAGTGCCCTTCAGCAGAGATGCTGCGTCGTGGACCCATCCTGCCGACTATGGTGCAACGCAGTCGTTCGCTCGCGTAGCCAGGGAAGCCGGTGTCGGTGCCGTCGTCTACCAGTCGGTGCGTGCGCCTGAGCCCAGCTGGTGTCTTGCCGTTCTGACAGCTGCTGCATTCGCCAAAAAGAGGCCGCTCCTCTGCACACAGAACTGGTGGCTTGCCGTGCATGCGCGTGGCGTGATCTGGCGGCGCGATCACGCAGTGATCGCATTGACGATGCCTTCCCCTGCGGCGACTGAGTAGTCAGCCGCGAGCCGCAGACCGCGTCACGTCGCAGGCCTGGGTCACCCAGGGTGAGCTTTGTGTGGTCTGGGGAAGCGGATCGACAAGGGGATGATCTGTGGCCTGATCATTCCGCCATTCTGTATCCCATTGCGCGGTAGCCGCGCTGGCGTTTTTCCCACATCCGCAGCAGCGCTGGGTGTCCAGTGTCCACGAAGTCAATGATGCGCACCTTGGCCTTGTGGGTGTGCTCGCGGTTTAGGCGGCCTGCGTTCTTTTCCCCGTGAGGTGCTCGCAGATGACCGCATCCGTCAGCGGAATCAGCAGACGGCTGTTGCACTCGCTACATTTGATGCGCGGCTTTTCGCAAACACCGACCCGCCACTCGTTGGCACAGGCCGGTGTGTAGCCGGTCCTGCCAGTGCTCTTGCTCTCCCAGCGGATCGGGTAGACATCCGTGCGCCCGCGAAACAGCCGACGAAACAGGGCCACCTTCTCGGCGGTGGAAAATCGGCAGGGCTCTGGTGCTGAGATCGGCGCCACGGCTTCGGGCGGCAAGCGCCACTCGACGCCGTGCGATTCCAGGAGTGCAGTCAGGCGGGCATTTTCTGCTCGTAATTCAGATTGGGAATCGCGTTCAGCTGGCAACTGATTGCCTAGCCAAATCAGATGATTCACACATTACAACAGAGATCCCGAGCCACGCTGCGCCCACGCTGGCAGAAATTTCCAGGCATTGCGCCTGTTCCCGTGCCAGGCGTCGGCGGCGGGCTCAAGCTGGCGCGGATGCCAGCCGCCCTTGTACGTTGAGTTGGTATGCCGTGCTGCGTCCGCCGCCAGATGCCTTGAGCAGCACACCCCAGGCTAGCAGTTCGTTGATGTCGTGCAGCGCGGTATCCGTCGAGCACTTCGCGCTGGCCAGATCATCGAAAGCCAGGACATTCGCTTCCCGGGTGGCGCTCTTGCCGGTGTAGT
This sequence comes from Candidatus Accumulibacter appositus, assembly GCA_000585055.1. GTDB lineage: Bacteria > Pseudomonadota > Gammaproteobacteria > Burkholderiales > Rhodocyclaceae > Accumulibacter > Accumulibacter appositus. Next base: position 78,648 of record JEMX01000067.1, read on the forward strand.
CCTGCCCGCGGCGAACGATTACATTGACGTGCTGCGGGCCCAGTTCCATCAGGCTCGCGGACCGGCCAGATTTCTCGGCCCCGATGAACTGAGCCCACTGCCCTCCCGCGCTCATGAGCACTGGCGCGGGCTGGTGGGCAAGGATCCGGAAATTCCAGAAAGTTGCGTCTGCACGGCGTCACGGAAACACCGAGAGGCAGTCGACCGTCCGCCGGCACCGTGCATCACTTACCCCGCAATCCGGCAGCGACATCCCGAAATGAAGCCAATGCGGCCTCCAGGTGCTCAATGATCTCCTGCTGCAAAACATCCGGTGGCGGCAGATCGTCGAGCTTGNNGGCGGCAGATCGTCGAGCTTGTCCAAGCTGTCGTCTTTCAACCAGAAGATATCGAGACTGGCCTTGTCACGGGCCATCAAGTCTTCGTAGCTGAACCACTTGAAACGTTCGCTGGCGACGCGCTCGTGGCGGTTCTCCGGGTTGTAGCAGGTGATGAAATTCCGCAAGTCGTCCAGCTTGAGAGTGCGTGTCTTCAGCGTGAAATGCTTGTTGGTGCGCAAGTCGTAGAACCAGAGCCCCTTGGTGTGGATCTGGCCATCTTTGGGCTTGGCGTCGAAGAACACTACGTTCGCCTTTACGCCTTGCGCGTAGAAGATGCCCGTCGGCAGTCGCAGCACGGTGTGCACATCGCAGTTCTCCAGCAGCTTGCGGCGAATCTTCTCGCCGGCACCGCCTTCAAATAACACGTTGTCCGGCAAGACCACCGCCGCTTTGCCATCCACCTTCAACATGCTGACGATGTGCTGCAAGAAGTTGAGCTGCTTGTTCGAGGTGGTTTCCCAGAAGTCCTGCCGCTCGTAGGTCAGCGCGTTTTTGTCTTCCTCGCCTTCTTCATTGGTGATGGTCATGCTGCTCTGCTTGCCGAAGGGCGGATTGGCCAGGACGTAGTCCGCCTTGAGCCTGGACTCGGTGATCAAGGCGTCGGAGCGCTCCACCAAGGGTTCGCCATCGAGTTCACCGATGCTGTGCAGGAAGAGATTCATCAAGCACATGCGGCGCGTGTTGGGCACGATCTCGTTGCCGTGAAATGTCTTGTCGCGCAGGAACTCCTTCTGGCGTTTATCCAGCTTGGCGCCGGGCCGCGTCAGCCAGTTGTAGGCACCCAGGAAGAAACCGCCGGTGCCGCAGGCCGGGTCCGCAATGATCTTCATCGGCTCGGGCCGAACGCAGGCCACCATCGCTTCGATCAGCGCGCGCGGCGTGAAGTACTGGCCGGCACCGCTCTTGGTGTCTTCGGCGTTCTTCTGCAGCAGGCCTTCGTACAGGTCGCCCTTGGTGTCGGCACCCAGGCTGATCCAGCTCTCCGCATCGAT
>JEMX01000067.1:80039-89454 GCA_000585055.1 Candidatus Accumulibacter appositus
AGCTGCACCAGGCGCGAGAGCTTGGCCGGATCCTGGATCTTGTTCTGCGCCTTGAAGAAGATGGCGCCCAACATGCCCGATTCCTGGCCCAGTTTGTGCAGCGTGGCCAGGTAATGCGCTTCCAGCGGTTCGCCCACCTTGCTGGTGAGGCTTGGCCAGTCGTAGCCCTTGGGAATATGGGTGTCGCGGTTGTAGGGCTCCTGCGCGTATTCGTGCGCAAGCTTCAGGAACAGGAGGTAGGTGAGCTGTTCGAGGTAATCGCCATACCCCACCCCGTCATCGCGCAAGGTGTGGCAGAAGTTCCAGACTTTCTGCACGAGGCTGGAAGTATTCATGCTTCTGACTCGCGCAGTTCACGTTCCATGCGCCGGATGCCGGCAATCAAATTGCGAAAGCTGCTTGTGCGATCGTTGTCGATGTTCAGATGCTGGCCGGTGGCCTCGAACAGGAAGCGCAGGGGCGTGTTGTCCTTGCGCCATTTGAGATTGGCGGTGGCGTAGCGCTCGGTCTGAGCTTCCGCCGCGGTCAGGTTTTCGCCCGCGCTGTCCTTCTTGGCTTCGATCACGCCCACCGCATGGCGGTTGACGAACAGCACGTAGTCGGCCGGGCTACTGTCGGTGGGGTATTCGCGCACGGCCACGCCCAGGTCTGCCGCTAAATTGAGCTGCTTCATGTCCTCGATGACCCAGCCGGCCTGCTCCAGCTTCTGGTCAATTTGCTGGCGTGCCATGGCTTCCGGCGTCATGCGCGTTCCTCCTGCATTCCGTACGCGTCTATCGCCCACGAAGCGCGCTGCAGCAGTACAAGCCTTTGCTTGATAGGGGCGACTCCGGTGTATCGCCCACTGGCTATCGCCCAGCTATTGCCGATATCGGGCAGCTTGTCCGATAGCCGGTTCATGACACCGCCCAGTACCGCCGCCAGCGGTAGTCGCCTTCACAGCGCACCGCCCAGCGCCCGATCAAGTCTTCCAGCGCGCGTTTGACTTGCTTGGGGTGTATCTCGCCGCCAACGCGCCCGTGTATGCAACTGATCGCGGATTCGGGGTAGCGCTGCAGGTGTTCAAGCACCAGCGCCGCCAAGCGATGCGGCTCGATCAGCTCCGTCGGGCTCTGCCTGTGGTCGTCCCAGACCAGCTTGTTGAGCTTCTGGCCGCGCTCGTCGTCGCCTGTGACGGGCTTGCTCTGATCGGCGACGCGCAGGAAATACCTGCCGTCGGTGGTGGAGGCCATGGCCATGGCCCGGGGAATGCGCAACTCGATGTACTGGCCGCCATTGGCGGCGGTGGCGACATCGGGCAGCACTGCACGGTTGATTGTGCGCGCGACCAGCTTGCCCCGCACGGTGTCGGGCAGGTCGGCGCGGAACTGTTGACCGGCTGACGGTGCATCCTGTACGCCCTCGCTGCCCAGCAGCAGCCGACCGCCTGTTGCTTTGGCAAAGGCAATGCAATCCTTGGCGATTTCGTTCCAGTCTGCCGTCTTGCCGGTCACTGCCCGCAAGGACTTCTGGTCGATGAGTTGTCCTTCCAAGCTCATGAAATCCTTCCCCTGCTGCACTTTATTTTTTTTCGCTATCACTCGCTGGCTCGTCGTCAGCTCCGCCCGCGCGCACCCATTCATCGACTTCGGACAGCTGGAATTTCCAAAGCCGGCCGATCTTGTGTGCGGGCAGGCCCTTGTGCTCCCGCCAGCGGTAGACGGTGTCCTTCACGACGCCCAGATGTTGGGCGACTTCGCTTGCGGTGACCCACGGCTCGGCATTCATGGCATTGATGCTCGGACAATTGTCTCAAAGTCGTCTTTAATCGTTTTCAGTCTAACAGCACGGTACTTCAACGGCCATTGCTTCAGGGCCTGCAATCGCCCAAGCCGCGAAATGCACAAAGCGGCAACTTGTGCATCAAGGGCGAGGAGGGGACGGGTGCGATGCTTGCCCTATTTCGCGAATCGCCTACGACACGCCGCAGTACGCAAGCGTCGGCCAAGCCGATGGGGGGTTGGTCTTCGTGTCTGGTGGTGCGTATTGCCCGGGAAAGAAACTCGCGATCGGGGCATGTGAGTATTGGCGAGGGCATTTGTCCGTGTAATGGTGGTTTTGGCCAGGGCAGCATCCGCTTTCGGGCAGGCCTTGGTGGATCCACGGGGCTTACAAAGCTTGGTTGAGACCATTCGGAATTCGTTGAGCATCAACCCACGGCAGTCAGCCAAGCCGCTGATGGGACTGAGGTCGAGTTTCCAAGGGTCGTGCCCTGCGCCGCGGCTGTCGGCGCCTGCGTGGCCAGCAGGGTCTGCAGGATTTTTTCTCGGATCGATTGGGGCATGGGCAAAGCTTCCGTAGAATGCGCAAAAAAACCGATCAGGGAACGACCGTGGCCACTGCGCGCAAGAACACCTCCTCGAAGCTTTTCACCCTGAAGATCGAACTCGTCGATACGACGCCGCTCATCTGGCGGCGGATCGCGATCAGTGGTCATGCGAGCTTCGCCATGCTCCACCACGTCATCCAGGCCGCGATGGGTTGGCATGACGCGCACTTGCACGAGTTTCGGGTCGGTGACAGGAGAATTGGCATTCCGGACCTAGACTTCGACGACCCCGAGAATCCCGTCGCGAAGGAGACGGTCCTTCGCCTTGATCGCCTGCTCACCACGGACAGCACGTTCACCTACCGCTATGACTTCGGCGACAGTTGGGACCATCGGATCCGCGTGGAGCAGGTCCGGGACCGTGAGGATCACGACGCTTATGGACCCATCGCCTGGGTCGAGGGGGGCGAGCGCGCCTGTCCGCCCGAGGATTCCGGCGGCGTTGGCCGGTACCAGGAATTCCTGGCGTGCTGGGAGAACGATCCCTACGGCGAACAGACCGAACAAGTGCGTACCTGGGCTGGACTTGACTTCGATCCAGCCCGCTTCGATCGACCCGCGGCGGGCGCGGCCATCGATCGCATGCTCGGGAATCGCTGGATCAAGTGACCCGGGTGAGCGTTGCGCGATGCTCGGAGCCGTCGCCAAAGGCTTTGACTTCGCGCACGCGGTAGCGCTGTCCCCCAAAGGCGAGGCTGTCGCCGGAGGCCAGCGCGGGCCGGGGCTCGACGGGTAGCGAATCATGTTTATCGCGTACGTGCTGGCGGCGGAAGAGCGGTCAGACCCCGAAGTACTTCCTTCAGGAGGTGAGTCGATGAAGGTTGTCTGGAGCGAGCAGTTCACCGATTGCTATGCGGAGGACCCGGCGGCGGAGCCCGGGCGCATGGAGGCCATCCGCGACGTCATTCGGGACAGGGTGAGCTTCGTGGCCGCCCAACCGGCAAGCGAGGAGGACATCGCCCGCTGCCACACCAAATCCCACATTGACGATGTCCGGCGAAGCGGCACATACGATATCGCAGCGCTATCTGCCGGTGGCGCCATCCAGGCTGCCGAGATTGGTATGAAGGAGCCCTGCTTCGGCCTCATCCGCCCTCCCGGCCACCACGCTTCGGCCAACAGTTGCTGGGGCTTCTGCTACTTCAGCAATATGGCGATCGCTCTGGAAAGACTCAGGAGCGAGGGCAAGATCAGCAAAGCCCTTGTGCTCGACATCGACCTGCACTTCGGTGACGGAACGGTCGATATTCTGGATGGCAAGGGCTATGTCACCATCGTCAACCCCTCGTCGAACTCGCCGGCGGATTTCATCCGCCAAGTGAGTGTGGCCCTGAACTCAGAAAGCTACGACATGATCGGCATCTCGGCCGGTTTCGACTATGCCCGCGAGGACTGGGGGCGCTTGCTCGGAGAGTCCGACTACACGGACATCGGCCGGATGGTCCGCGAAACCGCCCGCAAGACCGGAGCGGGATTCTTCGCCATTCTCGAAGGCGGTTACAACCACCAGGTCCTCGGACACAACTGCATGGCGCTGCTGGACGGCATGCGGGAGGACTGAAAGAGCAGGCGGGTGGCTGCGGAAAACTGCGTTCGGCCGTCAGGCCCCGAGCAGACGGCGCGCAAGTAACGATTGCATGTCCCGCCGACCATCGGCGATCACATAAATGAAGACCTTCTGACCCATGACGCGGTAGATCACTCGATAGGGCTTGAAGCCGGTCTGCCTATAATCCCGGATGCCGAGGGCAATCAGTTCCTTGGGGTAGGCACCACGCTCCGGGAAGGCAGTCAGGCTCTCTACAACCTCCAAAAAACGATCAAGGACGTAATCGGAATTGGCTTTGCAGTCGAATTCAGCGATGTAGTCGTAAATCGATTCGAGATCCTGCTCGGCACCCGCCGCGGTCAGCACTACCTCGTACTTCGGCCCAGCCATTACCTGGCTGCCGGTTTGGCCCGCAAGCTTGCGACAACATCATCCACGGGCTTCACTTTCCCAGCTTCGATCTCCGCGTTGCCCAGAGCGAGAATTTTCAGCAGCGCCAGGGTTTCCTGTGTTTCTTCGTAGGAAGCGACATCCTGAATGACCGCCTTGGCTTCGCCATTCTGGGTGATGACGAGCGGCTCTCGCCCCTCCGTCAGCTGAGCCAAGACTTCGGCGGCGTTTGCCTTGAGGTAACTGATGGGTTTGATTTGTGACGAGTAGCGCACGCCCTGCCTCCTCGATACGATGGAGACTTAATATAGTCCGTATTCAGTCCTGCTGCAACAGCTGATCAATCCGCTCGCGCACCCAAGCAACGCCCAGATGTTCCGGCTGCGTAACCGCGGTACCTCTACGGCGTCAGGCCTTACGTGCCGCGGCGGTGCCCCAGCGGGCAACGAAGCGGATCACATACCCGTGCTGAACCACGGCGAACGGCCAGGCGGCCTGCAGCGGTTCAAGCGCCGCCCGGATCGCCCGGATGCTGCCAACGCGATAGGCGCCCAGCGATTGCGGTGATGTCGAACTCATCGAAGAGGTGATGGAGCGTCGGGCCATCGGCGTCCCGTCGCGACGGGACGCAAGATGAGGAACTGGCATCAGTTGAAGTCCTTGGGGTGCGCCACTACAATTGTGGTAACGTTGTGTCCGTCCGTTGAGCGGACGTTTTTTGGAGCCCTTTCATGACCGCCTCGACCTCCATTCGCATCGATCAGGCGCTTTACGATCAGGCCCGCACCGAAGCCCTGGCCGAACATCGCACCATTGCCGGCCAGGTCGAGTACTGGGCCAAGGTGGGTCGTGCCGCGCTCGATAATCCCGACCTGCCGGTCAGCTTCATTGCCGAATCGCTGGCCTCGATGGCCGAGCCTCGCGAAGAAGCCACGCCCTTTGTGCCGCGCTCTCGCCGGGAATGAGCTATTCGCTCAAGCAGACTCGACGTTTCGCCCGCGCGTACAAGAAACTGCACGACAACGTTGCCGCCGATGTCGATGTGGCGACCGAGATCGTTGCCGACAATCCGGCCCTCGGTGAGCACAAGAAGGGCGACCTGGCCAACCTCTTTGTTTACAAATTCCGCAGCCAGAAGCAGCTTTACCTGCTGGGATATACCGTCGACGAGGCGGTTCGCCTGGTCTACCTCGAAGCCGTCGGCCCCCACGAGAATTTCTATCGGGATCTCAAACGGTCGTAGCCGCGTTTGTCGCCTCCTCTGGTGGTTTGCTTCCCCCGGACTCGGCTGCCGGTGCAAGCGCGTGGTCATGCCGCCGATCGCGGTCGAACTACAGCCCCAGCGCATCGGCCCGCGCGAATGCAGGAGTAGGCCACGCCCGTGAGATCCCTGTCAGTTGCTCGTAGGTGATGCCGATGGCGGCGGCGAGCGCGCGAAACTGATTACGCAGGAACTCGCTGTGGCTCCCACCGAGATCCGCCGGGTCGGAGAACTTGATGTCCTCGCCGGGCTCCAGGATCTGCAGCGTGCCGGGTTCGAGACCGGCCAGGGCGATCCCGGCGGCGTCGGTCGGCGGCCGCGCCGGGGACGAAACGCGCGCGAGACCACAGGTCGACCCAACGAATCCCGCCAAAAATCGCGCCAACACTGGCGTTACGGGCAACAAAAAGCCCCAACCGAGAACGGAAGGGGCTTCGTGTCTGGTGGACCGGGGCGTCAGATGTCATCGCCGCCAGCGACGGCAGGCTGACCCTGTCGGTGCCGATTCAAATTAAGCGCCGCAGCGGGCGGAAACTGGTCACCCTGCCGAATGGTGAAGCCGCCCAGCCCAGCCCCTGGGATGTCGCCGCAACGCCGTTGCAACTGGCGCTGGCCCGTGGCCATCGCTGGCTGGTGATGCTGGAATCGGGCGAAGCCAAATCCATCACCGAACTCGCTGCCCGCGAGAAGATCGACCACAGTTATATGTGCCGAATGCTCAATCTGACCACGCTCGCGCCCGACATCGTGGCGGCCATCCTGGATGAGACCTTGCCTCCGGGCGTAGGCGTGCATGAGCTTGCGATCAGCCCGCCGGTGTTGTGGGAGGAGCAGCGGTCGCGGATTGGCTTTGTTGGCGAGGAATTCCGGCGGAACTGATCTGCAGCCGTATCCCGAGCATCTGCTCGGTTGCCACAAAGCCAATCGAAACTATTTTGGGTGAGCGTGGGATCAAACCGGGGTCTCGCCAACTGGGAGGTAATCGCCGACATCGTCGTCGCGTAAACTGATGTACTCCAAGCGCCACTGGTCTACCCGTCTCAGGTCGGCTAGTGTCATGTGCGTGTCGGCGACCGCCTCGCACGCGTCGAGGGCGATCTCGTCAGCGACATCTGCTTTGCCATACGCGTTTTCGAACTGCTGGCGAATCTGCAGGGCTACTCGTTCGGCCGCTTGCCTCGCTCCAGGACCGCCCTCTATAGCGTCATAAACTACAGAGATCGACATGGCGTAGGGTTTGCCGCTGGCGATTTCTTCGCCTCTTTGCTCTCCCAAATCGAAGAACAGTCCTACGAGATGTCGTGCGTCGGGCGCGATGATCTTGGCGATCTGCTGCTCAACCGTTCGTCTACCTACCTTCTTGCGCAGCCGGTGCTCGAAGGCGTTGGGAAATGCAGGGCGTCCGTAGCGGGCCGCAAGCCATTGTTTCAGGACACGCTTTGCGTCAGGTGGCAGTGCTACGGACGAGTCCTTTATTGCGAATTCTAAGAAGTCGGCTTTCGACACCTGTCGTCGTCCAGTTTGCCGTAGATCGAGAACCAAAGAACCACTATTGCGCTGCTTTAATACCAGGTGCAAGCGACGCGGGTTCTTGGCGTAGGACAGGTTGGGGTCCGGTTTGGGCTCGGTCACGACCTGTTCCGCTATGATCACCTCCACGAATGTCTCTGCTTCATGACATAAATCACAGTCGTGTGAAATGACGACAACCCTACATTTGGCATAGCCGGTCTGGGCCAACCGTAATGCGATGGCCGCATCACATGTAATCAGGTCGCCCTGTCGCCAGTCAGTGTCACCTCCGAACATCCAGGACCCCTCTATTGGAACTACTCAGCGGAGCCGGGGATGGAAACCGAAGTCTGCCAATCGGCCGTCGGCTTGGTTGTCGATCCCGATAGCCCCGAACTGGCGTAAAGCGCGTCCATAGCCTTGGCTTCAGCAATCAACGTTTGTACATCCTCCTGGCGCAACTTTCCTTCAGGTAGGAGTTCTAGCAGCGATCGGCCATCGAACGCCTTCATCTTCAGCAACGCTGAAGCGCGAGACACTCCTGCGTCACGGAAAGCATCGGCTACACGGCTGAGTGTGACAATCCGCTCACGCTTGTCAGGCTCAGGTGTGGCATCATCGCTGAGCCACTTGTAGATCGCTTGGCGTGAGACGCCAAAGGCTATGGCTAGATCAGAAATGGCTGGGTTTAACACCTGCCGAATGTTGGAGAGATGCTGTGCAGCCGTGCGCACATCTGGGCGTTCCGCAGAGCTTTCGCTCTGCGGAACTACATCGACTATGAACGGCACTCGGGCTTGAACCAAGGTGCGCCAATCTTCAGTTCGGTTCAACTTGTAGACAGTGCCGGTACCGATAAGCGTGAGCGCGGAACCAAACACCGCAAAAGCCGCTGTCGCGGCGGCTCCCATTGATTGCCGAGAAGTCTGTGGAATAACGAATGTGCTCATGGTCTTACCTCAGGCAAGTTCAAGCCCACACAGTGCGGGCATGGTTCGTCGCTGTCGCCTTGAAAACGTCCGTGATCGTCGCGTGTAGAACGGTCAGTTGCTCCCCAATCCTATCGAAATCGAGAGGCATGTGCCCTTCGGCATAGTGATCGGTATCGATCACCGCATGCGGTTTGCCTTCCTTGATGTCAAACCTCGACATTGGGAGCAACCCATTTGGCACCATATCCGGGGGGAAACTCAGCGGCGCGTTCATTCGATAAACCCGAGCCACCAATGTTCCTTTGGGGAGGAGCGGGCCGGTGGAAGTCTCGAACACCGATTCGCTGAGGGCATACTTGCGAGCAGCATTAAACCCAATGCCATGCAGCCCGTCAACGAGATACTCCTCGACCGTCTCGTGCGGGTGCGGCAGTACGGCGTCAAGGTAGCGCAGTCCTAGCCGACTGACGTGATCAAGAGCCACTACCTCGTGCACGGCTTTAAGTCCGCGCAGGAGTTCAGGGATGAACTGCTCACGCGTTTTGTAATGGGTTGTGTGGAACGTTATCGCTGACGGCCCAAGGATGAAGCCGGCCGTACGGTCGCTGCGGGTGATTAGCCAAGATAAGGTGTGTGCAATTTTCGGTTCGGCTTGGTCTGGGCCAGTGCCGGAAACGATGAGGTGCGTGATCTGCTGAGGCTCAAACAGCGGATAGCCCTCGCGACGCAGGCGATCCTGCACTTGGTCCACATACTTGGCCATTGCGGCAACGGGATTGAAGTGTGCTTGCGCCAAGGCGTAACACACCGGGGCATTCGACATTATTTCACTCACGAGAACGCCTCCTGGTGGCGGGTGGTTAACATAGCGATTGCGGTCCTCAGTTTACACTCTGGTTGACATTTCGACCAGTGAAGAGTTTCAGAAAAGGAGGCTTGATAGGGATTTAATCACGCAACCAGACTGGGCCATTGAGCGCGGCGGCCGAGGACGACGGTTCGCGTGACGACCCGTTCCTGATTGATTGCCTCGATCCCTGTTTCCGTAACGCGAATCCTGGGAAACAACTCGCCAACAAGCAAGATTTCCAGCATCTTGATTCCTCTTTACTCTACGGCCATTTCCACCGCCTACCGATGCCACGAATCAACCGCCTGATCGGACCACCTATAAGCCGTTGATTTGTAATGAGCAAATTTGAAGCGCTCGTGGACTTCGGACCTCAAACGGAGATCGAGGCGGAGAGAAGAATGCCCCGGAGAGAGTGAAAACGGCCAAATCCGGGCGCCTGTGCGAAACGCCGAAGTCCACAGGCTTCCGCACGAACCCGCGCAAACACCCGGGAGCACGCAAAAAAAGACCAACCCGATGAGGGGTTGGTCTTCTTGTCTGGTGGGCCCGC
>JEMX01000068.1 GCA_000585055.1 Candidatus Accumulibacter appositus
GATTGCTCTCGCTAGCAGCGTTTCCGCCACCAGTTGCTTGATTTCCTCGTCCGTCGCCGTCGCCGTCGTCGAGCCAGCCTGGTTCTTCGTTGATGGCTTGTCCATACAGTTGCTCCTGCTCTTTTTCGTATCCCGGGATTGTATCGAGTTGCGGGCGATCTGCATCAAGACGGGTGGATTCCGGCTCTGTTCTGTCAGCGTTGACGATGTTCTACTCGTGCTGGCGGTCTTCCTCGCTGTCGTTCGTGTCAATATTGACAGCAATCGTGGACCGTGCTGATCTGGCGCTCGTCTCTATGAAGAGGTGCTAACGGCTCGGCTGCCTATCCCGTCGCCTGCTCGCCGATCGGTGCTTCCTTGGCGCGGACCAGAGACACGACCAAGGACGTTTCTTGCACGGACCTGCCTGCAACGCGCTGTCGGATGGCGTCGGCGATGCTGACTTCGCCTGTGGCGGCCAGCCGATCCTTCCACATCCCAAGATGCCGCCCTTGCAGTTCCGGAGCCCGTAGCGCTGCCGCATGACTGGCCATCACGGCATTGCCGTCCGTGCCAATCGTTTTGCTCATGGCGTCCTGCTTGACGGCTTCGAGGTCGGCCAGCACCTTGTCTTGCGTGATTCCGGTACGTTGCGCCCGGGCGTTCATGCGTTCGGTGATTGCGTTCTGAACTGTAGTTTTCTGCAGTAGCTGATAGCCGATCTCTGACGCTCGCCGGGAGCTGTACCCTGCGCGAATGGCTGCTTTGCTCGCCACCAGATCAACGAGGTATTCGTCAACGAAACGACTTTGCCTTGGCGTCATTGCATCTTCCTTCTCACGGTTGCCACTCAATACCGACACAAGCGTTGCTCGCTTGGCCTTGCGCCTCCAGCCAGTCACGGCACGCCCGCAAACTGCCAAACTCTGCCATCACGGCCGCGCGATTGGTTCCCGCTTTCTCCAACAGCTGGTCAAGTTCCCACCCCACGCCGTTGTGCTGCCGGAATTGCTCCAGCTTCGTCAAGCGACGTTGCAAGGGGCTCACAGTCCGACATCCTGTTCGGACAGCAGAATCACGCGGCTTGGTCGCCGGTGAGTGCCGGTCAAGGCTTCGACCTTCGACCGTGCCATGAAATCGTCTTCCGATTCGTCGGTCTGGCGGTCCACAACCTTCTCGCCGATGATCGCTCGAACAACCTCGCCGGAACCTGCTCGGATAATTCGCCTGACTATGAGGGCGACGCGGTTTGCCTCGGGGTGTGCCGCTGCTTCAAGCTTGGTCATGCGACGCTCCAGCGCGGTGCTCATTTCGCTGTTTCCAGTTCAGTGCTGCGTGCTTCGGTCGCGTTTCCTTCCTCGTCGATTTCCACAACACCACCGCCAGCAATCAGCCGAAGGTGCGACGTTGCCCGCCCGGTGCCCGGCTCGATCATGTGGACGATGCAGTTGAGCTGTTCGCCAGCGCCGACTGGACGTTCCAGCTTGCTCACCCGTTGCTGCAAGGCGTTCATTTTTTCACTTCGAGTGCGCTGATACGGGCTTCAAGCTCTTGAGTCTCCACCGCCTTGCGGCGTGCCTCTACGATACCTGCCAAGGTCGCAGCCTCTCCGGGTAGGATGTCGCCGGCCGCCACCGCTTGCAGGATGGCCGCCTGAGCTTGCGCGACGCCATCAGCAGAGCTTGTATCCGGCAGGGTCAGGAAGATCGGGCGCTCCTTTGCCGGTGGCACCAGCCGTTCGAGTACCAGTCTGGCCGCGCTCATGTCGCCTTGCCTGGCCATTTCCACGATCTTCTTGGCGATAGCGGCGGCACCTTCCTCCATCGCTGCCAATGCCACGAGGGTGACGCGGTTCCTGCTGCCCGCGGGTCGGCCTTTGGGATTTCCGCTTTGACCGGGTTTCCAACCAGGCCGCAGGTTTTCTGCTTTCGTCTTTTCGCTCATTCTCTGTACCTCCACGGTGTTTATTCAGTGCTCCGCTGGTCTTTCGTGACACTCACGAAACCATATCGCCGCCCAATCTCGGCCCAAGCTCGTTGTGCAGAGCGCCGCGCTGGTTCCGACTTTTCGACACGCGTCAGGATCGCCAGCAGCGCCCGTAGCGAAGCATTCTGCTCATCGCCTATGGCGTCTATGGCCGCCCGCCTGTCGCGCGTCCGCTGAGCACGTTTACGCTCGCTGTCGCTCATCGGTCGCTCACCCTTGGGCGGCCTGCCTCGTTTGGTGACTGTCACAGAACTGTCCGGCATCGCTTTCTCTTCTATTTCGTGAACGTCACAATAATATCAGATGGAGCCACGTTCGGCATGACCATTGCGCGGCGCGTGTCGGTGTCGTCGATAACCAGAAAGGCGGCACACCACGATGCTGGTGTTTGCAGATGGCCCACGTCGCGGACCGCTAGAAATAGTTACTAAAACGCGTTCACAACAGCGAACGTAGGGCGGCTACAGGGAAAATTTGCCGAAAGCAGTCATTGATGCGGCCCGGGTGTATGCTATCGAACTAGCCTGCGGTTGAGCCAGCAGTTGTTGCGGCGGCAGATAAACGCTGTTTGACCTACGAACGGGACCCTCCACCATCATGTTCATCCAAATCAGCGCCGAGTTAGCTTTTTCAACCTCAGCGATCGTCAGCGTTCGCGTGCCGACCCGGAGCGCGCCGATCCCAACCAGGTGAAGTCGCTTGGCGTCCAAGGGTGACAGCAGGGTCTCTATCGCAATCCTGAGCGCACCCGACATTTCCTAAGAAACAGAAACTGTAACGCACTGCTTTTTAACGAACGCCTGGCCCGCGCACGGGGCTGGGACGCTGATAAATTCCGCCAATAGCCCATCAAACCCGAGCCGACCATGAGCCTCCACGCCCTCTGCAAACCCCGCCAGTCTGTTTTTGCTGCTGACCGCCGCGCCACGGTTCTCAACCTCGACACTTTCCTCAAAGGCAAAGTCAGTGCCTCTGAGTTCTTCGAGGAGAACTACTTCACAAACGGCATGCTCGCGCTGGTGGATCGGGCATTTCGCCACTTAGGCGGGACGGGCGCCGGTTCGTCGGTCTTCCTGCTTTCGCAGGCCATGGGCGGCGGCAAGACGCACAGCATGATCGCGCTGGGCCTGCTGGCGCGCGATCCCGAGTTGAGAAAAAAGGTGCTCATTGGCGAGCAGAATCCTGCGCCGACTCTTGGTCGCGCTCGCGTGGTCGGGTTCAATGGCCGGAGCACCGATGCCCCCGGCGGCATCTGGGGTTCGATTGCCGAGCAACTCGGCAAAGCCGAGCAGTTCGCCCGTTACGTCTCGCCCTTGCTTAGTGCGCCGGGGCCGGAAGCCTGGAAACAATTGCTCGGTGGCGATCCGTTGGTGTTGTTCCTTGATGAACTACCGCCTTACTTGGCAAACGCCGTAGCCGTCCCCGTGGGCAATGGCGATCTCGGGGTGGTGACCACAACAGCGCTGGCCAATTTATTTATTGCTGTGGCGGAAATGGACAACGTTTGCCTTGTCGTTTCCGATCTCGCCGGCTCGAACTACAGCGGAGGCCAGGCGTCGCTTGAGGCCGCCTTCAACCGGGCAACTCAGGGTATTGCAGCCGAGGCCAGGCGCATTGCGGTACCGATAACGCCCGTCAACCCCAACGGCGACGAGCTTTACCACATCCTGCGCAAGCGCCTGTTCGAGACGGTTGCACCAGTGCCGGAAATCCAGAAGGTCGCCGAGGCTTACCGCGAGGCGCTGCGCGAGGCGGCCAAGATGAACCTGACCACTTCGTCACCCGAAGCACTATTCATCCGCATCAAGGATGCCTACCCGTTCCACCCCGATCTGCGCGAACTCGTTGGCAAGTTCAAGGAAAACGAAGGCTTTCAGCAAACCCGTGGCGTTATTCGCTTGATGCAAATGGTGGTGGCCAGCCTCTGGAACTCAAACAAAGCGTCTGGCATCGACCTGATCCACCCCTACGATCTTGATCTCAACCTTGATGAGATTGCGTCCGAAGTTCGCACAATCAATCCCTCGCTCAGTGAAGCCATCGCTCACGACATCGCCCACAGCGGCGCGGCGGAAGTTGAAGAGATTGACCTTGCCAACGGCAACTCCGATGCGTCGGATGCCGCACGGCTGATCCTCGTCGCCTCGCTGTCCACCACGCCGGGCGCCATTCACGGCCTGCGCGAATATCAGCTCGTCGATTGCCTGCAACGACCCGGTCGCGACCTCTCCACCTTCAAGGCTAACGTCCTCGACAAACTGGCGACCCGCGCCTGGTATCTGCACCATTCCACGGACGGTCGCCTGTTTTTCAAGAACCAGCAGAATCTTGCCGCCAAGCTGCGTTCTACGGCCCTTTCGCTGCACACCGAAACCGTGGACCGGATGCTACGCCAACATCTGGAAGCCTACTTCTCGGCTTCGCTGCGCGACTGTTATCAGGTCATCAAAGTCCTGCCTCCGCCCGATGAAGTTCAGGTTGAGCAGGAAAAGACCACGCTCATCATCGTCCGCCCCGGCGGGCAGGCCAACCAGTTGCCGATCTCGCCTGACTGGCAGGCATGGTGGGGCCAGCAGCAGTACAAGAACCGCGTTCTCTTTCTTACCGGCTCGCGGGATACCTTTCAAAAAGTGCTGGACTCGGCCCGCCAGACCCGCGCACTGCAAAGCATAGACGACGAACTCCGGTCGGAGAATACCCCCGCCGACGATCCGCAATGGCGGCCACTCGATGCGTTGCGTGACCGAGTTGGCCTGCAATTTACTGCTGCACTGAAAGAAGCCTTCGATCAGATCGTCTACCCCTCCATCAACGCCGCGCTGCGGGCTACCGGCACTGACCTTGCCTTCGCCGGCAACCAGAATGGCGAGGCCACCCTGCGTCACACCCTCGAAGGTGCGCAGAAATTCACGACCAAGATCGACGAGGACAGCTTCCGCACTCGTGCCGAGGTGCGCCTGTTCGGTTCGACAAACAGCAAAGTCGTCCTTTGGTCTGATTTCAAACGTGCGGCTGCCGTCAATACCAACTGGCAGTTGCACAAACTTTCAGCGCTCGATGACCTCAAAGCCGACTGCCTGCGCCGTGGCCTGTGGCGTGAAGAAGGCAACCACATCCGCCGCGGCCCGTTTCCGCCACCGGTGCCGGAAGTGTCGATTCGCGAGCTATCGGTGCAGGATGACGGCGACGGACTCACCTATCTGAAGGTCGAACCGCTGCACGCTACGGCTGTGGTTTTTGAAACGGGTGACGCCGAGCCCACCCCGGCATCCAGCCCGGTGCCGACACCCACTCGTTTCGAAGCCACCGGCCTGCGCTACCGCTTTCTGGCCCATGATCCTGCCGACATGCTGCGTGTTAGCACGGTGAAGGAATGGACCGCCAAGTTGCGGCTGAAATATCAGTTGCACGACCGCGGCAACTATTACCAGGTCGAGTTGCTTACGTTGCCCAAGGCCAGCGGGATCGTCATCCGCTACACGACCGACGGTTCCTCGCCAGCCAGCGCGGGCGCGGCTACCTACGATGGGGCATTCCGCGTTCCGGCCAATTCCCGCGTTGTCTGCGCGTTGGCCGTTGCCGCCGACTACGGCCTGAACTCTGAACCGATCCGCATTCCGATTCCACAACAAGGCCAGGAAGCGCGACCACCCATTGACTTGGCACGACCAGCCCGCTGGACCCAGCAGGCACGGCTCGACGACGCGGGCTCAGTCTGGGATTTCCTTCAGCGGCTGGAGCAGTCCGCTGGCGTAACTGCCCATGACATTAGCCTCACGGCGGAGAGTGCCGATGGTCAGCAGAATGTGGAGTATTCAGGAGCGCTAGAGGATGGCTATGATGCCCCGGCCGCTAAATTGGTAGCCGAACGGTTGCAAGAAATCGTCAGTGACGGCAGCTTGCGCATGAATGTCGGGAGCCTCGCATTCCCTACAGGACAGGCGCTTCTTGACTGGATTAACGCCAACAACCAGCAGTTCAACTCGGCCAAGGTCAGTCAGTAACTTATGGCACGCCCGTCAGACTCCGCACGCAGAATCGTCGGCCTCGGCTTTCTACCTGATGAAGCACGCCACGGCTTTCTTATCGACATCCCGAAGGGTAGCGGCAGCAGTGAAATAATCTGCATCACCGAGCATCGGGGAAATGACCTCGATCATCTGGGAGCGCGCACGGTGGATCGGCCATCACCCAACGATGCCTCGCTTCGTGTGGTGATCGACCGCAACCGTTGGCTGGCGCTCGCCCCGGCCTTTTGGGACGAAGCCAATCGCCGCCTGCGTGCCAACGGTTTGCCGGTCGCCAAGTTCATCAAGAACCCAGCCAAGCCCGTACCGGTGCATCCCTCGCTGGGCAAAGAACTCTGCATTCTGTGCTGGGCAGTGGAAGACGCCTCGCCCGACGACATTCCCAACGCCCTGCACAACTGGGAAGCCCTCGCCCCCGAGGAGCGCTGGTGGCTCTACACCATGACCGTGGCAACCACCGGGCAGGCGATGCAGAAGGGATTGGGATGGCGCAAAGCGTTGCGTGCCGCCATTGCCGACAACCCCTTCGTCAAAGGCGAGGGCCTATCACCCAAGGCCCGACGCGAGTTGCTGGGTCATTCGCAGCTTTCGCTCTCACTCTGAATTCATCAAGGTTGTCCATGCTTGCTTTCATCGAAACCCAATTCCCAATTGCCCGCCTCTCTGCTGAGTCGTACAAGGAGCGCAAGGCGAACAACGGGCAGACACTGACTCGTCTAGGCAAATGGTGGGGGCGCAAGCCATTGATCCTCGTCCGGGCATCCATCCTTGGCATGTTGATGCCAGCATCCAGCGATGCCAAAAAGGACCGCGAGATTTTCCTCAAAATTCTGACCATGGACGACGAGGGTGTATGGCAGCGTATCAAGGAAGCCGGGTCTAGCGCGCCTTGGCGCCATGAAGATATTCAGATCAGCCGAACCATGTTTGACAGCTTGCCCTACGCAGATCGGCTGCGCTACTGCGAACGCCCGGAGAACGTCGAAGGCCCCTCGGAAAGCGCCTGGGCAGAGATCAACGCCCACCTAGGCACCACGGCGACCAGCCTGACAGAACTAATCGAAGAACTCGGTCAGCGTACTTTCGGCCATACGCCCCGGGTCGGCGATACCTTCTGCGGTGGCGGCTCCATTCCCTTTGAGGCCGCCCGCGTTGGTTGCGAGGCGTTCGGCTCCGACCTCAATCCCGTTGCCGGACTGCTCACCTGGGCAAGCCTGAATCTGCTCGGCAGTGGCAAGGACGTGCAGGAAGAGGTCATGCGCGTGCAGGCCGAGGCGCTGGCCGCGGCTGACCGGCAAGTCACGGAATGGGGCATCGAGCACAACGCGCAGGGCGAGCGCGCCGATGCTTTCCTTTACTGCGCTGAGGTGAAGCCCGAGGGTTGCGACTACTTTATTCCGCTGGCTCCTAGTTGGCTGGTGGGCGAGAAAGCCAATGCGGTGGCGCAATGGAAACGCCGGAATAATGCTGACCGGCTCGACCCTGAGATCAATGTTGTCTCGACTGCTGAGCTAGGCAGTTGGAAGGGGGATTCAAAAAGAAAGATTATCGCCAAGAATGCAACCATAAATGATAGTCGTGTCATAGACCCGCTTAACCCAACACGCACATGGTCGGTCGAAGCTTTGCGCGGCCCCGATGGACTCCGGCGGTGGAGCAATGAGGACATCGTGCCTCGCCCCAGCGATGTGTTTCAGGAACGGCTTTACTGCATCCGCTGGGTAAAAACCGTGATCAGGAATGGCAAGCCCAAAGAAATCCGTCGCTATGCTGCGCCCGACGCGGCCGACCTTGCCCGCGAAGCCAAAGTACTTGAACTGCTACGCGAACGATTTGCTGATTGGCAACGCGAGGGTTTCATTCCATCCAAAGTCATGCCTGCGGACGGAGAAAAAACCGATGAGCCTATTCGCACACGCGGCTGGACTTACTGGCACCATCTCTTCACTGCACGGCAACTACTTGTAATCGGTCTCTTGGCCGAGCAATCCGTTGGCCTATCGACCGACAAAGCGTCTACGGTGGCAAACCTTCTTGGCATAGGGCGTTTGTCGAACTGGAGCTCAAGACTTTGCCGATGGCATACTGGACTTGCACATGACAAGGGGGAGGACGTTTTTAGCAATCAAGCCTTAAACACGCTATTCAACTATTGCTGTCGCCCTCTTGAGCCTTTGCGCCTTTCCTGGAGAATCATGGACAAGTATAGTTCGCGTCTCGTTGGAATAAGTTCGGCCAGCGTTGTCGATGCCCGCGACGTACGCGAAACCTGCGATCTTTGGATCACCGATCCGCCCTACGCTGATGCGGTGAATTACCATGAACTCGGCGACTTCTTCCTCGCCTGGTACGACAAGCAGCTCGCCAAAGCCTTCCCCGAATGGACGCCCGACGCCCGCGCCGAACTCGCGGTGCGTGGCGATGGCGAGGACTTCCGCCGTTCCATGGTCGAAATCTACAAGAACCTCACGCGGCACATGCCCGACAACGGCATGCAGATGGTCATGTTCACCCATCAAGACCCGGCAGTCTGGGCCGACCTTGGCATGATCCTTTGGGCCGCCGGTTTGAAAGCCACCGCCGCCTGGACCATCAGCACCGAAACCGAAGCTGCAGGCATCAAGAAGGGCAACTATGTCCAGGGCACCGTCTGCCTCGTCCTGCGCAAACGCACCGTCAACGAGCCTGGCTTCCTCGACGAGGTTTATCCGCTGGTGGAAGACGAAGTGAGACGCCAGATCGCCTCCATGCAGGCCCTCGACGAAGACGGCGAACCCAACTTCAACGATGCCGACTACCAGCTTGCCGCCTATGCCGCCGCACTCAAGGTGCTGACCCAATACGGCAACCTCGATGGCAAGGATGTGGAACATGAGGTCTTTGCCGTGCGGGGCAAGAACGAGAAGAGCGACTTCCAGATCGTCATCGAACGGGCGTTGGGTATTGCCTGCGACACGCTAGTGCCGCGAGGCTTGGACAATTCCTGGCGCGGACTCTCGCTGGTCGAACGCTACTACCTGCGCGCGCTAGACATCGAGAGCCGGGGCGAGCGGCGCAAGGGTATGTATGAAGAGCTGGCGCGAGGCTTCGGCGTGACCGATATTAAACCCCTGCTGAAGAGCGACAAGGCCAACGGCGCACGCATGTTTACACCCTCCGGTCTAGCGGCAAGTCTTCTCGGTCAGATTCAGGGCGCGGAGGCCGACTCAGCGCCGTTACCAATCCGCCGGGGTCGCGCCGGCACTGCAGGCACGCACCCATTTGCCGCTGCTCCCCTTCGGCATCTGATGTTTGCCATCCGCGAAACCAGCGCGGCCGACAGCAGTCCCGAACCCGGCCGCCAATACCTGCGTGACACGTTCGATCAAGGCTACTGGGGCAAGCGCGAAGGGTTCGTGTTCTTGCTTGAATGGCTCGCCGCCTTGGGGAACGCCGAGGGCATGAACGAGTGGGTTGCTGACTCGGAGGCAGCACGGATTTTGGCTGGCCGCCTGCGTAACGATCACGACTGATGCTGCAACGTCATTCCAGCCGACGTAAACGGCTCGACCACACGGTTTTGGCCCAACGCCTCGACGGTGCTGTTTCCTACGACCGCATCGCCGGCTACTTCCGATCCAGCCTATTCGAGGTGGCGGGTGAAGCCATCGCGAAGGTCACCGGACCCGTGCGCATCATCTGCAATTCTGACCTGGACCCGCAGGACCTCATTACGGCAGCTGCGGCGCAGGCCGCGCTGCGCCGTAGCTGGTGCGCAGGTAAGCCAGAAGACGCCCCACCGGCAGCACTGCCGCGTTACCGGGCGCTGTACGAAGCACTGACGGCCAAGAAGATCGAAGTGCGTGTGCTGCCTGATTCGGCGTTCGGCCTGATTCACGGAAAAGCAGGCGTGGTGCGCCGCGCCGATGGCTCGCGCATCGCGTTTATGGGCAGCGTCAACGAAAGTCTCTCGGCATGGAAACTGAACTACGAGCTGCTGTGGGAAGACGACGACCCGGAAACCATTGCGTGGGTGCAGGAAGAATTCGATGCGCTGTGGAACGATGCCCGCGCTGTTGATCTAGCCTGCTGTCCGTTCATCAAGCAGGACGTTGAGCGCATCATTTCACGCAAGGTGATCGAACCGTCCGAATTAACAACAATTGTCGACCCCACGGTGGCCGCGGCTGCTGTCGCAGTCGAATCGCCGGTGTATCGCCGCGAACAGGGTCTGTGGCCACATCAGAAGTATTTCGCTCGTCTGGCGCTGGAACGGCATCGGCTGGGCGGCGCTCGTCTGGTGCTGGCCGATCAGGTGGGCTTGGGTAAAACCGTCCAACTCGCGATGGCGGCGATGTTGATGGCACTTGACGATCCCGATGGCGGCCCCATTCTCGTGCTGGCCCCCAAGCCATTGCTGCAACAATGGCAGGATGAGTTGATGGAGTTGCTGCTGCTGCCTTCCGCCCGCTGGAATGGGCGGGCATGGGTTGATGAAAACGACCTGGAGTACCCGGCTGAAGGAACGAAGTCACTTGGCAAATGCCCGCGACGCATTGGTCTAGTTTCGCAGGGGCTGGTGGTGCGCGGTTTATCGGAAGCGGTAAATCAACTGCTCAGTCGGCGCTACACCTGCGTGATCGTCGATGAAGCGCACCGCGCTCGCCGCCGGAAGGTGCCGAAGGTGGATGCGAATGCCGATGAAATCAACGAGCGGGCCGACCCCAACAAGTTGATGTCCTTTCTGCGCAAGATCGGGCCGAAAACCAAGAGTATGTTGCTGGCGACCGCGACCCCGGTACAACTACACCCGGTTGAGGCGTGGGATTTACTGCATATCCTTTCCCACGGCAACGAGGGCGTGCTCGGCGGCTGGACGCATACCAGTCCATGGTTTCAGGCCAGCCGATGTCTGGAAATTGCCACGGGTGACGCCATCGTGCCAAGCGCCGATGCGCGCGAGGGTTGGCAGTACGTGCGCGACCCGCTTCCCTCAAAGTTTGAAGACTCGGCGTTCGACCGTATCCGTCGCAGCCTTAATGCCAGCGACTCCCGCTGGCAGTTCAATCCCGAGAGTCTGGAGAAGCTGTCGAAAGCCATCCAGCGGGTTCAGCTTCAAAACCATCTGCTGCCGAACTACGGTGACAATTTCAATCCGCTACTGCGCTGCATCGTGCGCCGTACTCGGGCTTATCTCGAAGCGACGATCAATCCAGCCACAGGCGGGTATTTCCTGCCCAAGGTGACGGTTAAGCTTTTTGGTGAGGACGACGACGGAGCGCTGGTTCTCGGCAGCTATCTGCGCGACGCATATCAGGAAGCTGAGGCGTTTTCTCAGTTGCTCCAACTGCGCGTGAAAGGCGCTGGATTCTTCAAAACATTGTTGTTGCGCCGCCTTGGCAGTTCAATGGAAGCCGGTCGCCGCACTATCGCCAGGCTCCTCGGTGTAGAGCCGGACACATTGGACGATGAGGATGAGGATGACGCTGAAGAAGAGATGCCTGCCCAAGTGGGGCATCGACCACAAGGCGTCAGCGATTTCAAGAATTTTACGGATGCGGAAATGGCATCATTACGCCGCTGCCTCAATCTTCTTAAGCAAGGTGGCAATAACGATCCAAAGCTGGAAGCGCTAATCGGGTATCTGCGTGGCACCCATTCGGGCGTCAGCCGTAGTTGGCTCGATTTGGGCTGCATTCTGTTTTCGCAGTATTACGACACAGTGCGTTGGATCGGCGATGAAATGGCCAAACGTGCCGAGTTTGCGGGCATGGACATTGGCCTTTACGCGGGCAGCAACCGCTCCGGTTTATGGCGCGATGGAAAATTCCAGCGCTGCGACCGGAATGTGTTGAAAGACCGCGTCCGCGCCGGTGACCTCAAGCTTCTGCTGGGTACCGACGCTGCCTCGGAGGGGCTGAATCTGCAGCGCCTTGGTACGTTGATCAATATCGACTTGCCCTGGAACCCGACCCGGCTCGAACAACGCAAAGGGCGCATCCAGCGTATCGGCCAGGCACGTAATGAAATCTGGATCGCCAATCTACGCTACCGCGGCTCGGTCGAAGATCGCGTCCACCAGGTGCTGGCCGACCGGCTAGAAGCGATCCACGGCCTGTTCGGCCAAATCCCCGACACACTAGAGGATGTGTGGGTGCAGGTGGCGCTCCACGACGAGCAGGCAGCGAAACAACTCATTGACCGCACCACGGCGACAAGGAATCCGTTCGATGCGAAATACAGCAAGGTGGAAGACGCCGACTGGGAAACGTGCGCGTCGGTGTTGAACGGGGTAAGCATGAAGGAGTTGCTATCGCGGGGGTGGTAACCGTTAAAGCGCTTTGACATCTCGCAGATCGGTTCATCGCTCCGGCTTGCCACGATCTCGCCGCGCTGGTTAAATAAGATTCGCGCGATGAAATTTGAGGTTTCGCGGGCCTTGCTAGTCTTGCTACTGTTTCCCTACTTGCTACGTCATCTGTAGCGAAAATAGCGGGAATAGCAGTTCCACCTGCCACGGATGGATTGTTTTGATAGCATGCGGAGTAGGCACGCAACGAGACACCAAACATCGAGGCAAATGAGAGAAAGCAGTTGCCTGGAGTGGATTCGCCTGCAGCATTCGACATGATCAATATGGAGATTTCACATGAGGCAAGCCAAGACACAGGCCCGAGTGCTACGGGATCCTGAAGTCGTACTCAACCTGTGGGCGTATGCGGACGAGGGAGGCTACATCATCCGGATTGCGGGTAAGGCCTATGTGATGGATGGTGACGACGCCGAAAAACTCACGTTACTAAGGCACTTGTCGGCCACCGACTTTCTGTCTGCACCGTGGCAAAAGGTCCCCCAGAACTTCACTGTTAACAACGCGGATGGTCAGACGATGCCGGGCGTTGCGCATGCCTCGCTCGTGGGTGACCCGCACGCGCAGGAACCGTTGTTCGGGCCGCTCATGGATTCTCTGGCGAAGAGTCTGCCCGATCAATTGCGAAATCTACACGGTGATTACTCCAGGTTTCGTTTAGAGCTGTCGAACTCCCCGCTCTGCGTGACGACCGTAGTAATGGAGTACGAAGACGGTCGCTTGGAGCCGATGGTCTCGTCCTGCGCTTGACAGACGACACACGTCGAGCAACGAGAACCCTCGAACGAACCCTGGGCAGAGAAAAAATCTGTAGGAATTCCTGCGGACCACGCCGGCAAGGGACGCATGGCAGACGACGACTTCTTCTTTGCGATCTGCGTCGGTCAATGCTGACACGCGCCCTACGGAGTGCGCTTCAACGTTTCGGTTTGCTCGCGCAGAACTCGCGCCACTTCCCGCAGCATGGCCCGGTGGCCCCCCTTGAAACCGCGCATCGCGGATCGCGCCTTACCGTCTTCGGACTTTGGCCCGGTCGATTTTTCCCAAGGTTTCCAGCGTCGGATCAGTGCTGCGCGCATTGCCCGATGCTCGGGCGTCCGAAAGTAGCTCATGGCTTCCTCCTGATAGTTGGGTTGGCTTGGTTTTCTTTCCGCGCGCCCGCGAGGGTGCCGCCGCGGCGTTGTTGATCTGCTGCGGCCCGGTCGTCAGGTTGGCCTGCTTGGCGTAGACAATGGGTGGGTTCTTGACAGCAACCAGCGTTTCCAGCGTCGCCCGGCACTGACTCTGCGCTTTTAGTGCCAGGCGCATCGCTGTTTCTTGTTGTGGCAACGTTCCGGCTTTCATGCTCGCCTCGACCAGCCGTGCAAACAGCGTTTGCAGCGCCGTGGCCTGATTCATCAGCATCGATTCCGTTCGCGACAGATCGCCGCAATGCACAGCTGCCGCCTCGTTGCGCAATTGCTCCAGTATCGTCGGTACGTCGATATGGTCGCCAACTGATGTAGTTGCTTCAGCGGCACCAATCACCCTGTACGCCGCCAACTCGGGCGAGGTAGTCAAGCGCGCCATATTGCACTTGCTTTCGTCACCGCTTGAACGGGCTTCGCAAGGAGTGCTCTCGTGCGGGGCCTCCTCTGCCTTGGAGGTCGCCTGCCTCTTCGTCTTGTTCATCGTCGTGCTTTCCGTTGTTTGGTTCACGTCGGCCTCGTCAGGCAATTGCTGTTCGGCGAATAGCCGGCGCAGCGATGCAGCATGTCAGGTACTGGTCGGTAGCCTCGGGGCGCAGATACCACGCCACCGGGCTTGGCGACGCTGCACACGCCAGAGCGAAGGTTTTCGCACTGCGTACAGAATCGCCGGTCGTCAAGGTCGTCTCCGACAGCGCAACGCGCACGGGCAAGGTAGTACGCCCGCGCCTCGCTGTCTTGCTTGCATCTGATCAGCACGTCGGTAGTGATCGCATGGTCGGTTTCGCCGGTGTCGGCCAGCCACCGAACGATGGCGGCTTCTTGGTTGCAAGTGATCGGCGCCGATCCTTCCTCAATGTCCGCCACGAACGGTTCAGCCGCCAGCGCGTCTGGATAGCTGGCGAGAACTTCGGCATGGCTAGCAGCGGGCGATACAGACACTTCCAACGGGCCGCGGTCCATGAGGTGGACCAGCCAGCGCGACGAGGTGATCTCTGAAGAAATGGGGCTTTTAAGCGCCATGGGCGAACTGCATAAACTGCGTAAAGGACTTTTTGCAGTTTGTGCAGTTGCCCCCGCTGGCGTTTTCTGCCTGAGAAGTGCGAGGTAGTCGGTCATGGCTTCGCCGCCGGAGACGCGGCGTAGACCGGATCGCCAGGCCTGCCACCGTTCGACACGCCACCTTCCTGTATTTCGATCAGCCAGCCAAACTCGAACAGCAGACGGCACGCTTTCTTGACTGCTTCGCGGTCGGCCAGCCCATGCCATCCCTTGCGCGAGATTTCCCAAGCCTTGAAGGTGTCGGGCAATTCGCCGCGCCGCATCCGTGCGAGCAGCAGGTCGGCCGCTCCCGTTTCGGGGTGCTCCGCCGCGTGATAGACGCGCTGCGCGTGAGGCGTCAGGTAGTCAATCCACGCCAACGCCTTGAGAATGGTTCGCTCGGATACCTCCGTACCAGCAGGGTCATCGGCAACGTGTATGATCAGCGCCAGTTTCCCGACAAGCCCAGGGTATTTCCCGAAGTGGGCCGATACTGGTCCGCTCTCGTCGGCCGATGCCTCGACAGATCGGCGATTCTGCATGAAGTTGACGTACCACTCGTTGAAATGGCCTTGCGCCTCGCTGGAGAGACGAACAAATGGCGGGTCATTGCCGAAGCCGTCGGTCTGGCCCATGGCGATCGGGTCAAAGCTATCTGCCCGTTCAAACAGGGCGTCCACCGCGGTGCGTGCGTCGCGATTCGGGAATCGATCGACAAGCGCAAAAGGTTCAGAATCCGGCCAGACGATCAGTTGGAATCGTTGCAGCAGGCCATCCGCCCGTTCGCCTGAATATGCGCTGCGCACGTAACGCGATAGCGGCCCAGGCTGCATTCCGCCGGCAACGGAAAGCGCGAACTTTGGCAGCGCCGTCGTGCCCCTGCTGATTGAGTCGAATCGGTATCCCTCATTGCCGGACCACCCGGACAGGTACAGGCCCCGCAACGTCGCGTTGCGATCGTCTTCCAACTTGACCAGCAGCGACGACAGCTCGTCGCGCTCAACCAGTAGTCCATGCGGATTCTCGGCCAGCATCACGCCAAGCTTTTCGGCCGTCGGCTCGCTTGTCCAGTAGGCCCGCGCAACAGGCGCTGCAGGCAGTTCCTCGTCACCCAGATCGACTGCGGTGCTGGAGTCCTTCGCCAGTGCTTCGACGACCTTCTTCCGCTTTGCATCCTTGCGCAACTTGAATGCTTCTGCCCTAAGGTCGTGTTCAGCCCGTTGTTGCCGGTGCAGATCGTCAGCTGCGACTTGCAACTTCTTGAACGGTCGCATGGCTGCACGTTCGGCAGGCGACTTTAGCGCAGACGGCGGACCAATCATTGCAGCCCAGACGTTAGCGTACTCCGTCCAGTCGTCGCACCGCTTCAGGCGAATACCGATCTTTCTGCCGATGACGCTGCCAAGAGCGGCCATGCTCGCCACCGCGGCGAAGTCCGGCCGAAATCGTGCCCGTTCCGAGGCATCTCGAACGTAATCCACCAGATCATCGGGCAGCAAATCCAGCGGGAAGTCTGGCACCTTCGGAAGTCTTGGCAGCGGTTGCGGTGCAGGCCATGCAGGGCTTGCAGGATCGGCTGCTGGCCTGCTTTTTCCTCCCGCCTGATCCTCTGTCCTTGCCAGTGCCGCTGCGCCGGATATGGAGCGCTCTACGGCTTCCAATCCGCATAGCTGCGCCAAGTCGTTGAAGTCTTTCGCGTCGTCTGGTCGGTCAGCGCCGAAGTCGGGGATTGCTAGCGTGCCGCCAACGGATCGCGCCGCCTCTATCGCGTGAGGATCAGGCTCGCCGGTCGCTTTGAGGAGATCAGCACCGATGACCAGCGGCCTCGTCGGGTAGCGTTCGCGCATGATCGTCGCCATCGCGATTAGGTTGCCGGACGAGAGCGCCGCGACACTCAAGTAGCCATTCGCCTCCTTCCCGGACAGCGTTGTCGCTACTCCCTCGAAGATTTGCAGCGGCTCCGGCCCGTCGCTATCTGGCAGTGACTGTGCCGCCCAATATCCACCAATCTTCGCGCCACCATAGAGGGCCGACTTGTGCCCGTCGCTGTCGATCAGCTCTAGCGTCGACAGGGTCGCTCCGACTTTGACAGGCGCCACCAGCAAACGCCCGGTCAACGGTGCGCCCTTCGATTTCGGCGAGTAGCCCAGGATCGCGGCGGCCTCAGCGACATCGATTTCGCGCAGGGTCGCTACCGGCGAAACACCCTTGCGTTTCAAATATGGATTGGCGGCGGTTGCCGTCGTCGCTGCCCTCCAGATCGTGGCCGAATTTTTGGTGGCTTCGGCCTGTCGCCGCGCTTCGTCGGTTTCGCGTTCACGTCGCGTGGCTTCGACCTTTGCCCGGTGCGTGGTTTCTTCTACGGGCGTCAGTGAGCGGCCAATGTCGGCCCGCCAGGATTGCGTCAGGCCTGTGCGCCAGTCGCCGAAGCTGCCGCATGGTACGCCGTCGCCGTGTAATAAATACCAGCCGGCATCATCATTGCGCCGGCCGTTGCTGGCGAAGCGCCGCAGTTTGCCGTCTGCCTCAATGCGGTCCGGCGGCGTCAGGCCCGATGCCTGGATCGCATCGCGGAATTGCTCGATAGGATTGTCCATCATCATGCCGGCACCTCGCTATCAAGGAATCCAGGCGCCGACCATTCAGGCGTGCACATCGTGTGCAGCGATTCGGGGCAAGGGACTTGCGGTGTATAATTGCGCTTGCTTGGGGCGCTCTCGAATGCTGTTTGGTTCGGGGGCGTTTTCAATTCGCCACCTCGCCGGCAATCAAGCACTTTGCGGCGACCTTGCGGGCAATGTGCTCAGGGAGTTTTGCAGGATTCGCGGCCTTCCGCGCGAAGTGCTCATCGATGGCGGCTGTGTCCGCCTGAACCGCCTCGCCGGCGAGTAGCGCCTCGACTTCGCCAGCGTCCCAGAGAAGGCGGCCACTTGGAAGTTTTGTCGGAACCATGCCGAGATAATGGCCGGCTCGGCAATATGCGGCGCGCGCGGTTTGCGGGCGGTTCCGCAGCCGCTGTGCTAGTTCTTCTGTGGTTAGTTTCGCGATTGAGAGATTGCTCAACGCGATTTGAGTCTTGGTCATTGTGAGTTACTCCAAATTCCCGATGTACGGTATGGAATAACTCTCAATGCGGGAAAGACGGCATGGTGCGGTTCAGACAGAAGATAAGAAACGTTCTAAGTGATTGATTTAGCTAGTGAGTCGCGTTTCAGTTAGTTGCGGGAAAGGCGAGAAGCGCGGGATTCCCGCTTTTCCCGTTTTTCCCGTTTTTCCCGCATCGTTATTTCTTCTTGTGCTTCCACCATTTTTCACCTTGCAGGGCATCCCGCTGAACAGTCTTGTGATTGTCGATTAGGCCACGCGGCCCATGAATGTTCCGCTTTTGCATTTCGTCCGTAACTCGGCGCGAATACCCGTCCAGGGAATCGCGGCAGTTGTTCTGCGTGTCGTGTTCAAAACACTCATCAGCGATAGCACGGGCATCCCTCATCCAGTCACGTGGGTTTGCTTCGGCAGCATTCTCTGTTTCCCCAGAGCGGATGGTGTTGGGTGTGCGCGTGGAATCGGGCACTGGCGGATGAAGAGTATGCGGCCAGTTGTCGTCCCGCCCGGTAGCGAAATCTTCATCCGTCGGCGCTTGAGAAACAGCATGCCCATGTTTTGAGATTTCATTAGTGTGACTTTCAACGGCTGGAAAGAATGCTCGCCACGCATCGAAGTTGGCTAGCGTTATCGTTGTGGAAAACTGATCAATCGCCGCACGGCTCCCGTCAAACGTCCAAGCGTCTTCATTCCAGTAACGTACGCTCTCAGGCTCAAGTTCGCCGTTTTGAACAGCCTCCCTTATCAGGGCAATAGCGGCCCGATTCTCTTTGGTCCATCCTTCAATGCCGGTGAGCAGTTCCGCTGCTTCTTGGATGGTTACGGACTTGCGCCGGCGCAATATGGATTGTCTGTCACTGATTGTCGGCGGCGGCACCTGCGGCGCACTCTCGGTCACCGCACGCTGGAAGGGAAGCCCCTCGCATACCTGCTCGCGCAACAACGCACCGGGAATCATCGGCGAGAAGTTCAGCATCCCATCGTTGGGACGTTCGCCTTTTCGAGTGCTCGTCTGCGCGCTGAATCGAAACCATGAGTTCTCTAGCTCATCCCTCCAGACAAAAACACCGGCAGGCAGCAGCGGAATAGATTCTTTTAGCCACTGCGGGCGTGTTATGTCGCGGTTGCTGTTTTTGGCTTCCAAGGATGCGCTCAAGCCTCGAAGGAGATCCTCAATGCCGTCCCATTCTTTAGGCAGGATTGGCGTGTGGCTGCCATCAACGTGGTATTGACAGGCGGTCAGCCGGTCTAGACGCACGCCATCAGAAGAGTTTGCCAGCGACTGCGCAACCATGTCGGGTGAAACATCCCATCCCGTCACGTACGGGATAGCACGAACCGGGATAGCCTCGCGGCCGCTGATGCAGAATACGACGTTCATACTTGGCGCTCCTTCTATGCGCTCCTTCAAATTGGGTGCCGCGCCAGCCGGCGAAGGTGCCCGGTTTTCTCCCCGTCGGGATAGGCGCGGCAAACTCGGTCAGGCGGCGAGTCGTGCGACCGGGGCGCGTTCCTTGGCACGTTCACCTGCGGTCCACAAGTCGCGTTGCGCCTGCAGGCGCAGCCAGTAACCGGGCGACGTGCCCAAGGCTTCGTGCAAGCGCAGGTCCATGTCGGCAGTGATGGCCGCGTGTCCGTGCAGGATGCGAGACAGCATCACGCGGCTGATGCCCACGTGCGCGGCGAACGCAGTCACGCTCATGTCGAGGTCTTTCAGCCAGCCGGCGAGCAGTTCGCCGGGGGGTGCGGGGTTGTGCATGTCCATGTGTCGGGCCTCAGTGATAGTCGATGTAGTCGAGTAGCTCCACGTTCGTTCCATCGAACCGGAAAACCAGCCGCCAATTCGCCTGAACCGTCATCGCATGAAAGCCGGCGAGTTTCCCGGACAGGCCATGCAGGCGCCAGGAAGGGCGGGCCAAGTCGTCAGGCGCGGCGGCGGCGTGCAGGGCGGCCAGCATTTCCCGTAGGCGCTTGGCGTGAATCGGCTGAATGCCGGCTTGCGTGCCAGAGCGGAAGAACGCTTCCAGCCCTTTGTGGCGGAACGAAGTAATCATAGCCTGTATATCGGCGCTTTACAATCTGTTCCGCACGACACGCAAACCCACGTCGGATTCGCCGGGCTGCTCGATACCCGCTTCGGTGAGAATCCAGGCCTCTATCGTCGTGTGCCACTTGCGCAGCAGGTCGAGCGGGCGCTTCAGGTAATGCTTCTCTGCAATGGCGGTCGGCTTATGACCCATGATTTGCGCGCTTATGCCGGCGGGGCACTCCACCCATTCCGACAGGGTGGCGAACGAACGGCGCAGGCCGTGAATAGAAAGGTCCGGCAGACCGGCGGCGGTCAGGGCCTTGTTGTGCTGAATGCGCGGCTCCTGAAGCCTACCAGACGCGGCGGTGGGGCTACTGAATACCCACTCATTGCGGCGGGGCAGGGCGGCCAGCAGCGAAGCGACAAAGGGCGTCAAGGGAATGGTGCGCTTGCCGTCGACCTTGTCGCCGATGGTCAGGGATTTCCACTGGAAGTCGACATCTTCCCACCGGATGCCCGCTACTTCTTCCCGACGCGCGCCAGCTAGCAGCGTCGTTTGCAGATAGGCAGCAATGACGGGGTTTTGTATCTGGCGAACGGCAGCGAACCACGCCGACAA
The DNA here is from genome assembly GCA_000585055.1 of Candidatus Accumulibacter appositus. Lineage (GTDB taxonomy): Bacteria > Pseudomonadota > Gammaproteobacteria > Burkholderiales > Rhodocyclaceae > Accumulibacter > Accumulibacter appositus. The sequence continues at coordinate 20,324 of JEMX01000068.1, forward strand.
CTGCTCGCGCTGCAAGCAATCATCCTTGGCAATCTTCTTTGGCAGCTCGTTTTTAGCCATACGACTGCCACAGGCGTCGACGTGCGCCTGATCGCGGTACTCGGGGCGATCGCTGCACCAGTTCAGGAAGGCGCGCAGCAGACGGAAAGCAAGCGCTGCTTGCGTTGGCCGTTTGGCGGCCTCGTCTTTCAGCCAGGCTCGCACGCAGTCGGCGGTTATCCGTTCCAGGGGGCGATTCAGCAGGGCCAGCAGCGCGCCGGGCATCGTCGTGTCGCCCTCGCCAGGCCGGCGGCCTCGGGTCTTGGGTTTCCCGCCAGGATCGACAAGTCGCTGATGGTCAAGCAATGTGCGTTCGCCCCACCGCTTGCCACCGACGCCGGCCCTCGGTCGCTTCGCGTCAATGTAGCTTTGCCAGGCTTCGAGGGCCGGCGCCTCGATACGCTGGGCCTCAACTCGTTTGACTTCGTCCTCGGCGCGCTTGGCCTCGGCGGCGGCTATCCGGTCGAGCTTCTCTTGGCGCGGGTCAATGCCCTGGTCAATCAGCGTTTGCAGGCGGCGGGCTTCGTCGCGGGCGGCGGATAGCGTCCACGTCCTCGGGTCGCCAATCGTCAGCCGTATGGTGGCACCAGACTCAAGACGGCTTTGCAGAACGTAGCGTTTCGAGCCTCCGGCAGATGCCTTCAGGCCAAGCCCGCTTGCGCTGGTGTCCCACAGAAACTCGGCCTGCTTGCCTTCCTCGCAGCAGAAAGCCGCGACTCTGCCAGCCGTGAAGTTCACCTTGTTGTCGCTCATGTCTGCCCCCCGTTTTCAGCCTGCCAGTTAATTCTGGTAAGCACACAGTAAGCAGATTATAGGCATGCGCTTCAACGTCGTGCAACGTCTAATTTCGGCAAAGTGTTGAAACAATGTGTATTTATCAGTATTCGCGCATTCGGTTCAACGTGGAAAAACACTATTTTTTGCGAACTGTTAATCCGTAGGTCCCTGGTTCGAGCCCAGGTCGGGGAGCCACAG
>JEMX01000069.1:0-257 GCA_000585055.1 Candidatus Accumulibacter appositus
CGCGAGCCGCCGAATCCGAGGAAGAAGATCCCTGCGTACATCAGGATCCATCCCGCAACCAAGAGCAGGAGCATGTTCACTGCGACGGCCGCGAGCAAGAGCATGATTCCCGCGCTCAGGGCGATGCCGACAAAACTATCGATCGGCGTCCATAGCGACAGGCTGATGATGGCCTGCTTCCAGATCATGAACCCGATATCGACGATGCTCGACGGCGTGACCGAGGAGACACCAGAGGCTTGTTCCCCTAGCTTCTG
>JEMX01000069.1:360-581 GCA_000585055.1 Candidatus Accumulibacter appositus
ACAAACTCCGCGAGGAATTCACCAATGTCAGCCTTGCGGAGAATGAGTATGCCGCCAGTCCACACCAGCGAGATTGTGCCGAGTGTCCAGAATAGCCACAGGGCCGCGTTCATGACTACTGATTGCCAACTCGATGCGCGTGTGGCGAACTCCGTTACAACCTGGTCGAGCATGCCCTGATTGGTGAGCTGGGCAGCAGCGCCGACCGAATACAGCATCAG
>JEMX01000069.1:658-879 GCA_000585055.1 Candidatus Accumulibacter appositus
CAGTCAATTCGAGCCAGTTCTTCGGCTTCTCGGTTGGCGCGATGCGGCTTTCAGTCGATGACTTACGGGCGTCGCATTGTTGCTGTTCTTCCTGACTGCGCGGATTTTTGCAGTCAAGCTCGCGCTGACTGCACCCGGGAACCAGAAGCGCCACGATCATGGCAACAGCCACAGGTATGATGTGCTTGACGTGCATGGTGTTGTCCTCCTGTCAGCGGTTC
>JEMX01000069.1:999-1409 GCA_000585055.1 Candidatus Accumulibacter appositus
ATGCGCGTTGCCAACGCGTTTTGCTGGGCGATCAACAGCCCGCGAATCTGCAGGAGCTGGTTGGCCTGCTGGCTGGCGAGCTGGTTTGCGTAGCTGATCGCCTGCATCTGGCCAGTCGCGCTTTGCGCACTCCCTTGCAGGCGCTGCAAGGTCCTGGCATCCGCTTCCAGGGCGGCCTGTTGCTTGTCGAGACCCCTGAACAGTGCATCGTTGGCTCTTTTCTGTGCTTCGGAGCCGAAGCGCTGGTTCTCCTTGATCGCGGCCCACTCCGCGTCGGTGCAACCGCCCTGCCTGAAGCAGGGCGAACCGCGGTAATAGGACGCATCCTGGAACTTTCCGAGGTAGGCATCGATGCTCCCCAGGTTGGTCTTGTAGTAATTCAGCGTGTCGATCGCACTGCGCAGCTGGTT
>JEMX01000070.1:0-4708 GCA_000585055.1 Candidatus Accumulibacter appositus
CATCGCGCGCCTTTGCACCGCCTCGGCACGTAGGGCCTGACGCCGCGCAGTTACCGGTTACCTTCAGGATGCGCAGGGATGGATCGGCGATTGCTGCTGCCTTCCCGGTTGCCTTCCCGGTTAATGCCTTGCCGGTGATCGCCTTGGTGCTGGCTGCCTTGGTTGTTACTGCCGTTGCCCTTGGTTGTTACTGCCGTTGCGGTGGCTACCTCGGCGGTGACTTCCGTTGCCGCTGCTTTCTGGACTGCTTTCTTCATTGCGTGACTCCTTCAGTAATGTGTGGATCGTGGGTGGTGGATTTCTTCATCCATATAAGATGGATAGATTCGCGCTGCCTCAGCCGAGCGTGCCCAGGACTGCGACGCCGCCGTACTGCTCATAGATGACATCAGCGAGATCAAGGACGGCGACTTCACTGCCGCCAATGTCGGCCAGATGCGCACGGGCGAAGGCAAGGTCGGTGGTCAGCAGCCATTCGGTGCCGCCGTCGATCTCAACCTGCAGGACTACGGCGCCTTTCACTGCCAGGGCATCACGACGTAGCACCTCCAGCAGAGCGAGGCATTCGGCGTGGGCGCGTGGGACCTGGCCGTCGTACTCGATGATGGCGGCGCGTTCCTCGAAGGCTTCGCGATCGTCGGCGCTGAGGCGATTCACCATCTCGATAGCAATGGCGTCCTTGGGGATCGGGTGGGTGGAATGGTTTTGCATAACGGGCTCCAGAAATGAAAAAAGCCACCGAGACCGTAAAGGCCAGGGTGGCTGGGGGTGGATGAATGGAAAAGTGAGTCGGCGTGGCTGCTGCGGTCACGGCACCGGGACTGCATACTCGGCACACACCGCCAGGAGGTCAGCATCGATGCCTTCCAGCTTGGGGATGAAAATGACGATGCCGAAATCGCCGTCGCCGGAGATGAAGACCATTTCGTAGCAAGTCTCCAGTTCCTCCAGGACTTCGAAGCACGAGAACGGGCAACCGCTCTCCTCTTCCAGGTCCAGAACGCTGTCACCCGGTTCGACCACGATCAGGTAGCCGTGCAGGTCGGGCTCGTAGGGCTCATCGACGCAGACATCAAGGAACCATTGCTCCGCCAGTCGCCGTATCTCCGGGGTGGCAACGATGCCGCCGGCAACCTCGGGATCACGAAGGATGAGCATTGGTAGCCTCCACGGACGGCAGCGAAGGCGGGTGATACCGATTGCGGCGCCCATTGCGGACGTTGGATTGATCAGCAGGAACCTGATCGGTGATGGTTGATGACATGTGCGACTCCTTTCATGGACGAAAAAAATGCCCAGCCATTGAGAAAATGGGCGGGCACGGTAGGTGACAACTAACGGTCAGTGCTTGGTGATGCTTGGCTTGGTAGTGCTTTGGCTTGGTGGATGCTGCGGAAGGGATACTACGGAGGGGTCAATCGACTTGGGGCACTGCGAGCGACTACCGTCTAGCGATACACGAACGTGATCATCGGGACGGCACGGACATTGGGCTGCTTTGCCAGGAAGTCACGCAGGAATTCACCGAGCTTGCGCTCGCACAGGGCGATCACGGCTTCTTCCGTCTTGATGGCGTCACCCTGCTTCGCGGCGGCGGTGATCAATTGCTGCTGCACGGCAATCACTTGCGCTTTCTCATCGATCAGCAGGCCCTTGCCGGGTATCTCATGGGAGATCGCCCCGATGGCTGGCGACGACACGAGCTCCGGCTTGTTCAGCGTAACGGTGATGCCGGTGGGGTCCGCAGCGACCGTGAAACTCTCCGGGCTCAGGTCGTAGCCGACGGAGTACTCCACCGCGTAGTTCAAGATGATGGTTGCGTCCGACTTGATGCCCAGCGCTGACCTGTTGATGTGCTCGACATGGACATAGTTGCGGTCGATTTTGGCGGCCAGGAATTTTGCTCGGCCTGAGATTGCTTTCTTGGTGACCTCCAGGTATTGCGTGAAAGTGGTGTAGCCGAGGAGGTCCTGCTTGGTCGCCGACAGGGATTGCTCGACGATGTGCAGCTTGGACTGGAGGGCGGATTGGTGATGCTCGGCGGCGGCGGATTGGCGGTATTGATGGGTCGCGGCGGCGGCGAGTGCGGCGATTGATGCTGTGATTGCGGTGGCGAGTCTCTTCATGGGCGGCTCCTGGGTGGGTTTTGGATTGGCTTGCTGGGGTTGTGGCAGTGGCGAACGGAAATGGTGCCGAGGCAAACCTCCGCCTTGACGGGAAGAGCCGGCCCCACCTTCAAGCAGCATTGGGGTTGTCAGCGGCGGCACGATTTCTTTTCTATGGATTTTCGACGCGTCCAAAACTGACCGCAGCCTTGCTCGTCCCGAGGCTTCGTACGACCGCTTTCAGGCGCAATGGTTGATGCGTACAATCGACCACAGCGAGGACGGTGAAGAGGTCAGTCCAAAGCAACCATTGAGGTAGTCTTGGTGTATGCTCTTCCCTTAGTTGCGAGATCCTCGCCAGCAGTTGAGCTTAGCGTTTCTCGGCGACAGACAAATGCTAGCCGTTAGGAAAAAGCAGAATACTAGATACAGCCGGCCGCCAACAAGATAATCAGTGCACTCATTGGAGGGGAAGTGGTGAAAGGGAAAATACATATAGATTCATTTATAAATTTCACCAAGAAACTTATTCACGAGAATCTTGAAGGCGCATGGAGCTATGAAAATCATGTAATGACAAAAAGCGTAGGCTTCTTTAAAAAAGAAACAATAAATCTAGCGTTTAACTTACAAGAGCTGTTCATCTACTCCCAAGCGGCAAAAGAAAACCATGCTTTTGTGTCTGGCCTAAATGCAGTTGATCAGGCCTTTGATACAACGCGCAAGCTTGGAAGCACCAATGTGATAGCCGCAATGGCCGCTGGGAATATTGCAAAAAAGGGGGCAACAGACAGAGTTCTAGGCTCCATATACTTCAATGCCAAACTTAGAGATGGCAGCATTTTTCAAGCCACTTCAGCCATCTCTATATTTAAAGAACTGAATTCAATTAGCGATGTCAAGTTGCTAGATAATAATGACGATCAATTAACTAGAGAATTTGACAAGTTACTCTTGAGCGTGTCATCAAAAGACGGTTGGCAAATCAAATAGACACTATGCGATTTCTAATGCCTTAGTGATAATTGCCATAATCATGAAACGCGTCGGCCATGAACTGCAAGATGAAGTCGGATGGCCGCAAGCTGGATCAGAGTGATTTGCAGGTGCTGCTTCAGAAAGGGCTCAAGGCATTTCGTGATGGGCAAGGCGTGATGAGTGTTGCGGCAGCCTACGGCGTCCACGTACGCAGCGTTGGCGGGCTTTGCCACTGGCCGCTGCTTGCGATTAGTAAAGGCGTAGGAGGCGCCGTCTCGCAATGGGGGGGCCGCCTAAGGCTGTTCTGCAGGTGAGAGAATAAGGCCGTCAATGCTCTGGCGCATGTCCACCGGTTCGATCGCCAACCACAGGGGCGTCTCAGCGGGGCGGCCGTGAACGTCCTGCGCAGAGCACGCGGCGGGAGGCCGGCGGCAAATTCAAGATGAAAACCGGTGGGTGCGTCGCGCGACAGTCTCGGCTGTGCGCTCGATCCATAGCGATCTTCGTCGCCGGAATCAGGGTCAATGACGTATCGACTCCGAGCGTGCTTTCGCCTCTTGTTAAGCGAAGGTGCCAGCAGCTGAGCGAATGGTTCTTCTCAGCCCTTGGTGGTCACAATAACACCCTCTGGCTCTCTCCGCTCGTCCGCTAGGCGCCAACATGATTGCGTGGCCCGTCGTCGGCAGGAGAAAAGGGTTAGACGTCACGTCGCCTGAAACCAGCCCATATCCACCAAATACCCCAGACGACTGCGACGGGCATGAGCCCGGAGACAAGCAGCTTGTGCCAAGGGAACGGAGAGCCTTCAATAATGAGAAGGGTAAAGACCATTAGGAGCCAACCTGAACTAAGAACTATTGCAACCCGCCTCAGGCCAGAAAACCCGTCGCCAGCATGAGACTCTTTCTTTACTTTATCCCACTCTGCCTTCAGAAGGGCCTGGCTCACGATCGTGAGTTGCTCGAGAGCCGCCCTCAATTGATCGTGCGTCGACTCGTGCGTGAGCGTTGGGATGGCGTCAAGTAACTTGGTGATTTCTTGGTCGGGACCACCCGACGGATTCAATCGGAGCTTAATCAGGTGTCTGAGGAGGTCAATCTCCCTTAGAACGTCGTCTTCCTGAGGTTTATCTTCTAGCGAAGAAAAGCACCATGTGTAGGTAAGCCCGCTGAACGTTGCAATATCCTTGCGCAGTTGCTCAATCCACTTTACGCGCTGACTTGTTACCGTGTTAATAAACGTTGTCCGTCGACTGCTTCGCGCATTGGCAACCGCATTCCAGATACCGAGAACAAGCGTAACAACCACGCCCGCGGTCAGAATCAAATCCTTAGTCTCGAAAGGTGCCATACTGGATCGCAACACCACACTTGTTATCGGGAGAAACTTTGTTGCATAACTTCGGGGCCTAATCCCTAACTCGGCGTCACCAGGAACGCTGAATGCCTTATCGCTGCAGAGTCCGCGCCTAAGTGGACACGATTCTATACCGTATTAGGAAATCGCAAAAAGCGGCGCTTCGCAGACTAGGTTGATAGCATACACCCGGATCGCTTCAATGACTGCTCTGTGAGACGTCCCCGTCTTCCGCCCCTGACCAGCCGCGGCATCGGCTCGACGAGCCC
>JEMX01000070.1:4725-5468 GCA_000585055.1 Candidatus Accumulibacter appositus
GAGCCGGTATCTCCCGGCTTGCCGGAATGCTCGCCAACCGGCAACGGTGCCGCCAGAACGCCGATCAGCCAAGATGCCCGCACGGAGCCCACCACCCCCACTGAATACGCAGGTGATCACCGCCGCCGTCGCCCTTCCCTTGGCAGCCCCCCGCCTACCACCGGCCCCCCCAGCTCGGCATAAGCCCGGACGCGCCCCCAGAACGCGAAAAGCCCAACCACGAGGGCTGAGCTAAGCGCTTGTACTACTAGAAATTTTCGGTGGCTCCCCGACCTGGGCTCAAACCAGGGACCTACGGATTAACATTTGCCCTCGGACCGGTCGCCAACTCGCCAAGGCTGAAGATTCGGAATACTCGTGAAACAGAGCATCCGAACTGAGCCGAGCTCAGATTCCGCGTCAGCCCCCTCACTTGGCGCGACCCAGCATGACCCTCACTTGGCGCGACCCAGCATGACGCGCGTTTCATTGTTGTACGGCAGAACATAGTCATAGGCAGCCACAATGATGTTGTTACCGGGCTGCACGATCTTCATGTTGATGAAGACGGCATCGCCGCTCGTGCCATAGGTCCCCACGATCACGGCCTGCGCGTCGTGCGAGCGGGCGATCTCGTTGATTTCTCGGGTAAGAAGGAGTTCGCCAGCGCTCTTCTTCATATAGACGTTGCTCCGGAACTTCATCTCGACAACGCTGAATCCTCTCTGGGAAAAACGGGCCGAGACCTGCTCGGAGATCAGCCG
>JEMX01000070.1:5541-6738 GCA_000585055.1 Candidatus Accumulibacter appositus
ACGATGAGCGGGCCGCCATAGGCTTGACTCTTGAACTGTTCCATCAACGCATCGGCGGCGCGGTAGTTGGCGGCGATGAATTCGCTCTTGCTGACCGACGCATAGCTGGGTTCGGGCGCACGCTCGACGTTGTCGTTGTACGCACAACCCGTCAGCAAGGCGATGGCAGCCAAGCCGCCAAGACCTTGGGCATCATTGCCCTCCCCTGACCGTGATGGTGTGCAGGACCGGCGCGGTGGCTGCCTTGTAGAGCATCTCGTCAGAGTCCGCAATGTAGTAGACGTTGGTTGCACGACCGAGGTACTGCGTCGCGTCGCTGGCCGAGATGGTGATGATCACTTCCTGGCCGAGATGGTGATGATCACTTCGTATTGCGGTGTCGGTCCGGAGGCGAGTTCAGAGGTCGACCAGCGTGTGGCGTCGAAGGCCACTGCGGCGAGTGCACCCGCCGCGCCCGGCGAAGCGCCTACCCACAGACCATCCAGAGCCCATAAGCCCGCATAGATGGCGGTCGCGCTGGTGAACGTACCGTCAAGACGCCGTGGTGAAAACTTGACGACCTGGATGTCGAAGTCCACTTCCTTCGCTCCGGCCGGCTGCTTGGCAACGTTGACGCCTTCATTGACCAGCGAAGTGATCAACTGGGTGCGGAATGCCTGCGCAAATGCTGAGTCTTCCTTGGGAAGCGGCACATAGACGAAGCCGCAGTCAGCTTGTGGTGCGATACATCCCCGACCCAGTTTGAGCGAATCGATGAGGGTTCTCGCACTGTGTGCGGCAATGGCGTTCCAGTGTGCGCCAGCCTGCAACTTGACCTGCTTGCTGGTGGCAAAGTTACTGGGGACAGGCGCTTCACTGTATTGCGTCGCGCATGCTGCCAAAATGGCACTCGCACAAAGCGCAAGGGGAAGGCTGAAAGGACGAACGTACTGATCCGGCGATCTGGGCATATCCCCCCCTGAGGTCGTTTGCTTTTCTTGGCAGGCGCCAATCATAGCAGCCCTCAAACGTTACCGGTCACCCCGTAATCCGTAGCACCGATCGGCTGCACTCAGCGCGCCACCACCAGAAGCCGGTGACCGTGTCAGCCCGCCGCCTACCACCGAGCCACCCCCAGCTCGGTATAGGCCCGGACGCCCGCCCAGAACGCAAAAAGCCCAGCCTTGTGGGCTGAGCTAAGCGCTTGTACTACTAGGA
>JEMX01000071.1 GCA_000585055.1 Candidatus Accumulibacter appositus
CTCAATGGCCGGCGCCACGGTCTCGACCAGCGGCGGCTCGCCAGTGGGCGAAGCGGCCACGCTGGCCGGGCTGCCAATACGGGCAAGGTCCCGAGTACCGGCGAGATAGGCCATGGCGACGACTGCGCAAAGGCCTGCAGCAGCGCCGGCCCAGGCCCAAGCGACGCCAAAGCGGCGATTGAGCCGGCGAAACTCGGCGTCGCGAATCGCCGCCCGCACCTGCCGGCGATCGACCTGGTGCACACCGTCGGAGAAGGCGGCAAGCAACGCCTTGTCGGCCAGGATATTGATTCGCCGGCTGAGACCCTCGGAGGCCTTGCTGATCAGCTCGACAGCCCCTTTGGTAAAGGGATCCGGCCCCCTATAACCGGCGGCGCGCAGGCGGAACAGCAGGTAAACGGAAACGTCGCGGCGCCGCAGCGGTTCCAGCCTGAAATTGTGGGTGATGCGATCATTGAGCTGACGCATGCTTGTTTGCCGCAAGCGGGAATCAAGCTCGGGTTGACCGAAGAGGACGATCTGCAGCAGCTTGTGGCGATTCGACTCCAGATTGGAAAGCAGCCGGATCTCTTCCAGAGCCTCGGGAGGCATGGCATGCGCCTCGTCGATCAAGGCCACGACCTGACGGCCGCTGGCGTAGATCTCGAGGAGCCGTTCTTGCAACGAGCGGAGCAACAGATGGCTGCGCCCCTCCGGAAGAGGAATGCGCAACTCCTCGGCGATGGCGAAGAGTATTTCGTCGCGCGAGAGCATCGGATTGGCCAGATAGACCGTCTCGACGTTGTCCGGAAGCTTCTCGAGCAACATCCGGCAAAGCATCGTCTTGCCGCTACCCACCTCGCCGCTGACCTTGACGATGCCTTCGTCGTGAGTAATGGCGTAAATCAGGGCCTCGAGGGTCGCGCCGCGCTTGCCGCCAGCAAAAAAGAACTCGGTGTGCGGCGTGATCCGAAAAGGCGCTTGATGCAGGCCGAAATGCTCCAGATACATCAAGGCTCCCGCGCCGACGATTCCATTCGGTTGTAGAGTGTGGTGCGATGAATGCCGAGCAGGCGAGCGGCCTGACTGACATTACCGTGCGCCAGCTTCAGAGCAGCTTCGATATAGCCACGTTCGGTGGCCTTGAGCAAGCCATCGAGACTGAAAGCCTCGCGTTGCCGCAAGCGTTGCGTGGCCGCCGCCATGATCGCCTCGCCGTCGCCCTCGTCACCGCCAGCGGCGACGCCGGCCGCAGCGAGCAGCGGTTCGTCGGGTACGTCAAGCTCGGCTTCCAGCGCCGCCACGTCGACCATCTGCCCCGAGTACTTGGTGGCCAGACGAATAACGATATTGCGCAACTCACGGACATTGCCGGGAAAAGAGTAGTCCAGCCAGAGGTGCCGTGCCGCGTCGGAGAGCGTGAACGGCAGCTGCTGCGCTTGGGCCGCGTACAGCTGCCGGAAGTGTTCGAGCAGGAGCAGCTTGTCGTCGCCCATTTCGCGCAAGGGGGGTGCAACGATGGCGCACACCGACAGGCGGTGGTAGAGATCGGCCCGGAAATTGCCGCCTCGCACCTCCTTGCGCAGGTCGCGATTGGTGGCGGCGATGATCCGCGCCCGGCTAACGCGCGGCTGCGTTTCGCCGACCCGTTGATACTCACCGTTCTCGAGCACCCGCAGCAGCTTGGCCTGCAGCTCGAGCGCCAGTTCGCCGATTTCGTCAAGGAACAAGGTGCCGTCAGCCGCGTCTTCGAAGTAGCCCGCCTTGGTGGAGACGGCGCCGGTGAAAGCGCCTCGCGCGTAGCCAAACAGCGTTGCCTCAACCAGATTCGGCGAAATCGCGGCGCAATTGAGCGCCAGAAACGGCTTCTCGCGACGACACGTATCGTAGTGGAGACAAGCCGAGGCGATGATCTCCTTGCCGCTGCCCGACTCTCCTTCGATCAGCACCGCGAAAGGCAGATCGGCATACTGGCGTAACTGCAGCCGCAGCTTTTCGATGGCCGGGCTGTTGCCGATCAGCGGCGAGGCAGCTTCGCCCGCTGGACGTTTCGCTTCGAGTCCGCGAAAAGATAGCGCCCCCTGGAGAACCTGCTGCAGATCGCCGGGGTTGCACGGTTTGGCGACAAAATCGGCGGCGCCGAGCGTCCGCGCGTGCCGTGCGTTGCCGTCCTCGCTCTGCCCGGAGAGAACGACGATGGGCAGATCGGGAGCGATCTTGAGCAAATCCGAGATCAGCGCAAAGCCTTCGTCCGGACGATGCGGCAGCGGCGGCAGGCCGAGATCGACCAGCGCCAGGGCCGGCGGTCGACGCAACTGGCGAAGCAGCTGCAGGGTATGCGGGCGCGAATGACTGGTGACCACTTCGAAGCGCGAACTCAGCGAAAAACTCAAGGTGTCACAGATCAGCGGGTCGTCGTCAACAATCAGCAGCAGGGGTTTTTCAGGCAGGGAGATTTCCGTCATGGGAAGAATGAAAAACAGGCCGTTGTTTCCGGATAGCCTAACACGGCATTGTTTCACGGTGACACGGAGAACAACTAATTCACGCGGCTTTCGCGGGCCATCCGGTATAATTGACGTTTTTTCGTCTCGGGATGCAACAGTGTCTGACGATAATCTTGTCGAAATCGAGGATCTCGATTTCGCCTACGATGATCGCCCAATCCTCAAGGGCATCAGCATGCAAATCCCGCGTGGGAAGGTCGTCGCCATCATGGGTGGTTCGGGTTGCGGCAAGACGACTCTGCTGCGCCTGATCGGCGGCCAGCTAAAACCCAGCCGCGGGGAAGTGCTGGTCGACGGCCTGTCAGTGCCCAAATTGCGCGATGACGAGCTGTACGCGCTACGCCGCCGCATGGGAATGCTGTTCCAGTTCGGTGCACTGTTCACCGACATCTCGGTGTTCGACAACGTCGCCTACCAGATGCGCGAGCATAGCGACCTGCCCGAGGAATTGATCCGCGACATGGTCCTCCTCAAGCTGAACGCGGTCGGCTTGCGCGGCGCCAGCCAGCTGATGCCGGCCGAGCTCTCCGGCGGCATGGCGCGAAGGGTAGCTCTGGCACGGGCGATCGCGCTGGACCCGATGCTGATCATGTACGATGAGCCTTTTGCCGGTCTCGATCCGATCTCCCTGGGGGTCATCGGGCAACTAATTCGCAAGCTGAATGACGCGCTGGGTGCCACCTCGATCATGGTCACTCACGACATTCAGGAATCCTTGCAGATCGTCGATTACATCTACTTCATGTCGGACGGCAAAGTCGTGGCCATGGGTACGCCGGACGAAATCCGGGCGTCGCAGCATCCCTTTGTTCACCAGTTCGTTTTCGCGCAAGCGGACGGACCGGTTCCCTTCCACTATCCGGCACAAGAGCTCACTGAAGAACTGCTGGGAAAAGGGTGTGTATGAGCAATTCTAGGCCGAACAACCGCGGCGCCTTGCTGTCGGGGATCAGCAGCCTCGGACGCCGCGTCAATGACGCGCTGCAGCGACTCGGTTTTGCAGCACGTTTTTTCGTCATGCTCCTGCTCTACTCGGGGCAGTCTTTTCGGCGCCTGCATCTGACCATCCGCGAACTCTACTACTCGGGATTCCAGTCGCTGCTGATCATCATGGTCTCGGGACTGTTCATCGGCATGGTGCTCGGCATGCAGGGCTACGAGACCTTGCAGCGCTACGGCTCGGCCGAGGCGCTCGGGGTTCTGGTGGCGTTGTCGCTGGTACGGGAACTTGGCCCGGTGGTTGCTGCCCTACTCTTCGCTTCGCGTGCAGGCTCCTCAATCACCGCCGAAATCGGCCTGATGAAGGCCACCGAGCAACTGACGGCGATGGACATGATGGCGGTCAACCCGATTGCGCGCGTCGTCGCCCCTCGCTTCTGGGGAGGAGTCATCTCGATGCCTTTGCTGGCCGCCCTGTTTTCGGTAGCGGGCGTCTTTGGTGGCTACCTGATCGGAGTGGTCTTCATCGGCGTCGATGAAGGCGCTTTCTGGTCACAGATGCAGGCTTCGGTCGACTTTCGCTATGACATCTGGAGCGGCATCATCAAGAGCTTCGTTTTCGGCATTGCTGTTTCGCTGATTGCGGTCTTCGAGGGCTACGATGCCGTACCCACCGCCGAAGGCGTCTCTAGCTCGATCAAGAGTACCGTCGTCCAGTCGGCACTGGCGATCCTGGCGCTCGACTTCGTATTAACCTCGTTCATGTTCCGGGAGGCTTGATGAGTCGCAAGTTGCTCGACCTTTGGGTCGGAATTTTTGTTGCCTTGGGGCTGGCTGGCATGCTGTTTTTGGCGCTGAAGGTTGGCAATCTGTCCGCTGGCAATTTCGCCGATACGTACCAGGTCACGGCCAAGTTTGCTAACATCGGCGGCCTCAAGGTGCGCGCACCCGTCAAGAGCGCTGGCGTCGTCGTCGGGCGCGTGGTCGACATTCACTTCGACGCCAAGGATTACGAGGCGGTGGTGACTTTCAGCATCAACGAGAGCTATCACTTCCCGAAAGATACTTTCGCGCTTATCCTGACCGCCGGTCTGCTCGGCGAACAGTACGTCGGGCTTGACCCTGGCGGCGACGAGAAGATGCTGCAGAGCGGCGATGTGATCACCCAGACGCAGTCGGCGGTGGTTCTCGAAAGCCTGATCAGTCAGTTCATGTTCAACAAGGCTTCAGAGGCCCCGAGCGAATAACAAAGAGAAAGGAATAACGTGAAACCACACCTTTCAAGGCGTCTTCCAGCGTTTGCCTGTGCAACCGCTATCGCTGTCGTCAGCGGTTGTGCTAGCGTGGATAGCAATCCGGCTGACCCCTTCGAAGACTTCAACCGGGCAATGTTCGCAGTCAATGAAGGCCTCGACACGGTGGCCATCAAACCGGTAGCGAAAGGCTACGACGCGGTCGCGCCGCTGCCGGTCAAGGTTGCGGTCGGCAACTTCTTCGGCAACATCTGGGATTCGTGGACAGCGATCAACAACCTCCTGCAAGGCAAGGGCGGTGATGCTCTGTCGGATGTCGGGCGGGTGTTGGTCAACAGCACCATCGGCATCGGCGGCGCCTTCGACGTGGCCAGCGAGATGGGCCTTACCAAGCATTCAGAGGAATTCGGCCAGACGCTCGGCAAATGGGGAGTGCCTGACGGCCCCTACTTCTACTGGCCGATCATCGGCCCACGCACTACTCGCGATACCTTCGGCTGGATGGTTGACACCTACTACGACCCGGTTTGGCGCGTCGATAACATACCGCTGCGCAACAGCCTGGTGTCGGTCCGCTATATCGACTTGCGCGCCAGCGTCCTGCCGACCGACAAGGTGATCGAAGAAGCGGCTTTCGACAAATACTCCTATATCCGGGATGCCTACCTGCAGCACCGTCTCAGCGAGATCTTTGACGGCGACCCTCCGCGCATTCCTGTTAACTATTGATCGCCCGCCCGCAGCCAGCCAGCCAGCCAGCCAGAAACCGGCGGCGACACCCTTTATTGCACGGAAAGCTCTCATGAAATTTTTACTGTCATTGTTATTCACCCTGCAGCTCCTCTCCGGTAGCGCCGCGGCGCAGCAAGGCTCGCCTGACGCGCTTGTAAAACAGGTCACGGACGACGTCCTGACCATCGTTCGCCAGGACAAGGACATTCAAAGCGGCGATACCAGAAAGGCGATCAGTCTGGTCGAAACCAAGGTTCTTCCCTACTTCGATTTCCACCGCATGACAGCTCTGGCCGTCGGACGCAACTGGAGCAAGGCGAGCCCAGAGCAGAAGAAGCACTTGTCAGAAGAGTTCAAGAAGCTGCTGGTACGCACCTACTCGAACGCGCTGACCTCGTACAAGGACCAGACCATCACCTATCGCCCGAGCAAGATCGACGCGGCCGAGACTGACGTGGTGATCAAGACCGAGATCGTCCAGCCCGGCAGCAAGCCCGTGCAGCTCAGTTACGCGCTCGAGAAACAGGGCAACGGCTGGAAGGTTTACGATGTCATCGTCGCGGGCGTCAGCCTGGTCACCAACTACCGGGGTTCGTTCGCCCAGGAGGTCCGCAACGGGGGTATCGAGGGCCTGATCGAGATGCTCAGGGAGCGCAATACTCAACTGGAAAGCTCCAGCAAGTGATCGAGCAAGCAGAAGGCCGGCTGCGCGTCACTGCGCCGATGATCATTGCCAACGCGCGCAAGCTTCACGAGGCCGGGCGCAGGCTTTTGAGCGCCAGCCAGCCGTCCGCGAACTTGCTGCTTGATCTCGCCGCTGTTGCCGAAGTCGATTCGTCAGCCCTGAGCACCCTCTTTGCCTGGCAGCGCAAGGCCGCTGAACATGCGCTCAGCTTGCGCGTCGTCAACCCGCCAGCAAGCTTGATCAGCCTGGCAGCGCTATACGGCGTCTCCGAACTGCTTCCACTCGCCTGAACGGCGAGGCAGCAGCTTCGACACCCACTCGATGCCATGAGCGTCGCCGTCGCCATTTCTCAGGTCGAAAAGCGCTTTGGCTCGCTGCGCGCGCTGGCCGGTGTTTCGCTGCAAATTGGCGAGGGTGAGTTCTTCGGTCTGCTCGGCCCGAACGGGGCCGGCAAGACAACGCTGATTTCGTGCCTCGCCGGTCTCGTTCGCCCTGACGCCGGCCAGCTCACAGTGATGGGTCACGACGTGCTCGGCGATTATCGCGAAGCCCGACGCCGGCTTGGTGTGGTGCCGCAGGAACTGGTTTTCGACCCCTTCTTCTCGGTCCGGGAAACCCTGCGTATCCAGTCCGGCTACTTTGGCATTCGTCACAATGACGACTGGATCGACGAGATTCTCGCCAACCTCGATCTGACTGCCAAGGCCGACACCAATATGCGCCGCCTGTCCGGTGGCATGAAGCGGCGCGTTCTGGTCGCCCAGGCGTTGGTCCACAAGCCGCCGGTAATCGTCCTCGACGAGCCGACCGCCGGCGTCGACGTCGAATTGCGCCAGGGCCTGTGGCAATTCATCCGGCGCCTTAATCACGACGGCCACACGGTGATCCTGACCACCCACTACCTGGAGGAAGCCGAAGCCTTGTGTGCGCGCATCGCGATGCTCAAGGCGGGCAAAGTGGTGGCCCTGGACACGACGCGTAACCTGCTGGCGCGCTTCTCCGGCCAGACGCTGAACCTGCGCCTGGCCGGAGCGGTACAGCTGCCACCCGCATTGCAGGCCCGTGCAACCGAAAATGGCGGCATCTGGACCTTCCACCTCGCCACTCTCGACGAACTGGAACCGCTGCTGGCCGCTTTGCGCGTCGGCGGCTGCGTGATTGAAGACCTACGCCTGACGCAAACCGACCTCGAAGACGTCTTCCTCGGCGTCATGCAGGAAGGCCGTGTCAGCGAGCGCACGCCGTGTTGAGCGGCTTCCGCACCCTACTCTACAAGGAACTGCTGCGCTTCTGGAAAGTCAGCTTCCAGACCGTCGGCGCGCCGGTGCTGACCGCGCTGCTCTACTTGCTGATTTTCTCGCATGTCCTGGAGTCGCACGTACAAGTGCACGGCGTCCCTTACGGCGCCTTTCTGATTCCTGGCCTGGTCATCATGTCGGCCCTGCAAAACGCTTTCGCCAACAGCTCGTCAAGCCTGATCCAGTCGAAGGTCACCGGCAGCGTGGTTTTCGTTCTGCTGCCGCCGATCTCCTACGTCGAGTTCTTTCTCGCCTATGTCGTTGCAGCAATGCTGCGCGGGGTGATGGTCGGGCTCGGCGTACTGCTGGTGACGATGTGGTTCGCACCGCTGACTTTCGTCGCGCCACACTGGATTTTGCTGTTCATCGTCCTTGGTGGCGGGATCATGGGAACACTGGGAATGATCGCCGGCATCTGGGCCGACAAGTTCGACCAGCTGGCGGGCTTTCAGAACTTCCTGATCCTGCCGCTGACCATGCTCTCCGGCGTCTTCTACTCGATTCATTCACTGCCTGAGTTCTGGCAGCTGGTTTCTCGCTTCAATCCCGTCTTCTATATGATCGACGGCTTTCGCTTCGGCTTTTTCGGCGTCTCCGACGTGGCTCCGGAAAGCAGCGTGGCAGTCGTCACCGCAACTCTCCTGCTGGTCTCGGCGGCGACCCTGGCGCTGCTCAGGAGCGGCTACAAACTGAGGTCCTGACTCATGATGCACCCTGAACAAGTCCAAGCCATCATCGCCGCAGGCATTTCCTGCCAACATCTGGAAGTCGCCGGCGATGGCCAGCATTTCGAAGCCCTGATCGTCAGCAGCGAGTTCGTCGGCAAGAACCGCGTGCAACGACAGCAAGCGGTGAATGGAGTGCTGCGGCAGCATTTCGACAGTGGCGAACTACATGCGCTGTCGATGAAAACGCAGACCCCAGAAGAATGGAGTGCGACGCGTGGATAAGTTACTGATCAAGGGCGGCACGCCCCTTTCCGGAGAAATCGCCATTTCCGGCGCCAAAAACGCCGCACTACCGATCCTCTGCGCCAGCCTGCTTTCTTCCGAGCCGCTGCATCTGACCAACGTGCCACGGCTCAAGGACATCGCCACCATGCTCCGCTTGCTGGTGCAGATGGGGGTCAAGGTCGAGGACCTTGGTGCCGACGGACTGGTCTTGAACAGTCGCGGGCTGGACAACCCGCTCGCCCCCTACGATATGGTCAAGACCATGCGCGCAGCGATTCTGGTCCTCGGCCCCCTCCTGGCGCGTCATGGCGAAGCACGGGTGTCGCTGCCTGGCGGCTGTGCGATCGGCGCCCGACCTGTCGAACAGCACATCAAGGGCCTACAGGCGATGGGCGCGGAGCTGCACGTCGAGCATGGCTATATCCATGCCACGGCGGCTCCTGCACAGCGCGGGCTGAGCGGCGCGCGCATCTTCACCGACATGGTCACGGTGACCGGCACCGAGAACCTGATGATGGCCGCAGTACTGGCCAGGGGCGAAACGGTGATTGAGAACGCGGCTCGCGAACCCGAGGTGGTCGATCTGGCCAACTGCCTGGTTTCGATGGGCGCACAGATTGCCGGTGCCGGTACCGACAAGATCCGCATCCAGGGAGTCAAGCGCCTGCACGGCGCCACGCATGCGATCATGGCTGATCGCATCGAGACGGGAACCTATCTTTGTGCGGCCGCGGCGACCGGGGGTCACATTCGTCTGACCAACACCTCGGCTGCCTATCTCGATGCGGTGCTCGACAAGCTGTTCGACGCCGGCTGCGAAGTGCGCAGCGAGCGCGCCGCCATCACCCTGCAGGCACCTCCGCGGCTGAAAGCGGTCAGCATCCGCACCTCGCCCTACCCGGCTTTCCCAACCGACATGCAAGCCCAGTTCATGGCCATCAACTGCGTCGCAGAAGGATCGGCGGTGATCCGCGAAACGATCTTCGAGAATCGCTTCATGCACGCCGTGGAATTGATCCGCCTAGGTGCGGATATCAAGATCGATGCCAGTAACGCGATGGTCACCGGCGTCGACCATCTCGACGGAGCAACGGTCATGGCCACCGACCTGCGCGCCTCAGCCAGCCTGGTCATTGCCGGCCTGGTGGCGCAAGGTGAAACACAGATCGAGCGCATCTATCATCTCGACCGGGGTTACGAGCGTATCGAGGAGAAACTCGGACAGTTGGGGGCAAACGTTCGCCGGGTTCGCTGAAACAGGCCAGCCGCAGCACCCTGTGCCAACATCGGAAAAGGGTGCTCACCACTGCCAGCACTCACTGGCCGGGCGAGGGACCTTCGATCAACTGCAGGTCGTTGTCCTGCGCAAAGTGCAGCACGAAGCGATAGGCCATCGGCTCCACGTCGTAGAGACGCCCGTCGACAAACACCGCCTTTTGGCCTTTATAGCTGCGCGGCCCGACGTACGGCGAATAGCGCATCCGTTTCTCGGCACCGAAGGCAGACAGCACTCCGCAGAGTCTTTCCGCCCAATCACTCGGGCGGAATTTCTTGCCGGCGGTAGTCAGCCCGACGATGGTGAACGAGGCGTGCGACGAAGTAGTCATGTCATGGTGAGATCGTAACAAGGAAAACCGCGAACTGCTCCGCGAACTGCGCTCACGGGTTGTCGCGGAACGGCGGCGAATGGCGACGACAATTCGATTCTACCAGAAAGGTGGCCACATGGCGGCTCTGGTAGCTCCCCGCAGCCAATGTCAGGGCCATAAGAGGACACCCCGTTCGCGAGAGACGACTTGCAGCGCCACAGGCACGGCCAGCGCGGCCGCCGAATGTCGGTCCTCTCCGCCGCAGAGCGTCGCGGATGGCGCATCCTGATGGTGGGCGATAGTGGGATCGAACCACTGACTTCCACCGTGTGAAGGTGGCACTCTACCCCTGAGTTAATCGCCCAACTTGTCGCTGCCGGAGACCGAAAGCATGCACGTTGACACGCCAAACCGACAGAAGGCGGGATTAGATCACAAGTCGACAATCGAGTCAATTGGCATCAATCGGCCGCGGCGATCGCCTGTCGGTAGCGATGCAGCAAAGTGGCGAGCATTTCAGGCGGGAACCAGGAAGTCGTGACTGATGCCGTCGCCGATCTCATAGATTCGATCCATGAAGTCGGTCAAGTACTCGTGCAGGCCTCCGGCCAGAACATCCTCGATACGAGCAAAGTGCAACTTGGCATGCAGCATGCCGGCCTTGCGCTGAGTCTCTAGCGAAGCGCTGTTGGCAATCAAAGGCAGCATGCGAGCAATACCGTCGGCACAAGAATGCAGCGATCGTGGCAGATCCATACGCAGTATCAGGAGCTCGGCGACCCGAGCCGGCGTGATCGCATCACGATACACCTTGCGGTAAACCTGGAACGCCGACAAAGACCGCAACAACGCTCCCCAACGATAGAAGTCACTTGCCCCTTCGTCGCCATTGCGCAGGATGTGGTACTGCATGTCGAGAATGCGGGCGGTGTTGTCGCCGCGCTCGAGCAGGCCTCCGAGGCGAATAAAATGCAGGGCATCGTCCCGGAGCATGGTCCCGAAGGTCACCCCGCGGGTGAGAGCCGAACGCAGCTTCACCCACTCGAAAAACTCGCTGACGCCGCGCGCAAGAATCTGATCGACGTCCTGCTGACGGAGTTCAATCCAGGTCGCATTGACGGTCTCCCACATCTCGGCAGTCAGCGTACCGCGGACGGCATGTGCGTTCTCGCGAGCAGCGCGCAGGCAACTGTAGATTGATGAGGGGTTGGCAGCATCGACAACGGTATAGCGCAGGACATTCTCGGCAGTGACTGCGTCGTAGGCCTGGGCAAAAGCCTCCTCCTGGCTGTTCAGGGCAAGGATGGCGCGCCAGGTCTCGTTCTGCACGGCAAGCGGTTGCGGCACCATCGACATCTGGTACGAGGCATCGAGCAAACGAGCCATATTCTCGGCGCGCTCGGTGCAACGCGCCATCCAGTAGAGGTGATCAGCGGTGCGGCTCAACATCTCGATTCTCCATCCATCTCAGTTCTCCAGGACCCAGGTGTCCTTGGTACCGCCACCCTGCGACGAGTTAACCACCAGCGAACCCTCACGCAACGCGACCCGGGTGAGGCCGCCGGGGACCATGCCGATACTCGTTCCGGACAACACAAAGGGACGCAGATCGAGATGGCGCGGCGCGATGCCCGACTCCACGAAGGTCGGGCAATTGGACAAGGCCAGCGTCGGCTGAGCAATGTATTTCTCCGGCGCCGCCACAATGCGCGCGCGGAAGCTCTCGATCTCGGCCTTGCTCGATGCCGGCCCAACCAGCATTCCGTACCCGCCGGCGCCATGCACTTCCTTGACCACCAGTTCCGGCAGGTGCGCCAGTACGTACTTGAGGTCATCGGGCTTGCGCAGCATCCAGGTCGGCACGTTGTGCAGGGTCGGCTCCTCGCCGAGATAGAAGCGGATCATCTCGGGTACGTACGGGTAGATCGACTTATCGTCGGCGACGCCCGTGCCGATAGCATTGGCCAGATTGACGTTGCCCGCCTGATAGGCACCGAGCAGACCCGGCACGCCAAGCATCGAGTCCTTGTTGAACGCCAGCGGATCAAGGAAATCGTCATCGATGCGGCGATAGATCACGTCGACCCGCTGCGGACCCTGCGTAGTGCGCATGAACACCGTCCGCTCCTTGACGAAAAGGTCTCGCCCCTCGACAAGTTCAACGCCCATTTGCTGGGCCAGAAAACTATGTTCGAAGTAGGCGCTGTTATACGCGCCGGGGGTCAACACCACCACGGCCGGATCGGCAACCCCTTTTGGCGCCACGCTGCGCAGGTTTTCCAGCAGCATGTCGGGGTAATGCTGCACCGGGGCGACCATGTGCCGTGAGAAAAGCTCGGGAAAGAGGCGCATCATCATCTTGCGGTCTTCGAGCATATACGACACCCCGGACGGTACCCGCAGGTTGTCTTCAAGGACATAGGATTCGCCCGCCCCGGCTCGCACCATATCGACGCCAGCGATGTGCGCGTAAATTCCGGCCGGCAGGTCAACACCGATCATCTCGCGGCGAAACTGGGTGTTGTTCAGCACCTGCTCGCTCGGAATGTGCCCGGCGGCAAGAATCTCCTGGTCATGGTAGATGTCGTGCAGAAAGGCGTTCAGAGCTTTGACCCGCTGCCATAATCCTGCCTGCAATGCCGTCCATTCCACCGCCGGGATGATGCGAGGGATGATGTCAAACGGTATCAGGCGCTCGGTACCGGACTTCTCGCCATAAACGGCGAAGGTGATGCCAAGACGATGGAATGCCGTGTCGGCCTCGGCCTGTTTGCTTGCCAGGCGCTCGGGCGAAATCGAGTTCAGCCAAGCCGCAAAACCCTCGTAATGGGGTCGCAACTTGCCCGCCGAATCGTACATCTCGTTGTAGAAATCTGCATTCATGAGGCTCACCGACAGAGTGGGTTAGTCGTTTAAAAGCAGAAACCATGCCAGTGTCGGGCAGGTCGCAAGCGGGCCAAAGCCATGCAGCAAAGAGCCTGCGACGCCAGCGAACGGTGCGCGAGGCACCCGTCGATGCACCGTGACGGTGCAGGACAAATCCACACCGGGGGGCGCTGTAACGCCGAAACGTCCGAGGGGAGCCACGCCGCCGAGGATAAACGCGCCGCCGTTAGAGAGACGCAGGGTGGCCGGCACAGTCCAGGCATGCTATATTAGACTTTTCTAATGTGCAAACGGGAGTCGCCATGAAGATCGCCACCACAGCCATCCTTGCCCTTTCGCTCAACCTTACCATACAGGCCGTCCACGCGCAGGATACGGCTGCACTTATGGCCGACACACGCAAGACCGCTCTACCAGTATTGCCAAAAGTGGTCCAGGCGATGCAGGCGGCGGTGCAGGAACAGGGACCCGTTGCCGCCATTTCGGTCTGCAAGGAGAAGGCGCCGCAACTGCTACAGGAAATGCGGCGGCAGACCGGCTGGGCGATCCACCGCGTCAGCCTGAAAGCGCGCAATGCGACCACCGGCACCCCTGACGCCTGGGAAGCGCGACAGTTGGCCGACTTCAACATTCAGGTCGCCAACGGCGCCAAGGTTCAGCAGTTGGAAGTGGGCGAGATCATCGTAGCCAGCGACGGGCAGCGCCAGTTCCGCTACATGAAAGCGCTGCCAGTCGTCGAGGTGTGTCAGACCTGCCACGGCCCAGCCGACTCGCTCTCACCCGAGCTCAAGGCTGCACTGGCCAAGGATTACCCACACGACCAGGCCACCGGCTATACCACCGGTGAAATACGCGGCGCCTTGTCGGTAACGCGGCCGTTGTCAGTAAAGTAGGGCGCGCCTCGGTTACCGTGAAAGGCGCTTCGGCGACTCCCGCCGGGTAGACGCCGCCGACTGCCACGCGAGTCTACAAGTCAGAGCGCGCGAAAGCGGCGGGGACGTCGCGCCGTACGGGGCCAACATACAGCTGGCGTGGACGGGCGATCTTGTATTCCGGGTCGGCACGCATCTCTTCCCACTGCGCCATCCATCCTGCGGTGCGCGCCACGGCAACGACGCAGCCAAACATCGAAGCCGGCAGACCCAGCGCCTTCTGCAGAATACCCGAGTAAAAATCGACGTTCGGGTAGAGCTTGTTCTCGACGAAGTACGGGTCTTCCAGTGCGATCCGGTCGAGCTCTATGGCCAGCTTGAACAGCGGATCATTTTCCAGGCCCAGCTCGGTCAGCACTTCGGTACACAATCGGCGCATGAGTTTCGCGCGCGGATCGAAGTTGCGATAGACGTAGAGCCCAAAGCCGGTCACCTTGGAGCGATCGCTTTCGATCTTTGAGCGACTGATCATCTCCGCAACCTTCCGTACATCGCCAACTTCCTGCAGCATCGCGAGGCAGGCTTCACTGGCGCCACCATGCTCGCGACCGGACAGACAGGCTATGGCGGCAGAAATGCAGGCGAAGGGATTGGCCCCTGACGAACCCGCCATCCGCACCGTCGAGGTTGAAGCATCCTGAGCGTGGTCGGCGTGCAGGATGAGAAGGCGGTCGAATGCCCGCATCAGCACCGGGTTCAACTGGAATTTTTCCGCGGGGTTGGCAAACATCATGTAGACGAAATTGGCCGCGTAATCCAGGTCGGCACGCGGGTTTACCGGCGGATGACCCATGGTGTACTTGTAAGCCATTGCCGCAATCGTCGGCATCTTGGCGATGATCCGATGAATGGTGAGACTGCGCTGCTCAACATCGGAGAAGTCAGCGGCCTCACGATGAAACGCAGACAGGGCACCGACCACACCAACCATCACCGGCATGGTATGCGCATCGCGCCGAAAGCCGTGGTAGAAGTTCACCATCTGGTTATGGACGGGCGTGTTCTTCGTGATCGTCGCTGAAAAGCTGGCTTTCTGCTCGGCGTTCGGCAGCTCGCCATTCTTCAGCAGATAAGCCACTTCAAGGAAATCGCAGTGCTCGGTGAGTTGCTCGATCGGATAGCCGCGATAGAGGAGTTCACCCTTAGCACCATCAATGTACGTAATGCTCGATTTGCAGCTGGCGGTCGACTCGAATCCGGAGTCATACCCGAAGCGATCGGTGTTGCCGCCGAGCGCACGAATATCCACGCACTCGTTACCGTGCGTCGGGGTAAGAATCGGAAACTGCACCGGAGCTTCTCCAGGAATAGTCAAAGTCGCCTTGCGTTCGCTGCTCATCAGTCAACTCCCCTCCAAATACTCGACATCACAACGTGCAGGTGGAAGAAAAGACCGAGGCCAGGAGCCTGACCCGCTCTTGCCAAGGCCCTGGGCCTCGGCGCCTTCACCTGCGCTCAATTAAGCTCTCCAGCCAAGCTCGCGGCTGCGGCCGGCAATCAGACGACTAATCGGGACGACGGCTCCCCACACGGTGGTCGGAAAACGCGCCCGGCTTCGGGGCCGCACGCGCCGCAAGCGCACCTGCTTGGTGCCATCAGGCAGCCGCGCCAGAACACCTTTGCCCAATGACGACTTCAGTGTCCAAGTGTACCTCAGTTCCAGCGAGAAAACCTTGGGACGCCAACCGGCATGCACTCGCCACAGCGAAGGACCGCTCAGAAAAGAACGAATCGCGCGCCCGGAAGAACGCCATGCTGCGCACGAATCTTGCTTGGACTACTGCCATGGCACGCGCAACCGGCGAAATTGCCGGCATCCTTGATCACCGGAAAATGAGATGAAAATACTGAAAATCCCGTCCTGCTTCGCGCGCTCGACCCCTATAAAGCGGGAAGTACGCCGAAGCGAACCGGCGAACGGCCTTAACGCCCGGCGATAAGCGATGAGCGCCGATCGACACGATGACCTTGCCATTGTCAGCACCTTCAAGAACCGACTCCATGAAGGTCGGCGGACTAGCTGTGAGCAGTTCCTGGCCAAGGGGGACGCGCTTCATCTGCTACACGCGCGATGCCACCTGATCGACCAGGCCCTGTGCGACCTTTGGCGACAGCTGAACTTACCGCCAACGCTTGCTCTCCTGGCCGTCGGCGGTTACGGCAGAGGCGAACTGTACCCGGCTTCCGACGTCGATCTCCTGATTCTGTTGCCTGCGCAAGCCGACGACGTGCTCAGCGCACAGCTTGAACGCCTGGTCCGCCTGCTCTGGGACATCGGGCTGGAGACCGGCCACAGCGTGCGCACCATAGAACAGTGCCTGGAGGAAGCAGCCAGGGATATTACCGTACAGACGGCAATGATCGAAGCGCGCCGGCTGACTGGCAGCGCGCCGCTTTTTGATGAGCTATCGGCACGACTGAAGCCGGCCATGGACGCGCAGAACTTCTTTCAGAGCAAGCGCATCGAGCAGGAGGACCGCCACCAGCGATTCGGCGAAACGCCCTACAGCCTGGAAGCGAACTGCAAGGAAGGACCCGGAGGCTTGCGCGATCTGCAGCTGATTCTCTGGATCACCCAGGCGGCAGGCTTTGGCCGGTGCTGGAAGGATCTCGCGCAGCGGGGCTTCATCACCCCCGACGAGGAACATCTTCTCGAAGACAGCGAGGCCTTCCTGCGCAATCTACGCACGCGCCTGCACTTGCTCGCCGGCCGACGCGAGGACCGCCTGCTCTTCGAATACCAGACGGCAATTGCCGAGCAACTCGGTTTCACGGCCAGCAGCGCCCGCCGAGCCAGCGAGCTAGCGCCCGCCGAGCCAGCGAGCTACTGATGCAACAGTACTATCGGCGGGCGAAAGCGGTACTCCAGATCAACGCCATCCTGCTGCAGAACATCGGCGCCGCACTCGTGCCACCTCGGGACGAGGCACCGCAGCCGATCAACGAACGTTTCCAGAATACGCACGAACTCCTCGACGTAGTGCACGAGAGTGTTTTCAGCGACGCCCCGGAGGCCGTGCTGGAGGCCTTTCTGCTACTCCAGCAGCATGCCGGCTTGCACGGCATGACCGCCTGTGCGCAGCGTGCCCTGTGGCGAGCGCGCACGCTGATCGATGAGGATTTCCGCCAGCAGCCGGCCAATCGAACTCGTTTCCTGGAACTCTTCACCCACGGCAACCGCCTGACGCAGACCTTGCGACGAATGAACCAGTTGGGCGTCCTCGGCCGTTACCTGCCGAACTTCGGACGCGTCGTCGGACAGATGCAGCACGACCTGTTCCATGTTTATACGGTGGACCAGCACATTCTGCAGGTGATCCGCCGATTGCGGCGCTTCACGATGGAGGAATTCGCGCATGAGTACCCACTCTGCAGTCGCCTGGTCAGCGACTTCGGAAACCCCTGGGTGTTGTACATCGCGGCGCTGTTTCACGATATTGCCAAGGGGCGTGGCGGAGACCACTCCGAACTCGGGGCGGTCGATGCCCGGCAGTTCTGCGTCGACCACTGCCTCGCCGCGGAGGAAAGTGAACTCGTGGTTTGGCTGGTTCGCCAGCACCTGCTGATGTCCCGAACGGCGCAGAAACACGACATCTCGGACCCGGCGGTCGTCGACCGCTTTGCCGCCATCGTCGGCGACGAACGCCATCTGGTCGCCCTCTATCTGTTGACCGTTGCCGACATCCGCGGCACCAGTCCCAAAGTCTGGAACGCGTGGAAGGGCCAACTCCTCGAACAACTGTTCAACGCCACCCGGCGGCAGCTGCTGTCGAATGAAGCGCCGCCGATGGCCAAAGGCGTGATCGCAGAACGCCAGCAGGAAGCGAGACGCCTGATGCGCTTTCTCGCGCTGCCGGAAACCATTCATGAACGGCTGTGGGAGCAGGTCGACACAGTGTACTTCCTGCGTCAGTCCGCCGAGGAAATCGCCTGGCACGCGCGCGCCCTTTACGACCACCACCATCAGCGCCGCACCGACAAGCCGCTGGTCAAGGCGCGTCTCAGCCCGCTCGGCGCCGGGCTCGAAGTGATGGTTTATGCCCTCGATCAGCGCGACCTGTTCGTGCGCATGGTCGGCTTCTTCAGCCGCGCGGCCTACAGCATCGTCGATGCTAAAATCCATACCACGCGTGCGGGCTACGCGCTGGACACCTTCGTCCTGCTCGACGTCGGCGATCACGGTCGCAATCGCGAAATGATCAACTACATCGAGCACGAACTGCTCGCGCGCCTGTCCGGGCCCTCCCCTACCGACCTGCCCGCCAGCGGACGCCTCTCGCGCCAGGTCAGGCACTTCCCGCTGCAGCCATTGGTGACCATTCAGCCGCTGGTCAGTCTCGAAGCCGACGAAACCGGCAAGTTCTTTGTGCTGACGGTTGTCGCCGCCGATCGTCCCGGCCTGCTATTCATCATCGCCACCCAACTGGCAGCCCATGGAGCAAATTTGCACACCGCCAAGATTGCCACACTCGGCGAACGCGTCGAAGATACGTTCCTGATCAGCGGCAGCCACCTCGAGGACAGCGCTGGCCGTGTCAAACTGGAGACCGACCTGCTGAAAGCCCTGCGGATTTGATGCCACCGCTGCCTATGCACAGCCATGCCCGGCGCCTGCGCACCGCCAAGCTGCCGGCCACGTTTTTCGCCTTTTCTTTGCCTCTGCCCTGGAGCTGACCTTGTCCATTCATGTTGCCCTCAACCACGTCACGCACTATCGCTATGACCGCCCGATCAGCCTGGCTCCGCAGGTCGTCCGCCTGCGACCGGCACCGCATTCGCGCACCCCGATCCTGAGCTACTCGCTGAAGGTCACGCCGGCCGAACACTTCATCAATTGGCAACAGGACCCGCAGGCCAACTACCTGGCACGCCTGGTATTCCCCGAGAAGAGCCGCGAGTTTCGTATCGAAGTCGATCTGGTGGCCGAGATGTCGGTGATCAATCCCTTCGACTTTTTTCCCGAGCCCTACGCCACCACCTTTCCCTTCAAGTACGAGGCCTGGCAGAGGGAGGAACTCGAACCCTACCTAGAGCCCTTGCCGCTGACCCCGCTACTAGCGGACTTCCTGGCCAGCGTGCCCAGCGAACCGCGTACCAGCGTCGACTTCCTCGTCGATCTCAACCAGCAGGTGCAAGGCAAAGTCGGTTACGTCATCCGCCTCGAACCCGGCGTACAGACGCCCGAGGAAACGCTCACACTGGCACGCGGCTCCTGTCGTGACTCAGCCTGGTTGCTGGTGCAGGTACTGCGCAATCTTGGCCTGGCGGCGCGCTTCGTGTCCGGCTACCTGATCCAGCTGGTACCCGACGTGAAGTCGCTGGACGGACCTTCCGGGACCGATCACGACTTCACCGATCTGCACGCCTGGTGCGAAGTGTACCTGCCCGGGGCCGGCTGGATCGGCCTCGACCCGACCTCCGGCCTGTTCGCCGGGGAAGGCCACATCCCACTGGCGTGTTCGCCGCAGCCGTCTTCTGCCTCGCCGATCACCGGCCTGACCGAGAAATGTGAATGCGAGTTCGAGCACCACATGCAGATCGAACGGGTCTGGGAAGCGCCCAGGGTGACCCGCCCGTACAGCGACGAGCAGTGGCAGCGCATCGAGTCACTCGGACATCAGATCGACGCCGACCTCGTGCGCGACGACGTTCGCCTGACGATGGGTGGTGAACCGACTTTCGTCTCGATCGACGACCACGACGGCGGCGAGTGGAACACCGAAGCACTCGGGCCGACGAAACGGGCCCGCGCCGCGGAGATCTACGGGCGCCTGCGCGAAAAGTATGCGCCACACGGGCTGCAGCACTTCGGCCAGGGCAAATGGTACCCGGGGGAGCAGCTGCCGCGCTGGTCACTGAACTGCTTCTGGCGACGCGACGGGCAGCCGCTGTGGAGCAATCCGGAACTTTATGCCGACGAGAACCGGGACTACGGTGCCGACGAAAGACTCGCCGGGCGCTTCCTGCGCCAGCTCGCCGAGCACCTGGCGATCGACCCGAAGTATGTCTTCGCCGCCTATGAGGATGTCTTCTATCACCTGTGGCGCGAAGACCGCCTGCCGGTCAATGTCGACCCTTTCAACGCCCGCCTCGATGATGCCCTGGAGCGCAAGCGCCTGGCCAAGGTCTTCCGGCAGGGACTCGAAGAGGTGGTCGGTCATGTACTGCCCCTGAAAGCCCGTCCGCAAGGCGGCTGGCGGAGCGGACCCTGGTATCTTCGCGGCGGCCGGTGCTACCTGGTCCCCGGTGATTCGCCGGTCGGATACCGCTTGCCACTGGACTCGCAGCCCTGGGTTGCCAAGGCCGACTATCCCTATGTGCACGCTCCCGACCCGACGCAGACCTTCCCGGCGCTGCGCGAGCACAGCGAGATCCGCGCGCAGTTTGCCGTCAGTCGCAGCCTCGGCCTGCCAGCGGTAAACGCCGCAGTGAGCGGCGCAGCTTTCGCCGAGAAAGCGTTGGCAGGTGTCGATGAGGCGCTTGCCCGCGCCGCCGAGAGCGCTGACGAAGATGCGCCAGGTGACGGCGAGTCGGCGACCTTGGTCACGCGCACCTCGGTTTCGGCGCAGGCGCGCAATGGCGTGCTCTACATCTTCATGCCGCCAACCGAGACCCTCGAGGAGTATCTCGAACTGGTCGGCGCCGTCGAAGCCACCGCCGAAACGCTGGCCTCGCCGGTGGTCCTCGAAGGCTACGAGCCGCCCTCCGACCCGCGCTTGACCAACTTCCGGGTGACCCCGGATCCGGGCGTCATCGAGGTCAACATCCAGCCGTCGGCGACCTGGGACGAACTTGTCGCACGCACGACGCATCTCTACGAGGCCGCGCATCTGTCGCGCCTATGTACCGAAAAGTTCATGCTCGACGGTCGCCATACTGGCACCGGCGGCGGTAACCACTTCGTCTTCGGCGGCGCGACCACCCTCGACTCCCCGTTCCTGCGGCGGCCCGACCTCCTGCGCAGCCTGATCAGCTACTGGCACAACCATCCCTCCCTGTCCTACCTCTTCTCGGGGCTGTTCATCGGCCCAACCAGCCAGTCACCACGCGTCGACGAGGCGCGCAACGATTCGGTTTACGAGCTGGAGATTGCCTTCAGTCAGCTGCCCAAGGCGAGCGCCGACGCCAGCGAATGCGTCGCCCCCTGGGTCATCGACCGGGCGTTGCGCAACCTGCTCATCGATTCGACCGGCAATACCCATCGCGCCGAGTTCTGCATCGACAAGCTGTACTCGCCCGACGGCGCCACCGGTCGCCTCGGCTTGCTCGAAATGCGGGCCTTCGAAATGCCGCCGCACGCGCGCATGTCTCTGGCCCAGCAACTACTGCTGCGGGCGCTGATCGCGCACTTCTGGCGCACACCTTACGCCCCCGAGCGACTGGTCCGCTGGGGAACGGAACTGCACGACCGCTTCATGCTGCCGCACTACGTCAAGCAGGACTTCGACGATGTCCTCAGCGACCTCGGGGGCGCCGGCTATGCGCTCGACCCAGCGTGGTTCGCGCCGCATTTCGAGTTCCGCTTCCCGGTGCATGGCAGTATTTCGGCATTGGGCATGGAACTGGAGTTGCGTCATGCGCTGGAACCCTGGCACGTGATGGGCGAACAAGGTGCAGTCGGCGGCACGGCACGCTACGTGGACTCGTCGCTAGAACGTCTGCAGGTCAAGCTGACCGGCATGGCCAGTGAGCGCTATGTGCTCACCTGCAACGGCCGCACGGTGCCGCTGCGCTCGACCGGCAAGGTCGGCGAGTATGTCGCCGGCGTGCGCTACCGCGCCTGGAACCCGCCTTCGGCACTACATCCGACGATCGGCGTGCACGCGCCACTGGTTTTCGATCTGGTCGATACCTGGATGAAGCGCTCGCTGGCCGGCTGTCAATACCATGTCGAACACCCCGGCGGCCGCAACCCCGACCGTTACCCGGTAAATGCGAACGAGGCCGAGGGGCGCCGTCTGGCACGCTTCAGCGCCTTCGGCCATACGCCCGGTCTGGTCGAGCTGCAGGCCATGCCGAGCAATGCCGGCTTCCCGTTTACGCTAGACTTGCGGCGTTCCTGAACCCAGCTGGCCCGGGCTACTCCCGGGCCTGTTTCTTTGATGCCGCGATCCTTGCTGTCCAGCTACCTGCAGCAACCCGACCGCTTCGACGAGATGCTCGCCGAAGACGGCAGCGTTCGCCCCGCGTGGCAAGCGTTCTTTGCCCATCTGGAAACAGCCTCGGCCGAGCAGATGCGCCACCGGCTCGATTACGTGCGCCGACGCATCCTCGAAAACGGGGTCACCTACAACGTCTATGCCGATCCCAAAGGCGCCGATCGCCCCTGGGAGCTCGATCCCCTGCCGCTGCTTCTCGGCGCCGCCGAGTGGCAACAGCTGGCAGGCGCCGTAAAGCAGCGTGCCCGGCTGCTCAACGCGGTTCTTTGCGACCTTTACGGCGAACAGGAATTGCTCAAGGACGGCACGCTGCCACCGGCGCTGGTCTACGGTCACAACAACTTCCTCTGGCCATGCCAGGGCATCAAGCCAGCCGGCGACACCTACTTGCACCTCTACGCGGCCGATCTTGCACGCTCACCCGACGGCCAATGGTGGGTAATCGCCGATCGCACCCAGGCGCCCTCCGGCGCGGGTTACGCACTTGAGAATCGCACCATCGTCGGACGGACCTTTCCCGAGCAATTCCGCGACCTGAACGTCCAACACCTTGCTTCCTTCTTCCGCAAATTTCAGGACGCGCTGGCGCATTGGGCTCCGCATGCCGGCGAGCCGCCGCTGATCGTGCTCCTGACGCCTGGCCCCTACAATGAAACCTACTTCGAGCACGCCTATCTCGCGCGCTACCTCGGTTTCCCGCTCGTCGAAGGGCAGGACCTGACGGTTCGGGGCGAGTTGGTCTACCTGAAAACACTCAACGGCTTGCGCCGCGTGCATGCGATCCTGCGCCGACTCGACGACGACTACTGCGACCCGCTCGAACTGCGCAGCGACTCGGCGCTCGGCGTCCCCGGCCTGCTGCAGGCGGTGCGCGCCGGCAAGGTGCTGGTCGCCAACGCGCTGGGCAGCGGCCTGCTGGAGTCCGCCGCGCTGCCGGGATTCCTGCCCGGCGCCTGCGAGAAGCTGCTCGGCGAGCCATTGGCAATGCCCTCCGTGGCCACCTGGTGGTGCGGCGAGCAGGCGGCGCTGGACTATACGATCGCCAATCTGGACCACCTGGTAATCAAGGGCTCCTACCCCTCACAAAACTTCGATGCCTTGTTCGGCAACGAACTGACTGGCAGCAACCGCGAAGTGATGATCGCCCGTCTGCGCGCCCGACCGCAAGCTTATGTGGCGCAGGAGTTGGTCAATTACGCACAGGCCCCAACCTGGAGTCCGCACCACAAGCGGCGCCTGTTGCCACACGGCGTCGGCCTGCGCGTTTACGTCGCCGCCACGCCAAACGGGTATGTGGTGATGCCAGGCGGGCTGACGCGCGTCTCGGCAGCCTCGAACGCGCGCATCATCTCGATGCAGCGCGGTGGTTCGAGCAAGGATACCTGGGTATCGACCGATGCCCCGGTGAGCAACTTCAGCCTGCTCAAGCACTCGCTCGGCAAAGCCGATCTGGTACGCGGCGGCGACAAGCTTTCCTCGCGAGTGGTGGAGAATCTGTACTGGTTCGGCCGCTACAGCGAACGCTGCGACAAGAACGCCCGCCTATTGCGCGTGGCGCTCTCGCGGCTGGTCGACGCCGGTGACGACGCGCTGCCGGCACTGACCTCGGCCCTGGACCTGTGCCTGGCGCAGAAGCTTCTGCCAATCGCCGAGCCCAAACCGGGCAGCGAGAGCGAGGCGACAGTCCCAGCATCGCAGGCACTGCGCGAGGCCCTGATGCTCGCGGCGATCTGCGACAAGGAGTGGGGCAGCGGTCTGGCCGGTGACATCCGCCGCATGCTATGGGTTGCTGCCCAGGTACGCGAACGCTTCTCGCTCGACAACTGGCACGCGCTCAATCGTTTGCAGCATCAGGTGCAGGCATATAGCCGGCTGGGAAACGGCGAAACGCAGCCGCAACTGGGCGAGGCGCTAGCTTTTCTTGATCAGGTCTTGCTGGCTTCGTCTTCGCTAGCCGGTTTCGCGATGGACAACATGACGCGCGACGACGGCTGGCGCCTGCTGATCATCGGCAGACGCATCGAACGGCTGATTTTTCTTGCCAAGACGATCGCCCACTTCTTGCGACTGCCGTCCACACGGGCGCCAGGGGGCCTCGAGTGGTTGCTCGAACTAACCGACAGCATCATTACCTACCGTTCGCGCTACATGACTCAGCCAGAGCTCCTGCCAACGCTGGACCTGATCATTTTCGACGACGGCAACCCGCACTCGGTCAGCTTTCAACTGCAAATCCTGCTGCGCTATCTTGAGCAGTTAACGCGCTTGCTCGGTGGACCGCGTGACGACGCGCTGCCCCCGACCTTGCAGCGGCTGCAATCCTTCGATCTCGGCGAATTTGAGGGACTGAGCTTCGGCGACTGCCGTGCTTGCGATCCCTGCCTGAAACTGGCCGCGGTTCTCGACGAGGCGGCAGCCGCCGCTGCTGCCCTTTCCGACCGCCTGGCAATGCGCTATTTCAGTCATGTCAGTGACGTCAGTCACTACACTTTCACTTCTTGAACGATCATGACGTCGAGACACCCCTAATTGTGAAAGTCATGACCGTTCCCCCTCTTTCCCAACCCTTCTCCCGCGAGGGGAGAAGGGAGCGTCGTGAGTCGCTTGCGCGACTTTCACATTAACGCCGTGAACATGCCCGCAGCCTGCTACCACGTCGTTCACGAAACGATCTACCGTTACGACAGTCCGGTGTCGCTATCGCGCCAACTGCTGCATCTGACGCCGCGCGATTGCCCCTGGCAGCGCTGCCTGGCACACCGGATCGCTGTTTCTCCGGAGGCGACAACGCACCGCGAACGCGACGACAGCTTTGGTAACCCGGTCAGAGAACTGAGCATCGAGTTCCCGCACGATAGCCTCGAGGTCAGGGCCGAAAGCACCATCGAGGTGCGCTCGCATTTGCCGACCGACGCCGCTCTAGGGGCGCCGGGCAGGTCCCCGGCCAGACTGCACGCCTCGCCGACATGGGAAAGCGTGCGCGATGCGCTGGACTATGGCGCGCGTCCGGTGATGGTCGACGCCAGTCGCTTCCAGTTCGAATCGCCGCACGTGCGCGTAAAGGGTGAGTTCGCCAGCTATGCCAGCAAGTGCTTCATGCCACAGCGGCCAATACTGGAGGCCGTTCAGGCGCTAATGAGCTGCATTTACACAGACCTGGAGTTCGACCCTGAAGCGACGACGGTGGCCACCCCGGTGCTACAGGTACTGGCCGACAAGCGTGGCGTCTGTCAGGATTTTGCCCACCTGATGCTTTCCTGCCTGCGTTCGCAGGGTCTGGCCGCGCGCTACGTGAGCGGCTACCTGCTCACCCATCCACCGGCTGGGCAACCGAGAATGGTCGGCGCCGACGCGTCGCACGCCTGGATCTCGGTGTACTGCCCCGGGCCGGAAGGAGGCCGCTGGGTCGACTTCGATCCAACCAACAACCTGCTGCCCGACACGCAACACATCACCCTGGCCTGGGGACGCGACTTTTCCGACGTGTCACCGCTGCGCGGTGTCATTCTCGGCGGTGACGCACACCAACCCGACGTCGCGGTCACCGTAACGCCGCTTACCAAAGCCGGACAGTAAGTAGAGCGGCTGTCCGGAATTCTCCGCGCCCGAATGAGCGAGCGCCCCCCTGCAGAACGCCCCCGAGCGAAACCGCGGCACCCCGGACACGGAGGGGGAGCAGTGCGAGGAGCGCGAACCCTACCAGATGATCTGCACTTCCTGAATCACCTGCGGGGTAGCACGTTGGACGGTGAACTTGGCGCCAGCAACTTCGATAACCGCTCCGACTTTCGGGATTTCGCGGGCATTTTCGAGGAGGAGGCCCGACAAGGTGTCGTAATCACCCTCGGGCAACTTCAGCCCCAGCTTCTCGTTGAGCATCATCGGATCGGCGCGGGCGCTGACCAGGTAGTCATGATGGCCAAGCTTTTTCAACCACTCGGCCGGCTTCTCCTGGCGGTCATACTCGTCCTGCATATCTTCCATCACCTCCTCGATGATGTCCTCGATGGTGATGATCCCCTCGGCGCCACCGAACTCGTCCATCACCACAGCCATCGCATCGCCGTCCTTGCGCAGCTCGACAAGCATCGACTCGGCGCTTTTGCTGCCGGGAACATACTGCGCCGGGCTGATGTAGGACTCGATTGATGCAGACTCGTCCACACCCAGCAGGTCCATCGTATTGAGCACTCCGATGACGCGGTCGATACGACCATCAAACACCGGCAAACGAATGTGCGAGCCGGCTACCGCTAGGCGAATCGCCTCACCAACGCTACAGGTTTTCTCGACCGCGTCCACGTCGATCAAGGGCACCATCACCTTCGACACCGTAGTCTCCGAGAAATTGAACATGCGCCGGATCATGTTCTTTTCGATCAACTGGATGTCACCACCTTCGTGCGGCGGCATCTGCACCATGCTCTGAATCTGCTCGCGCAAGGTGAATGGATTGTGCTCCTCGGCACCACCCGCGAGCCGGGATAGCACCTTCGACAAGGTCACGAAGACGATCAGGATCGGAGAGAAAAGAATCGAGAAGAAACGCAGCACATAGATCAGGTAGGGGGCCATGACATCGGCGCGCTGCTGGAAAATGCTCTTGGGAACGATCTCTCCGAACACCCAGATCAAGGGGGCGACGATGAGCACCGCCATCCAGCCACCGGCATCCCCAAACAAGGAGATCATCATCGCTGTAGTGATTGTCGAGTTGGCGACGACCGCGATGTTGGTCCCGACTAGAGTCGTCGACAGCAACCACTCCGGTCGCTTCTCGAGCATGTCGAGAGCGAGGCGCGCGCCTCGCGAGCCCTTGGCTGCATCATGGCGCAGCTTCATGCGGTCAGCACTGACGATGCCGAGCTCCGAACCGGAAAAGAATGCTTCCGCCATGAGGCAGATGAGCATGAACAAGACGGTCAGCCAGATATCAGCAGCCATTTAGACGCCCTCCCCTTTCTTTACTTGTTCGACAGGGGCACTTTCCGGCTCACCATCTGCCGACTGGCGGTCAGGAGCCTGGCTGGCCACGGCCGCATCGAGCGTAGCGCTCACTTGCGCGGTGTCGCTCGCTTCGGCCGTTTGCTCGACGGCTGGCGGTTCGACCAGCACACGACTGATACGATTGAATTCGACGCTCTCGACGGTAAGCTTCATGTCGCACAGGACAATCGATGCACCGGTTGCCGGCAGTTCACCGAAGGCATCGAGCAAGGCGCCAGCAATAGTCTCGGCATCTTCACAGTTGATACTCACACCGAATGCCTGGTTGAATTCCTCCAGCGACATACCGGCGTCGATCAAGCGGCGACCATCGTCGAACTCACTGACCATGTGGCGGTCAGTCCCTTCGCTATCCGACGGGCTGGCAATCTCACCGAAGACGCATTCCAACAAATCCTCCATGGTCACCAGACCGGTGACGCCGCCATACTCGTCCACGATCAACGCGAACGACAGTTTGCGCTGGCGAAACGTGTGGAACAGTTCTACCGCAGGCTTGGACTCAGGGAAGAAATTCGGCTGCCGCAAGAGCTTGCGAAACGCATGCGGGTCGCGCTCCAGCCGGCCGAGGTCGACTCCAAGAAGGTCACGCGTATGCAGGATACCGAGAATGGTATCCCGCCGCTCGCGATAGATGGGATAGCGTGACTGACGAGTAGCCTTGATCTCGGCAATCAGTTCCGGCATTGAAAGATCTGCCGACAGAAACTCGATGTCCGAGCGCGGTCGCATGATGTCGCGCAGCGACTTGTTGCCAAAGTCGAATATCTTCTCTATGTAGTGCGCTTCCTGGCTGTCCAGCGCCCCTTCACCAACGGCGTCGGTCACCAGGGTACGGATCATGTCCTCGGTAACCAGATTGCCCTGCGAGCGCTGCTTGCCGACGACCAGGGTGATGAAAAACTCGGCGACATGGCGGATCACCTCACGCAGCGGGGTGATCAGGCGCGCAAAGAGACTGATCGGGCGTGCCTGGAAGCTGGCAAACGCCATGTTGTTGCGAATCGCCAGCACCTTCGGGGTGATCTCGCCGAACAGCAGCAGGATCGGCACCATGACCAAGAGATTAAGCATCTCGTTATCCGCACCGAAGATCCGGATGATCACCGCAGCCGAAATCACCGACGCGGCAACATTAACGAATTCGTTGCCAATGAGAATGGTCACGATGAGGCGCCGTGGCTCGCTGCGCAAACGCTCGATAAGATCGACGCGCGGGTTCTTGGCCTTGCGCATCTGGTCAAGATGGAACGAACTCAGCGAAAACAGCGCCGTTTCGGTGCTCGAGAAGAACCCCGAAAACACTAGCAGGACGACAAAAACCACCAGTTCCATCCAGAGTGTTGGATCCATTCTTCACCCCCACGAGAGAAATTGCACGCAGCTTTCGAAGCGATTCCGAAAACGCGAGATGCCAAAACGGACACGAACGGCGAAACGACGTTCCAGGCCGCTACGCCGGCAATTCGACAGCCATCTAAGCGCCATGAAGACGCCTGATCAATGGAAAACTGCCCATACTTGCATACGGCCGCCGATTATCAGTGAGCGTGATGCCAAAGTCAAACAGCCAAGCGGCGCCCTTCGGCGAGCTGAGCATAGCCTGCGCGACGACAAGAGTGTTCGTGGCGCGATGACGCTTTGACCGGCTCGCTGGACGAGCAACGAAACCCTGGCCATACGGCCTGCGGCTGTAGGAGAAATCGGCATCGCCTACTGGTCCTTGCCGGCGGCTCCTCTTGGCCTGCCGATCGCACCACCTAGCGGAACGGCGATGGCGGTCGATTGCGCGCACGCGGCTCTCGATGACGTCCTAGCACGCTTGTCCCAAATCGCCACGAATCATGACATACGCGTTATGGCCAATAGGCGCAAAAAGTGGCGCCGAGCAAGCCAGGGATTGCATCCAGAGCCGGCGCATATTGCACCGACCTGCCAACTCGTGTATCAACGAGGCGTTCCGGTTGGCCACTTCGCAGCTCATCGTGCCCTGTACCTGACCCACTTTGGGAGTCCTTTCACCGTGTTTGAAGCGTTCTTGCTGCTGATCATGCTCGTCCTCTCGGCCTTCTTCTCGGGCTCGGAGACTGCTCTTACGTCACTCTCCAGAGCGCGCACAGAGTCGCTGCTCGCCGAACGGCGGCTCGGCGCCAAGACGCTGCACCGGATGAAGAGCAACCTCAACCGAACGCTGGTGATCATCCTGATCGGCAACAACCTGGTCAACACCGGCTCCGCGGCGCTGGCCACCGTGGTCGCCACCGAGCATTTCGGCCACCTTGGCCCCGGTCTCGCCGTCGGGGCCATCACCTTGCTGCTGCTCGTGTTTGGCGAAATCACTCCGAAGACCTACGCCTCGCGCTACGCGATCGTGGTCGCGCTTGTTGCTGCAAAGCCGCTGGAAGTGCTTGGCAAGCTGCTCTTTCCACTGGTCTGGGCGCTGGAGAAACTCATCCACTGGATGCACAGCCTCACCAGCCCACCGAAAGATCCGAGCGTCACCGAATCGGAGCTGATCGCGCTGGCCGCGCACGGCACTCAGGAAGGATCGATCGAGGCCGGTGAACACCTGATGATTCGGCGAATCTTCGATTTCACTACGCTACGCGCCAGCGACATCATGGTCCACCGCCACCAGATTTTTTCGCTCGACGGCAATCGCAGGATCGGCGACGCGCTGAACGAGATCATCGCCGGCTCGCACTACCGAATTCCGTTGCACTCCGGCAATCCGGAAGAAATCAACCACGTGATCACCTTGCAGACGGTACTCAGTGAGGTCGCGCAAGGCAACCTGGACAAGGCTCTGAAAGAGGCCGGCAGCGACCCTTTGTTCGTTCCACCCAACCAGCCGGTCGATAGCCTGCTGGACGTGCTCAAGGCCGACAAGGAGCGGCTGATGGTGGTGGTCAACGAGTTCGGCGGCCTGCTTGGTATTTTTACGCTTGAGGACATCCTCGAGGAACTGGTCGGCGACATTTACGACGACAACGAGGCCCCGAAAGGAGACCAGGCCCTGCTCATGAAATTCGGGGGAAATGAGCTTGTCGTCGATGGCACAACTGAGCTACGCGTCCTTGAGGCGTACTTTGGTCAGGAACTCGCTGGCAAGCCCTACGACTCAGCAAACCTCTGGATCATCACCCATCTCGAACGAATTCCGGTGGCGGGCGAGTGTCTCGTTCTGGAGGGCCTCGAGGTAAAGATCGAGCGCGCCTCCCGGCGCCGCATCCACGAGGTGCGAATCCGTCGCCCGCAGAGTGCGGCTCTCGGGCCCAAGGCCGCAGAGACAGCGGAGCAAACAACGACACCCAAGGAGTAAGCCTGAGCCTGCAGGGCTCGCTCCAGGCAGCGACCGCGAGGGTGGCAAATTCTTGATTGCGAAATTGACTCTTGGCGTCACATGGCAAACATGTATACAATGCGCGGCTAAGTTGTATCTTGCCCACCTGAACCTTGGATGAGTCTATGCCCGCCATTCGTGTAAAAGAAAATGAGCCTTTTGAAGTTGCCATCCGGCGCTTCAAGCGCACTGTTGAGAAAACCGGCCTGCTAACCGAGCTGCGGGCGCGCGAGTTCTACGAGAAGCCAACCGCCGAGCGCAAGCGTAAGCTGGCCGCCGCGGTCAAGCGCCATCACAAGCGCATGCGCAGCCAGACCCTGCCGCCCAAACTCTTTTAGGGATCGCTCACGTCGTTCGAATGGCCGCCTGTCTGAAGATGGGCGGCTTTTGGCGTTCCCGCTGCGCTTGCAGTCGGTGAGCGGGGCCCCGCTCTTCGCGCAGCCCCCCCCGGCAGTAACAACGCAGAGCTGAAGGTGCTTGGCTATGACCCTTAAAACACGCATCAACGAAGACGTCAAGGTCGCCATGCGCGCACGTGACGCGAAAAAGCTTGGCGCGCTGCGTCTACTGCTCGCGGCGATCAAGCAGAAAGAAGTCGATGAGCGCGTTGCACTCGACGACGACGCTGTCGTGACGGTCATCGGCAAGATGCTCAAGCAACGCCGGGATTCGATCACCCAGTATGCGGCCGCCGGGCGCAACGACCTCGCCGACGCGGAGCGCTTCGAGTCCGAACTCCTTGACGCCTACCTGCCCGCGCGCCTGTCGGCGGAGGAGCTTGTCCAAGCGGTTTCCCAAGCCATCGTGAAAACCGGCGCCAGTAGCCCTGCCGACATGGGCAAAGTGATGGCGCAACTGCGGCTCGAACTGGCTGGGCGCGCCGACATGAGCGAGGTTTCGCTGCTCGTGAAAACTCGCCTCACCGGCGCCTGACCGCCTGTACCAAGACCGCCAACCCGGAGTCGCAAGGGGCCCCGGATGATCCCTGACGCCTTTATTCAGGATCTGCTGCATCGCATCGACCTCGTCGAACTGATTGACGGCTATGTGCCGCTGAAGAAGACCGGCGCCAACTTCGCGGCGTGCTGTCCATTTCACAGCGAGAAATCCCCTTCGTTCACGGTCAGTCCGAGCAAACAGTTCTACCATTGTTTCGGCTGCGGCGCGCACGGCTCCGCCATCGGCTTTCTGATGGCCTACTCGGGCAGCGGCTTCGTCGAAACAATCCGGGAACTCGCCAGCCGTTGTGGATTGCCGCTTCCTGACGAGCAGCGGCACGTGCCACAGAACGGTCCGCGCCTGCAGGCGCTCGCCGAGCGCATGGCGCAAGCGGCAAGCTTCTACTACGAACAGCTCAAGCGCTCTGAGAGCGCCATCCGGTATCTCAAAGAGCGTGGCGTCAGCGGCGAGCTGGCCCGCCGCTTTGGGATCGGCTATGCACCGCCAGGTGGCAAAGGCCTGGCCGCCACCTTTGACGACTACGACAACCCTGAACTGCAGCTGGCGGGGCTGGTTATCAAAAACGACGAAGGCCGCCTCTACGATCGTTTTCGAGATCGAGTCATGTTTCCGATCGCCAACCAGAAGGGCGAGGTGATCGCCTTTGGTGGCCGGGTCCTCGGCGCAGGGGAACCGAAATACCTGAATTCCCCCGAGACCCCGCTGTTTGAGAAGGGCCGCGAATTGTTTGGCCTGCCGCAGGCACGCACCGCCATACGCGACAGCGATACGGTAATTGTCGTCGAGGGCTACATGGATGTCGTTGCCCTCGCGCAGCACGGAATCGGCAACGCCGTTGCCACGCTTGGTACGGCGACGACACCAATACATGTGCAGAAGCTGCTGCGCCAGGCCGAGCGCGTGGTGTTCTGCTTTGATGGCGATGCAGCCGGGCGCAAAGCGGCATGGCGAGCGCTGGAGAACAGCCTGGAGGTACTCGGCGAGCAGACGACTATCGGCTTCGTTCTCCTGCCGGAAGGCGACGACCCTGACAGCCTCGTGCGCCAAGGTGGCGGCCAGGCATTTCAGCGACTGATCCTCGAGGCCACGCCGCTCTCCGATTTCCTGCTGCGCGAACTGAGCAGACACTGCGACCTGAGTAGCGCCGAGGGGCGAGCCCGGCTGGTCGCTGACGCCAAGCCACTGCTTGGCCGGATGCTGTCGCCGCTGTTGCGGCTGCAACTCGTCAAGCGCCTGGCTGAGATCAGCGGCTTCTCGCAAGCAGAGGTCGAACGTCTGTGCGCTCTGCGCGCCATCGCCAAGCCGGCGCCAGCGCGCGCGCCGCGACAGACACCCTCGCTGCTGCGGCCCTTGCTGCGCCTGCTGCTCCAGAACCCGGCGTTGGGCTCGCGCTTGCCACTCGGACTGCTTCCAGAACAGGCGCCGGAAACGCGCGCGATTCGGCTACTCTGTGCAACGATCGCCAGCGCCGGAACGCAGCCGCTCGCCTATCCGGCCTTGCTCGAAAAGCTGCGCGGCAGCGCGGAAGAGACGATGCTGCACGCAGCAGCCGCTG
This sequence comes from Candidatus Accumulibacter appositus, assembly GCA_000585055.1. Lineage (GTDB taxonomy): Bacteria > Pseudomonadota > Gammaproteobacteria > Burkholderiales > Rhodocyclaceae > Accumulibacter > Accumulibacter appositus. The sequence goes on from JEMX01000071.1 coordinate 32,778, forward strand.
AACTAATGCAACAGCCTTTTGCCGAAGACGAGATCGACAGCGAATTTGACGGCGCCCTTGCACAGCTGCTAGAGGGCGAGCACAAACGGGCTTTCGCACGACTACAGGAGAAGGTTCAGAAGCTCGGCGTCGCCGGCCTGTCAAGGGAAGAAAAGCAGCAGTACCTGCAAGCACTCAGCGCGCGCAGCAAAGGCGGCCAGACAGTGTAAGCTATGGTAGAATTTAGAGTTTTTCCAGTATAACGCTATCCGGGAATTGGTTATGGCAAGGGAAAAGGCGGCAACTACGAAGGCGGCAAAAGCCAAGGCAGCGGCGGATCTATTGGCACAGGTTGGCAACCAACCGACGCCTATTGACGACGAGACGCGCAAGACACGGCTGAAGACGCTGATCAAACTCGGCAAGGAAAGGGGCTTCCTGACCTACGCCGAGATCAACGACCATCTGCCCGATGATGTCGTTGATGCCGAGCAGATCGAGAGCATCATCAGCACCTTCAACGACATGGGCATCCAGGTCTACGACGAGGCCCCAGACGCTGAAACTCTGCTGATGTCAGACTCCGCACCGGCTGCTGGTGCAGACGATGCGGACGTCGAAGAACAGGCCGAACAGGCACTATCCACCGTCGACTCCGAGTTCGGCAGGACGACCGATCCTGTACGCATGTATATGCGCGAGATGGGTTCGGTGGAACTGCTCACCCGCGAAGGCGAGATCGAAATCGCCAAGCGCATCGAAGACGGGCTCAAACACATGGTCCAGGCGATCTCCGCCTGCCCAACCACGATCGCTGAAATCCTCAACTGCGCCGACAAGATCAGCCGCGAGGAAATGCGCATCGAGGAATTGATTGACGGACTGATTTACCCCGAGGAAGAGGCCGCAGCGGGAGAGCCGTCTGAGGATGACGACGCGAGCGACGACGACGAAGACGGTGATGATGACGATGACGACGACGAAGACGACAACAGCGAAGCCGCCGAAGGCGCGGCAGCAGCGGCCTCCTTACTCAAACTGCGAACTGAAGGGCTGGCTCGCCTGGAGCTGATTCGTGAGCATGACAGCAAGGCGCAGGCGCTACTGCCCCGGAAGGGCTCGCAGGACAAGGCTTACCTGAAACTGCAGGAGCAGATCTCCGACGAGATGATGGGTATTCGCTTCACCTCGAAAACCATTGAGCGCCTTTGCGATACGGTGCGCGCAATGGTCGACGAAGTGCGTACCTGCGAGCGACAGATTCAGAGAATTTGCGTGCACACGGTGCGCATGCCACGCGCGCACTTCATTAAGGTCTTTCCCGGTAACGAACTCAACCTCGACTGGGTGGAAACAGAAATCGCTGCGGCTGGCAAGACCTACGCTGCGATTCTCACGCGCAATGCGCCGAACATCACTGAAGAGCAGCGGAAACTGCTCGCTTTGCAAGACCGTATCGGGATCCCGCTGAAAGAACTGAAAGACATCAACAAGCAGATGTCCACCGGAGAAGCCAAGGCCCGCCGCGCCAAGCGCGAAATGACCGAAGCCAATCTACGCCTGGTGATCTCGATCGCGAAGAAATACACCAACCGCGGCTTGCAGTTCCTCGATCTGATCCAGGAAGGCAACATCGGCCTGATGAAAGCCGTGGACAAATTCGAGTACCGACGGGGTTACAAGTTTTCAACCTATGCCACCTGGTGGATTCGCCAGGCGATCACCCGCTCGATTGCCGATCAGGCGCGAACCATCCGCATCCCGGTACACATGATCGAGACGATCAACAAGATGAACCGTATCTCGCGGCAGATCCTCCAGGAAACCGGCCTTGAAGCCGATCCGGCGACGCTGGCCAAGAAAATGGAGATGCCAGAAGAGAAGATTCGCAAGATTCTCAAGATCAGCAAGGAACCGATCTCGATGGAAACGCCGATCGGCGACGACGACGACTCACATCTGGGCGATTTCATTGAGGATCAGGCAACCCTCGCCCCCACCGAGGCCGCCCTCTACTCGAGCCTGCGCTTCATTACCAAGGACGTACTGGATACCTTGACACCGCGTGAAGCCAAGGTATTGCGCATGCGCTTCGGTATCGAAATGAATACCGACCATACCCTGGAGGAGGTTGGCAAGCAGTTCGACGTCACCCGCGAGCGAATTCGTCAGATCGAGGCCAAGGCCCTGCGCAAACTGCGCCACCCGTCGCGCTCGGACAAGCTGCGAAGCTTCCTGGATAGCGGCAACAACTAAACCGTTCGGCGCGAGAACACTCCGCCCGGCAGGCGCAGGTACGAAGCTGCCATGCCGTACGGTGGGTCGAGGAAAGAAGAAGGGGGCGTCGCCCCCTTCGTGCGTTGCGGCCTGCCTTTTCGGCGAGTATGCGGCTTCCCAACAAGACCAGCAGGCATCCACGCACGATTCTGGCCATGGTCCGGCATTTGGCTGTAAGCGCTTCCAGGATCTCGCGCGTTAGGTGAGGATGCTGACAATCAAAGGTCTCGAATGAAACTGACACACTGCACTTTCGCGTTCGCCCTGGCAGCGCTTCTCGCGGCGAGCACCGCCCCCGCGTTTTCTTCCGAAGTTGGCGTATCGATCAGCATCGGCCAGCCGGGCTTCTATGGTCGTGTCGACCTTGGCGCCTTCCCACCACCGCCGGTGATCTATCGGCAAGCGATGGTCGTCGAGCGCAGACCATGGGCTGGCGCCCCCGTCTATCTGCACGTACCCCCGGGTCATGCCAAACACTGGCACAAGCACTGTCGCAGCTACAAGGCCTGCGGACAGCCAGTCTACTTCGTACGTAGTGACTGGTATCAGCGCGATTACATGCCACGTCAGTCGCAAAGACTTAGACACTACAGCCGCCATGACGACCACCGCCGCAACACGCACCGGGAGGACCATCGCGGTGATCACGGCTATGGTCGTCGATAGAGAGGGCCATTTTTGCTACTGCAAGTTGGGCTCACTTCGCACGCCGAGCCGGTACCCTGGCGATGATCGAATCGATCCTCCTCGCAGCCACGCGTATCGCCACCTTTCATCAGCAGCAAGCGCTGACCAACGCCAGCGGTTTTTTCTTCAGGCGTGATCAGCGGCTGTTTCTGGTCACCAGCCGGCACGTGCTGTTCGACGAACCTAGCCAGCACTTCCCGGATCGAATAGAGATCGAGCTGCATACCAACCCGGATAATCTCGCCGCGTCGACCGCGTTCTCGATCCCCCTCTACGTCTACGGCCAGCGTGTCTGGAGGCAAGGCCTCGATACGGCAGGCGAAATCGACGTTGCGGTTGTCGAACTCGATCGCGCCGCGCTACCGGAAACCGGGATATACCACGCGTTTTCCCCACGCCACCTGCCGGGGCGCTTCGATCAGGTTGAAGTAGGCAGCTCATTGCTGGTGGTCGGCTTCCCGCTGGGCTTCCAGGACCAGTTGCACCACATGCCGGTGGTACGCCAAGCCATCGTCGCTTCTTCGTTCGGGCTGCGTTTTCAGGGCGAAGGCTATTTCCTCACCGACGCACGCACACACCGCGGAACCAGCGGTGCCCCGGTGGTCATGCGCGTCTCGGCGGAGGATCGCGCGTCCGGAGACCTGCCCTGGATGCTGCTCGGTGTCCACTCTGCGCGCCTCGATGTTGGTTTCCGCGACCCCAACCAGGATGAGGCACTTGGACTCAACTGTGTCTGGTACGCGGACATCCTGCTGACCTTGACCGAAGGCTGAGCGCACGCCGGCAGCCCAGCCGCGCCGACACGGGGACAGCCCTCCCGGCTAGCTTATTTGGACGAGGTGGACGCCTCCGCGAGCTTCTGCTCGATCCTGGCGAGCGGGATCGCACCGGGGATGCGCTCGCCGTCAGCAAAAAAGATCGTCGGCGTGCCATTGATGGCCAGCTTGCGCCCCGTCTCGACGCTTTTCTTGACCGCCGTGGTATCGCAATCGCCTTTTCCGCTCGGCGCCTTGCCGTCGAGCATCCAGTCGTTCCAGGCCCGCACCTTGTCGGCGGAGCACCAGATCTGATTCGATTTTTCCAACGAGTCCTGGGAAAGGATCGGGTAGAGGAAGGTATAGATGGTGACGTTGTCCAGTGTCGCGAGTTCTTTTGCCAATTTTTTGCAATAACCGCAGTTCGGATCCTCGAAGGTCGCGAAAACGCGTTTGCCATCACCGCGCACCTGTTTAATCGCCTGTGCCAGGGGAAGATCCGAGAACTTGATCGCGGTGAGCTTCTGCATCCGCTCGCTGGTTACGTTTTTCATCGTCTTGCCGTCAATCAGAGAGCCGACCAGCAAGGCCGAAACTTTCTCGTCCGTGTAGACAATCTGGCCATCCGTGTACACTTCATAGAGGCCAAGATAAGGCGTCTTGGTGACACTCGTGACCGGAGCACCAAGCTTGCCTTCGAGCGCCTTCTTGACACTTGCCTCATCTGCCAAGGTAGGCAGGCTGAGCGCAGCAGCGACGGCAAATGGCACGAGTTTCATATACATCTGGTTTCTCCAGGTTTCAATAAGGGTGTTTCAGAAGGCGCCGGTTGTTGCGTAGCGCACAAGAGAGTTTTTTAGGACTGGCAAAGCATTCGTCAGGTTCATTCCGAGGTTTCGCAAGGACTTCAGCCCCGGAAAATCGTCGCGGAAAAGTGCGTGCAAGGCGTGCGTGGTGGATTGCATGAGCAGGGTTTCCTCCCGCCGTTCGCGTTGATAGCGCAGGAGTAGTCGCTCGTTGCCAATATCCTGCCAATCCGGAGAGCCGACGAGTAGGCGCGCAAGCGCTTTGGCATCCTGGTAGCCCAGATTTATGCCATGTCCCGACAGCGGGTGAATGCCATGTGCCGCATCGCCAACCAGCGCCAGCCGTGGGGCGACGATCCGCGGCACCTGCACCAGTCGCAAGGGAAAGGCCGCCGGAGGCGTAAGCGAACGCAACGCTCCCAACTGATGCCCGCCGGCGGCGGCGATTCGGGCGCAGAAATCGTCGGCGGCCATCGCCAGCAGTGTTCTGGCATGCTCGTCGGCAGTGGACCAAACGATCGAGATGCGATTCCCGGCCAGCGGCAGCCAAGCGAGCACCCCGTCAGCACGAAACCACTGCCGCGCAATTCCAGCGTGCGGCCGCTCGCATTCGAAATTGGCCACCAATCCCATCTCGCCATACGGAGTGTCGATCGCCGGCAGGGCAAGCGCTTCGCGCACCCAAGAGTCACGTCCATCGGCACCAACCAGCAACTTGGCCGAAAGCGTCTCGCCACTGGCAAGGGTAAGCACGGCGGCAGCGGAATTCACTGTCAATGACTGCGCTGCGGCGGGGCAGCAGAGGGTGAGATTTCCTTGACGCTTGGCGTTCTCCCAAAGCTCGCTGGCCATCAGCGACGACTCCAGAATCCAGCCCAGCTCCGGCAAGCCCGTCTCATAAGCCGAAAAATGGAGCGCTGCGCCAGAGTCACCGAAAATCTCCATGCTCTGAATCGCCGCGATCCGCTCGGCAGCCATGTGCTTCCAGACACCGATTTCCTGCAGGAAGGCGGCGTTGGCCGGCGAAAGTGCATAGACGCGCACATCCCAGCCCGCTGGCCTCTGCGGCGGACGCTGCTCAACCAGGCCAAGCCTGAGGCGGGTGTCGCGTAGCGCGCAAGCCAGCGCGAGGCCCGCCAGACCGCCACCGACAATGAGAACATCGAACTCGCTAGCTTGCATGCAGATGGGGCTCGGAAATAACCTTGCGCTCCTAGGATCCATATTTTACAAAAACAGCCAAGGGTGTTAGAAGCTCACAGCGATGACCTCGCTCGCCAGACGCGCGCACCCTGCGCAGCTTTACTTCCCGGCACTTGCTCGTTCCGAGCATGATTCCCCGCTAGACGCGTTAATCGCTGCGTGTGTGCCGCGACCCGAGGCGATGGACCTGGTGGCCGCTTCCTGGGCCGCCCGTGATTCGAATTGCCTGCTTGCCTTTCTAGACGGCGGCCGCGCGATTGCCGTGTTACGTACGCCGGCAGGACGTTGGGCGACGTGTAATGCCTTTCTTGACCATCTCTATGCGAGCTCTCAGGACGCGCATCGGCGGCTGGAAAAACGCTGCAAGCGCCACCGCCAGGCTTACGTGGTCAGCCTTCCAGTGGGACGCATCGACCACGCCACGCTGGGAAAGCTCCTTGCCGATGTAGCCGATGGCGACGCAAACTCGGTGCGGCGCACAACCCCAAAAACCTTGGTCGGTACCGACCAGCAGAACTAAAACGCCGGCTCCGATGAGAGCCGGCGCCCGCGAGCCATCCTCCGACGCTCGTATGCTGCGCTTGTTGCTTAAGCTTTAAGGCACTCGCTCATGAAGGCCTTGCGCTCGTCACCCTTGAGCCCCTTGCTGCTAGCGGTGGCGTTACACTCCTTCATCTTGTTCTGCTGACTCGTCTTGGCCGGCGCGGCTGCCGGACTCGCCTCGGCCGGCGCGGCTGCCGGAGCAGCTTCGGCCGGCGCCTTCTTGAGGCAGTTACTCATGAATTGCTTGCGCTCATCGCCCGTCAGGGCCTTTTCCTTGGCGTCGGCATTACAGAACTTCATCTTCTCCTGTTGTGCCTTCTGGGCTTCTGAGGGCTCCTTCTTTCCTTCGGCGGCAAAGGCGCCGCCGGTGGCGAAGACAAGAGCGACAATCGCGGTCAGAGCTTTCATCGGGGTTTCTCCTAGGTTGAGGAAGCCTTATGATTAAGCCACCGCTAGAGGTCTTCGTCAAGCAGCGCCTGCTGCTGGCGATCGATAAAATCGCCCATGCTATCGATACCGCGCAGTTGCAGGATACTGTTGCGGACCGCAGCTTCGAGCAGCACCGCAATGTTTCGCCCGGCGGCGACAGGGATTACGACCTTGCGTATCGGCAAACCGAGAATATCCTGCGACTGGGCATCGAGAGGCAGGCGTGGTCCATCGCTGCTGCTTAACGGCCTTTGCAGGTGCGCAATCAACTTGAGCTTCATTTTCCGGCGCGAAGCTGTCTCGCCGAAAATGGTGCGGATGTTGAGCAAGCCAAGACCGCGAACTTCCAGATAATCTCGCAACATGCTTGGGCAACGCCCCTCGATCGTTGTCGGCGCGATACATGCGAGCTCGACGACGTCATCCGCGACCAAACCGTGGCCGCGCGAAATTAGTTCAAGTGCCAGTTCGCTCTTGCCGACACCGGAATCGCCAGTGATCAGGACACCCATCCCGAAAACATCCATCAACACGCCATGCATTGATGTCGAACCGGCCAGACGGCGCGAAAGGTAGATCCGCAGCAAGTCGATGACCGCAGAGCACGGTTTCGAGCTGACAAACAACGGCGTCTGCGTCGACTCACAACCCTCGCGAATCGCCGGCAGGATGTCCAGATTGTCGGCGATGATCAGCGCCGGCGGTTTGGCCGCCATCAACTCCCGCACCTGTTGGCGGAGGCGGTCCACGGTCACGCGTTGCGCCCAGGCATGCTCGGCGTGGCCGATAACCTGTAGCCGTTCCGGGTGGATCAGGTTGAGGTGGCCGACTACATCGGCACCGTAATTACTCTGTTCTTTGAGCTCGATCTGGCGGTCGACGCCGACTGCCACGATCCAGGACAGCTTCAGTTTCTCTCGGTGATCCTCATAGAGCTGGACCACGCTGAACTGACGCGAGACGCTCATGTTCCGTCGGCAAAGATCTGGCGAACGCTATTCGAGTCGATGGCACTGGCAAGAGCTTCGCGGCACGCGCGGTCAGAAAAGTGCTGTGCCAACTCAGAGAGGATTTGCAGATGCTGCTCAGTCGCCACTTCGGGAACCAGCAGGACGAACAACAGCGAAACCGGCTTGCCGTCCGGAGAATCGAACGGCACCGGTGCCGCCAGGCGCAGGAAGGCGCCCGTGGCATCTTTCAAGCCCTTGATACGGCCGTGTGGAATGGCCACGCCCTGGCCAAGCCCCGTAGACCCGAGCTTTTCGCGCGCGAACAGGCTGTCGAACACGGTGCTGCGCGCAATCCCGAGATAGTTTTCAAAAAGGAGCCCCACGTGCTCAAAGACGCGTTTCTTACTACTTGCGTCGAGATCAAGAATTATGTTTTCGAGGGGAAGTAACTGGGTAATCTGGCTCATGCGACAAAAACCCGAAAAAAGGCTGACGTGAATTGATTCAAACTGGGAAACACACGGGCCGGCCGGCGATTGCTGCCGGCCCCCCGTGCGCAGACGACACATCGATCACTCGACGACGATATGGTCGATGATCTTGCTCCCGCGGTGATGATCCTGCAACTTCTGCTTGTACTTCTGAACCTGGCGCTCGAGCTTGTCGACCAAGGCATCTACGGCGGCATAAAGGTCCTCATCGACCGTTTCCACGTAGACGTCCTTGCCCGCCAGGTGAACGGTCACTTCTGCTTTCTGCTTCAGCTTTTCCACTGACAGAATCACGTTCACGTCTATCACGTTATCGAAATGACGGGTGATTCGCTCGAGCTTACCGGTGACGTAATCACGCAGTGCAGGGGTAATATCGAGGTGGTGACCACTGACTTGCAGGTTCATGATGTGGCTCCTTCTTCTAAATGGACTTACGTAGATTGACCGGCGGAATATTTAGCGCTTCACGGTATTTCGCAATAGTTCGCCGTGCAACGACAATGCCCTGCTGGCCAAGAACTTCGGATATCTGACTATCCGAAAGCGGCTTCTTCGGTTCTTCGGTGCTGATCAACTGCTTGATCAAGGCACGAATAGCGGTTGCTGAACACGCCCCGCCGGCTTCCGTGCCGACGTGACTGCCAAAAAAATACTTCAGTTCAAAAATCCCGCGCGGCGTTGCCATGTACTTCTGCGTAGTTACCCGCGAGATGGTCGACTCGTGCAGCCCCAGGACATCGGCGATTTCGCGCAAGACCAGCGGCCGCATCGCTACGTCACCGTGGTCCAGAAACTGGCGCTGACGTTCTACGATAGCCTGCGCCACCCGCAGGATCGTGTCAAACCGTTGTTGCACATTACGGATCAACCAGCGCGCTTCCTGCAGTTGGCCGGCGAGCCCGGAGCCGCGTTGTCGGGAGAGGATCTGGGCGTAGAGACTATTGATTCGCAGACGCGGAAAGGCATCAGCGTTGACGCTTACCGACCACTGTCCCCGCACTTTGCGGACAACCACGTCCGGTGAGATGTAGCGGGTATCAGCCGAAGCGTATTGTGCGCCGGGCCGTGGATTCAGGCCGCAAATCAAGAGATGTGCCGCGCGCAGCGCGTCGTCGTCGCAACCCGTCTGCTTCTTAAGCTTGACAAAGTCATGACTGGCCAAGAGATCCAGGCCGTGCCGGACGATCTCCAGCGCCAGCGTACGCGTCTTATCGATTGGTAAGGCTTCGAGTTGTAAGGCCAGGCATTCCTGCGCGCTGCGCGCGCCGACGCCGGTGGGGTCGAAATGCTGCAGGTGCTTGAGCGCAATCTGCAGCTCTTCAAGCTCGATCTCCAACTCCGCAGGCATGGATTCGGCAAGTTCAGGCAGCGACTGAGTCAGATAGCCGTCGTCGTCCAGAGCATCGACCAGACAGCGTACCAGCACGCGGTCGCGGTCGGGGAGCATCATCAGCCCCAGTTGCCATAGCAGGTGTTCGCGCAGCGAAACCGCCGCAGCCTGGATATCCTGGAAATCGCTGTCTTCGTCGTCGGACGAAGCCCCTGAACCGTGTTGGCCGTTCTCCTCGCCGGGCCAGGCGTCGTCGGAGAACGATTGTTCAAGGTGTTCGGAGAGTTCGGAACGCTCTGCGTGCTCCTCCGCCGTCGCCGGGTCGGCGGCCGTTTCGTCGCTAGCGTTGGGGGACTCCGCCGTGCGAGCGAATTCCTCCTCGCGCTCAAGCAACGGGTTCTCCAGCAAGTATTTTTCGAGCTCCTGTTCAAGCTCGATCGTCGATAATTGCAGCAGCCGGATCGACTGCTGGAGCTGTGGGGTAAGGGCGAGATGCTGGGTAAGCTTGAGCTGGAGGGACGGCATCATTTACAGAACCGGGGACGTCGCCGCATGGTGGTGGGGAAAGCGCCCATAGGGTTCTCGAATTGTGGCTGAAAAACCGGCGGGCTCAGAGGCGGAAATTCTCACCCAGATACACCTTCCGGACGTTTTCATTATAAATGATTTCCTCAGGCCGACCAGCTGCCAGGACGCCACCTTCGTTGATGATGTAGGCGTGGTCACAGATGCCAAGGGTTTCGCGCACGTTGTGGTCGGTGATCAGCACGCCGATGCCGCGCTCCTTGAGGAAACGGATGATTTTCTGGATATCGAGCACCGCGATCGGGTCCACGCCAGCGAAGGGCTCATCGAGCAAAATGAAACGTGGCCCGGTGGCCAGGGCGCGCGCAATCTCGACGCGCCGACGCTCGCCGCCGGAGAGGGAGGTCGCCGGGCTGAGACGAAGGTGGCTGATATGAAGCTCTTCGAGCAACTCCGTGGCACGCACCTCGACTTCGTCGGGCGACAGGTTCTGCAGCTCGAGGACCGCCTTGATGTTTTCGCTGACCGTCAGCTTGCGAAAAACGGAGGCTTCCTGCGGCAAGTAGGAAACGCCCAGGCGGGCACGCTTGTGCATCGGCAAATGCGTGAGCGTCTGCCCGTCAAGATGAACGTCACCGCCATCGCAGGCAACCAGGCCGACGACCATGTAGAAGCAGGTCGTCTTGCCAGCGCCATTCGGGCCGAGCAGGCCAACCACTTCACCGCTGAGCACTTCGAAAGAGACATCGTGCACCACGGTACGCGACTTGTAGCGCTTCTTTAGATTCCGTGTGGAAAGTGTACTCTGGGTATCTGACATTTCTCAATCGTCTTCGAGATCGCCGCGCAGGACGCGTCGGATGGTTTCAGCGGAAAACCCACGGCCAGCCAGAAAGCGCATCTGACGGCTACGCGCCACAACATCGTCGGCGGCCAGCGCGGGTTGACGAGCGAACTTCCGCTGCCAGACGCGCCACGCGCGCGACAGCTCGTCTTCGCCGGTCGCGATAGCAGCACTCACCAGCTCGCCGGCAACGCCTTTCAATCGCAATTCATAGGCCAGCTGCGCGTCACCGACGCGCCCCGAACGGGCACTTACTCGCGCCAGCGCGTAACGCTCGTCCGACAGCAAGCCTCTGGCGGTCAGATCGTCGAGCAAGGCGTACACCTGCGCTGCCGATTCCGCGTGTGGCATCAACTTGTGCGCCAGCTCAAGCCGCGCATAGTCACGCCGCCCGAGCATTCGCAGAGCCCGCTCGCGCAAGCTTTCGCCCATCTCCGGGGGGCACTAGGCGGCCGTCTTCACCGGCGGAGAGGGAACGTTCACGGCCGCGCGAATTTTTGCCTCTATCTCCTCGGCGACCTGTGGCTTGCTCTTCAAATACTCACGCGCATTGTCCTTGCCCTGGCCGATCTTCTCGCCATTGTACGCATACCAGGAACCCGATTTCTCGACCAGCTTGTGCAGCACCCCGAGTTCGATGATCTCGCCTTCGCGTGAGGTTCCTTCGCCGTAGAGGATATCGAAGATGGCTTCGCGAAAGGGCGGCGCGACCTTGTTCTTGACGACCTTGACGCGGGTCTCGTTGCCGATCACTTCGTCGCCTTTCTTGATGTTGCCGATACGACGAATGTCGAGACGAACCGAGGCGTAGAACTTCAGCGCATTGCCACCCGTCGTAGTTTCCGGGCTACCGAACATGACCCCGATTTTCATGCGAATCTGATTGATGAAGATGACCAGGGTATTGGTGCGATTGATGTTGGCCGTCAGTTTGCGCAGAGCCTGACTCATCAAACGCGCCTGCAGGCCGGGCAAGGAATCACCCATCTCGCCTTCGATTTCGGCCTTTGGCACCAGCGCAGCAACCGAATCGATGACGACCACATCGACGCTGGCTGAACGCACCAGCATGTCGGCGATTTCCAGCGCCTGTTCGCCGGTATCGGGTTGCGAGATCAATAGCTCGTCGAGGTTTACGCCAAGCTTCTGTGCGTAAGCTGGGTCGAGCGCGTGTTCAGCGTCGATGAAGGCTGCCGTACCGCCGAGCTTCTGCATTTCGGCGATAACCTGCAGCGTCAGGGTCGTCTTTCCCGAGGACTCCGGACCGTAGACCTCGACCACTCGGCCACGCGGAAGACCTCCGATGCCGAGAGCAATGTCCAGCCCCAGCGAGCCGGTGGAGACAACCGGGACATCGGTCACCACGCTGCCCTCGCCCATTTTCATGATCGAGCCCTTGCCAAACTGCTTTTCGATCTGGGCCAGCGCTGCAGCCAGCGCCTTTGCCTTGTTATCGTCCATTACCAGTCCCCTTGCTTGAGTGAGCGGAATTATCCCATGTTCGAAGGCACTGAAGATGCCCACCTCCGCAGCAACGCGGACTGTCATTATATACAGTAGCCGGAGAATGGTCAGCCTTTACGAACGGCGAGCAAAAGCTACTGCTCGGCAAGGCACTGCTTCAGACGCTACGAACGAGGTGGTTTTCCATCAGATCGATCAGCAACAACAGCTCGCGCACCGCGCCTGCGGCAAAACCCCGGCGCTCGCCATTGCGATTGTCGCGCAGGAGTTTGTTCAGGTAGATCAGGCACTCTGGCGAGCCCCAGATACGCGAAATCTCGCAGCGGATGCGTGCCACCTGCCTTAGCGTTGGCAGCTGCGGCAGCAACTGGTCGATCGACGCTGCTTGTTCTTCACCGACGATCGCCAATGGTTCAAAAACCTCGCCGACCCACTCCCATTCCGGTGCAGCGATGTTGAAATGGCGTCTGAGTCGCAGGCTCAATATTTCGAAAGCCTGACGCTGCCCATTCTGTTGATAGAGTTCGAGGAGTTTCAGCCAGGGCGTCAGCGCCACCAGAGGGTGAGCGTTTACAAAGTCCTCCAGTGCCTGCTCGGCGCCGCGGGCGCGCCCGAAGGAGACCATGATCTCGGCGAGTTCGAGGACTACAGCGACCTTTGCGTTATCGCGCTGCTGCTGGGCAGAGCTGCCGAAGACGCTCGCGGTCGCCGCAACGGCATCGACAGGCAGGCGGCTGTCGCTGTCGCCCAGCGGCGCATCCAGCCCGTTGTTGACCTGCAACTCCCAACCGGAATCGTCGCTGCTGTCAAACGGGCGGACGACGGTAACCGGGAGCTGCGGCGGCTTGGATCGCTGCTCGCGGCCACGGCGAAACAGCCAGCTCGCGCAGCCGAGCAAGCTGAGGACGGCTGCCAGCGTCAGCCACCAATCGCCGTTATCGAGCACGGCCGCGGTGCCTGCCTGCGTTGACGACGACCCTTGGGCGTCATCCGCCGCTACAAAGACAACCGCCAGTAGCGAAAAAGTGCCCCACATAGCGAGAGGAATGCTGATTCTCGAGCGCATGGTCCGGAATGAAGACAGAGCAGATCCTGGTGATCCATTCTATTCCAAGGCGCCCGTCTCTGGCGCATCTGCCTACCGCATTTCTTTATTTTATTAGCAGCCTATGCCCCCCCCTTGGCGCAAGGCTCGCGGCGGGCCTCAGCCCAGCGGCCTCCTGGCACGTTGCAGTAGCCCTTGCAGCGCCTGCGCCACCGACTGCGCGCGCACCGCTGCGCGGTCGCCCACAAAGCAACGGGTCGCGGTCTCGATTCGCCCTTCTGGCCCTGCCCAGGCGAAGCAGACGGTCCCCACGGGCCGGGCCGGAGAGCCGCCACCCGGACCGGCGACACCAGTGATCGCCAGCGCCCAGTCAGCACGACTGTGACGCAGCGCGCCACGCGCCATGGCCGCTGCGGTGGCTTCGCTTACCGCCCCGTGTGCGGCAAGTGTTTCAGCACCGACGCCTAGGGTCTCGATCTTGGCGTCGTTCGAATAGGTGACAAAACCCCGCTCAAACCAACGCGAACTGCCGACAATCGCTGTCGCGCACTGGCCCACCCAGCCACCGGTGCAGGACTCGGCGGTCGCCAAGCGCTCGCTATTGGCCAGCAGCAGCTCGCCTACTTCGCCAGCCAGCGCTTCCAGCGCAGCCTGATCGCAGGCGTTCATGGCAGAACGAAACGCAGAATCGCCAGCACCAACAAGGTATAGCCGGCCGCGACCAGATCGTCAGTCATCACCCCGAATCCATTCTTCACCTGCTCGTCGAAGTAGCGCGCCGGCTGCGGTTTGCTGATGTCGAAAAAGCGAAACAGGCAGAAAGCGGTGATCTGCCACAGCCAGTTGTCCGGACAGAACAGCAGCACCAGCCAGAAGGGTACGATCTCGTCCCAGACAATGCTGCCGTGATCGATGACACCCAGGTCGACGCCGGTCTTGTGTACCGCCAACACGCCGCCGATGAAGCAGACGACGATGAAAGCCAACAGCTCGAAGTCGCTCATGTACGGACGCAATAAGAGGAAGGACAACCAGGCGAAGAGCGTACCGATAGTCCCCGGCGCCCGCGGCGACAAGCCGCTGCCGAAGCCACAGGCTACCAGGTGTGCTGGATGCGCCATGAGAAACTGCAGCGAGGGCGAAGTTGACGACCTCGACGGATGGTGGGGATTGGCATCAGGCAAAGTGGTCGAATCCTTGACCATCGATGGCCAGTTCCTGGCCATCCTCGTCGAGCAACGTCAGGCGCCTGTCACCGACGGCGTCGACAACCTCCCCGAAGCGCCACAGCGGCAGATCGAGCTCGGCAGCCAGCGCGGCAAGCTCGAGTCGCTTTGCCGGCGCTGCCGAGAAGACAAGTTCGTAGTCGTCACCACCGGCCAGCTGACACTGGCGCGCGAACAGCGGGTCGACGCCGGCCGGCCTTGATGGTAGCTGCGCCGCATGGATTTCGGCGGCAACCGCCGAGCGTTCGAGAATGTGCCCAAGGTCGGCGAGCACGCCATCCGAGACGTCGATGGCCGCGTTCGCCAGGCGACGCACACGCAACTCGAGACCCAGTTCGACGCGCGGCCGCGGCTGTTGCAAGGCCGCCAGGCAGCGCTTGGCGAGCGTTTCCGCGAGCCTTGTGCGACCCTGCAAATGCGCGAGCCCCATGGCCGCCAAGCCCGGCCACCCGGAAATCCAGAGATCGTCACCGCGCACAGCCCGATCGCGACGCAGCGCCTCGCCGGCGGGAACTTCACCGAGCACCGTGAAACACAGGTTGAGCGGACCGCGCGTCGTATCGCCGCCAACCAGATCGACGCCGTAGCGGCTGGCGCAGGCAAAGACGCCTTCCGAAAACGCCGCCAGCCACTGCGCACGCGCCTCCGGCAGGCTGCCGGCAAGCAGAGCCCAGCGCGGCTTGGCACCCATCGCGGCCAGATCCGAGAGGTTCACCGCCAGGGCTTTCCAGCCAAGTTGGCGGGGGTCGGTGTCGGGCAGGAAATGCTGGCCCTCGACCAGCATATCGGTGGTGATTGCCAATTCGCAGCCCGCCGACGGCACGAGCAGCGCGCAATCGTCACCCGGCCCGAGGACCGCCTGCGGCGTCGGCCTGGAGAAATAGGTCCGGATCACGTCAAACTCGCTGGGCATCTCCACTCCCTTGCACGGCCACGGATTGCCGGCCTCGCTCGGCGCCGCTGATCAGCGCGCCTTGGCGCGCGCCGCGCGCTTGGCTTCGACCTCGGCCGGACGCAAACTCAGAGCCAGCTTGTCGAGGACGCCGTTGACGTACTTGTGGCCGTCCGTGCCACCGTAAGCCTTGGCCAGTTCGATCGACTCGTTGATGATCACCCGATACGGCGTTTGCGGATAATTGCCCAACTCGAAAGCACCAGCCAGCAGGACGCTGGCCTCGATCGGCGACAGCTCGCTAAAGGGCCGGTCCAGATACGCCTGAAGCTGTTCCTGCAGCGCCAAGCGCTGAACGAGAACACCGCGCAGCAACTTGACGAAGAACTCACGGTCTGCCTTGTCGAAACCTTCGACGTCGCCAAGATGCGCTTCGATTGCCGCTTCGTCGTTACCACTCAGCTGCCACTGGTAGAGCCCCTGCAGGGCAAATTCGCGGGCCCGGCGACGCGGCGACCTGGCGGCCGTGGCCGTGGCCTTGACTTTCTTCGCCCCCTCCCCGGCCATCACGAGCGCTCCCCGAGTGCCGCCAGCAGATTGGCCATCTCGACCGCCACCTGTGCACAGTCGGCGCCTTTCTGCTGCATGCGAGCCAGCGCCTGATCTTCGTCTTCGCAGGTCAGTATTCCGTTGGCGATGGGCACCCCGCTGTCGAGCTGGACCTCCATCACGCCCCGGCAGGAGTCGTTGGCAACAACCTCGAAGTGATAGGTTTCACCGCGAATGACCGCGCCCAGCGCGACTAGCGCGTCGAAACGCTCGCTTTGCGCCATCGTCTGCAGCGTCAGGGGTATTTCCAAAGCGCCCGGCACTGTCGCCAGCGTGATGCGCGCCTGGTCAACGCCGAGGCGCTGCAGCTCACTGAGGCAAGCGCTGAGCAGGCCCTCACCAATTTCCGGGCTGAAACGGCTCATGACGATGCCGATCGCCAGGCCTTCGCCGTCGAGCGAAGCATCATACTCGTCGAGCTTGTCGTCGCGACGCACGGGAGAGGTCTTGTTACGCGTTTGGGTGCTCATCAGAGCCTTTCAAGGTCGGTCAGGTTGGCAATATGGCCGGTGACTTCGAGGTCGAAACCGATCATGCTCGGCATCCGCCGCGGACTGGCAAGCAATTTCATCTTGCCGACCCCGAGATCGCGCAGGATCTGCGCCCCGATACCGTAAATGCGAGGATCCCAACGGGCGGCCGGACGTTTGCTGGCGACGGGCTCACGAAGCATGGCGAGAATGTCCTGGCCGCTTTCGGGACGGTGCAGCAAAACGATCACGCCGGCCCTCGCCCGCGCCAGCGCAGCCTGCGCCACGTCGAGCGAGAAAGTATGCCGCTCGCCCCCCGGGTCGAGGAAATCGACCACCGAGAGCGGTTCATGCACGCGTACCACCGTCTCCTCATCGGGGCGAATCTCGCCCTTGGTGAGCACCAGATGCACCTCGTTCGAAGTGCAATCGGTATACGCGTGCAGCATGAACTCGCCGTGCGCCGACTGTACCGGTTTCGACAGCGTGCGCTCGACCAGTGTCTCGTGCTGGCTGCGGTAATGAATCAGATCGGCGATGGTGCCAATCTTGAGGCCATGCTGGCGAGCAAAGTCGACCAGGTCGTGCAGGCGGGCCATGCTGCCATCCTCGTTGAGGATCTCGCAAATGACCGCTGCCGGTTCGAGCCCGGCGAGCTGGGCCAGATCGCAGCCGGCTTCGGTATGGCCGGCACGCACCAGGACACCGCCCGCCCGCGCCATGATCGGAAAGACATGGCCCGGCTGAACAATGTCTGTCGGCTGGGCGTTGCGGGCCACTGCTGCCTGGATGGTCAACGCGCGGTCCTGCGCCGAGATTCCGGTGGTCACCCCTTCGGCGGCTTCGATTGAAACCGTGAACGCCGTGCTGTACGGACTCTTGTTGTCACGCGCCATCTGGGTCAAGCCCAGTTGCCCGCAACGGGCCTCGGTCAGCGTCAGGCAAATCAGACCACGCCCAAAACGGGCCATGAAGTTGATCGCTTCCGGAGTGACGTGCTCGGCGGCGAGAATCAGATCGCCCTCATTCTCGCGATCTTCCTCGTCGACCAGCACGACCATCCGTCCCGCACGCATTTCGACAATGACTTCTTCGATCGGAGAAACATCGCCAGAAGTGCTCTGTGGTGCCATTCCCTACGTCCTCCGCGCCGGGCTTGCGCGCAAATGAGCCCACCACGCCAACTGGCGGCAAGCAGTCGCCTGATTTGACGGCCAGGTGAAACGCCGGTTCGTCTGGCGCCACGCCTTTCCAGCTGATCAAGGAAGGCAAAGCTCGCCGAGCAAACGCCGTCCTGGCCAGCCAGCATCGTTCCCGAGCCCGGCATTCTCTCAGTTTCCGGGCTCGACCGCTACGCAGGGATGCAGCAGTTAATGGAAAAGGCGCGCATGCGACTCGCGACGCCCCCCTCTCCCCTCGCGGGCTGCGGGCCAGAATTCATGGAGCATGCTCCCTGCCCGGCGAACGATTCCGGTCTGCAAGCCGGAATCCCCACGGCAAGAGAAGAGCGAAAAGGTCATGACTTCCATGCTCAGGGGTGTCTCGATATCTCGTAACCGTACGCTATCGCCGCGATTCGTCGACCGGCGCGCAGCCTGGCGATCGCCCAACGCGTCAATTATTCGTTTTATCATGGTCGACAGCGAGTGCCCAAAGCCGTCGGCTGAAGAATTGAACGGTGACTGGGCGTGCGTCGGCATATTCCGACGAGGGTGAATGCCAAAAGGGCGAAGGATCAGTTCAATGTCAATCAATGAGACCTTGTTATTAGTCGCCGCAGGCGTGGTCGTGGCCTTTTTCGCGTGGCGCTCCTTCAACACGCGTCGTGCAGCGAACGAGCAAGCAGAACGGAAAGCCGCTGAGGAGGCGGCTCGGGCAGAGGCCAAGCGCAAGGCCGCCGCAGACGCCGCCAAGGCCGAAGCCGAGCGCAAGGCCGCCGCAGACGCCGCCAAGGCCGAAGCCGAGCGCAAGGCCGCCGCAGACACCGCCAAGGCCGAAGCCGAGCGCAAGGCCGCCGCAGACGCCGCCAA
>JEMX01000072.1:0-125 GCA_000585055.1 Candidatus Accumulibacter appositus
TGGCTTGGCGACAGGTGCTGGGCAAGCCGTGACAAATGAAGCATGGAGAAGAACAGGGTGCTCGCGCGCCGTGGTGGTGTGCGGTGGCCGTGCAATTATTCGTTGACGACGTAGATGCTGTCGTC
>JEMX01000072.1:360-542 GCA_000585055.1 Candidatus Accumulibacter appositus
TTGGTGAAGGTGTTGCCGGCGAACAGCACGACAAGGTTGGGGTCGATCCAGACGCGGTATTGCGTGAGCTTGCCTTCAGAGTCGTTGATGGCGCTGTACTTGTCGATCAGCGAGATGGCACCGCTCTTGCCATAGGCTTTTTCGTTGAGGACCAGCACTTCGTTGGCCTTGAGGCGAGAAAT
>JEMX01000072.1:815-3229 GCA_000585055.1 Candidatus Accumulibacter appositus
GTGAACAGCGACGAGCGGGCGTAGTCGTTCGGGATGAAGCGCTGGCTGTCGTTCAGGTCGGGAAGCAGCAAGTCCAGCTGGAATGGCTGGTGTGGGTCGATGCCCCGCTTGTCCAGATAGGCGTCGCGGCGAAGCTTGTCGAACTTCCCGGAAATCTGGTCTGTCGGTACTTTCTCGCCGGTTGCCATGTTTTCTTACTCCCTCTTTCTTCCGTTGGCCTTGCGGCTTGAAGTTGCAAAGCCGCCAGGCTGCTGGGGTATCCGAACCCTGCTTACCCTTCCACGAGTGCTACGAGCTGTACTTGCGAAAGATCGGCCATGAACTCCTGTCCGTCATCCTCGTATTTCAACAAGGCGTAGCCTGCGGCCGGTGGCCGGCGATTCAGGAGCAGGCGGGCGGGCCGATCGTCGTGCCTGACCTGCACGATAGTTTTCTTCAGCTTGTCCAGGTTGGCTTCCTTCGGAGCTTTTTCGTACTTGTCCGCGGACGCTTCCGGAGCTTGCTCACCAACGGCGTTTTCATCGTTGCCGGCTTCGGTGTCGCTCTGGGCGGCGGGGGTCTCATCGACCGGGTCGTCGGCGGCGGCAGGAGCGACGTACTCGTGCTTGCGTTTGTCTTCGAGAAACTCGCGCAGTAGCTTGACCGATCCGCGTGCAATTTCCTGGCTCTCGTCGGCCAGCCACACGCTTACCTCCTGGGGTCGCTTCTTGTGCGCGATCACCAGTTCGTTGATCACCGTCACGTCACGACATCGCCCCGAGTTGAATGCACTGGCAATTGGGTCCGGCAGGTCCAGCAAGGTCACGTGCTGTGACACAAAGGACGCGGATTTGCCAAGCTCCTTGGCGATTTCGCCCTTCTGCTTGCCCTTGGCCAGTTCGCGGCCGATGAAGTCGGCAATCTCGCGGGGGGTAAGGTCGTTGCGTTGCAGGTTCTCGATGACCTGGTCGGCCTCGTTGTAGTCGTTGTCGATGAACGCGGGGATGCTGCTCTTGCCAGCCAGTTTTGACGCGCGAGCGCGCCGCGCGCCGTGGTTGATGATGAAAAATCCGGAAGCCTCGGGATTCTCACGCACGGAAATGGGGGTCTTGACGCCGCGCAAACGGATCGTGTCGGCGAGTTCTGTCAGGCTTTCCGAAGAGAAGCCCGGGTTGTCCTTTGTTCTCGGTTGGTGGGGATCCTCGGAAATTAGATCGAGCGGCAGATCCAGTGGCCCCGAGGCATTCCCACTGGCGTCCGGCTGGTTCAGGAGGCCCGAAAGATCGCCGATGTTATCCAGGCCTAGTCCGAACGCCGGTGGCTGCGCCTCGGGCTGCTTCTTGGCCTTCTTGACGGGGTTGGTGGCGGCGGTGGTCATTGTGCAATCTCCATCTTCTCGAAAACATGGGCGGCCAATGCGCGGACTTCTTGCGCGGCCTTGCGAGCGGCGGTCTTCCTGATCTTCCAGACCGGCACGCCTGAAGCCAGGGCATCGGCGATACTGCTGCGCAGGCCGATTCCGGCCGGGATCATCAGTTGTGGATAGGCGTTCGCCAGTTCTTGCAGGTGGCGACCGTGGCGCGGGTTGCGGCCATCGATCTTGCTGGGCACCATGCCAAGGAACTTCAGGCCGGGATTGGCCTTGCGGACGTTGGCAATGGCCATGACCATCTTCTTGATCCCCTGGATGCTGTAGGCCTCCAGCTCGATCGGCGAAAGCACATAGTCGGCCGCGTAAAGTGCCGCGGCCATGCTGACGCCAAGGGAAGGCGCGGTGTCGATCAGGCAGACGTCGAATCCGCACTTGGCCAGTGCCTTGAGGTTGTGCGTGAAGCTCGATGCCACATCGGCCATGGTCCGCTTTTCCATGTCGGCCAGTGGCGCGTCGGAAGCGATCAGGCGTACCAGCGGGCCTTCGGGCAAGTCCTTGAAGCAGGCGCGTACCGCGTCGCCTTTCGTCGAGAACATCTGGCTTGCCAGGTAGCCGCTCTGGAATTCCTGCAGCGTATAAGAGGCATTGGCCTGGGTGTCCAGGTCGATCACGGCAACTCTCAAGCCGCGTTCGAGGAAGTCAAACGCAAGGTGAACGACGGTCGAAGTCTTGCCGACGCCGCCCTTCTGGTTTGCCGTGACGAGTGTTTTCATTTAGTGGGTTCCCGTTTCCTTGTGGCGTCCTCTGCCCACTTTTTCACGATGAAAGCCTGATGTTCCGGCAATACTGCCGACACGCGCTCGTAGCCCGCCGGTAAATTCTTTGCCTGGTGTGCGGACCACACCCGGTCGACCGCTTGCGATACCGCACCCCTGGAGAGGCCCAATAGCGCGACAAAGTCCGCTTGTGGTTTGCCGTCGATCAGCACGCCGCGTGCGATTTCCAGTGTCTGCACCCCTACTTTCAGCCCCTTGACGGCCTCGTGGAACTGGCCTTCGGTCAG
>JEMX01000072.1:3257-3491 GCA_000585055.1 Candidatus Accumulibacter appositus
TTTCATGGATTGCACCCATTTCTTGCTCCGCGCCAGGATTGATCAAAAGACGGTGACAGCCGTCAATCGTGAGTTTTCGATCAGCCGAACGGTTGTCCGGGAAGGCCGATTTTTTTAGCCGCTAAAATTTCTTCCCGTTCGGCTGGTACAGAGAAACAAAGCAGGTAAGTGAGGTCAGCACTGCGAAATGGAGGAGAAACGTCCAAACGGCATGAACGTCCGGCCTGCCCCATT
>JEMX01000072.1:3730-4603 GCA_000585055.1 Candidatus Accumulibacter appositus
CCATGCGGTCGCATGTCTAATGCCGCTTGCAGGCCCGCGCCTGGGCCCTGGTGTGACAGCGCCGGGGTCAAGCGTCCCGGTTCGTCCGGGGCGCTTCACCTTGCCCGCCCGTTCGCCGACTGGCCTCTTCGGCCGATCACGTCGGCCCGAACCGGATTCGCGCTGCGCGCGGGCTTTCCTCGCATGACACCGCCTCTTTGTCGCTCGCTAGCCGTCGGTTCGCCAGCTGTGCCGCCCGCTCAGTTGGGAGTTATAGGTCACAACCACAGTCCCCCGTAGAGCGCTGGATAGCAATTTAGCTAAACTACATTCCTGCGTCAAGAACTTTAGCGGCTAAAATTTTGAGGCCGCGCCACCGGACAGTGACCATCACGTGTACAGCCAGATTTTTTTTACCAACATCCTTCGCTTGCTTGAAGAACGAGACATGACGAAGCACGAGCTGGCCGACAAGGCGCACATCTCCATCTCGTTCCTCTCGGATCTGACCAACGGCAAGGCGAATCCCTCGCTGAAGATCATGGAGGCGATCGCCGACGCTCTTGACACCCCGCTGCCAACGCTCCTCGAATGGACCGACCTTGATCGGGAAAGCCTGGACGCTCTGGCCGGTGGACATGCTCCGCACAGCCTTCCAGAAGGCGTCAGCCGGGTGTCGGCAGTATTGCCGGAACACCAGGCTTTCATCGTCAAGAAGTGGGATGAAGCGACAAGAAAGAAGCTGCGTAACCTGTAGTAACGCCAGGGCAGGACTTTAGCCGCTAAAATTCCCTGCCCTTTCAAATTGGCGCAACCTGCGCCTCCCAAGGCTCGATTCTGGTTTGTCGAATCCACGCATGACAAGCACCAAAGCTTGTTAAATCGGGCCACCCG
>JEMX01000072.1:4622-4776 GCA_000585055.1 Candidatus Accumulibacter appositus
GCCACCCGTTAGCACAAACTCCACCGCACGTCCACTATAGCCATCGGCTTGCATTAATCTCGTGTTCGTTATATCGTTTGGCGCGCTGAATATTTTCGGCATTCTAGCAAAACAGACCGGGATCGACAGATGGCAGAAAGCGAAGCGCTCGTTT
>JEMX01000072.1:5015-5275 GCA_000585055.1 Candidatus Accumulibacter appositus
GTCACCCGGCACAAGCCAATTCTCGAAGGCGAGTTGCCGCTCGATGGGTCGCGCTTCGCCGGACAGCTTCCCCCAGTAGTTCCTGCGCCGACGTTCGCCATTCGCAAGCAGGCCGTCGCCATCTTCACGTTGGAACAGTACGTCGCAGCCGGGATCATGACCGCTGCACAGCAGGCGGTGCTGACCTCCGCCATAAGGGCACACCGGAACATCCTGGTGATTGGCGGCACGGGCTCCGGCAAGACCACCCTGGTCAACGC
>JEMX01000073.1:0-28314 GCA_000585055.1 Candidatus Accumulibacter appositus
AAGACCATCAGTCTTACTTCCGTGCGAGTTACTCCATCTTTTAACAGCCCACTTACGCAGACCATCCCAGACCGAGAACCCACACCTATCGGTTGTCTCATTTTTAAAGAGCTGGCAGACCGACCACTTGGCCGAACCGCCGTGCTGCCTGAGCAGCGAGAGGGGCGCATTATACAGTCGTTCCCGGTGGCGTCAAGACTTGTTTCGTGAAACCTGCCAACACCACCAGCGACTTCCTGCTACGGCCCAAAAAGGGCCACCCCAAATCGCACTTCGACGACATAAGAACTTGATTTCTATAAGTTTTTTTGTCGTGTTCAGCAGCGAAGGGGCGAATTATACAGGCTGAAAAATGGGCGTCAAGCCTTGTTTCGCGAAAGTTGACTACAACAGCCCTCACTTCCGGCTGTGGCCCCGAAAAAACCACCCCGAATAGCACTCGACACTCCAACGACGTCGGAACCCGCTCTTTTCGTCCCTCACTACGACACGACACGCGGGGAGGGAGATCATTCTCCATCTGCCAGAAGCCCGCTCGCGCGCAACACCTGCCTCTGCGCCGCTTCCTCGAGGAGCCTCGCCGTTCCCGGCATGGCCACGGTCAGGAAAGAACGGGCGCGGGTAATGCCGGTATACAGCAGTTCGCGGGTCAGGATCGGGCTCAGCGTCTCGGGCAGGAACAGCGCGGCGTGGCTAAATTCCGAGCCCTGCGCCTTGTGCACGGTGAGCGCGTAAGCCGTTTCCACGGCCTGCAGTCGGCTCGGCAGCACCCACTTGATGCCCTGGCCGGCGTCGCCGGCGGGAAAGGCAACGCGCAGAATCCACTCCCGATCGCCCGCACCGGGCAGCGCCAGGGTGATGCCGATGTCGCCGTTCATCAAGCCCAGGCCGTAGTCGTTGCGGGTAATCAGCAGCGGGCGGCCCAGGTAGCAGCCGTCGCTGGCCGGGAGCAGATCGGCCTCGCGCAAGACACGCGCGATGCGCTGATTGAGCCCGGCGACGCCCCAGGGCCCACGCCGCAGCGCACACAACACCTGGAACTGGCCATGTGCACGCAGCACCGCGCGTGCCCAGTCGTCGAAAGCCTGCTGCTTGGCGGTGGCTGCCGGCTGCTGCTGGCGCAGGACTTCGAGGTAGTGGCCATAGCCCCGGCGCGGCGGCAACGACGCCGCCGCGCCAGGCTCGTCGTCGTGCTCGAACGCGCTGGCGGGCACTGCGGTCGCAAGGCCGCCATCAATGACCAAGGCTTTAAAAGCGGCTTCGTCGCCGCCGACAAGCGGCAGCATTGCCAGGTCGGCATGGGCCTGCTGCCAGACCCGGCCGAGCCTGCCTGCGTCACCGGCATTGACCGCTTCGGCCAGTTGCCCGATGCCGCTACCTGCCGCAAAGCGGTGGCTGTGACGCAGCATGACCACCGCCTGATCAAGCGCCGTGCCCGCGGCGTCGAGCAGCTCCGGCGCGACGGGTTCGCCGCTCGCCTGCTCCAGCCAGTCGCGAGTGGCCGGCGTGTAATGGCCGTCACGGGCGCGCTGGCACAGCTCGCCAAGCAGCGCCCCGGCCTCGACCGAGGCCAGTTGGTCCTTGTCGCCGAGCAGAATCAGGCGTGCCGAGGTCGGCAGGGCAGCGAGCACCGCGGCCATCATTTCCAGGTCGACCATCGACGCTTCATCGATCACCAGGACGTCGAGTGCCAGTGGATTGCCGGCATGGTGGCGAAAGCGGCGCGTGTCGGGACGACTACCGAGCAGGCGATGCAGCGTGCGCACCGTCACCGGGATCGCCGCGCGCACCGCTTCTCCGTGCGCCAGGTCGGCCAGCGGCAGGCGGGCAACGGCGTTGGCGATCGACTCGTTGAGCCGCGCGGCGGCCTTGCCCGTCGGCGCTGCGAGGCGGATGCGCAAGGCTCGCGCCGCGTGCCCGCAGGAATGCGCGTTCGCCGCCCGCTCCAGCGCCAGAGCCTGCAGCAGCGCCAGCAGGCTGACCACGGTCGTCGTCTTGCCGGTGCCGGGGCCGCCGGTGATGATACTGAAGCCGCTGCGCGCAGCAAGCGCGCAAGCGATCTTCTGCCAGTCGGTGGCTGCGGAGTCCGAGGACACCGCCGTCGCCGGCGGAAAGAGCGCATCGAGGGTCTGGCGTAGCGCGGCAATCGGCAGCGCTGCCTGCAGACTGCTCGACATCGCCAGGCGGCGCTCGATCGCGCCGCGCACGTCCTGCTCGTATTGCCAGTAGCGGCGCAGATAGAGGCGCGCGCCGATACATACCAGCGGCGTATTACCGGCACCGGATCCGACCAGCCGCGGCTGTGCCAGCGCCTGCTGCCACTGGCCGAGGCTCAGGCCGTCAAAGACTTCGGTCGGCAGCGCTGGCCGCTCGAGCGCGTCGGCCGGGCCGGTGCCTGCCGACGCCCCTTCGGGTGGCAGCGACAAGGCGAAAGCCGGTGCCTTCAGGGTCGCGGCCAGATCGAGGCAGGCGTGCCCCCTCCCGAGCTGATGGCTGGCCAGGGCGGCGGCGAGGATCAGGAAGGGCGGCGCCTCGGGAACTTCACGCCACAGAAATTCGGCAAACGCGGTATCGAGCGGGCGCAGCCATTGCCGCTCTGCCCAACTTGCCAGCAGGGCCTGCATCGGCTCGCGGGCGTCGAAGCGGCCGGCCCCGGTTCCCGCGCTCATTGCAGCGCTCCCGCAATTTCCCTGCCACCGCAGCGTGCAAACAGCGCATCGAGCGCTTCGATCAAGGCGCGTGGCGGCCGCTCGAAGTGCAGCCCCTGGCTGGGCGCGTAAGCCCCGCGCAGGAAGAGGTAGACGGCGCCGCCGACGTGGCGGTCGTAGTCGTAGTCGGGCAAACGCGACTTGAGCAGGCGATGCAAGGCGAGCAGATAGAGCACGTACTGCAAGTCGTAGCGCGCGTGCAGAATCGCGGCACGCATCGCCGCCGCAGTGTAGGCGGCATCGTCGGGGCCCAGCCAGTTCGACTTGTAGTCGGCGACGTAGTAGCGCCCCTGATGTTCGAAAAGCAGGTCCATGAAGCCCTTGAGCATGCCGTTCAACTGCGCCGGCTGCAGTGCCGGACGTGGCGCACCATCGAGCGTGTGCTGGCAGACCAGCGCGTCGATGCGGGTGGTGGCGACGCCGTGCACCGCCAGCCAGAACTCCATCTCGGCCATCGACGCGTCCAGTTCGCACAGGCGGATCGCCGTCGCCGGCGAACCGGGCACGGCGCCCAATTGCATCGGCGTACTCAGGAAGTGCTGCTGCCAGACCGTCAGTTGCTCTATCCAGCGCACCCAGCCGCGTGCCTGGCAGCGACGCGCGATCATGTCGCGCCGCAGCGCCTGATCACCGGCGCCAATGCCGAAGCCCTGCCTGGCCACCGCTTCGAGCAGATCGTGCAGGAAGGTGCCGGCCTCGGCACCGCGTGGGAAATCGTGCAGCGAGCCGACCTCGCTTGCCGCTGCCACCGCGGCCGGCCGCCGCCCGGACAGCGGCACTGGTTCCGCTTCCGGCACGGCATTCTGCGCGGCCAGCGCCCGCAAGGCCTCCTGGAAGACGGCTTCGTTCGGCGTCTCGGCGGCGGGGGCGGGAGCGAGGGCGGCGGCACCACTCCCGCCCTCGGTCTTCAGGGCCGAATAGCTGGCGATCCACCAATGCGCGCCGGCGACACGCTGCGAGCGCCTTGCCGCACCGACCGCCGGAGCCTCGCCGCACGGCGCGAAACGCTCGCTGCCGGCTGCCGGCGCCGCTGCGACGACGATATGCGGACAGCCGTCGCGCCAGGCCTGTAGTGCCTGCGCCAAAGCGCTGCTATCGCCGGCGGCGATCGCCTGCCCGCCGCCGAGCAAATAGGCCAGCGCACTACGTTCCAGAGCCGTGAGCGGCGCCACGCCAACCCAGGTCGCGTAACGGGCGCGGGTGAGCGCGACGTAGAGCTTGCGCAGGTCTTCAGCAAGGCGCTCGCCGTCCGCTTTCTCCACGACACCCGGATCGGCGGCGAGCGAGAGCTGCAGGCGGCCCTCCTCGTCGTGCCACTTCAACGGCAGATCGCTGCCCTTGGCCAGCCGGTAGTTGCACGCAAACGGCAGGAAGACCAGCGGGTATTCGAGCCCTTTCGACTTATGCACGGTCACCACCTGCACCCGATCGGCATCGCTTTCCAGGCGCAGTTGGCGTGCGTCGCCAGCATTGCTCGCCGCGTCCTGCCCTTGCTCGGCCAGATAGCGAATCAGCGCGTGCTCACCGTCGATCAGCGTGCTCGCCTGCTGCAGCAACTCGGCGAGGTGCAGCACATTGGTCAGGATGCGCTCGCCGTTGATCGCGTTGATCGCGTTGCTCTCATGGACCTGCAGGCTGCCGCTGTTCGCGTCGTGGGCAGCGATCGCCCCTCCCTGGCCGTCGTCACCCGCCCTGCCCTGGCCAAGCAGCCGCTCCGGCAGATGAAAATCGTTGAGCAGGCGACGCAGCATCGGAAGCACGCCCTGACGGCGCCAACAGTCGCGGTAAGCGCGAAACTGCAGGACGCGCGCCTCCCAGGCCAGCTCGTCATGGTTCAGGCGATCGAGTTCCTGCCAGCTCAGATCGAGCGTACTGGTCGCCAGCGCGGCACGCAGCAGGCGCGCGTCGTCAGGCTCGGCGCAGGCGGCGAGCCAGTACTGCAACTCCGCAGCCTGCGGACTCTGAAAGACCGAGTCCTTGTCGGACAGATAGACGCTGCGCAGACCACGTTGCGCCAGCGCCGCGCGGATGGCATCGGCCTCCTGGCGATTGTTGACCAGTACCGCCATGTCCGCCGGGCGCAGCCATTTCGCCCCCGCCGGGCCCACAAAGCCGGCCTGCCCCACCTGGCCGAGATTGAGCAAGCGCACCATCTCGCTGGCGCAGGCGGCCCCCATCTGCTCAAGATAAGCGTCCTTGCTCAGAGGCTTGCCGTCTGCGTTCGCTGGCAAGTGCCAGGTGGTAAGCGCCGGCAGCGGCTGGCCGTCGGCCTGCCATGCATCCGCGCGCCCCTTGGCTTCGGCGGCGATGAAAGGCACCGGATTGGCGTCTTCGCGGCGGAACAGGAAAGCACCGCTCCCGGCCGCGCTTGCTTCAGCGACGGCAAAGCAGTGATTGCTCGCGGCAACCATGGCGCCGGTCGAGCGGAAGTTCGTCTTCAGGGTATGCAGCCGGTCGGCACAGGCCCGCCTGGCGGCCAGATAGGTGTGGATGTCGGCACCGCGAAAAGCATAGATCGCCTGCTTGGGGTCGCCGATCAGGATCAGCGCGGTGTCCGGGACGTTATCGGCAATACGATAGACGGCGTCGAAAATCCGGTACTGCACCGGATCGGTATCCTGGAACTCGTCGATCAGCGCCGCCGGGAACTGGCGGCGGATGATCGCCGCGAGGCGGACAGCCTTGGCGCCATGCAAGGCGGCGTCGAGGCGGGTCAACAGGTCGTTGAAACCCATCTGCGCGCGGCGCGCCTGCTCGGAGGCAAAGCGTCCGGCCACCCAGCGCGCGGCGTGGCAGAGCAGTTCCTGGCGCGCATTCGGCAGTGCCGCCAGCTCTGCATCAAGCGCGGCGATGGCCTCGAGTGCGGGATGTGCTGGAGGATCACCGGCCTTCCAGACTTCGGCCAGGCCAAGCGGTGTCAGGCGCCGCTTTGCCGAGTCGGTGAGCCCCGGGCTCACGCTGTCGCGCTCGTCACGCCACCGCGCCAGCTTCTGCAGCCAGTCGTCGTAGTTATTCTTTTTCAACTTGGCGCCATTGAACTGCTTGTTATCGCGCGCCCCGTCGAGCAGCAACTGCAGCTCATCGAGCCAGTGCAGCCAGGGCGCCTTGAGCTCGGCCAGGCGCTGCCGCTTCGCGCCGAGCGCCTTCTCCAAGGCCTCCGCTGGCGGCAGCGCCAATTCGTCGAGCAGATGCACATAGTCGACCAGGTCGCGAATACTGCCCTGCAGAGCTTCCGGGCCCGACCACCATTGCCGCAGCTCGGCCACCGCCTCGGCAGCGAGCGCCACCATGAAGCTGCGCCAGTAGTCGCGCACGACTTCACCGAGCAGCTCGCGCTGGTCGGTCTCCAGGGTCTGGGTGAACAGACTGTCGCTGTCGAAAGCGTGTTCGCGCAGCATGCGGTTGCACCAGCCGTGGATGGTCGACACGGCCGCTTCGTCCATCGCTTCGGCCGCCAGTTGCAGCTTGCGGGCGCAGGCCGGCCATTGCTCCGGCGAATACTCTGCGCGCAGCTCGTGCAATAGATCCTGGCCCGCCGACGGGCTACTGACGCTCCCCGGATCGACACGGAAACAGGCAGCCGCTTCGGCGAGACGATGACGGATACGGTCGCGCAGCTCCTGCGTCGCCGCCTCGGTGAAAGTGACGACGAGAATTTCGCCCGGCGTCAGCGCCCGCCCGAAGGCATCCTCGCCACCGTGGCCGAGTACCAGGCGAACGTAGAGCGCGGCGATGGTGTAAGTCTTGCCGGTACCCGCGCTGGCCTCGATCAGGCGGCTGCCACGCAAGGGAAAGCGCAGCGCGTCCAGTGCTGCAGGCGCGGCGTTCGCAGTAAGGAGGGTGGCGGCCCCTGCCGCGAGCGGGACGCTGCTCATGCCGACGCTCCGGCGGCCTTGCCAGCCTGAGCACCGTTCGCGGTCTCGCCCCTGGCCTTGGCCGGAATCGCTTCGAGCAAGGGCCGCAAGAGACGCTCGGCGAGGGTCTTGAACTCGCCGCTGGCAGTGAGCGCAGCGAAGTCTCGAAAGGCACGCAATAGATAGGCGTCAGTCTGGCGCTCACCGCTCGGCTGCCAGGAGCTGCCTTCGTAGGTCTCGCGGGCCTTGTCGGGCCCCGCCTTCAGGAAGTCGAAAGCCGTCCGCGCGGCCAGCGGCAAGGGTTCGCGCATGCCCCGTTGCCATGCCGCCAGCAGCGCGTTCAGATGCGACTCGGCCTGAGCCGGATCGAGAGCGGGCAATTCGACGTCGCCGACCTTGCTGAGGACCAGCGTCGTCAGCGGCCCGCCGGCGACGTGTAGCGCCAGGTGCCGCACCCAGTGGCGGATCAAACGGTCGCCACGGTAATGGTTGTTGCTGACCAGATCGCTGCTCTCCAGCACCACCCGCCCGCGCTGCCCCGCGCCATCGAGGCGAATGCCGCCCAGCCAGTCGGCCAGCTCCAGCGCCTGCCCGTCGACAAGCGCCTGGAAGCGAATTTCCTCCTCGCCGTCCAACATCTGCGGCCAGCGCGCCAGCGCCGCCTGATAGCGGCTGAAGAGCGCATCCATCGGCGCCAGCAGTTCCTCGGCCAGCGCCTCGCCGAAGCCTCCGGCCGGCAGATCGCCGCGGCGCGCCATGCTCGCCAGCCGCGTCGCGCGCGCGGCGACCAGGTCCTGGCCCTGCTCGACAGCCACCGCCTGCGCCCGGATCAGCTCGTCCTGCAACAGCCAGCGACCCAGGCCGTCGAGATCGAAAGGCTCCTGATCCTCGCTGGCCGGATCGTCGCGCTCGAAGGAAACGTTCAGGCGCTGACGAAAGAAAGCCCGCACCGGCTGCTTGAGGAAGTCGCCGAGATCCTGCAGGCTCAGCGGCTCCTCGCGCAGCAGCGGCGGCAGCAGACCGGCGCTAGCGGACGCAAGCTCGCTGGTGCCGGCTCCGCCAGCGGCATCCGGCCGCCATTCCTGCGCGTAGGTGAACAGCCTTGACGCCTGCGGGTGCGCGGGGAAATAGTCGCTACTGAAAGGCTGCAGCCGGTGCTCGATGGTCAGCGCCGCGAGCAGGGCCTCGCCAGGGCTGGTGCTGGCGCGCGCAGCTTTCCCCTGAGCCGTGCTCTCGGCCAGCATCCAGCCGGCGGCGAGATGATCGCGCAGCTGTCCGACCAGTACCGAAGGCGGTCGCAGGCTGTTGTCCTTGATGCTGCGGCCGACCCACGAGACGTGCAGGGCTTCGCGCGCCGAGAGCAGCGCTTCGAGGAACAGATAACGATCATCCTCGCGCCGCGAACGGTCGCCCGGGCGGTAGTCGTGGACCATCAAGTCGAAATCCATCGGGATGCGGCTGCGCGGGTAGTCGCCATCGTTCATGCCCAGCAGACAGACACGGCGGAAGGGAATGGCGCGCATCGGCATCAGCGTGGCGAAGGTGACCACGCCACCGAAAAAGCGCTGCGACAGGCCGCCCTCGTCGAGCCGGCTCAGCCAATAGTCACCGACCACCGACAAGGGCAGCGCTTCGCCCAGCGCCGCCTCGTCGCAGGCCTCCTGCCAGCGCTCCAGCGCGGTATCGAGTTGCAGCAGCGTGTAGCCGTCGCCACTGTCGCCACTGCTGCCACTGCCACCCTCGTCGGTGGCGAAGAAATCCGCCATCAGCTGACGCAGGCGCAGGCACCAGTCCGCCACCGTCGCCGGCTCGCGCAGTGTCCGCCAGCTCGCATCCAGCGCGTCGAACAATTGCAGCAACGGCCCGAGCAAAGCGGCGTCTATGCCACCGATTTCGTCGTACGGCTCGATCTCCTGCCAGGCCGCCGCGTCGGCACCGACGGCATAGCCAAGCAGCATCCGCCGCAAGCCGAACAGCCAGCTGTTCGCCGCCGCGGCATCCGCCTGCGGCGGCAGATCGAGGCTGGCGCGTTGCTCGGCGTGCAGGCCCCAGCGGATATTTGCGCCGCGTATCCAGCGATGCAATTGCGGCAAGTCGTCTTCAGCGATAGCAAAGCGCTGGCGCAGCGCCGGTACGTCGAGCAGGTCGAGGATATCGCTGACTGCCAGCCTGGACTGTGGCAGATCGAGCAATTTCTCGAGTGCATTCACCAACGGGTCAAAATGGCGCTGCCCCTGGTCGGCAACACTGAACGGCAGGTAACGCGAATCGCTGGCCTCGAGCAGGCCAAACACCGCCTGGATGTGCGGCGCGTAGGTATCGATATCCGGGACCATGACGATGATGTCGCGCGGGCGCAGACTGGCGTCGGCGTTGCAGGCGGCCAGCAACTGATCGTGCAGGATCTCGACCTCGCGCTGCGCACTGTGCGCGATGTGGAAGCGAATCGACGCGTCGCGCCCCGGATCGACCGCCGGCCAGAGCTCGATCGTCTCCTGCAGCGGGCGCAATTCCAGGATATCGTCCTGCAGTTGCTGCAGCAGCGTCTTGCCGCCAAAGGCCTTGAACAGGTCGATGCGTTGCTCGATGGCCAGGAACTGCGACAGCGTATGCGCGCGCGCCCGTTCGTCGTCATGCTCGTCGAGCAGGCCAATGAAATCGCGCCCCTGCTTGCCCCAGGCAGCGAGCAGCGGTTGCGCGTGCAGGTGCAGCAGCTCCTCGGAGATTTCCACCGGCGCCCCCTGCCGCCGCTGCTGACGCGCCTGCACGCGACGCAGCAGCTC
This sequence comes from Candidatus Accumulibacter appositus, assembly GCA_000585055.1. Lineage (GTDB taxonomy): Bacteria > Pseudomonadota > Gammaproteobacteria > Burkholderiales > Rhodocyclaceae > Accumulibacter > Accumulibacter appositus. Next base: position 9,346 of record JEMX01000073.1, read on the forward strand.
GCGATCGGCGACGATGTCGGCCCAGTAATGCTGGCAGGGGTTGTGCACGCACATCAGCACCTGCGTCCACCGCCCGAGCGCCGCCAGCACTTCCAGCGACTGCCGCGGCAGGCTGGAAATGCCGAAGACCATCACCCGCCGCGGCAGACCGGCGGGCGCCTCGCCCGGCGGCCAGTTTTCGGCGCGAGCGAGAAAAGCTTCATGCACTGCTGCGCGGCCGGCGCTCGAGCGCCCTTCCCGACCCTCACCCGGCCCGCCCACGCCGCCCTCTATGGCATCTGCAACGCCATCGTCTACGTCGGCAAGCAGCGCCCGCCACAACGCGGCCTGCCAGCGTTGCTCGCCGGCGAGCGGCGTCTGCCGCCCGCGCGCATCGATCAGCACATCGTCACCGGCGGCCCAGGCCGCCAGCCAGTCGGCGCGGTACACCTGATACTGATCGAAGAGGTCGGCCAGGCGTTCGGCGAGCTGGAAACGCTTGCGGCGGTCGCTGTCAGCGGCCAGAAAACCCAGCAGCGGCGCGTATTCGGGAGCACCCATCACCTGTGGCAGCAGGCGCATCAGCCGCCACAGCAGCCGCCCCTTGTCGAACGGCGAATTCTCCGGCACCGCCTGCCGCCCGAGTACCGCGCGATAAACCTGCCACAGAAAACGCGCCGGCAGAGAAATCTCCAGCGCCGCGGCAATCCCGCAACCGCCATGCTCGCCCGGCGCATCGCCGTGCGCATCACTGTTGCCATCGCTGTCCGTCGCATCGGCCGCCAGCGCCAGCTTCAACCACTGCGCGATGCCATTGCTCTGCACCAGGATGATCTCGTTCTCCAGCGGCGCCAACGGATAGCGCTTCATCCATTCGACGAGCAAGTCCCGCAGCATCTCGGGTTGATTGCCATGGACAAGCATCAGGCCAGGGGTCAAAGCAGGCGAGGTCAAAGCAAACTCCGGGAACGGGGTATCAGGGAAGGTCAAGCAAGGCTCGAACGATAACTTGGAACGGCAGCGGAAGCTATGCTGATGGCCACTCTCCAGACAGTGACAAGGTCAGCAGGCCAGCTGCCGCAAGCGTCAGAAAAACCTACGCACGCGTTCGCCACCCGTCTGCCCGCTGCCACACCAGATCTAGACCCCCACTCACCGAGGTCGCGGCCAACACCGGCAACAGGAAGTCGCGAAGCTCGCGCACAACCGTCGGCAGCGGTATCGCGTCGAGGGTGTTCTTGCGAAGGAAAGCCAGCCACTGCTTTTGCTTCTGGACGTCGTCGAGAAATTCGTCACTCAAGCCGACCGGCATGCCTTCTGGCAACCTGGTCTGCCGCCGCAGGAAGGTCTCTGCCACCGCACGGGCCAGTATTTCACCATCGAATTCCGAGCGTTTCGCCAGCACCCAGAGATCGAAGAAGTCCTTCATGCGGCTGTTCAACATTCCGAGCGATACCAGTGCCTCCAGCTTTTCCGCAACAACCGTATAGCGGGAATAAGCGCGCAGTCGCGGTTCCGGCATCTCGGGCAGAATGACCGGATAGCACACCTCATCTGGAGCGGGGATGAGGGCGTCACCGAATCCGACATCAATCTGTAGCGGACAGCGGGCGCTGTCCAGCAAGCCCATCAGCGTGATCCGTACGCCCGCGTAGCTGGCCTCCTTGCGAATCTCGATGGCCCGCACCGAATCCGGCTGGAAGACGATGCCATCTTCGGCCTCAATGCGACAAATGCCTCGGAAAGCCTCTTCCAGGTGCGGGATTTCGGCTGAACCGAAACCAAGAAGGTCGGCGTCATGGGTAGGCCGATGTGGCACCTCGAACCATAGATCGAACAGCAACGCTCCCTTGAGCAGGAATTGGTCGCGCTGAGCGGATATGCTCAGACGGAAGAGGATGCGCTCCAAAGCATACCGGGTAAGTAGCAGACCGAAATCCTGGTTTTCGGCCCGTGCCTTGTTGAGCAAGCGGCCGCGGACTGAGGCGCCGAGGTTCCGTGCGCTCACCCCAAACTCTCCAGGTACGGACGCATCACGTTAGCCACGCGACAAATCTTGGCGTAACGCCAGATCTCGTCGCTACTCATACGTTTTCCTTGCCAAGCTTCACGTAGCGCTTCGAGGGCGACATCAAGACCGATCTTGTTGCGAAACTTGAAACAGTCGGCCACCGTTTTGGCGACGCCAGTGACCCTGACAGTCACGCCATCCACGATGTGTTCCTCAGCACCCTCGGTGAACGCTGCACCAGAAAAACGCACGATGCGCAGCGGCGGGTAATCAAGTTTCGGGGCGATGGACTTGTTCTCGATGGCCAGCCACACCTCGAACGGGGCTTGCGTCGTCAAGCCGTGAAAACGAAGGGCAGAGAGCAGGCAAACGACACCTCTAGGCACCCGGAGTGCCACCTCAGCCAGCGACCCCTGCACCGAGATATCCCGCCCTGGCAGCCCATAGAGCCCGCGTCCGACGCGCTCGAGACCGCCACGACGAACAGCGCGAGTCAGCAATACGCGCGGAATTCCGAGATCTGTCAGATCACATGGGCGGATCAGGCCCCGTGACCGTACGAAATCAAGCAGTCTTTCAGCAAGCTCACTCATCCGGCAAGAGTGTTCCACAACATCGACAATTGTCAATATTTACCGAAACAAAGAAACACCCGCCTTTCCGAAAAAACGCCCCGAGAGCTGGTTGAGGGAGTATGAAAGTCGCCTTCGCGCGAACCACTGCCCCCTGGATTGCTTCGCTGCGCTCGCAATGACCGCTCGCGCCGTAGCCATGCCACCCGTTCGCCCACGCCACGCCGCCGCCCTCCACACCGTCACTGCGAGGAGCGTAGCGACGCGGCAGTCCAGCAAACCGGCCAGCGTACGACCACTTCCCGCGGGATGGCACCTCCATCAATTCATCGACACCATCAGCCGAAGGGCCAAGACAGTATCCGCTGCCCCGCTACACCTCGAATCCCAACAGGCTCCACCAGTCGCTGACCGCGTGCAGCACGCGCACGATCGACACGCCACCGGGGCGCGACTGGTAGAACGCCAGATGACTGTCGAAATCCCTGACCTGCCATTTGCGCATGCCCGCCAGCTCAGGATGCTTGAGCGTTACCGGTGCGCCCATCATGGGCTGCCGCGCCAGGTCGGCGAAGCTGGCTTCGGCGCGGCTCAGAAAACGTTCGGCCACCTCCAGCCCGGCGTTTTCGGCCAGCTAGACGAAGTGCTCCACCAAGTCGTGCCGCGCCGCCGCGCGCTTGGTGACCGGCGGCATCAGCGCGGTTTCTTGCGCGCTTCGACCTTGGCCAAGGCCTCCCTGCGGATCACGCTCCAGTCCGCCGGGGTCAGTTCACTCTCAGCGCCACTCAGCCCTTCCAACAGCTTCGCTTCGAGCTGTTCTTCGGCTTTGCGTTTCTCGTCGGCGCGGATCAGCTCGCGCACGTATTCGCTCACGCTGCTGTAGCGGCCTTGGGCAATCTGTCCATCCACGAACTGCTTCAAGGGGTCGGGCAGCGAAATATTCATGCTTTGCATGGCACACCTCCTTACCGCGCTCAAAGTGCCACCAACGACAAGAACTGGCAATAACTGCCATTTTATGGGGAACGCGCTCGCGCATGCGCGCCAGCCGGCCGGGCTCCATGCGCGGCGCAGCGGGCCTGCAATGACGGCTGCGCCTCCAGCAACGCCACACAGTCGCACACGCCGTACCGTCACGCACATAGCAGGAAGACCGCCCTCGCTTTGCGTATCGTGATGCGTATAGACTATGCGCATGCTCACGAACAGGACGCCCGACATGCACGCCGCGTACAACACCCAGGCTCCCAAGAAGGCAACAAACCTCAGCATCAATGCGGACCTGCTGAGCAAAGCGAGGGAAATGGGCATCAATCTCTCCGCCACCCTGGAACAGGCTTTGCTCGAAGCTCTCAGGAAACGACTGCGTGAACAATGGCTGCTCGAAAACAGGGCAGCCATCGCCGCCTACAACGATCACGTCGAGAAACATGGGGTGTTCAGCGATAACATGGGGTGTTCAGCGATGGGCTGCGGTCCTTCTAATGCCTCAGTTCGCCGTCTACCGGAATCCGAACCCGGAGACCACCGCCGATTACCCGCTGCTACTGGATGTGCAGAGCGACCTGATTGCCGAACTCGGAACCCGAGTGGTGGTGCCTCTGCCCGGCTGAGGCAACGAAGGGCAAGCTGCTCAGGACGCTCACTCCGGTATTCGAAGTCGCGGGAGAACAATACGCCATGCTCACTCCGCAGCTCGCGGGAATTCCGGTGAGGCGCCTTGGCACCAAGGTCGCCGATCTCACACAGCATCGAGACGAGATCGTCGCCGCCCTCGATTTGCTGATCACCGGAATCTAGCGTACTGCTGAATTCTTTATGAGACTTTCAGCGCGCGCTACCGCTCGTCAGTTCGGTGAATCGTCTCCTTATGTAGGGTTGCACGCAGTATGGAACATATTCATCCCCACCACCGCAGGGGTAGCGCGCTGCAGGTCGGGCTTGTTGAAAGTCTCGTCAGGAAGGCGGCGACACGCCAGCCCGCTCGTCATTGCGAGGAGGCACAGCCGACGCGGCAATCCAGTTCCATCTTCTTACTATCTTCCGCTGCATCAACCACGCGAAGAGCAAAACCTCTCTGGATTGCCGCGTCGGCTTCGCCTCCTCGCAATGACCGTGACCGTGTGTAGGGCATGAGCGCTGGGAGTGGCGACGAGGGCCGCCCCGGCATGGACCATGCGAATTGCAGCCACCACAGGGTTTTCGCCCTGCTTTCAGCAGTCGCCAAAAGTCTCATCAAGAACGCAGCATTACACTGGCAAATTCGACGTCGCGTCTGGCGGTCGTCCGCGTTTTCTTCTGGAGAGCGCACAGCACCCATAGACCGCATCGGACAACCGGACGGATTAGATCACCCGGTAGGTGCCGGTGTCGTCCCACACCCGGATTTCCTCGACGCCTTCGCGGCGGCAGGCATGGGCTTGAAATCATCGGGCTGCTCGCCACCCCGCACCTTGTCCAGTGGGCGGCCCGCATCGTGCCTGACATTCTCGGGGAACTCCCGCAAGCACTTGAGCGAATCACCAAGGAATCGAAGTCGGTTCATAGGGTGAATATGCTGCTCTGGATAGACGCACGCGAGTGCAACAATACTCAAGGACGCGCGGCCCTGCGTTGGGGGTGGTCGGCGTCGCGTGGAACAAGGAAACATTTGTGGAACAACCGCTGCTCTGCCTGACTCCTGGGTAATGGCGCAAGCAAACGGCGATTGACACAGCTGCAGCGGAAGCATAAAAACAGGAGTCACTAACTATTAGTTGGAGGTCTGCCATGCCAACCAGTGTCGCGCTCGGCTCCCACTTCGAGGAGTTCGTCAAGTCACAACTCTCGTCGGGACGATACAACAACGCCAGCGAGGTCATCCGCGAAGGACTGCGCATGCTCGAAGACCAGGAAAAGCTGCGCGCCCTCAAGCTTGAGGCGCTACGAGCCGAAGTGCAGAGAGGCATGCAAGGTGGCCCGGGAATTCCAGCCGGGCAGGTGTTCGAAAACCTGCGGCGGCGGATCGACAAGATTGCCGCCGGTGATGGGGAGTGACGCGAAGAGATGCGGAGTGATGCGTCTGGAGTTCTCGCCCGACAGCCAGCTCGACCTGATCGAGATCGCCTCCTTCATTTGCGCAGGACAATCCGGCTCGTGCGAATTCGTTCGTGGATGAGCTTGAAGCGGAGTGCGGCAGGCTCGTCACTCAGCCGGGCATCGGCGCGGCGCGCCGCGCCCCGAGCTGGGCGATGGGGTGCGAGTTCTGCCGCACCGGCGTTACCTCATTTTCTACCGCTCCGATGAGAACGTTGTCCGGATTGCGCGCGTCCTGCACAGCGCTCGTGACGTGGGGACAGCGTTTCAGGAGTGACATTGCGGCGTCCGGAATTACCTGAACGCGACACCGGAAGTTGGCCCGAGAAGCGATCGCCGCGAGCGTGACAGAATTACTCGTTCATCACCGACGCCGGTGCCGCGCGCTACACCCGGAGCAATTTGGGCGAGCCGACATCGCCGCCACGCCTGATGCCTGCCCGTGCGCCCCTGCCAGGAAAAGCATGGAGGCACCCTCGACCGCTTTCCTGGCGCATTGCCGAAACCAGTTCCCTGCCAACCGTCCAGTTGTCCTTCTGGCCGCCAGGGCATAGCATAGCTTATTCCCAAAAAGAATAATTGCATGTCAAAAGCCGTCCTCCTTTCCTGGCTAGGCCGAACCGATCTCAGGGCAGCGGCGGGCGATCCGGAAGCCGGCGTCGGGCCGCTGGCGCAAGGCGTGCAGGCCGGCGATTACGACGAGATCCTCCTGCTCAGCGATTTTCCGTCGGAGCAGTCCGAGCCCTACATCAAGTGGCTGAGCTCGCGAACCGCCGCCAGGATTCAGTTGCGTCCGGTCACACTGTCCTCGCCGATCGATTTCGGCGAGATCTATCAGCGCGCCGTCGAGGCGCTCGCAACCATTGACCGCCGCAAGGCCCATCTGACATATCACCTCAGCCCCGGCACGCCCGCCATGGCTGCGGTCTGGATACTGCTGGCGAAAACGACCCATCCAGCGCGGCTGATTCAGTCGTCCCCACAAGCTGGCGTGCAGGAAGCGGACGTTCCTTTCGACATCGCGGCCGAATTCATCCCCAAGCTGCTGCAGCAATCCGACCAACGCCTGGCCACCCTCGCGCAAGGCCTGCCTGACGAAAGTGCCGAGTTTGCGGCGATCATCCATCGCAGCCCGGCGATGCAACGAGTCATCGCGCTGGCGAGGCGCGTGGCGATCCGGTCGATCCCGGTCCTGATCGAAGGCGAGAGCGGCACCGGCAAGGAATTGATGGCGCGCGCCATCCACCAGGCCAGCCCGCGTGCGGCCAGGTCCTTCATCGCGGTCAATTGCGGTGCCATCCCGCCCGAATTGGTCGAGTCCGAGTTTTTCGGTCACCGCCGGGGCTCTTTCACCGGAGCGGCGAGCGACCGCAAGGGCCACTTCGAGCGCGCCGACGGCGGCACGCTGTTTCTCGACGAGATCGGCGAGTTGCCGAAAGCGATCCAGGTCAAGTTGCTGCGTACCCTGCAGGAAGGCGAAGTCACTCCCGTCGGTTCCAGCCAAGCCAGGAAAGTCGATGTCCGAGTCGTTGCCGCCACCAACCGCACGCTGATCAGCGAGGTTGCCGAGGGCAACTTCCGCGAAGATCTCTTCTATCGACTGGCGGTAGCGATCATCAAGCTGCCACCACTGCGCGAACGTGCCGGCGACCGCTCGTTGCTGATCGATGCGCTCCTGCGACAGGTCAATGCTGCCGGCGCGGAATTGGGCATCCAGCACAAGAAAATCTGTGTTTCCGCAAGAAATCTTCTGCTTCAGCATCCCTGGCCCGGCAATATCCGCGAGTTGCTCAACACGCTCCAGCGCGCCGCCGTCTGGTCCGACGACGAAACCATCAGCCGGGAGGCGATCAGCGATGCAATCCTGCTCTCGCCGCGGTCCTTGCCCGGTGAGCACGACCTCCTGAATCGGTCGCTAGACTCCGGCGTTGAGCTGGAGGCGCTGATGGCCCAGGTAGCACGCCATTACATCGAACGTGCGCTTACTCATACCCGCAACAACAAGACACAGGCCGCCAGACTACTGGGTTTTGGCAACTACCAGACCTTCACTAACTGGATGAACCGCTATGGCGCCGGGCACCCGGAGAAGTGAACAGGGCGCAGCGGTGACCACCTGGCACGCTAGTTGCTAATGGATAGACGTAGGGATTTTCAACACGGCATGTTTGACAGCAGTTTTACGGCGCCGGAAACATTAGCCAACAAGGATTCGAAATGCGCATCACCGCGATAGAAATTGAGAACTTCAAGGGCATCTCCGAGCGAGTGCGCGTGGACCTGAAACCCATCACGCTGCTGTTCGGAGCCAACAGCGCCGGCAAGAGCACGATCCTGCATGCGCTGCTCTACATGAAGGACGTGCTGGAGCGGCGTAATCTGGATGCCATCACAACCCCGGTTTCCGGGCGGGCTCTGGATTTGGGTGGTTTCCGGAATTTTGTGCATGGGCAGGATCTCAATCGGACTGTCCGGATCGCCTTGTTCATGGATTTGACGGGCGGCGAATTGCCCGAGATGGCGCCCACGTACCAGCTTCCATCGGCCCTCTCGCCCGCGGCGGAAAGTAGGGTGGAACAGTTGTATCGGAGACAGTCAGATATTCTGGATTCGATCCAGTCGGCGAAAGTCGAGATCGAGGTGCGATGGAACGAAGAGGCGCGTAAGGCCGTTTCCTTCGCCTATACCCTCGGCTTAAATGGTTCGGATTTGATCCGCATCGAGCGAGAAAGTGAGGAGCTCAAGGTCGCAAAGTTCGACTGGTGCAATGCCGCAGTCAGTCGCCCGCCCACGGATGAAGAGCGGCAGTTGAGGTCGTGGGACCTTGAGGAAGACAGAGAGTCTACTCGCGAGCAGCAAGACGAACCGGTACCAAGCCTCCCTGACATCCTGCCGCGGTTCTATAAGAAAAGGTCGGTCTTTCTCGGCCTCAAACAGCACTGGCTTCGCAAGCACCAAGATCCAATTCCCGATTTTTCCGTCATAGAAACTCTGAACCTTCCGGAATCAGACTCCGATTTCGAACAGCGCCGGGGCGACTACGAGCCGTCCGACTTGGATTACATCGAGATTGCAAAAATGCGGGCTTGGGAGGGTACGGCATTTCTCGCCCGATTGATCTTCGGGCCGGGAAAGCTAGTCCAGGACTGTTTGCAAGGCTTGCGCTATATCGGCCCGTTGCGAGCCCGACCGCCGCGCGAGAGCACGCCATCAGGCGAGCTGAGCGACTGGTCAGAAGGACTCGCTGCGTGGAAGGCGCTGGAAAGCGAAGGTAACTCTTCCGAGCTGATCGACCAGGTGAGTGAGTGGCTTGCCGGCAAAGATCGCCTGAACTCCGGATACGGATTGGAGAGAAAGCATCTGGCTCAAGTGGATGCCGGAGCTTTCCAGAAGGCTGTTGACGGCGATATTGATAGGGCACGGCTTCTCGACCTGCTCAAGGAGGCTCCGAAGAGCACGGAAATCAAGCTCGTTGAGAGGCGAACCGGCCTACGACTCGACCCTTCCGATGTTGGCGTCGGCATCTCGCAGGTGTTGCCGATCGTTGTTGGCGCGGTGGTGCCTGGTGGGAGCCTAGTGGCCATCGAGCAGCCAGAGCTTCACATTCACCCGGCAATGCAGGTCGCCCTGGGCGATCTGTTCATCGAAGGTGTCAAGAAGAGGGGGATGAGTTTTCTCATTGAAACGCATAGCGAGCATCTGATGCTTCGTCTGTTGCGCCGGATACGCGAAAAAGCAGGAAGCGAATTGCCATCAGAACTTCCCGATTTTTCACGTGATGATCTCAGCGTGCTCTATGTCGAGCGATCGGGTGCCGAGCGGATGGAGATTGTCTCGATTGACATCGACCAGACTGGCAAGTTCGTGAGTCGCTGGCCGCGGGGGTTTTTCCCCGAGCGAATGCATGAGGCGTTGCCGAAAGAGATTCGAGAGCGAGTGGAATCGAAATGGCAGGGTGGGAAATGATCTACGAATACGCGCTGGAACCATCGCTCGTTGTCGATTGGGCTTTGGCGGGTGACGGCTGCTGCGTGAGCCAGTTCGGCCTGGACTGCCGGCGGCTGGTTTCGGACTTCCCCACGGATTGGAAGGGGTTGGTCTTTGCCGATTTCCTCGCTCGCTACGATTACGATTACGGTCACCCCGACGTGGCCAACACTCAACCTACACTCGACGCGTTTTTGCAGATCCTGACCGATTGCATGGTGCTGCGGCAGATCCACCTGCCCCAAAGGGCAGCATGGTTAGAGGAAGCAATCAATGAGCACTTCCAACGGCCTTTCCACGCCATATTTGCTCGCCGACGCCCCGAGGATTCACCCGCTGACGTGATCACCGAAGAGAATATCCGCAACGTGCGGGATCCGCACTGGCGTTTGCCCACGATTAAGACGACTCGCAAATCAGCGGCCGACATTGCCTCCAGGCTCCGGCCCCTCCTTCAGGCGGCGAGCAAAATTTTTCTAATTGATCCGTACTTCGACGCTAGCAAGAAGCGATTCCAAGACCCCTTTGCTGAAATCATGCGCCAGACCGCGATGCAGCCACGAGCTGTTTCATCAAGCCCAGTCATTTCGCTGATCACTGGTGTCGAGCGACATTTCAAGGAAACAGCGAAACCGACCAACGAACAGGAAATCGGGAAACGTCGTAAAGAAGAAGCCAATGTTGCTGCAGAAATCGTGCGTCAGGCTCGTTGCCATTTGGCCGCACTGGTTCCCAATGGGTTAGCGGTCAAGATTTCTGTCCTGAAAAATCCTACTCGTGGCGACCCTCTGCACAACCGGTTTGTGTTGACCGACGTCGGCGGAGTAATTCTGCCTTATGGGCTGGACGAACGTGACCGCGACGGACAGTGCGCCACGGACGATTTGACTCTCCTGCCACAGGGCATGTACTGGGAGCGTTGGAAACAGTACGCTGAAGGCAAAGGGATTGAGGTGGTCCTTGGCCCTGAGGACATGCAGGGGACCGGGCGATGAACCCTAGCAGAATCTTAGTTGGCAGCCCCGTCAGCACCTATCCGATTAGGGAATGGAACTCCTCCGAACTCAGCAAATTTCCTGGCAAGCACGAGCCGTACACTCACGGGTCACCACAGCGGCGCCATGTGTTTCGCGAGCAAGGGCTGAGCGAAAGCGTCGTATCGTCCTACCCGACGCGCTACCGCCATGCACAGAGCGAGCCAAGAGGTAATTTCTCGTGACGGTCAAGAGCAAAATCCTGCAGCTCTACCACTTCCTGAAGGCCGCCAACGAGCTTCGCTTCCGGCCTGTTCGAGTTCTCGCGGAACAGCCGAAAGTGGTCAGGCTGGCCGACCTGCCGAATCATCCGACCGTGCAGATCTTCCGGCCGCTGCAGACGGAAACCACTTCGGAGGTTCCTGACACCCTGCTGCGCGTGAAGCGCCCCATGCTCACGCGCAGCCCCGCGCCGCCTGCGTCGATCAGTTCCTGGCTGCTACCGAACTGGGATGACCCTACACAAGCGGCCACCGTCGCAGAAAGTCAAAACCTCACCGACCAGGAAGGCCAGACGGTCACGGTTCGCTTTGACGACGACCACAGACGACGTCTTGACTTCACCGCTTGGTCGGCACAGCGCAATGCCTGGGTCGAACCTGAACTCGCCGCACGCAAGGCAATGACTTTCTTCCAGGTCTTCTACGATATCTACTCGCTTGTTGAGAAGGACGGCGAAGAGCTGGAACTGCTCGCTGCCGATGGCCACTTTCTCTGGCAAGCCACTTCCGGGGTTGACGGTGTAGTCACCATCAACCACCCGGTTCTGCTCAAGCGCGTCGAGCTTCGCTTTGATCCCGCCGTCCCCGAATTCACGATCCACGAGACCGATCGTGAGCCCGAAATCTACGGCGCCCTGTTCGTCGATCTCCGGGACGTCGCTCCAGCCGCCATCGCCAACCGGAAGGCCGAACTCGAAGCCTCCGGCTGTCATCCGCTCGGCTGGCAAGACACCAGCGCCTTTCTGCAAGCGTTTATCCAGACGGTTTCGCCGCTCGATGGCGAATTTCTCGACGCGCCGCCTGGCGACGGCGCAAGCACCACGCCACGTCTCTACCGCGACCCGGTTCTGGTTCTGCGAAAACGTGTCGCCGGCATCGCCAATGCCGTCGACGCCATCATCGACGACATCGAAGGCCGGGAAATCTTCCCACCAGCCCTGGCGCAAATCACCGGCACCATGGATGGATGGACGGGTGCGGGCCTCGACAACGGCACCGGCGAAGGCGCGAACGGCCGTGCTGCAGGGTTCAGCGACGACGACATCCTGCTCGCGAAAGAAGCCAACGAGGAGCAACTGCAGATCATCCGCCGGCTGGAGCATAGCGGCTCGGTGATCGTCCAGGGGCCGCCCGGCACCGGCAAGACCCATACCATCGGCAACCTGATCGGCCATCTGCTGGCACAGGGAAAGTCCATCCTGGTTACCGCGCAAACCGCCAAAGCTCTGCGTGTCGTGCGCGACAAGGTGCCCGAGATTCTTCGGCCCCTGGCAGTCTCGGTTCTCGGCAGTGATCAGGATGCACGCAAACACCTGGAGTCGGCGATCGGTTCGATCACCGAACGTCTGACGAGCGATACAGCCGAGGGCCTGTTGCAGAGGGCGCGGCGCTTCGAGACGGAACGGCAGGAGTTGCTGAGCCAGACAAGACAGACGACCAACAAAATGCGCGAGGCGCTCGAAAACGAATATCGCAAAATCGTCGTCGGTGATCGACATTTCACGCCTTCAGAAGGCGCCCGATTCGTTGCGCAGCATAGCGAAGCGCATGGCTGGATCCCTCAGCCAGTCCGACCAGGGGCCGACCTGAGCGTTTCTGCACAGGAGCTGGCACGCTTGTATCTGCTCGGGACGAAGTTCACTGCCGGGGAGGAGCAGGATGCGCGCCTTCCCTTGCCCGAACTCGCAGCGCTTCCTTCCGAGCGGCAGTTCGAGACGATGGTGGCGGAGTATCAGCACCTGCTCACCCAGGATCTGGCATTCGGTGCCAATCGCTGGCTGCCGTCGGATCGAAGCAGCGAAGCCCTTGAGGACCTCGCGAACGAGCTCTTTACCGAGTTCTCCGACGGTTTGCGCCGCCAGGCGTGGCGCCCTTACGCGATCACTGCGGGACTTCACGGTGGCGGCGAGCGGAATGTCTGGGAGCGGCTGATCACCCATATCAATGGGACGGTGGAGGCGAATTCCAGGCACGCCCTGGTGCTTGATCAACGCCCCCAGCTTTCGCCCGCAATGCCGGTGCAAAAGCAGCGTGAGGTGGCCATCCAGATCGGCCAGCACATCGCCGCCGGCGGCAAGCTGGGGTTTTTGCAACTCGCCACCCGCTCGGAGTGGCGGCTGTTCATCAAGACCGCGCGGGTCACGGCCGGGCAACCCAACCACCCTGCCCATTTTGCGGCACTGGCGCGCCTTGCCGAACTCAAGCTCTGTCGTCTAAGCTTGGAGGTGCCGTGGGATGCGATGATCGGACAGCGTCTCCAGCAAGCTTTCAGTAGCCTTGGTGAGGAACCGGAGCTTGCGTGTCGCGCTCTGGTTTCCGAGATGCGACGCTGCCTCGACTGGTATGGCTCGCTCTGGTTGCCACTCGCCTCCCGGTTGAAGGCCGAAGGGCTGAGGCTGGACCAGCTTCTGATGCGGATTCCGCGAGAGGCCAGTCCGATTTCCGAATACCTCGCGATCGAGCACCTGGTATCGTCTATTTTGCCTGCAACGCTGGTGGCGGAGGCAAGCCGACGCAAACTGCGCGAATGCGAGCTTGGCTTCAAACGCCTCATGGACCTGGCGACCCAGGTCGATCCGACGGCGGCGAGGAGGGGTTGCCTCGGACTCATCACTGACGCTGTTCGCTTGCGCAGTCCTCAGGCCTACGCCGCGGCACTGGACTACACTCGGCGCCTGCATGTGGCGAAGCCACTGGTAGTCGAACGTGACGCGCTGGCTGGCAGACTGCGACTTGTCGCAGCGGGTTGGGCGGAGCTGATCACCCAACGCGCGCCGCCACACGACGCGGGAACGATACCAAGCGATTTCGTGATGGCGTGGACGTGGCGGCAACTTCACGACACTCTGGTCGAGCGCGACCGGCTGGACGCACATAAGTTGCAGCAGGAGGTCGACGGCCAGCGCGAGCGACTTCGCGAAGTCACCCAAAAGCTCATCGACGCCAGAGCTTGGGGCAAGCAGCTCGAGCGACTACAGGGTAATCAATCGATCCGTCAGGCATTGGTCGGCTGGCTGGATACGACCAGACGACTCGTTTCGACCCGCCAGTTGGACAGACGCCAGGATCTACTCTTGGCAGCGCGGACGCTGATGAGGCAGTGTGCCGGGGCGGTGCCGGTCTGGATCATGCCCATCTCGATCATGGCCGAGAGCTTTGATCCACGTTCCACCCGCTTCGACGTCGTGATCGTGGACGAAGCCAGCCAGGCGGATCTCAATGCGCTGATCCCCCTTTACCTCGGCACGCAGGTGATCGTGGTTGGCGACCACCAGCAAGTAACGCCGCTGGGCGTCGGCCAAGGGCAGGCGATGCTGAACAACCTCCGCCAGGCCATGCTCCAGGACATCCCCAACGCGCATCTATTTGACAACCTGTCCTCGATCTACGACATCGGCAGGCAGTCATTCGGCGATTCGATCCGCCTCGTCGAGCATTTCCGGTGCGTGCCGGAAATCATCGCCTACAGCAACCAGCTCTCGTACGAAGGTACGATCCGCCCCTTGCGCGAGTCGAACTCGACAGCCATCAAGCCCGCGTGCGTGGCGTGTCACGTCGATGGTATCCGTGAAGGCGATACCAACAAGGGCGAGGCGCGACGGATCATCGATACGATCAAGGCAATGCTTCGGCATCCGACCTACGCGGGCAAGACGATTGGCGTGATCTCGATGCTTGGCGAGGCGCAGGCCTTGCTCATCCAGTCGCTACTGCACAAGGAGATCCCCGGCGTCGACATAGCGAATCGCCGTATCCAGGCAGGAATTTCGGGGGAGTTCCAGGGCGACGAGCGGGACATCATTTTTCTGACGATGGTCGATAGTCCGCCCGACGAAGGAATGCTCCGAACGACCGGTGAAGGTGCTTTCGAGCTGACCAAGAAGCGCTATAACGTCGCTGCCAGCCGGGCACGCGACCAATTGTGGGTGATTCACTCCTTCGATCCAGATCGCCACCTCAAGCCGAGCGACATCCGACTCAAGCTGCTGCAACACATCCGGGACCCACTGGCCTACCTGCGGGCAAACGAGCAGGAGGCCGCCAAGACCGAGTCGCCATTCGAGAGTGATGTGCTAAAGCGCCTGACGAAGGCGGGTTATCGGGTCCGGTCGCAGTGGCCGGTTGGCTACTACCGGATTGACATGGTCGTTGAAGGCGCAGGAAGGCGGTTGGCTATCGAATGCGATGGAGATCGTTATCACCCCATGGAGAAGCTTGCCGACGATATGGCACGGCAGGCTGTCCTCGAACGGCTTGACTGGCAGTTTGTGCGTATCCGCGGTAGCGCTTTCTACCGCAATGGCGATGCGGCCATGCGGCCGGTATTCGAGCGGCTGCTTGAGTTGGGGATTCCCGCGGAGGTGGATGCCGATGTTCACGCCACGGTGGACACGGAGATGACGCTGATTAACGAGCTGGACGCCTTGATGCGGGACGAACTCCAGGAGGATGAATCTCAGGGTGATGCCGTTCAGGTGCCATCAGAATCGATACGGGAAGAACGACCAGTTTCGGAGCTTGATGGTTTGGCGCCCCTGCCGCAGTACATCAATCTTGCTCAGGTGGAGGCTTTGCTGGACGGGCTGAACGGCAGCGCTCTCCTGGACCCGTTTCTGCGTGATTTGGCGAGGGCTAGAGGATTTCAGCGACTCGGACGCAAAGTGCGCGAGGGGCTTGAAGCAGAATTGGAGATGCTTGCCCAACAGGGCAGGGTCGCGATCGGCGGAGGTTACATACGACGTCTCTAAACGGCAGAACAAGCTGAATGGAGGAACGCACCTGCCTGTCTCAATGCTTGCCTGACAGGCAAGCGACCGGCTGACAAGAACTTGTCCCCAGCGTGGATTACATTGGATGAACTGCTGTAGCACGCGCGTGCTACAGTTGTTACTCGCTTATGAAACGACTGGAGTCAGCCATGCCCACGACAACCATCCGTTTGCCGGAAGACCTCAAAGCGCGTGTCGCCGAAGCAGCCAAACGTGCCGGTACGACATCCCATGGTTTCATCCTCGCCGCGATTGCCGAGAAGGCGGAACAGGAGGAGCGGCGCGTGGATTTCGATCAGCTTGCCGAGAATCGCTATGCCCGAATCGCGGCCTCTGGAGAAACGATCCCCTGGCAGGAAATGCGCGCCTTTCTCGAAGAACGTCTTGCCGGCAAAGCGGTCCCCGCCCCTACCCCACGCCAGCGCGTGCGCTGAGGATGTCGCAGATCGAATTGGCACCCGAGGTCGGTGAGGATTTCGCTCGCATCCTGGATCACCTCGCCGAATATGAGGTCGAGCAACCTGCGTCACGCATACGAGAAATCGTCGAAGCGATCAACGTACTGGAGTCCAACCCGCTGATCGGCAGACCGGCACGAGACGGCAAGCGGGAACTGGTGATCGGGCGTCGTGCGCACGGCTATCTGGCCTTGTACCGTTATGTGGCCGAGCTGGACACCGTTTTTGTCCTTGCCGTACGCAGTCAGCGGGAGGCGGGTTTCGTCGGCGACTAACGGTCATGATGGACCGGCGATGGTCAAGACATCGCGCAAGGTGTTCGCGTCAGTCTGCATTTCCATTGCTCCCTCTTCCGCCACGCCGCACCCGCGCTCGAATCGACTGCATCGACGCGGGTGCGAGGCGCGACATCTTGCGTGGCGAAGTGCGAACGACTTGGCGCAGCCAGCCGCGGGCGCGTCGGCCATGGCGACCCGCGTCCGACAGACGACGAAGTTCGCGCTATGCTGCGTGCCTTCTTCCTGAATACTCGTCCGCTGATGCTCGATATCGTCGCCACCTGCCTGGTCATCACTGCACTGCTCGCCTACCTCAACCAGCGCTTCGTCGGACTGCCGACGACGATTGGTGTGATGGCCGCAGCCCTGGTCTTTTCCCTGACCCTGGTCGGGCTCGACGCGCTGGGCATCGAGCACCGCCTGTGGCGCTTCGAGAAATCGCTGCTCCTGTCGATCGATTTCGCCGATGTCCTCATGGAGGGCATGCTGTCGCTGCTGCTGTTTGCCGGCGCACTGCACGTCAACCTGAGCGAACTCAAGGCCTACCGCTTGCCGGTTGCCGCCCTGGCCGTGCTCGGGACTCTGTTGTCGACGCTGCTGGTCGGCTTTGGCATGTACTTGGCCTTGCCGCTCGCCGGTATCGAGCTGCCGCTGATCTACTGCCTGATCTTCGGCGCGGTGATCTCGCCGACAGACCCGATCGCGGTAATGGGGATACTCAAATCGGCCCGCGCGCCAAAGGCGCTGGAACTGGTGATCGTCGGCGAATCGCTGTTCAACGATGGGGTGGCGGTGGTGATTTTCTCGCTGTTGATGGGCATGATGGCCAGCGGCCTCGCGCCGACGCTTGGCGAGAGCCTCGATTTGCTGGTGCACGAAGCGGGCGGTGGCCTGCTCTTCGGCCTGGTGCTTGGCTACGTGACTTTTCGCTTGCTCAAGACGGTCGATTGCTATCAGGTCGGCGTCCTGTTGTCACTGGCGACGGTGACCGGCGGTTACGCGCTGGCGAACAAGCTGGATGTCTCCGGACCGCTGGCGATGGTCGTCGCGGGCCTGATCATCGGCAACCACGGCCGCACACTGGCGATGTCGGAAACGACCCGTCAATATGTGGACATGTTCTGGGAGCTGATCGACGAAATCCTCAACGCGACCCTTTTTGTCCTGATCGGCATGGAAGTGGTGCTGGTGCTGTTTTCGGCGAACCTGCTGGTCGCTGGGGGCATCGCCATCGGCGTGACCTTGCTGGCCCGATTGCTGACCGCCGGTTTGCCGGTGGCCGCGTTGCGCCGCGTTTTCAAGCTGCCGCCGGGCGCGTGGAAAGTGCTGACCTGGGGAGGCTTGCGCGGTGGCGTTTCAGTGGCGCTGGCCCTCTCGCTGCCGGCAGGGCAGGAGCGCGACACCGTCGTGGCCCTGACCTACTGCGTGGTTGTGTTCTCCATTCTCGTGCAGGGACTTTCGATCGGCCATCTCACGCGCAAGACCGTTCTGTGTCGCTGAGCCATTGCGCCATTGAGCAGTTGAACCGTTGAACCGTTGAACGGTTGACTTCGGGCCGCATCCGAGTTGCGCGCAGCGAGGCTCCCGGCAGCGCGCTTTTCACCCTGCCCCTTGTCCCCTCGCCGGCGTCGCCTCAACAGCGCGTCCAGATGGGGAGGTCAATCCCGTCGGCGATCTCGGGATGGTCACGAGCGTGAAAGCGCGGCGATGTTCGCTGCCGAGCCCATACCGGCCTCGTTCGAAACATGATCAGGCAGACCGAAAAGCCCCCCCAACCAGGGCATCTCGAGCCCCTTGCGGATATAGAATGCCGGGATGTTGAAGTCGATCCCACCCGCCCCCGCATGCCCTCGCCGGCGGGCAGCGACCCGAAAATAACCAGGGAAGATGCAAACCGCCATGACCCAAGCCCGCCCCGCCGTACTCACGCAGATAACAAGCCGGTGGTGACCCGCGCGGCATTCGGCCAGACCTGGTGGGGCGAGCAGTGGCTCGACGCGCTGACCCATATCGACTACGACAACCGCTTGCCGCGCGGGCGCAGCTACGCCAACAAGGGAGCGGTGAAGAACCTGACGGTGAGCGGCGGAGCTATCGCGGCGAGCGTCAAGGGTTCGCGCTTGCGGCCGTACCGGGTGAGCATCGCGGTGCCGCCGATTGCCGCGCGCGACATCACTCGCCTGCTGGACCGGATTGCCGCCGACCCGGCGCTGATCGCCGGCATGCTCAACGGCAAGCTCGATCCAGCGCTGCTGGCGCTGGCCAGCGAACTGGGCGTCGCCGTGTTCCCGACGCGCTGGCAGGATCTGGCGATGGACTGCTCCTGCCCGGACTGGGCCGTGCCGTGCAAGCACCTGGCGGCGGCGATCTACCTGCTCAGTCGGGAAATCGACGGCAATCCCTTCCTGGTGTTTTCGCTGCGCGGCGTCGACCTCACTGCGGCCCTGAAGGCACACGGCATTCACATCGACGACGATGCCGGCGCCGCGCTGCCGACGCTGAGCGAGTTGCTGCCGACCGGCGACGAGCGAACCGAAGCCGATACCGGGCTGCTCGACGGGCTCGATTTCTCCCTCGTGCCGGAG
>JEMX01000073.1:28343-28595 GCA_000585055.1 Candidatus Accumulibacter appositus
CGCTGCGCGTCCTGCCGGAGCGGCCGCCGTTCTTCGCGGCCGGCGATTTCCGCGAAACGCTGAGTCGCGCCCTGGCGCGCGTCGCGAAAGCGGCGCGCAAGGCGCTCGACGTCGTGCCGGGTAACGGAGCGGGCGACGAGACGGGCGACCAGACCGGCGGCGCCGCCGCCCTGCTCTCGCCGGACGACCGGCCGGTCGTGCTGCTCGACGCGAGTCACGCCGCGACACTGAGCGGCGTCGCCGGGATCGGCG
>JEMX01000074.1 GCA_000585055.1 Candidatus Accumulibacter appositus
TGTGGAAACGGCGTATTCATCAGGTAGAGCACGCCTTGCACCTTTTTGCCTTTCTGTAGGCCTTCGAACGCAACTTCGTAGGTATCCAGGGTGCGCCCCGCCATTTGCTCGCTACGACGCTTGAATGCCACCAGGGGCAGGCTTTCCAACATCTTGCTTGGCTGGAGCTGCCCGATTCTGGGCTGCTCTACGGCCGTTGCAATGGCTTCCTGGATGAGCATCTGGGCGCTCACGCCCAGGGCTGCGTTGTGAGTGGTCGCGCCCAGGTCGCGAATCAACTCGCCGCGTGGACCGTAGATGTCTCGCAGGTAGGCGCTGTAGCCGCCCTTGTTGAGATCGGTGGCAAGCTGTTGGAAGACCTCCCAATTCGCCGGGATTGATTCGCGCCATATTGGCATGTTGAAGGCTCGATCGATGATCTCGACCTGACGGGAAGCGGCGGCGGTAGTGGCCTTGGCTTTGGCCGCAGGCTTGGCAAGCGGATCGATCTCCCTGACCGAGTTTGGCGCTTGCGGCCGAGGCTGCTGCCGACTGACGCCGGTCTCGCGCACTTCGAAGCCTCGAAAAGCAAAGCTGCCCGTGCCCATCGCGACAATGCCGACGAATCCGCGACCAAGCTCGGCGTTGCCCATGCTCCCCATGACTTGACCATCGAGGCTCCATTCGATTTCGGATGGACGCTCCACGATGACCAGTTCGTGCCAGCCATCGCGCCCGCCCGACTTCTCCACCGCGGATGACAGCCGGGGCTCGAGGCCCGCCTGCCCGCGACGCAGGAGCGAGAGTTGCCGCCCCTTGTCCTCGATCACCAAAGGATAGTAAATCGGACCCTGCGGCTGGAAGCCATAGAGCAATCCGACACGGCTCGACTCTGTCCACTGCGCCTTGACCTCGACGCGAATCGTTCTCGCCCCGTCGACACCCGCCTTGGCATAGAGGTAGAAGATGGCGCCGGGATCCCTTTCGTTGGC
Organism: Candidatus Accumulibacter appositus; assembly: GCA_000585055.1. Lineage (GTDB taxonomy): Bacteria > Pseudomonadota > Gammaproteobacteria > Burkholderiales > Rhodocyclaceae > Accumulibacter > Accumulibacter appositus. The sequence goes on from JEMX01000074.1 coordinate 972, forward strand.
AAGAATGAAGCTGCCGTCACGGATCGACCCTTGCCACTTGCCGTCGCGACCCTCGAAAAGAAATTGCGCAAGCGGACCCATCGAGGCTGCACTTGGCGCGGCCACGGCGCCGCCTGCGCCGACAAGCATTGCCAGGGCGATCGCCACCAAGCAGCGCCGCAGCTGTCCGGCAATCTGCGGGCGAAAGCACCGTGAAGCAGGGTGCTGGATCGGGGTTCTCCACACTGTCGCGTCGTTCATGTTTGCGGCTCCGTTGTCGTTTAGGCGGGGGAGAATGGGAAGTAAGGATCGGCTGCCCAATCCCATCGCCGCAGAAGATAGCATCGAAACAAATGCCTCGGCAAAGCTCAGGTCTGTCTCGCCGGCGTGAAAATCCTCGAATGAAGCGGATACGCCCGCCCCATTTGGCGCGCAGGTCGCGGAACACGGAGAGCGTCAGAACGATCACCACTCCAGCGATAGCGCCGAGGAATGCGGCGGCGCCAGGGTGACCGCCGACGATCAGCATTCCTGCGGCACCGAGCATGAAATACTCAGCGCGGCAATCCAGTCAGTGACCAAGGCAGCGCCGAGCCGCTCGGCCAGGGACGGGCGCATGAGGTTTGGCTGATTGCTGTCGGTTGGCAGGCGAATTTCAGAGGCCACTCACCGAGCAGCGTCGTCGCACCTCGGGCTGGCTGACGCCCTGCTCGCGCCGACAGCGCTCTTCGATGACGCGGCACAATTGCGCGGCGGCAGTCTCGATGGTCTGGGCGTCGATGGCGGCGAAGCCAAGGACCATCCCCGAACGGCTGTAGGCCGGGTCGGCGTAGTACATCGACAGCGGTCGCACAACGATGCCGGCCTTGAGCATTTCGTTTGACAGCGCGACATCATTCAGCGGCTGGCTGAAGAAGTAGGGCAGATGCAAGCCGGCCAGGCCGCCGCTGGTGCTCACCAGATCGCCGAGCCGCGATTCGACGGCGCGGCGCAGCACGTTGCGGCGTTCCTGGTAGATGCTGCGCACACGCTTCAGGTGTGCGCCGAGATGGCCCGCGTCGATGAATTCGGCGAGTGCCGCCTGTTCGATCATGCGCCCTTCCCGGTAGAGCTCGGCGTTGCCGGTGGCAAAGGCTTCGGCGAGCTGTTCGGGGACCACCAGATAAGCGAGGCGCAAACCGGGGAACATGGTCTTGCTGAAGGTGCCGAGATAGATCACCCGCTGCGATCGCGCTTGCCCGAAGAGCGAACCGATGGTGTAGGGGTGATAGCGGATCTCGTTGTCGTAGTCATCCTCGATCACCCAGGCACGGTTCGTTTCGGCCAGTTCAAGGAGCTGCATGCGCCGGCTCAGCGACATGACCACCCCGGTCGGGTACTGGCTGGAAGGGGAAACGAAGATCAGACGCGGCGGTGCCGGCGACCCCGGCGCTGGCAGCGACAGGCCTTCGTCATCGACCGGGATCGGCGCGATCTGCAGCCCGTTGGCACGCAGGACGTTGCTCGCTCCCCAGTAGCCGGGGTCCTCCATCCAGGCATGATCGCCGTTGTCGCAGAGCATGCGCGCGCAGAGATCGATGGCCTGATGCGAGCCGTTGAGAATCAGGATTTGCCGCGGCGAACAGCTCATCCGCCGTGACGCACGCAGGTAGTCGGCGAGCACTGCTTTCAAGGGTCCGTAGCCGCCGTGGCTGTAGCGCGCGAGGTGGCGTTGTTCGAAGCGGATGTTCTTCGCCAGCAGGCGCCGCCAGGTGGCGAAGGGAAACAGGCCGACGTCGGGCGCTCCCGGCACGAAGGCGCCGCTCTGGATGCGGCTGCTGGTCGCGTGCTGGGCAATCGCGCTGCCGCGCTGCGACAGGCTCGCCACGTGACCGGCCCGATCGGGCGGCTGGGTCCGGCGCGCATGGCCGGGTGCTGCCGCGGGCAGGGCCTCCGAGACCAGCGTCGCTGAGCCGCCGCGACTCTGCAGATAGCCTTCGACGAGGAGCTGCTCGTAGACCCTGACCAGCGTGCTGCGGCTGACGCCGAGGTCGCTGGCCAGACGCCGGGTTGGCGGCAGCGGGCTGCCGGCAGGCAGTTCGCCGTCCAGGATCAAGCGCCGCAGAACGAGGTGCAAGGCGGCTTGTGTTCGCGATCCCCGCGGCTCGCTCGCGAATCGATCGCGAATGAGCTCAATGCGCAGCGATTTGTCCATTGACGAGCGGGTGAGGGGGAAGCGTCAGATTGGTATCAGAATTAAGCAACTAATTGGTTCGATTGTGCACCGCTTTGGGGCGTACAGTCAATTCGGGATAGCCGGTGCTGGCAACGGCTGCCGTCTGGCCGGTGAGGCTTTACGGAAATCGGAAAAATTGACTACGCCAGAAGGAGAAACGGCTTTGAAACTTGGCGATACCAAACTGCTCAAGCAGTTGTGCTACATCAACGGCCAATGGGCTGCCGCCGACAATGGGCGCAGCTTTGCGGTGATCAATCCGGCCAGCGGCGAAGAGCTGGCGACGGTGCCGGACATGGGCGCTGAAGAAACGCGGCGGGCCATCGAAGCGGCGCGGGCCGCGCAGCCGGCGTGGCGGGCGCATACCGCCGGTGAGCGGGCGAAGGTGCTGCGGCGCTGGTTTGAGCTGCTGCTTGCCAACCAGGAGGATCTGGCACAACTGATGACCGCCGAGCAGGGCAAGCCGCTCGCAGAAGCCCGTGGCGAGATTGTCTACGCGGCTTCGTTCATCGAGTGGTTTGCCGAGGAAGGCAAGCGCATCTACGGTGACATCGTTCCGCCGCATCACGCCGACAAGCGCGTTCTGGTGACCAAGGAGCCGATCGGCGTCTGCGCGGCGATCACGCCGTGGAATTTTCCGGCGGCGATGATCACCCGCAAGGTTGGCCCGGCGCTGGCCGCCGGCTGTTGCGTGGTGCTCAAGCCGGCCGAGGCGACGCCGCTTTCGGCGCTGGCGCTGGCCGAACTCGCCGAGCGCGCCGGTGTCCCGGCGGGTGTTTTCAATGTCGTGACCGGCGACGCGCCGGCGATCGGCGGCGAGCTGTGCGCCAATCCGACGGTGCGCAAGCTCAGTTTCACCGGCTCTACCGAAGTCGGCCGCATTCTCATGCAGCAATGCGCGCCAACGATCAAGAAACTGTCGCTGGAGTTGGGCGGCAACGCTCCATTCATCGTCTTCGACGACGCCGATCTCGATGCCGCGGTGCAGGGCGCGATTCTGTCGAAGTATCGCAACGCCGGTCAGACCTGCGTCTGCGCCAACCGCTTGCTGGTGCAGGAAGGCGTCTACGACGTTTTCGTTGAGAAGCTGGCCGTGGCGGTTGCCGGTCTGCGCGTCGGCAATGGTGTCGAGGAGGGCGTCACGCAAGGCCCGCTGATCGACGCGGCGGCGATCGCCAAGGTCGAAGAGCTGGTCGAAGACGCGCGCAGCAAGGGCGCTCGCGTGGTCTGCGGCGGCAAGCCGCACAGTCTCGGACGAACCTATTACGAGCCGACGATTCTGGCCCACGTGACTGCGGCGATGCGCATCGCGCGCGAGGAAGTCTTTGGGCCGGTGGCACCGGTTTTTGCGTTCAAAACCGAGGCTGAAGCGGTGGCCATGGCCAACGATACCGAGTGTGGTCTGGCGTCTTACTTCTATACCGAAAACCTGGCCCGCACAATGCGTGTTTCAAGTGCTCTGGAATATGGCATCGTCGGCGTCAACACCGGTTTGATCTCGACCGAAGTGGCGCCGTTCGGGGGTATGAAGTCCTCCGGACTGGGGCGCGAGGGTTCCAAGTACGGCATCGAGGATTATCTGGAAATCAAGCACGTTTGCATCGGCGGAATCAACTGAGCCTGCGGGCGAATTGACGAATTGACGAATTGAAGAGGAGAACGAAATGAATGCACCGAACGGAAAGCCGGCCACGCAAACCAATGCCGAGCTGATGGCGCGACGCCAGGCGGCCTTGCCCAGGGGGGTTGGCCAGGCGCATCCGCTATTTGCCGAAAGCGCCCAGAACGCCGAAATCTGGGACGTCGAGGGTCGTCGCTGGATCGATTTCTGCGCCGGTATCGCGGTGGTCAATACCGGGCACTGCCATCCCAGGCTGGTGGCTGCGGCGCGCGAGCAACTGGACGCGTTTACGCACACCTGTTTTCAGGTCGTTGCCTACGAGTCCTACGTCGAACTCTGCGAGCGGCTTAATGCTGCCGCGCCTGGCCCGACGCCGAAGAAATCCTTTCTCGTCAATACCGGCGCGGAAGCCGTCGAGAACGCGGTGAAAATCGCCCGCGCAGCGACCGGACGGACCGGTGTCATTGCCTTCGGCGGTGGCTTCCACGGCCGCACCATGTTCGGTCTGGCGCTGACCGGCAAGGTCGCGCCCTACAAGGTCAAGTTCGGGCCCTTCCCCGGCGGCATTTTCCACGTTCCGTTTCCGAATGTCCTGCACGGCGTTTCGGAAGAGGATTCCATGGCTGCCATCGAACGTCTCTTCGCCTACAGCATCGAAGCCGCCGACGTCGGGGCCATTGTGATCGAACCGGTCCAGGGTGAGGGCGGTTACCTACCCGCGCCGCCCGGTTTTCTGCGTCGCCTGCGGACCTTGTGCGACAAGCACGGGATCCTGCTGGTGGCCGACGAAGTGCAGTGCGGGATTGCCCGTTGCGGCAAGCTCTTCGCCACTGAACACTACGACGTCGAGCCAGACCTCATCACCCTCGCCAAAGGTCTCGGTGGGGGACTGCCGGTGGCCGCCGTCGTCGGCAAGGCAGAGATCATGGACGCAGCCGAAGTGGGCGGTCTTGGTTCCACCTATGCCGGTAGTCCGATTGCCGTGGCCGGTGCCCTGGCCGTGCTCGACATTGTCGAGGAAGAAAAGCTGTGCAGCCGCTCGATGGCGCTCGGTGAGCGCATGCGCACGCGCTTTACCGCGATGCAGAAGAAATACTCGAGTATCGCCGACGTGCGTGGCCTCGGGGCGATGACGGCGGTCGAGTTCTGCCGCAACGGCGACCCGCAGCAAGCGGCTGGCGACATGGCCCTGGCGCTGAAGAATGAAGCGGCCAAGCGCGGCTTGCTGTTGCTGTTGTGCGGAGCGCACGGTAATGTACTGCGGGTGATGATTCCGCTGACCATCTCCGAGGCGCTGCTGGACGAGGGCCTGGATGTCATCGAGGCCTCACTGCAGGCGATTGGCGCCTGAGTTGCTGACTTCGCAGCCCTGTGGACGGAGCGCCCTGCGGCATTCCTGCTTTCTCAGGAGCTGCGTAGCGGCCGGCGAACACGAATTCCGATCGGCTTGGCTGCGCTATGTCGGAGCGTGGCGTGCATTCGACAAATGTCATTACCGATACCTAAAGTGGCGGGGGAGCCCATTTCATGATTCCATTTTCAATTGCCGGCATCCAGATGAATGTCTCGATGGAGCGCGAGAACATCACCGCGATGGGGCACAAGCTGGACGTCGTCATGGCCCGTTTTCCCTGGGTGCAGATGGTCGTCTTCAGCGAGCTGGCTGCCTACGGGCCGGCGCCCTATCATGCCCAGCCGACGGGCGGGCCGGCCGAGCAGATTTTCTGTCAGATGGCCGCCAAGCACGGCCTCTGGCTGCTGCCGGGCTCGATGTTCGAGCGTGTCGGTGACGACATCTACAACACCACGTCGGTAATCGATCCGAACGGCCATGTGGTGGCCCGCTACCGCAAGATGTTCCCTTTCCTGCCTTACGAAATGGGTATCAAGCCGGGGACCGATTTCTGTGTCTTCGACGTCCCCAACATCGGGCGTTTCGGCGTTTCCATCTGCTACGACATGTGGTTTCCGGAAACGACGCGCACGCTGGTGTCGATGGGCGCCGAATGCATTCTCCATCCGACGATGACCGACACCATCGATCGCGACGTCGAATTACCGATTGCCCGTGCCAGCGCGACGATCAATCAGTGCTATTTCTTCGATGTCAACGGTGTTGGCGACTGCGGTACCGGTCACTCGATCGTCGTCGGCCCGTCCGGCTACGTGATTCACGTCGCCGGCGGTGGCGAGGAAATCATCCCAGTGGAGATCGATCTGTCGCGGGTGCGTCGGGAACGTGAGGTCGGCATTCGTGGTCTGGGCCAGACGCTGAAAAGTTTCCGTGATCGGCCGATAGAGTTTCCGGTCTATCAGAAGCACCTGGGCCGGCAGGAGGGTTATCTGAACAGCCTCGGGCCGCTGATCAAACCCAGCCGCGGGTCGCGCGCCGAACCGGTTGCCCTGCCCGAGGGGGCGGTGGCCGGTCCGGACGGTTCGATCATCCGCGTGGCCGATCTCAAGACGGACGTCGACGTCGCTGCCGGGGCGACGGAGAACGCAGCACCGTACCACGCTGGTTCGTGAGCAGCCGGCTTCTTCGACAAGAGGGGGTGCGCAGATGAGTACCAGTTTGATCATTATCGGGCTGGCCGTCGGCACCCTGCTTGGATTCGGGATTTTTGCGCTACAGCAGCATCGCGCAAAAGCAGTACCCCAGAAAAATTTACCCCCACAGAGGAGACAAGATATGAGCCAAGACAAACCAACGATGCCGACGATTACCAGCATGTCGGACCTGCGACTGTTCTTCCATCGCAATCAGCGCCCGATTTACTTCATCAGCGCCACCAACTTCAATCTCGCCGGTATGGATGAGCGGGTGCCGCACTTCAAGCACATCAATTACATCGACTGCTACGATGGTCGCCATCCGAACGTCTTCGTCCCCAGCGAGCAACCGCATCCGGAATTCGAAGGAATCGAGGATATCAACAACTACCTGCTGCAGAACAAGGAGGTTATCGACTACATCAAGGGGCGCGGTGGCGACCCCGTTGCCGTCTTCCTGATGTTCGACGAGAAGACCGAGGAGCTGTGCAAGGAACTGGGTATCGAGCTGTGGTTCCCGCCGGCATCGCTGCGCACCCGTTGTGACAACAAGATGGAAACCGTGCGCATCGGCAACAAGGCCGGCGTGCAGTCGGTACCCAACGTGCTGGCCAAGGTCGAAAGCTACGCGCAGCTGCTCGAGCTGACCAAGGAACATGGGCTGGGCAATGATCTGGTGATTCAGTCGGCGTTCGGCGACTCCGGTCACACCACCTTCTTCATTTCCAACGAAGAGGAATGGAAGAAGTACGCCGACGAGATCGTCAAGGATCCCGAAGTCAAGGTCATGAAGCGCATCAACTGTCGCGGCGGAACCCTGGAAGCCTGCGTTACCCGCTGCGGCACGGTCGTCGGTCCGCTGCTCACCGAAATCGTCGGCGCCAAGGAACTGACCCCCTACAAGGGCGGCTGGTGCGGCAACGAGGTTTTCCCCGGGGCGTTTCCGGAAAAGGCGCGCATCAAGGCGCGCGACTCGGCCTATGCCTTTGGTAACCAGTTGCTCAAGGAGGGCTATCGCGGGTACTTCGACCTCGATTTCCTGATCGACCAGGACACCGAGGAAGTCTATCTGGGCGAGCTCAACCCACGTGTCTGCGGCGCCAGCCCGATGACCAACCATGCCGCTTTCGCCTATGCCGACGCGCCCCTGTTCTTCTTCCATCTGCTTGAGTTCAGCGGTGCGGACTTCGATCTCGACGTGGCGGCGATGAACGAGCGCTGGAAGAACCCCAAGTACATCGATAGCTGGAGCCAGCTGGTCATGAAATACACCGACGAGGAAGTCGATATCGTCGAGCAGGCGCCAGAATCGGGGATCTACCGCATGGATGACGCCGGCAACGTCAGTTTTCACCGCTTCGACTATCACCGCCTGGCGGTCGAAGGCGAGAGCGAGGCTTTCTGGTTGCGCATCACCGGTCCCGGTGACTACCGCTATGAAGGGGCCGATCTGGGGATCCTGATTACCCGTGGTCGTTCGATGACCGAGGAATTCAAGATCAACACCCGCGCGGAGAACTGGATCCGCGGCATCAAGAGTTTCTACAAGGGACGTCCTCTCGATACCGCCGTCGCCGAACCGGTGCCGTCGGCCGGCGCGTTCAAGATTCTCTGATCGCCGGCTGAGGAGGTCGATGCCGCTTATTCAGACCCAGTCGTTGCTCTTCCGGGCCATGGAAGAGGAGCGACCGGGGGCGGTCTGGCAGGCGCTGTTCAGAGAATTCTGGCCATCGTATCGCCGCTGGTATCTGCAAAGCGGCGAAGCAGCGCGTCCCTATTATCTACCGTGCGTGCGAGCGTTGCGCAGGCACATGCCGGAACTCTTGCCGAGCTACGAGGCCCTGTCCGAGCTCTCGGGCGGCGGCGACGTCGAGGCCCGCTTCCTGTCGCTTTTCTGTCCACCGCCGTACGTCACTGGCTGCTCACAGCTGGTCTGGCCGGGCGAGCGACCGTTACTGGTGCGCAACTACGACTATCCGCCGCAATTGTGCGAAGGCGTGATCCTGAAGACGGCCTGGAACGGCCGTGCGGTGATTGGTCTCAGCGACTGCATGTGGGGTCTGCTCGACGGCATCAACGAGGATGGTCTGGCGGTGGCCTTGTCATTTGGCGGCCGCCAGGAGGTTGGCGAAGGTTTCGGGGTGCCGCTCGTCTTGCGTTACGTGCTGGAAACTTGCACGCGTACCGACGAGGCCTGTGCGGCACTGGCGCGCGTTCCGGTGCATATGAGCTACAACGTGACCGTGGTTGACCGCAGCGGCGATTTTGCGACCGTGTTTTTGGGCCCCGGCAAAGCCGGTGAGATCCGTCGCCTGGCGGCGGCGACCAATCACCAGAAAAAGGTCGAATGGCACCAGCACGCTCGTGCCACGTCGACGGTCGAGCGTCTGCGGCGGCTGATGGAGATGCTGGAAGACAGCGCCATGAATAGCGAGACGCTGATCGCCGCTTTCCTGCAGCCGCCCATTTACTCGAACGCGTTTGCGCGCGGCCTCGGCACACTTTACTCGGCGGCGTATTCGCCCAGCGACGGACGTGCCGACTTCTTCTGGCCCGGAGTCAGCTGGTCACAATCATTTGCCGAGTTCACCGTGGGCGAACGGCTCATCGAATTTGGCAGTTCGCCACCGCCGCATAACAATACGCCAGGCATGGACCTGCGTGAGGAGACAAGCCATGAAGGCAGATAGCAAGAGCAAGAAGTCCCTGGGTGAATACTACAGCGCGCTGCAGCTGCGCACCGACCGCTGGAGTGCCCTGAAAATTGCCAGCGAACAACTCATCCAGAGTAGCTCCGATCGCAAGAGGAATGAGGCCGAGCGCAAGGTCGTCGAGTTGATCGATGCCTTGCGTCCGATCGAACTCTACTGGGCCTTCCCGGGCCACGATACTTTCGGTCGGCTCGGCGAATTGGTGACCCAGGGACGTTTTGACGTCCTGGCGATTACGGTGCGCAACATCTGTCACTCGCTGCTGAGCAACAGTTATCGACGCAATCCTCATCACCACGATGTCGAGGAACTGACCGAGGGCAGTCCGGACGACGAGTCGACCGAACACGCTGTCAAGGATCTGCTCTATTTCGAAGTGCTGTTCGTGGACAGCTTTTCGCCGATGCAGGAAGAGAACCTGCGCCGCAAGTTCGCTTCACTGCGTCGCGCCGAAGATCCCTTCGTTTATGAGCCGGTGTTCGTGCCCAGCCTCACCGATGCCCTGATCGGTGTGATGTTCAACCACAACGTGCAGGCAGTGGTTATCCGCAACGACCTGAAGCGCGACTCGGAGCAAACGCTGGAACTCCTTCATCGCCATCTTTCGCGGCTCGAGAAGGGGGTGCTGGAAGAGGTGGAGCCCAAGGAGTATGGTCCCGAGCTCTGTCGGATGATTGCCAAGCTTCGCCCGGAGCTGGACGTGTACCTGTTTACCGATCAGTCGGTCGAGGAAATCGCCGGTGCCAAGCTCGGCAACTGTCGGCGCGTCTTCTACAACCAGGAAGACCATCTCGACTTGCACCTGAACATCCTGCGCGGTGTCGCTGAGCGTTTTGAAGCGCCTTTCTTCAACGCCCTTACGCAGTACGCGCGCATCCCGACGGGCGTCTTCCATGCCATGCCCATCAGTCGCGGCAAGTCGATCACCGCTTCGCACTGGATCAAGGACATGGGCGACTTTTACGGGATGAACATCTTTCTCGCTGAAACCTCGGCGACTTCGGGTGGCCTGGACAGCCTGCTGGAACCGCACGGTCCGATCAAGAAGGCGCAGGAGATGGCCGCCCGTGCCTTCGGCTCGAAGCAGACCTTCTTCGCCACCAACGGCACGTCCACCTGCAACAAGATCGTTGTGCAGGCGATTGTTCGCCCCGGCGACATCGTGCTGGTCGACCGCGATTGCCACAAGTCGCACCATTACGGCATGGTCCTGGCCGGCGCGCAGGTGGTCTATCTCGACAGCTACCCGCTCAACGACTTCTCGATGTACGGCGCGGTGCCGATGAAGGAGATCAAGCATCGCTTGCTGGAACTGAAGGCGGCCGGCAAGCTCGACCGCGTGCGCATGCTGTTGTTGACCAACTGCACTTTCGACGGCGTCGTTTACAACGTCGAGCGGGTCATGGAGGAGTGTCTGGCGATCAAGCCGGACCTGGTTTTCCTGTGGGATGAGGCGTGGTTTGCCTTTGCCCGCTTTGGCCCGGCTTACCGGAAGCGGACGGCCATGTATTGTGCCGGAGTGCTGCGCGAGCGCTACCGCTCTGCCGAGTACCGCGAGGCCTACGCAAAGTACCAGGAGAAAATGGCCGACGCCGACGACGCAACGCTGCTCACGACGCGGCTGATGCCGGATCCGGAAAAAGTCAGTGTGCGCGCCTACGCCTGCCAATCGACACACAAGACGCTCACCTCCCTGCGCCAGGGCTCGATGATCCATGTGCACGACCAGGACTTCAAGGACGAGGTCGAGCAGGCCTTCCACGAGGCGTACATGACGCACACCTCGACCTCGCCCAACTACCAGATCATCGCTTCTCTGGATATCGGCCGACGGCAGGTCGAACTCGAGGGATTCGAGTTTGTCCAGCGGCAGGTCGAGCAGGCGATGTCGCTGCGCAAGGTGATCAATACCCATCCACTGATCAGCAAGTATTTTCACGTCGTCACGGTGGCCGAGATGATCCCGGCCGAGTATCGCAAGTCGGGGATCAAGAGCTACTGGGACCCGCAGCATGGCTGGAGTGACATCATGGCCGCCTGGAGCGAGGACGAGTTCGTTCTTGATGCCACACGGATCACCCTGTCGGTGGCAGGTTCGGGATGGGACGGAGACACGTTCAAGAACGAGATCCTGATGAACAAGCACGGGATTCAGATCAACAAGACCTCGCGCAACACGGTGCTGTTCATGACCAATATCGGCACGACGCGCTCGTCGGTCGCCTATCTGATCGAGGTGTTGGTCAAGATTGCCAGGGATCTCGATGAGCGCCTGGATGATGCGAGCAACGTCGAGCGCAAGATTTTCGAGCGCAAGGTGAAGGCCTTGCGTGAGGATTTGCCGCCGCTGCCGGACTTCAGTTGCTTTCACGATTCGTTCCGGATCAGTTCGGGCAACGGGACGCCCGAGGGCGACATTCGCTCGGCCTTCTTCCTGGCATACGATGAAAGCAAGTGCGAGTACATTCCGATCGAGGGGAATTCGATCGAGAAGGCGATTGCCAGCGGACGCCAGCTGGTGTCGACGACCTTCGTCATCCCCTATCCACCGGGTTTTCCGATTCTGGTTCCGGGGCAGGTGATCAGCCAGGAAATCATCACCTTCATGCGCGCGCTCGATGTCAAGGAGATTCATGGCTACCGGCCGGAACTCGGCCTGCGCATCTTTACCGAGCAGGCGCTGGCGGTACTCGAGGCCAGCCCGTCGTCGATTCAGGAACTGCCCACTTGAGATCGCTCGGCGCGACTCGCTCGGTGGTCGCGTCGCGGCCATTCGTTCATTCACTGAAAGAAGAGGAGCGCTGCCTATGCAGACCGAAACGATCATTTATCATGCACGCGGCGGGATCGCCGAAATTCGACTGAACAGGCCGCATCGCTTGAATGCGGTGACCCAGCAGCTCTATGACGAACTCAACGCCGCGCTGGGCGTCGCCGAAGCCGACGGCGACGTGCGCGTCGTGCTGTTGACCGGCGAGGGCCGCGCTTTCTGCGTTGGCGCTGACCTCAAGGAACACAAGGCGGGGCGAACCGCCTACGATCGACGCCAGTATCTGCGCGGCGAGCAGATCGTCTGCAAACGCTTGCTTTTGTTGTCGAAGCCGGTGGTTGCTGCGGTCAATGGCTTCGCCGTCGGCGCCGGCGCCGAAATGGCGATCGCTTCGGACTTCATTCTGATGGCCGAAAGCGCACAGATCGGCCTGCCCGAGGTGAGCATCGGCACTTTCCTCGGTGGTGGCGTCACCTATCTGCTGCCGCGGCTGGTCGGTCTTGCCAAGGCGCGCGAACTGGTGTTTCTCGGCGAACGCATCAAGGGCGAGGAGGCGGTACGCATCGGCCTGGCCAATCGCGTGTTGCCGGATGAAGGCTTTCTCGACGCGGCGCGCGAGTTTGCCGGCCGGATTGCCGGCAAGGCGCCCTTGTCGATGCAACTCGCCAAGGAGCAGCTGAACATGGCTGCGGAGCGTACTTTCGACGCGGCTCTGACCGCCGAGCTCGAAGGAATGAGCTTCGTCGGTACTACTCAGGACTGGCAGGAGGGCATCGACGCCTTCGCCGAAAAGCGTCTGCCGATCTTCAAGGGGTGCTGAGATGACCACCATGAATACTGCAGCGCAGCGCAGCCCGCTGCATGATTTTCTTGCCCCCGATTCGATCGCCATCGTCGGCGCCTCGGCCGATCCCACCAAGCGTGGCTACAAGGCCATGGTCGGGCTGATCAAGGATGGTTACGCGGGCAGGATCTACCCGATCAATCCCAAGGTGGATAGGGTTCTCGGCGTCAGGGCCTATCCGTCACTGGCCGACATCCCGGGAACCGCCGACCTGGCGCTGATCTGCACGCCGGCTGCCAGCGTGCCGGGTTTGCTCGTCGAATGCGGCAGGAAGGGCGTCAAGGGGGCGGTGATCCTGGCCAGCGGTTTCCGCGAAACCGGGCGTCCGGAAGGCATCAAGCTGGAGCAGGAAATGCTCGCCGCCGCGCAGCAGAGCGGCGTGCGGGTGATTGGCCCGAACACCTCGGGGATGTTCAACCTGCACAAGAAAGTCAACCTCCTGGCGTTGAACAACGTCAAGGCGGGCGATATCGGGCTCATCTCGCAATCCGGCAATATGCTGCTGTCGCTGGTGCTCGAAGCCGAGCGTAATGGTCACGTCGGCTTCAGCACCTATGCCGGGCCGGGCAATCAGGCCGATATCGGCTTCAATGATTACCTGCGTTACCTTGGCGAAGATGTGCATACACGCGTCGCGACCTTGTACGTCGAAGGCTTTCGCGATGGGCGCCGCTTTCTCGACGCGGCGCGTGAAATCACGGCCGTCAAGCCGGTCGTGGTGTACAAGTCGGGGTCAACCGAAGCGGGCCAGAAAGCGGCCAGTTCGCATACCGGCGCTTTGGCCGGTAGCTATGCGATGACGGTCGATGTCTTGCGTCAGGTTGGCGTCAGCGTGGTGCAGCATTCGGACGAGATCCTCCCGGTCGCCGAAGGCCTGGGCTTGCTGCAGAAGGCACGCGGCAAGCGCGTGGCCGTGGTCGCCGACGGCGGCGGTCAGGCGACCATTGCCTCCGATCGCCTCAGCGAAGCCGGGCTTGAACTGGCCGAGCTCAGCGAAACAACGCGCCGACGTCTCGGCGAAATCCTTTTCCCGCAGGCCTCGCTGGTCAATCCGGTGGACGTCGCCGGCAGCAGCGATGCCAACCCGGCGCTGCTTGCCGATTGTCTGGAGATCGTCGCCGAGGACGATCAGGTCGACAGTATTTTCCTGGTCGGCATGTTCGGGGGTTACCACACCCGCTTTGCCGAGGATCTGCTGGGCGGCGAGATGCGTGCCGCCGAAGCAATGATCGAACTGGCGCGCAAGACCGACAAGCCGCTGATCGTCTATAGCCTCTACGCACCGGTCAATCCGCCGGCCTTGCGCCGCTTGCATGAAGCGGGGCTGCCAGTCTACAGCTCGATCGAGCACGCCGTGCGCGTCCTCTCGGCGCTGGGCGAACGCGGCATCTATCTGGCGGCGAGCAGCGGCCAGAAGAGCCTGCCGACGGTGCTCCCCAACCGCGAAGCGCAGCGTGCTTTTGCCACGGCTCAGGCCGAGGGTCGCGACCTTTTCGAGTTCGAAGCCAAGAACCTGCTGCGCGCCCACGGCGTCGCCGTCCCGGACGAACTGTTGGCCAGTTCTCCCGACGATCTGGCCAGTATCGCTGCACGCTTTGGCGATCAGCCGCTGGCCATGAAGGTGGTCTCCAAGGACATCCTGCACAAATCGGATGCCGGCGGCGTCAAGCTCAATGTGCGCGGCGAAGCCGGCATGCGCGCCGCTTTTGACGAGATCATGGCTGCCGGCCGCGCCTACGATCCGCAGGCGGTGATCAAAGGCGTGCTCCTTACGCCGATGGCGCGCAAGGGTGTCGAGGTGATTATCGGTGTCATTCGCGATCCCATTTTCGGGCCGGTATTGATGTTCGGGCTGGGGGGCATATTTGTAGAGATTCTCGAGGACGTTGCTTTCCGGGCCATTCCCCTGTCGTCGCACGATGCGTCGTCGATGCTTGAGCAGATCAAGTCGCGCAAGATCCTTGGCGGCGTGCGTGGTGAAGCGGCCGTCGACAAGGCGGCGCTGGTCGATTTGCTGTTGAAGGTGTCGAGTATCGTCGAGGCTTATCCGGAACTGCTCGAACTGGATCTCAATCCGCTCATTGCCCGGGCCGACGGCTATGCGGTCGTCGATGCGCGGATCATCGTCGCCCGTCAAGCGGGGGCAGGAAAGGAGGCCTTGTGATGAGCATGCCGCCAGTTGCCGATGCACTGCTCGAAGTCGACGCTCGGGTGGCAGTCCTGACCCTCAATCGTGACGACGTCCGCAACGCCCTGACCGGCACCCAGCTGATTGAAGACATCGTCCGCGTCGCTGACTGGGTGAATCGTTGTGACGAGGTGTCAGTGCTGGTGATTACCGGCGCCGGAGCTGCTTTCTCTGCCGGTGGCAACGTCAAGGACATGGCCAGACGCAGTGGTGATTTCGCGGGCGACGTGGCCGAGGTGGCACAGCGCTATCGGCGTGGCATCCAGCGCATCCCGCTGGCGCTGAGCGAAGTCGAGATCCCGGTAATCGCGGCGGTGAACGGCGCCGCCATCGGCGCCGGCTTCGATCTGGCCAACATGGCCGACATTCGCCTGGCATCGCGGCGGGCCAGGTTCGGAGAAACTTTTTTGAATCTGGGGATAATTCCCGGGGACGGTGGCGCCTGGTTCATGCAGCGGCTGATCGGTTACCAGCAAGCCTTCGAGCTGACCCTGACCGGCCGCATCGTCGGCGCCGACGAGGCCAAGGCGCTGGGGATCGTGCTTGACGTCGTCGAGCCAGAGCACTTGCTGCCAACGGCGCTCGATCTTGCCGCGCGCATTGCCGCCCAGCCGCCAAAGGCGCTACGCCTTACCAAGCGACTGATGAAAATGGCACAACGCATGGAGTTAAAAGACTTTCTCGACCTGTGTGCTTCCTTTCAGGGAATGTGCCATAACGAAGCGGAGCATCTGGAAGCGGTGAGCAGAATGCTCAAAGAATGACTGCCGCGGTGGTCGGCGCAGGAATTCGCAGCACGCTGATGCTCACCGATTTTCCGCGCCCTTGCTTCCCGCGCAAAGCCGCAAACGGCCGCCGGAAGGAGCGTGTGGCGCCACATTGGTATCAGCTATTCGCCTGGAATTGGTCCGAGTGTGCGTTGGTTTTATGTGTAGAGTCGCTCAGCGTTGGCTTTTGTCCATTGCACGAGACGGAATGTTTCGGGTAAATTGGCTTTAGCCAACGCGCCAACAGGCACGGAGCTTGACTTGTCAATGACTGCTACGAATATAGAGCGGCGTTGTTTGGGGGCGGTATAGAACTCGTGTTCGCCTCCCGTGCATGATCAGGTCGCCAACCGGCTGGGTCGCGGCATGGCTCGTCGCCGTTGCTTAAATATTATGAAGGAGACCAGAACCTTGAACAAACTTACTACCCTGGCAGCAGCCCTTGCCGTTTCTGCCACCATCTCCAGCCCGACGGCATTTGCAGAACAGAAGTTCGTGACCATTGGCACCGGGGGTGTGACCGGTGTTTATTACGCAGCGGGCGGCGCGATTTGCCGCCTGATGAACAAGGAAAAGAAAACGCACGGCATTCGTTGCTCGGTCGAAAGTACCGGTGGATCGGTTTACAACGTCAATACCATCAAGGCGGGCGAGCTTGACTTCGGCGTTGCTCAGTCCGATGTCGCGTACAACGCGCTGAAGGGAGAGAACCAGTTCAAGGGTGCGGCCTTTGGCGACCTGCGTTCGGTCTTCTCGATTCATCCCGAGCCGCTCGTCGTTCTCGCTCGCGAGGACGCCAAGGTCACTTCGCTGCTCGACTTCAAGGGTAAGCGCTTCAATATCGGCAATCCGGGCTCCGGACAGCGCGCGACGATGGACATCCTGCTGCCAGCGTTGGGCATGAAGACCAGTGATTTCTCGCTGGTTTCGGAGATGAAGGCCGATGAACACGGCGCGGCGCTTTGCGACAACAAGATCGACGGCTTCGCCTACGTCGTCGGCAACCCGTCGGCAAACATCCAGGACCCGACCACCACCTGTCACGCGCAACTGGTCAATATCCTCGGCCCGGCGGTCGACAAACTGGTCAAAACCTACCCCTACTACGCGGCAGTCACGATTCCCGGCGGCATGTACGCGCACAACCCGAACCCGACGAACACCTTCGGCGTCGTTGCTGCCTTTGTCTCGTCGTCGAAAGTTTCCAACGACGTGGTCTATGCGATGGTAAAAGCCGTCTTCGACAATCTGGATGACTTCAAGAAGCTGCATCCCGCTTTCGCTCATCTTGACCCGAAAGAGATGATCAAGAACGGCCTGTCGGCACCGCTCCACGACGGCGCCGTGAAGTACTACAAGGAGAAAGGCTGGATGTAAGTCGGTCGGAAGCATGCGGGAGCGGCGACGAGTCAGTCGCTCCCGGTAGCCCTGCCGACGGCCCCGCGCGGGGCCGTCTTACGTTGAAGTCTGCGGAGATTGTGCACATGGCTGAAAAAGAAACGGAAGCCGTCCTGACCGACGAGCAACTCAAACAACTGGTCGCTGAAGCAGACACTGGCGGTCGCAAGCCGACCGGAGCGGTGGCCAAACTAATCATGTTTACGGCGCTGATCTGGTCGCTGTTCCAACTCTGGATCGCTTCGCCGCTGCCGTATTCACTGGGCATTCTGGTGCTCAATGACACCGAATCGCGTTCGATCCATCTGGCTTTTGCCATCTTTCTCGCTTTTCTTGCCTACCCGGCATTCAAGCGCTCACCGCGTGCATACGTGCCACCGCTGGACTGGGTGTTGGCGCTGGCGGGCGTGTTCTGCGCCTCGTACCTGTTCGTCTTCTACTCCGAGTTGTCGACGCGACCTGGTCAGCCGACGACCCTCGACCTGGTGGCCTCGGTCGGCGGCATAATCCTGCTGCTCGAGGCGGCGCGGCGCGCGCTTGGGCTGCCGATGGTCATTCTGGCGACGATCTTCATCGGCTACATCTTCCTTGGTCCCTACATGCCGGACCTGATCGCTCACAAGGGGGCGTCGCTCGGCAAGGGGATGTCGCACCTGTGGTTGAGTACCGAGGGCGTTTTCGGCGTCGCGCTCGGTGTTTCGTCGGGTTTCATCTTTCTCTTCGTGCTCTTCGGTGCACTGCTGGAAACCGCCGGGGCCGGCAACTATTTCATCAAATCGGCAATCTCCCTGCTCGGCCACCTGCGTGGTGGACCAGCGAAGGCCGCGGTCGTTGCCTCGGCATGCACAGGGCTGATTTCCGGGTCGTCGATCGCAAACGTGGTGACCACCGGAACCTTCACCATTCCGCTGATGAAGCGGGTCGGCTATCGTCCTGACAAGGCCGCCGCCGTCGAGGTCGCGGCTTCGGTCGACGGACAGATCATGCCGCCGGTGATGGGCGCCGCCGCCTTCCTGATGGTCGAGTACGTGGGCATTCCCTATACGCAGGTGCTCAAGCACGCCATCCTGCCGGCGCTGATTTCCTACATCGCGCTGTTCTACATCGTGCACCTGGAAGCGATGAAGGCCGACATCCGCGGCATTCCGCATGTGCACGAGGCGACCTTGGGCCAGCGCATGATTTCCTTCCTGATGACCGTTTCCGGAATGGTCATCCTCGCCGGCATCGTCTACTACGGCTTTGGCTGGCTCAAGGATGTCTTCGGCGATGCTTCGATCTATATCGTCGGTGTGCTGATGATGGCCGCCTACATCGGCTTGTTGAAGTTCGGTACCCGTTATCCGGAACTGCACATGGACGACCCGGACACGCCGATCGAAACACTACCCGATGCGGGTCCGACGCTGAAATCGGGATTGCACTTCCTGCTGCCGGTGGTGGTACTGATCTGGAACCTGATGGTCGAGGAACTCTCGCCGGCCTTGTCCGCTTTCTGGGCGACGGTGTTCCTGATGTTCATCCTGGTGACGCAGCGGCCGATCATCGCGCACTTCCGCAAGCAGGGCGATCCCGCCGCGGCTGTTCGCCAGGGCTTCCAGGATTTGCTCGAAGGTCTGGTTACCGGCGCGCGCAACATGATCGGTATCGGTATCGCCACCGCGGCCGCCGGCATCATCGTCGGTACCGTGACCCTGACCGGCATCGGTCTGGTAATGAGCGAGCTGGTCGAGCTGATCTCGGGTGGTAACCTGATGATCATGCTTGGGCTGGTGGCGGTGATTTGCCTGATACTCGGCATGGGCTTGCCGACGACCGCCAACTACATCGTCGTGTCCACTTTGATGGCGCCGGTGGTGGTCGAGCTCGGTGCGCAGAGCGGTCTGCTGGTGCCTTTGATTGCCGTGCATCTGTTCGTCTTCTATTTCGGGCTGATGGCCGATGTGACGCCGCCGGTAGGCCTGGCTTCCTACGCCGCCGCCGGGATAGCGCGCTGTGATCCGATCAAGGTCGGGGTGACCGCTTTTGGCTACAGCATTCGAACGGCGATTCTGCCTTTCATGTTCATCTTCAACACGCAGTTGCTGCTGATCGGTATTGAAAGTGGCTGGCATCTGTTCATGACCGTGTCTACCGCGATTATTGCCAATCTGCTCTTCGCCGCCGCGACGCAGGGGTGGTTCATGGCTCGCAACCGTTGGTACGAGGCGCTGCTCTTGCTACTGGTCACCTTCACCTTGTTTCGTCCGGGTTTCTGGATGGATATCGTCCATCCGCCTTTCGACAAGTTGCCACCGACCAAGATCATGGAGGTCGTCGAGCAGGCCCCCGCCAACGACGGCCTGCGCGTCTGGATCGAGGGCGAGGATATCAATGGCCGGAAGGTCTCCAAGGGCGTGCTGTTGCCGCTCGGTGCTCAGGCACCGGCGCTGCAGCGTCTGAATGCCGTGGGTCTGAGCGTGATGGCGTCGGGTGATCAGGTCGATATCCTGGGGGTCAAGTTCGGCAGCCGCGCGGCGAAGCTCGGTATCGAGCAGGGCTTCACCATCACCGCGCTGGAAGTGGCGACGGTGCGGCCGGCCAAGGAATGGTTCTACATTCCCGCCCTGCTGCTTATGGGTCTGGTCATCGTCGTCCAGCGTCGGCGTGCCGGGGTGATCGCCGATAAGGAGTTGAAGCTGGCAAGCTGAGCACGCTGCCGGTTGCCGGCACGCCGTGGCGCGCGCTGAGGCCGCCGTTCGACCAAGTCTGGTCGGACGGTGGCCTCTTCCGTTTACGGTGGCAGTCGCGCCGCAGGCGACTTCGTCGGCCATCACTCCTTGATTGACAGTGGCGGGTCGGAAAGACAGAATCCCCGGGCTGAGCGTCCTGCGCATTGCCCGCGGCGCGGAAAGGCAGGTCGATCGGAAGCGGAGGGGGAAGGGATGGGTAGGGGAAGCGGCTGTCAGGCTTGCGCGCCGAGTGTCTGCTCGAGTGGCACGCGGTGAGTTGCTTGCACGGCTCGGTCGCGGCGCTCGCCGGCGTGCTCGGGCTGTTCATCGCCCAGCATCATCCCTTGTGGCCGTACCTGCTCAGCGTCGCCTTCGTCGCCTGGGCATTGGCAGTCGCCCGGCAACCGTCGATCTTCCTGTTGGTGCTCCCGGCACTGTTGCCGGTGGCCAGTTTCTCCGCATGGACCGGCTGGATTGGCATCGAGGAATTCGATCTGCTGGTGCTGGCGGCGGTGAGCGGTGGTCACGCCTATCTGGCTGTCGAGAGCCGGCGAGGCGGTGATCGATCGCCAGCGCACGCTTGCTTTCGCCTGGCCCGGATCGCGCTGGGCGCGCTGGCCGTATCCTACGCTGTGGCCCTGTTGCGCGGGCTGAGCGACGCCGACGGCCACCTTCTGGGCTGGTTTCAGGGCTACGAAGAACCCTTGAACAGCCTGCGCGCCGGCAAGAGCTTTGTCTTTGCCTTACTCCTTCTGCCGTTACTGCGCCGACTGCAGGAGTGTGCGGCAGACTTGGCTGCGTCTCGTCTTGCCGCCGGCGTGGCGACCGGCTTGGGCCTGGTGGCGGTGGCAATTCTCTGCGAACGTAGCGCTTACCCCGGGCTTTTCGACTTCTCGCTTCCCTATCGCAGCAGCGCCTTGTTCTGGGAGATGCATGTCGGTGGTGCGGCGCTCGACGGCTATCTTGCTCTGACCGTACCGTTTGCCGTGTATGCGGTGTTGCGCGCGTCCGACGCATGGCGCTGGAGCGTCGCCGCGGCGCTGGCGGTCGTCGTCGGCTATGCCTGCCTAACCAGCTTCTCGCGCAGCGTCTATCTGGGCGTCGGGCTGTCTTTGGCACTGCTGGCCTGGCGGCTGTCGGTGCCCGGACCATGGTCGCCAAGGGTATTGCCGCCTGCCGAGCCCTGGCGCGTTTGGGGAGGGCGTTTGCTGCTGGCGGTGCTGGTCTGCGAGGTGATTGCGGTGTTCGGCTTCGGTGATTTCATGAGCCGGCGGATGGCGGCCAGCGATCGCGATCTGGGTAGCCGCCTGCAGCACTGGTCTGCGGGGCTGGGCCTGCTGCGCACGCCGTCAGAGCTTCTGCTTGGCAGGGGTTTGGGACGTTTCCCGGTCAACTATTCACAGGCCGTTCCGGAGCGCGCGATTCCGGGGCGTCTGCGGGTCGTCGATGATCGCCAGACCGGAGACGCCTACTTACAACTCTCCGGCCCGCCGCAGAACGCGCTGCGGCAGGGTGCTTTCGAAGTGCTGCAACGCGTGTCGCCGCCGCTCGACGGGGCCTATACCCTGGCCCTGGACCTGCGTGCGCCACAGGCAGCCAGCTTGCGTGTGGCTGTTTGCCAGCGGCATTTGCTCTACGATGCGTCGTGCAGCGGGACTGTGGTCAGCGTGCCGGGCGGGGATCGCCAATGGCGCCATTTCTCGCTACAATTCGCGGCTCGCAGTACGAGCGCCAGCGGGGTATCGTCGCCGGCTTTCGGCTTCCTCAGTTTGCGCCTCCTGCCCGGATCGGGCGACAGCGTCGACCTCGACCAGCTGCAGCTCTTTGACGCTGCCGGCCGGCAGCTGCTGCACAATGGCGATTTTTCCGGCGGGCTGGCGCACTGGTTCTTTGCCGGCCACCACTACTTTGTGCCTTGGCACATCGACAACCTGTTTCTCGAAATGCTGATTGACCAGGGCGTCGGCGGCCTGCTGCCGCTACTGGCCCTGCTGGCGCTGGCCTGGGTCAACCTCCTGCGCGGCCCGGGACGAAACCATGTCCTGGCCCCCTACTTGCTGGCCGCATTGACTGCGTTCATGGTGGTCGGCGTTTTTTCCAGTTTGCTGGACATGCCGCGGGCTGCCTTCCTCTTCTTCTTGCTGCTATGCTTTGCCCTGTTCCTGACCGGGCACGCCGTTGCCGACCGCCGCGGAGAGCGCTGTTTGCCCCCGTTCAGTGGCCAAGACAGACGCGACAGCTTGTAGAACATCTGGCTGTGCGTGCGCGAAAAAAATTAAGAAAAGATAAACATATCAAACATTTATTGCGCTTTGTCAAGCTGCCTTTTTGGTGTTCGCAGGGAGTTTCAGGGTATGTCCTACGCGCTTTTTCCTGCCGCTTGTGTATTCGGTCACGCTCTCGATGCCGACCCGCTGATAACCTTTGTTGCGTGAGATTCGCCGAGTTTATCGCCTATCTGGGCGCCCTTCGGCAAGTCGGTTATTAACGAGAAGTTGTGGGATTTGTGCTTGCAAGGGGTCTATC
Source organism: Candidatus Accumulibacter appositus (assembly GCA_000585055.1). Classification (GTDB taxonomy): domain Bacteria; phylum Pseudomonadota; class Gammaproteobacteria; order Burkholderiales; family Rhodocyclaceae; genus Accumulibacter; species Accumulibacter appositus. The sequence goes on from JEMX01000074.1 coordinate 23,252, forward strand.
GTGATCAAGGTCTTCAATCATTGGTTTTATCGGGCGACCATTGCCCGGGTGGCGATCGATCTGATGTTCCCGGTGGTCTGCGTGATCCTGGTTGCCGTTTGGGTCGGTCGTGGCGGCGAGCTCGCCCTTGAGAAGGTTGCGTTCTATGCGCTGATCTTTGCGTTGATGAGCATTGCTTTCAACGCCTGGCTAGGCATCTATCAGCGGGTCCATAACCGTACTCGGGCAGAGACGCGGGCGCGGGCCGTGCTGTCGCTGTACCTGGCCATCCCATTGGCCTACGTGGTGTTTTCCCTGCTGTCGGTGGCGGAGGTGGATCGCGGCTTCATGCTCCTGTCTGGCCTGGCGGCCCTTTTTGCGACCTTGCTTCACCGCGTTCATGCGGCGCACAGCCGTACCGGCATGCTGCTCAGCCATCGAGTGCTGGTTTTTGGTGCGGGCGACGAGGCGGAGAACGTCGGCCGCGTGTTGCGCAAGTCCGATCCGGCTATCGAAATCGTGGGTTTCTATCCCAGTCCGACGGACAGCGAGATCGTTGTTCCGGAGCAGGTTCTGCTTTCGCGCGACCTGTCGCTGTCCGATACCGCTCATTCACTCAAGGTGGACGAGATCATCGTTGCCGTGCGCGAGCGGCGCGGGGGCGCGCTTCCCCTGCGCGAACTTCTTGACTGCAAGCTCTCCGGCGTCAAGGTTCTCGACCTGGCGAGCTATTTCGAACGCGCGCTCGGACAGATCCGGATCGATTCGCTGCGTGTCAGCTGGCTGATCTTCGGTGACGGTTTTCGGCAGAGCTGGCGGCGGACTGCCGTCAAGCGCCTGTTCGATATCCTTGCCGCTGCTGTCCTCTTGCTGCTCGCCGCACCGGTGATGCTGATCACCATGTTGCTGATTGTCCTCGAAGACGGATTTTCAGTGTTCTACCGCCAGGAGCGGGTGGGTCTTGACGGCCGCCTGTTCAACGTCATCAAGTTTCGCAGCATGCGCAAGGATGCCGAGGCTGATGGCCAGCCACGCTGGGCGACGGCCAACGATGATCGTGTGACGCGGGTCGGCAGGATCATCCGCAAGCTGCGCATCGACGAGTTGCCGCAACTGTACAGCGTGTTGACTGGTGACATGAGCATGGTCGGCCCACGCCCGGAACGCCCTTATTTCGTTGATCAACTGACTCGCGACGTTCCGTTCTATGCAGTGCGCCACAGTGTCAAGCCCGGGGTGACCGGCTGGGCACAGGTCAGCTACCACTACGGTTCGACGGTCGACGATTCGATCCAGAAACTGCAATACGATTTGTTCTACGTCAAGAATCACGGTCTGTTCCTCGATGTCATGATTCTCTTTCAGACGGTCGGCGTGGTGTTGACCGGCAAGGGCGCTCAGTGAGCCTTTTGGCGATCGTGGTAGGCTGCGGATGGGCGCCAATTCTGGAGGCTTGTCGATCATGATGGACAGCAAGATGGCGATGATTTCTACCTGGAGTTATGGGCTGAGCGGCCTGCTGGCCGCTTTTCTGGCTCTCTATTTGGCCTCAAGTTGGAAGGTCGGAGGTCGCAGTCGCGCGATGTTCCTGGCGGTCAGCCTATGTGCCGTGTGGGGACTGCTGGGGATGGCGTTCGCGATGACCCATAACGTGCTGTTCCTCGCTGGCAGCATGCTCGCCGACTCCTTGCGCTTCGGTGGCTGGTACCTGTTCCTGATCCTGCTGGTGAAACCGGAGGCGGCTGCCGGTGCGCAGTTCAGCGTTCGTACCGGCTGGTTGGGCGGCATCGCTCTGCTGCTCGTTGTCTTGGGCTTTGGTGCACAGCTCTTGGTGCTCACGGGCGTGGACCTGCTGGTGTCCGCGCAGCGCCTTTCCCTGTTTTTATCCCTGGCGATGAGCGTCTTCGGTTTGGTGCTGCTCGAGCAACTGTTCCGCAACGTCTCGCCAGACTTTCGCTGGAGTATCAAACCGCTGTGTCTCGGGCTCGGCGGCACCTTCCTGTTCGATCTTTACCTCTTCTCCGATGCGCTGCTGTTCAACCAGTTCGACGTCGACGCCTTCAGCATCCGCGGTTTCGTACATGCGGTGAGCTTGCCGCTGGTCGCCTTGTCGGCGATCCGCAGTCACGCGTGGAAGCGCCGTCTGGTGATGTCGCAGCGTGCCGCTCTGCAGTCGGCAACCCTGGTCATCGTCGGCCTCTATTTGTTATTCATGGCTTCCGCCGGCTACTACGTTCGTCTGTTTGGTGGCGAATGGGGGCGGGCTCTGCAGCTGGCGATGCTTTTTGCGGCCCTGCTGGTTCTCGTCGCGCTGACCTTTTCGGGTTCCATGCGGGCCCGCCTGCGGGTCCAGGTCGGCAAGCACTTCTTCAGTTACCGCTATGACTACCGTGAGGAATGGTTGCGCTTCACGCAGACGCTTTCCTCGCAGGATGGCTTCTCGGGGATGGGGCGGCATGCCGTGCGTGGTCTGGCAGACATGGTCGAGAGTCCCGGTGGGGCGCTGTGGTTGAAGGATCCATCGGGCCGCTTTTTTGCTCAGGCCGCGTGCTGGAACTCGCCGGTGTCGGCGGCCACCGAGGATGATGGGAGTCCCCTGTGCCGCTTTCTGGTCGACAGCGGCTGGGTGATCAATCTCGAGGAGTACCGTTCTCTGCCGCGGCGTTATGATGGTCTCGCCCTGCCCGCGTGGCTGGTCGAAGTGCCGAACGCATGGCTGGTGGTGCCGCTGACCACCGGCAACGAGCTGATTGCCTTCGTCGTGCTGTCCACTGCGCGCACGCGAATCGACGTCAACTGGGAAGTCAACGATCTGCTGAAGACCGCTGGTCGGCAGGCGGGGGCCTTTCTGGGCCAGATGCAGGCCAGCGAAGCGCTGCTCGAAGTGCGCAAGTTCGACTCCTTCAACCGCATGTCGGCTTTTGTGGTCCATGACCTGAAGAACATCATTGCGCAGTTGTCGTTGATGCTCAAGAACGCGGAGCGCCACCGCGACAACCCCGAGTTCCAGAAAGACATGCTGATGACCGTCGAAAACTCGGTCGAGCGCATGCGCCAGTTGATGCTGCAACTGCGCGAGGGCGCCACCCCGCTTGATGGCCCACGCGGCATCGATCTGGCGGATGTGGTGCGCCGCATCCAGACCGCCAAGTCGGGCCAGGGACGTGAGGTGGAATTGACCATCGAGGAGAAACCAGTGGCTCGCGGCCACGAGGACCGCATCGAGCGTGTCATTGGTCATCTCGTGCAGAACGCGCTGGAGGCCACAGAACAGGGCGGACGGGTGTGGATCCGGCTCGCTCGGCAAGGGAACAATGCCTTGGTCGAGGTCGGCGATAGCGGCCACGGAATGAGTTCAGAGTTCGTTCGTGAGCGCTTGTTCAAGCCTTTTCAGACCACCAAGCCAACGGGAATGGGGATAGGTGCTTACGAGAGTTTCCAGTACGTGCATGAGTTGGGCGGCAAGCTGTCGGTCGATAGCGCTGTCGATGTCGGTACACAGGTCGCCCTGTTGTTGCCATTGTTCGACGGCAGCTCGACAAAGAACTCCGCCGATTTACCCGAGGAGTCGGAATGAGTTCCGAAAAGCTACCTAATCTGCTCATCGTCGAAGACGATCGAGCTCTGCAGAAACAGATTCGCTGGGCTTTCGACCAGTACGAGACCCTGACCGCTGACGACCGCGAGAGTGCGTTGGCGCAGATCCGCCGTTACCAGCCACCGGTGGTGACCATGGACCTCGGCTTGCCGCCCGACGCCGACTCTGTTTCCGAGGGCTTCAAGCTGTTGGAAGAAGTCTTGACCGTGGCGCCGGACACCAAGGTCATCGTCCTCACCGGTCAGAACGATCGCGCCAATGCGCTGCGGGCGATCGCTCTCGGAGCGTACGATTTCTTCGCCAAGCCTTTCGAGATCGAAATGCTCGGCTTGACCATCGACCGCGCTTACCGCTTGCATGAACTGCAGAAGGAAAACAAGCGACTGCAATCGATGCAGCAGCCCGATGTGTTGTCCGGCTTGCTTACTCGCGATCCCGCGCTGCTGCGTGTCTGTCGCACCATCGAGCGGGTGTCGCTCAGCGATGCGACGGTCCTGCTGCTCGGCGAGAGCGGCACCGGCAAGGAGATCCTGGCGCGTGCCGTACATGAGTCGTCGGCGCGGCGCGGTGAGCGTTTCGTGGCCATCAACTGCGCGGCGATTCCCGAGAACTTGCTGGAAAGTGAGCTCTTTGGTTATGAGAAAGGGGCTTTTACCGGCGCGGCGCGAATGACGCTCGGCAAGATCGAGACTGCCAACAACGGTACCCTGATGCTCGACGAGATCGGCGACCTGCCGCATTCCTTGCAGGCCAAGCTGCTGCGTTTTCTGCAGGAGCGCGTGGTCGAGAGAATTGGCGGGCGTCAGGAGATTCCGGTCAACGTGCGTATCGTCTGCGCGACGCACCAGAATCTCAAGTCGTTGATGATGGAAGGGGGATTTCGCGAGGATTTGTATTATCGCCTTGCTGAGATTGTGGTAAATATCCCTCCATTGCGTGAACGTTCAGGCGATCCCGCGTTATTGGCGCACGCCTTTGTAAGACGCTTTGCCGAGGAGCAGAATCGCGGCGCGATGACCCTTCGCGAAGATGCAGTGCGGGCGATCGAAGCACATCCCTGGCCGGGCAATGTGCGCGAGCTCGAAAACTGCATCAAGCGGGCGGTGATCATGGCCGAAGGCAATCAGATCACCGCCGACGATATCGGCTTGTCGACTGCAGAGGCGCCGGACGCGTTGCCCTTGGACCTGCGTCAGGCGCGCGACGACGCCGAAAGGCGGGTCATCATTACCGCCATGGCACGCGCCGACGGCAACGTGGTCAAGGCCGCGGAACTGCTTGGGGTGAGCCGCCCGACACTGTACGACTTAATGCACCGATTTGGACTCAAGTAGGCTTCTAGTCAATTTTTACCACACCGTGGGGATATCTATGAATACGCGTGACTCATCAATGCAAGGCCTGCGTAAGGCAGCCGTCTCGGGTTTGCTGGCTGCTCTGCTCTTGGTCGGCTGTGGCGGCGAGAACCCGGAAGCCATGCTCGCATCAGCCAAGGAGTACCTGGCCAAGAAGGACGCCAAGGCGGCCACTATCCAGCTGAAGAACGCCTTGCAGCAAAAACCGGATCTAGCCGAGGCGCGTTTTCTGTTGGGCAAGGCGCTGCTTGAGGCCGGTGACGCGACCGGCGCCGAAATTGAGCTGCGCAAGGCGCAGGACTACAAGTACCCTGCCGATCAGGTGACACCGCTGCTCGCGCGCAGCATGCTGGCGCTCGGGCAGGCGGACAAAGTGATTGGCGAAATGGCCAGCGTCGAACTGTCCACACCGCAGGCCAAGGCCGACCTGCAGACTTCGCTGGCGATGGCTTACCTGATGCAGAACAAGCCGGAGCAGGCCGACGCCGCCTATGCGGCGGCCGTGGCGGCGCAACCGGGTTACCCACCGGCACTGCTTGGCCAAGCCAGGATGAAGGCAAGCCAGAACGATATGCCTGCGGCGATGGGGCTGGTTGGCACGGCCATTGAGGCGTCGCCGGAACTCTACGAGGCCTGGCAGTTGAAGGGCGACATCTTGCTGAGCCAGAGTGATGCGGCTGGTGCAATGGCGGCGTACCGGAAGACGATGGAATTGCGTCCCGCCTACCTGCCGGCGCATGTGGCGGTGATCAGGCAGTTGCTGGCGGAGGGCAAGCTCGATGAGGCTGCCGAACAGCTGACGGTGATGAAGGGTATCGCTCCGGGTCAGCCGCAGACGATCTATCTGCAAGCCTTGCTGGCCTACCAGAAAAAAGACTTTCCGGCAGCCCAGGAAGCCATGCTGCAGATGTTGAAGCTGACGCCGAACAGCCCCCTTGGCCTGCAATTGGCCGGGATCATCGAGTACGAGCTGAAGGCCTATCCGCAGGCCGAAAACTATCTGCTCAAGGCGCTCCCGAACACGCCGGAGCTCGGTATTGCACGGCGGGTCCTGATTGCCACCTACCTGCGTAGCTCTCAGCCTGGCAAGGCCCTGAGTGTGCTCACGCCGGTACTCGACAAGATAGAAAAGGATTCGAACATGCTGGCGTTGGCCGGTCAGGTCTTCGTTCAGAACGGGGAAATGGAAAAAGCGGCTGAGTACTTCGCGCAAGCCGCAGCCCTCGACCCTGAAAACGCTGGCAAGCGAACCTCTCTGGCGATGGTCAGTCTGGCGAAAGGTGACAGCGAAGTGGCCTTCCGCGACCTCGAGAAAGTCGCCGCCGCCGACCCCGGCAACCGCGCCGACCTGGCACTGATTGCCGCCTACCTGCAGCGTCGTGAATTCGACGCGGCGCTGCAGGCCGTCGCCAGCCTGGAGAAGAAGCAGGCCGATGACCCGCTGGTACATAACCTGCGTGGTACGGCGCTACTCGGCAAGCGTGATCTCACTGCTGCGCGGGCGAGTTTCGAGAAAGCTCTGGCTCTGAGCCCCAGCTATTATCCGGCGGCGGCCAATCTGGCCAATCTGGATCTCGTCGAGAAAAAGCCTGCCGATGCCAAGAAGCGTTTCGAGACTCTGCTGGTCAGCGATCCCAAGAACATGCAGGCTCTCCTGGCGCTTGCGCAGCTGCGTGGCAAGGAAGGCGGTACGACCGAGGAGATAGCTGTTCTGGTTAACCGGGCGGTGACCGCAAACCCGACCGAACCCGGTCCGCGGCTGGCGCTGATCGGTCTCTATCTTGGCAAGAAGGACACCAAGAGCGCGCTTTCTGCGGCCCAGGAGGCGGTCGCCGTCTTGCCGAACGAGGCCACAATTCTCGACGCTGCAGGACGTGCCCAGCAGGCAGCCGGGGAGTATAACCAGTCGCTGGCCACCTATGCCAGGCTGGCTACGCTCAAGCCCGATCTGCCCTTGCCCTATCTACGCATGGCTGAAGTCGAAGTCGCGGCAAAGAATAAGGAAGCGGCCTTGCAGAGTCTGCACAAGGCGCTGAAGGTCGCGCCCGATTCGCTCGAGGCGCAGCGCGGAATCATCATGCTCGAACTCGATGCCGATCGCGTGCCGGAGGCGCTTGCTGTCGCAGCGACCGTCCAGAAGCAGCGTCCGAAGGAGCAGGTTGGCTATATTTTCGAGGGCGATATCCACGCCGCAAAACGCTCTTGGGCCAATGCCGCAACGGCCTACCGTACCGGGCTCAAGCAGGTCCCCGCGGCGACCGAGCTGGCCACCAAACTGCACGCGGCCTTGTCCGTTGCGGGCAGCGCGGCTGAAGCGGAGAGCTTTGCTCAGACCTGGCTCAAGGATCACCCCAAGGATGCCCGCTTCCGCCTCTATCTGGCCGAGGGGGCGACCGCTCGCAAGGACTTTGCCGCCGCGGCCAAGCTCTATCGGGGCTTGCTTGAGGCGCAGCCGGATAGTGTCGCGCTACTCAACAACCTCGCCTGGGTGGCAGGTCACTTGAAGGATCCGAAAGCCATCGAGTATGCGGAGAAAGCCAACAAGTTGGCACCGAAGCAACCGGCAGTGATGGATACTCTAGGTGTCCTGCTGGTGGACAAGGGGGATCAGGCACGCGGGCTGGCCTTGCTCAAGGAGGCGGTTGAACTGGCTCCGGAGGTTGCACCGATTCGTCTCAACTATGCCAAGGCGCTGATCAAGGCCGGCCAGAAGAACGAAGCCAGGAGCGAACTTGAGCAGCTTGCCAAGTTGGGCGAAAAGTTCGCCGCGCAGGCCGAAGTCGCAGCTCTGCTCAAGGAGCTCTGAGCACAAATGTTGGGCAACGAATGATAGCGAGAGGATAGAAAGCAAAATGATTACTGTTGCTGTGGTTGGTCTGGGTTATGTGGGTTTGCCGCTGGCCGTCGAGTTCGGGAAAAAGCGGCGAACCATCGGTTTCGATCTCTCAGCCAGCAAGGTCGCACATTATCGGCAGCACCGTGATCCGACCGGCGAGGTCAGCAGCGCCGACCTCAAGGCCGCCACCTACCTGGAGGTGGGAACCGACCCGGCGGCACTGGCGGAAGCCGATTTCGTGATTGTCGCCGTGCCGACGCCGGTGGACCAGGCGCATCGGCCGGATTTCGGACCCTTGATCGGCTCCTCCGAAGCGGTCGGCAGGAACCTCAAGCGCGGCGCGACGGTCGTTTTCGAGTCCACCGTCTACCCCGGCGCGACCGAGGAAGTCTGCATCCCGATCATCGAGAAGTTCTCCGGTATGAAGTGGAAGGAAGACTTCTTCGTCGGCTATTCGCCTGAGCGGATCAATCCCGGCGACAAGGAGCGGACGCTCACGAAAATCGTCAAGGTGGTTTCCGGCGACACCCCGGAAACCCTCGAACGGGTCGCTGCAGTCTATGGCGAAGTAATCACTGCCGGTGTTTTTCCAGCCTCCAGCATCAAAGTGGCCGAGGCCGCCAAGGTCATCGAGAATACCCAGCGCGATCTCAATATTGCGCTGATGAACGAGCTGGCGATCATTTTCGATCGCGTCGGCATCGATACCCTCGAAGTGCTTGAAGCTGCCGGCAGCAAGTGGAACTTCCTGCCTTTCCGTCCTGGTCTGGTCGGCGGCCACTGTATCGGTGTCGATCCCTATTACCTGACGCACAAGGCCGAGATGCTCGGCTACCATCCACAGGTGATCAACGCCGGGCGGCGGATCAACGACGGCATGGGGAAATTCATCGCCGAGCAGACGATCAAGCACATGCCGAGCAGACGATCAAGCACATGATTCGCAACGGCCTGCCGGTCAAGGGCGCGCCGATCATTGTCCTGGGCCTGACCTTCAAGGAGGATTGCCCGGACCTGCGCAACTCGCACGTCATTGACGTGATCCGCGAACTCGAGTCGTACGGGGCGCAGGTGCTGGTGCACGAACCGGTCGCCGATGCCGATGAAGCTCGCCATGAGTACGGAGTCGAGTTGACGCCCTGGGAGCAACTGCCCGCTGCGGCGGCGATTGTCGCCGCCGTCGCGCATCGCGAGTTCAAGCAGCGGCCATTGGCCGAGATCGCCGGCAAGCTGCAGAAGGGCGGTGTCCTGGCCGACGTCAAGAGCATGTTCAGTGCCGCGGAACTGACTGCCCAAGGGGTGACCGTGTGGCGCTTGTAATGTCTTCGGCGCCGACTGCCTCTCCGACCGCCCTGGCGGTCCTTGAGCAGCGCTTGCTGGCCCAGCCGGCGCGCTGGCTGGTGACCGGCAGCGCCGGCTTTATCGGTTCGCATCTAGTCGAGAATCTGCTTCGCCTCGGGCAGACGGTGATCGGTCTCGACAACTTCGCGACCGGATATCGTCGCAATATCGACGAAGTGCAGTCGCTGCTCACAGCAGAGCAGTGGCAAGCTCATCGTTTCATCGAAGCCGACATCTGCGATCCCGACGCCTGCCGCGAGGCATGCAGCGGGGTTGACTATGTTCTTCATCAGGCGGCGCTGGGTTCGGTACCGCGCTCGCTGGCCAATCCGCAGGCCACCAACGCCGCCAACATCGACGGCTTTCTCAACATGCTGGTGGCGGCCCGCGAGGCGGGCGTCAAGCGCTTCGTCTATGCCGCCTCGAGTTCGACCTATGGGGATCATCAGGCGCTGCCCAAAGTGGAAGACACGATTGGGCGACCGCTGTCGCCGTATGCGGTCACCAAGTTGGTCAACGAACTCTACGCCGAGGTTTTCGGGCGCTGCTATGGTTTTCCGTCGGTCGGCCTGCGCTATTTCAACGTCTTCGGTGCGCGCCAGGATCCGGAGGGTGCCTACGCTGCGGTCATTCCCCGCTGGACGCGCGCACTGCTGCTCGGCGAACCGGTGACGATCAACGGCGACGGCGAGACCAGCCGTGATTTCTGTTTTGTGAACAACGCCGTGCAGGCCAATCTGCTGGCGGCAACCAGCGACGATCCGGCAGCGGTCAATCAGGTCTATAACGTCGCCGTCGATGACCGCACGACGCTGAATCGGCTCTTCGAAATTCTCCGCGATGCGCTGGTCGACATTCGCCCCGAGGTACGTCAGGTGCAAGCCGAATACGGGGAATTTCGAGCCGGCGACGTGCGCCACTCACAGGCCGATGTCGGCAAGGCCAGGCGCTTGCTCGGCTATCGGCCGAGCCACTCGCTACAGGCGGGGGGAGCCACTCGCTACAGGCGGGGGTACAAGTTGCGATGCCGTGGTATGTGTCCCGTTTCGCAGTCTCGGGAGGCTGCGCGTAATGCAAGCGGTCGCTATTTGCTCGCCGCTGCGTCGGGGCGCCATGCTCCTTTGCGGGCTGTTGGCCTTGGCTGCGGCGGCGACCGCGACGGCGGCGGCGGCGGAAAAGCCTGGCGCGACGGCTCCGGCCGATGCCGTACGCCTGGCGATGCGCATCGAGGCGCTGAGTTACGAGCACGGTGAGGGCGTGCCGAAAGACCCGGCGCGCGCGGCGCGACTGTATTGTGAAGCGGCCGTGCTCGGCGATGCCGAGGCGCAATTCAATCTCGGCTGGATGTACGCCAACGGTCGCGGCATCGAGCGTGACGACAAGCGCGCAGCCTACTTTTTCAGCCTGGCGGCAAAGCAGGGGCATGAACAGTCGCAGAAGATGTTGCGCTTCGTCGGCGAGCCCGATTCCAAACCGCCCGAATGCATGTTGCCGACAGTTCTGGCCGACGATGGTCGTGATGTCCTGGTCGCCCGCAGCGAAGCTCAGAAAGTCGTTTTCGGTCTGGTCAGGCAGCTGGCCCCGGAGTATGGCGTCAGCCCGCGCCTGGCACTGGCCGTAATCCGCACCGAATCCAACTTCAATCCGCAGGCGCTCTCGGAGAAGAACGCGCAGGGCCTGATGCAGCTGATTCCGGATACCTCGGCGCGCTTCAACGTCAAGCAACCCTTCGACCCGGAGCAGAACCTGCGTGGCGGTCTTGCCTATTTGCGCTGGTTGCTGGCCTATTTTGAAGGCGACGTCAGTCTGGTCGCGGCGGCCTACAATGCCGGTGAAGGTGCGGTCAATCGTTACCGCGGAGTACCGCCGTACGCCGAGACGCGCGGCTACGTGAAGCGCATCATGAACCTCTTCCAGCGCGAGGCGCATCCCTACGATGCCAGCGTGACGACGCCTTCACCAGCGCTGGCGCGCATCCGCCTGACCCAGGGAAGCTAGCAGCGCTGGCGTCCTGCGCAGCGCTGCCGCGCCCCAGGAAGCTTCTGCAGAATCATTTTCCCGCCATCCAGCGATTGATCGTCGGCAAAGGAGCAAGATGAGGTTTTGGTCCAGGGTTCTCTCCCTCGTGTGCAAGCACCCGCACCGCTTGCCGGGCGGCCGGCAGCGTGCAGTCAACATCGAGGCGCTGTTGTCCCGCGGCGGCGGCGTCGCTTCGCTGGCCGGCTTGCTGCTCTTTGCCGCGCCGGTGGCGGCGGACCTGCCCGAGGTGATCGATCGCGTAAAACCTTCGATCGTCGTCGTCGGCACCTACCAGCTGACGCGCAGCCCCCCGTTCGTGATGCGTGGAACCGGTTTTGTCGTTGGCGACGGCCATCACGTGGCGACCAATTCGCACGTCCTTCCGGACAAGATCAACGATGCCGCCGGCGAGCGCCTGGTGATCATGGCGCGTCCGGCGGGGTCGTCACTGCAGCGGCGCGAAGCCAGCTCGGTGGCGGTCGACAAGGCTCACGATCTTGCCCTGCTGCGGGTCGGCGGCCCGCGCATGCCGGCGCTGACGCTGCACGACTCGCAGCGGGTGCGTGAGGGGCAGTCGGTGGCGTTTACCGGTTTTCCGATTGGTGCCGTGCTCGGGCTGTCGCCGGTGACCCACCGCGGCATCATCGCCTCGATCACACCGATCGTTCTGCCCAGCCCGAATGCCCGCAATCTCAATGCCAAGGTGATTGCTCGCCTGCGCAGCGGCAGCTTCGACATCTTCCAGCTTGACGCCACTGCCTATCCCGGCAACAGCGGTGGCCCACTCTACGAGGTGAGCGGTGGCGAAGTGGTCGGGATCATCAACATGGTGTTCGTCAAGGAGAGCAAGGAATCGACACTGAGCAAGCCGTCGGGGATCAGCTTTGCCATTCCATCCGAGTATCTGAGCGACCTGATGCGCGACGCAAACCTGTAGTCGAGATCTCGTCGGGAAGCAGTATTCGCAGTATTCGCGCTCGGGGTGCGCGCTTCTGGTAGCATGCAGCGCTGCTTCCGACGATCCGCGCATGACCGCCTTGCTTTCCCAAGTCTTCTCTGCCGACGGCCCCCTGGCCAGCGGTGTTCCCGGCTATCGGCTGCGTACTCAGCAGCTCGAACTGGCCGAGCGCATTGCTGCCGCGATGGCCGACAACAGCGTGCTGGTCGCCGAAGCGGGCACCGGCACCGGCAAGACCTATGCCTATCTGGTGCCGGCCCTGCTCTCGGGTGGCAAGGTGATCGTTTCGACCGGCACCAAGAACCTGCAGGACCAGCTCTTCTCGCGCGACATCCCGACCATCCGCAAAGTGCTCAAGGCGCCGGTCCGGGTGGCACTGCTCAAGGGCCGCGCCAACTACCTCTGCCACTATCATCTCGAGCGCGCGCTGGCCGAAGGCCGTTTCCTTTCCCGCGAAGATGCCGCCTACGCGCGACAGATCGCGCGTTTCGCCAAAGAAACGCGCACTGGCGACAAGGCCGACTGCGCCGACGTGCCGGAGAACGCCTCGGTGTGGGGCATGGTCACCTCGACGCGCGACAACTGCCTCGGCCAGGACTGCCCGCAGCACAAGGAGTGCTTTGTCCTGGCGGCGCGCCGCGAAGCACTGGCCGCCGATCTGGTGGTGGTCAATCATCACCTGTTCTTTGCCGACGTGATGCTGCGCGATGAAGGCACCGCCGAACTGCTGCCGGCGTGCAACGCGGTGATTTTCGACGAAGCACATCAGTTGCCGGAAATTGCCAGCCTTTTTTTCGGTGAGAGCGTATCGACGGCGCAGCTCAGCGAACTGGTTCGCGATTCCCAGATCGAGGCGCTGGCGTCGGCGCGGGACTGCCTCGACCTGCCGAAACTCTGTGCCACCCTCGAAAAGGCGGTGCGCGACCTGCGTCTGACGCTGCCTGTCGAGCCGGCGCGCTTCGCCCTCTTGCAGCTCGAGGGCAGGGGCGGATTCGAGAGCGCTGTCAGCAGCGTGCTTGCTGAGCTCGAAGCGCTGACCGCTTTGCTGGAAACGCAGGCGCAACGCTCGGAGGGGCTCGACAGCTGCTGGCGACGGGCCACTGACTTGTTGCTGCGCGTCCGCAATTGGCAGAATGGCGCCAATGCCGATTTCGTGCGCTGGGGGGAAACCCATACGCACAGTCTGCAGCTCAACGCGACGCCGCTGGTGATCGCCGAGATCATGCAGAAGCAGATGAGCGGTCATCCGCGGGCCTGGATTTTCACCTCGGCAACGCTCGCCGTGCAGGAAGACTTCGGCCACTACTGCGCCGAGATGGGGCTCGCCGATGCCAGCTCGGCACGTTGGGAGAGCCCCTTCGATTATCCCAATCAGGCCTTGCTGTACGTGCCGAAGGGGCTTCCGGAGCCGAACAGTCAGGCGTACACCGAAGCGGTGGTCAAGGCCGCTTTTCCCTTGCTCAAGGCCAGCCACGGGCGGGCGTTCTTTCTGTGCACCTCGCTGCGCGCGATGCGTCGAACGCACGAACTGCTCGGCGACGAGCTGCAGCGGGCCGGGCTGGATTTCCCCCTGCTGCTGCAGGGAGAGCGCAGCAAGAACGAGCTGCTGGAACGTTTTCGCCGCCTCGGCAATGCCATTCTGATCGGCAGCCAGAGTTTCTGGGAAGGGGTCGACGTGCGTGGCGAGGCCTTGTCCTTGGTGGTCATCGACAAGCTGCCTTTCGCGCCGCCCGACGATCCGGTGCTCTCGGCGCGTATCGAGCGCATGAAGAGTGCTGGTCGCAATGCTTTCATGGAGTACCAACTGCCGCGCACGGTGATCAATGTCAAGCAGGGTGCCGGGCGCCTGATTCGTGACGAGAGCGACCGTGGCGTGTTGATGATCTGCGACCCGCGCCTGATCAGCAAACACTACGGCAAGCGCATCTGGCGCAGCCTGCCGCCGATGAAGCGCAGTCGCGACCTCGAGGAGGCGCTGGCTTTCTTCACAGCGCCAGACGCCAGCGTGCCGCGATGAGCACGCTGATCGACTCGGCCGCCAGGGGCGGAGTGGCCAAGCCCCTGCCGGCCGCACTTGCCGACCTGATGCCGGCCGATTGCGCTGCCGCAGCCGAGTGGCTCAATCGCGGCTGTGCCTGCGTTTCCGTCGATCATCAGTCGCTCAAGCTGGCACTCGAAGAAGGCCAGGGCTGCGTCTCGCACGCCGAACTCCTGGCGACACGGCCACACCTGTTTTCCGACAGCGTCGTCTTTGTCAGCGAAGCGCATCTGCTGCGCATGGCCGAGACCATCGCCGCCCTCGAGCGGGTGCTGCCGCTGTCGGCGTACCGCGAGCGGGTGCTTGCCTACGCACCGGCGATTGCCCGCCATTCGCCCGCCGCCGCCGGCGTTTTCCTGGGCTACGATTTCCACCTTGGACCGCAGGGCCCGCAGCTGATCGAGATCAATTCGAATGCCGGCGGGGCGCTGCTCAACGCCCGTCTGTTGCGCGCCCAGCGCGCTTGTTGCGCACCGGTGGCGAAAATGATGCCCGCGCCGCGTGCACTCGAGGCGGCTTTCGTGCGCATGTTTCGCGAGGAGTGGCGTCTGGCGCAGCTGGCGCGAGTGGCGCAGGGACAGTCAGAGGCGGGTGAGCGGCCGCTGATGCGCATCGCGATTGTTGACACACGGCCCAGCGAGCAGTATCTGGCGCCCGAATTCGAACTCTTCCGCGAGTTGTTCGAAGCGCATGGTCTGGCGACGATGGTCGCCGACCCGGATGAGCTGGCCTTTGATGGCCAGCGCCTGACTTGTCGCGGCGCCAGGATCGATCTGGTCTACAACCGGCTCACCGACTTCGCTCTCGCCGAGCCGCAGCATGCGGCCCTGCGTGCCGCCTATCTGGCCGACGCGGTGGTTCTCACCCCGCATCCGCAGATGCATGCGCTGTACGCCGACAAGCGCAATCTGGTGGCCCTCGGGGACGAGCAGTGGCTGGCGCAGATTGGTGTCGGCGAGCATGACCGGCAGCTGCTGGCGAGCAATATCCCGCGTACCGAGGAAGTGCTGCCGGCCGACGCCGACGCCTTCTGGAGCAGTCGCAAGCAATGGTTCTTCAAGCCGGCGGCCGGTTTTGGCAGCAAGGCCGCCTACCGGGGGGACAAGATCACCCGTCGTGTCTTCGCCGAGATCGCGCGTGGCGGCTACGTCGCGCAGGCGCTGGTCGCCCCCTCCGAGCGCCATCTGCTGGTCGATGGCGTCGGCCAGGACTTCAAGCTGGACCTGCGCAACTACGTCTATCGCGGCGAGGTGCAGCTGCTCTCGGCGCGCCTCTACCGTGGCCAGACGACCAATTTCCGTACGCCGGGTGGCGGCTTTGCGGCGGTGCTGCCGGTCTCCTGTCAGGAGTTGTCCGGAGGCTGCCGATGAAAGTCTTCGCGGTCGCCGGCTATTCCGGTTCGGGCAAGACGACGCTGCTCGAGAAACTCCTGCCGCAGATCATCGCGCACGGCCTGCGGGTCTCGGTGATCAAGCATACGCACCACAATTTCGATATCGATCGTCCCGGCAAGGACTCCTTCCGTCACCGCCAGGCGGGGGCCGGCGAAGTGCTGCTGGCCAGCGCTTCGCGCTGGGTGCTGATGAGCGAGCTACGCGGCGCGCCCGAACCGTCATTGGCCGACCATCTGGCCCGATTTTCGCCATGTGATCTGGTGCTCGTCGAGGGCTTCAAGGAGGAGACCGTGCCGACGCTGGAAGTCTACCGACCGGCCAACGGCAAGCCGCCGCTGTGGCCGGAGCATCGCCAGATCGTCGCCGTGGCCTCCGACCAGCCGCTGCCGGCGGATTTTCCCGCCAGCCTGATGGCGCTGGATTTGAACGATACGGCGGCGATCGTCCGCTATATTCTCGGGACCGTTCAACTGAGAGGAAGCAGTCATGTTGTCCTTTGATCAGGCACTTTCACAGCTGCTGGCGGCTGCCGCCGCCGTTTCCGAAACGAGCGCCGTGCCCACGTTGGCCGCCGCCGGGCGCGTACTGGCGCAGGCGCAGCGGGCGCCGATCGATGCGCCGCCGCTCGACAATTCGGCGATGGATGGTTACGCGCTCGCCGTTGCCGATGTCGCCAGCGTGCCGACGCGTCTGTCGGTGGCGCAGCGTATCCAGGCCGGCAGCGTCGGTACGCCGCTGCAGCCGGGAACGGCCGCCCGGATTTTCACCGGCGCGCCAATTCCGGTCGGCGCCGACGCGGTGGTCATGCAGGAGCTCTGCGAGCATGCGACCGGCGAAGTGACCATCAATCATCGGCCGGCTGCGGGTGAGCACATCCGCCGTGCAGGCAGCGACATCGCCGCCGGCAGCGAGATACTCGCCGCCGGGCAGCGCCTGCGGCCGCAGGACACCGCCCTGGCGGCGTCGGTGGGGATCGCCTCGCTGCCCGTCTTTCGGCGTTTGCGGGTGGCGGTGTTCTTTACCGGCGACGAGCTGCGCATGCCTGGCGAGGCGCTGCAGGCGGGGGCGATCTACAACGCCAACCGCTTCTTGTTGACCGCTCTGCTGGAGAGACTGGGCTGCGAGCTGCGCGACCACGGACAGGTGCCCGACGATTTCGCCGCGACACGCCAGGCTTTGCGCGCGGCGGCGCAGGACAGCGATCTGATTCTCACCTCGGGCGGTGTTTCGGTCGGCGAGGAGGATCACGTCAAGGCCGCCGTCGAAGCCGAAGGGCGGCTCGAGATGTGGAAGATCGCCATCAAACCGGGCAAGCCACTGGCCTTCGGTCAGATCACTTCAGCGGGGCGTGAGGTGGCTTTCATCGGTCTGCCGGGGAATCCGGTGTCGAGCTTCGTCACCTTCCTGACGCTGGTGCGGCCCTTCCTGCTCAGGATGCAGGGTGTGTGCCGCACTGCGCCCCTGAGCTACTGGTTGCGTGTCGATGGCGAGTGGCCACGGCCCGACGCGCGCCGCGAGTTCCTGCGCGCCAGGATCAATGCCGATGGCGGCGTGGAACTCTTTGCCAACCAGGGCTCGGGCGTGCTGACTTCGGCGGTGTGGGGCGACGGACTGGTGGATAATCCGCCGCAGCAGGCGATACGCCACGGTGACCTGGTGCGTTTCCTGCCGTTTTCGGAACTGCTCAGCTGAGCCAATCAGCGATTTTTGGAAGAGGGCGAGGATGCTGAAGATTCTCTACTTTGCCGGGCTGCGCGAACGACTGGGACAGGGCAGCGAGGAACTCGAACTGCCGGCCGGGGTGCGCGATGTCGCGGCGCTGCGCGATCTGCTGGCTGCCCGCGGCGGCGTCTGGGACTGCCTGCTGACGCTGAGGAATCTGCGCTATGCGGTCAATCAGCAGATGGCACGGCTCGATTCCCCTCTGTGCGCGGGCGACGAAGTCGCTTTCTTCCCGCCGGTGACCGGTGGCTGAGATGCGAATCAGCGTTCAGGAAGGCGATTTCGATGTCGGCGCCGAGCTGGCTGCCCTGCGCCAGGGAAATCCGCAGATCGGCGCCGTGGCCTCCTTCGTCGGACTGGTGCGTGACAGCAATGACGGGGCCGGCGTTGCCGAAATGAGCCTCGAACACTATCCGGGGATGACCGAGAAAGCGCTCGCCGAGATCGTCGAAGAGGCCTGCCGGCGCTGGGCGATCATCGACGCCCTGGTGATTCACCGCGTCGGTCGCCTCTTGCCGAGCGAGCAGATCGTCCTGGTGGCGGTGGCCGGCGCGCATCGCGGCGAAGCCTTCGCCGCCTGTGAGTTCATCATGGACTATCTCAAGACGCGCGCACCGTTCTGGAAGCGCGAAGTGACACCGAGTGGTGCGCGTTGGGTCGACGCCCGCGCTGCCGACGACCAGGCCGCCGAACGCTGGCAGGAGCCCGGCGCAGACTGACTGGGCAGCATTCCGCATTCGCGACGTGACTTTCAGCAAGCCTGACAGCCGCCAGATACCCGCAAGAAATAGGCCGTCGAGTCAGCCTTGGCGTTGACTTAGCCCGGCATGCCCCCACTTGTGACGCATGAACATAAACCTCCGAAGGAGTGCCACATGCGTTTCGACAAACTGACGACCAAATTCCAGCAAGCGCTGGCCGATGCCCAGAGTCTGGCGGTCGGCCACGACAACCAGCTGATCGAGCCACAGCACCTCCTGCTGGCCCTGTTGCAGCAGGACGATGGCGCAACCTCGCCCCTGCTGGCGCGCGCCGGTGTCAATGTGGCGTCGCTGAAGGCGGCACTGGCGCAAGCGATCACTCGTTTGCCGAAGGTCGAGGGACACGGCGGCGAGGTACAGATCGGCCGTGATCTTGGCAACCTGCTCAACGTTGCCGACAAGGAGGCGCAGAAACGCGGCGACCAGTTCATTGCCTCGGAGATGTTCCTGCTCGCACTGTGCGATGACAAGGGCGAGTGCGCTCGCCTGGCCAAGCAGCACGGGCTGGTCAAGAAGTCGCTCGAACAGGCGGTGACCTCGGTGCGTGGCGGCCAGGGTGTCGATAGTCAGGATGTCGAAGGGCAGCGTCAGTCTCTGGCCAAGTACTGCATCGACCTCACCGACCGCGCCCGTCAGGGCAAGCTCGACCCGGTGATCGGCCGCGACGACGAGATTCGGCGGGCGATCCAGATCCTGCAGCGGCGCACCAAGAACAACCCGGTGCTGATCGGCGAGCCGGGCGTCGGCAAGACGGCGATCGTCGAAGGCCTGGCGCAGCGGATCGTCAATGAAGAGGTCCCGGAGACGCTCAAGGGCAAGAAAGTGCTGAGCCTGGACATGGCTGCGCTGCTGGCCGGGGCCAAGTATCGCGGCGAGTTCGAGGAGCGCCTGAAGGCCGTGCTCAAGGAAATCGCCCAGGAAGAAGGCCAGATCATCGTCTTCATCGACGAACTGCACACCATGGTTGGCGCCGGCAAGGCCGAGGGCGCCATCGACGCCGGCAACATGCTCAAGCCGGCTCTTGCCCGCGGTGAACTGCACTGCGTCGGCGCAACGACCCTCGACGAATACCGCAAGTACGTCGAGAAGGACGCGGCGCTCGAACGGCGCTTCCAGAAAGTGCTGGTCGACGAGCCGAGCGTCGAGTCGACGATCGCCATCCTGCGCGGTCTGCGCGAGAAATACGAGTTGCACCATGGCGTCGATATCACCGACCCGGCGATCGTCGCTGCCGCCGAGCTCTCGCACCGCTACATCACCGACCGCTTCCTGCCGGACAAGGCGATCGACCTGATCGACGAGGCGGCGGCGCGGATCAAGATGGAAATCGACTCCAAGCCGGAGGTGATGGACAAGCTCGACCGGCGCATGATCCAGCTCAAGATCGAGCGCGAGGCGGTGCGCAAGGAACGCGACGAGGCGTCGAAGAAGCGTATGCAGCTGATCGAGGAGGAACTGCTCAAGCTCGAACGCGAATACAACGACCTCGAGGAAGTCTGGAAAGCGGAAAAGGCGCAGGTGCAGGGCAGCGCACAGATCAAGGAGGAAATCGACAAGCTGAAGCTCGAACTGGCTGGCCTGAAGCGCGAGAGCAAGTGGGAGAAGGTTGCCGAAATCGAGTACGGCCGCCTGCGCGAGCTCGAGGCGCAACTGGCGGCCGCCGAAAAGTCGGGAGATGGCGGTACGCAGCACAACAAGCTGCTGCGTACCGAAGTCGGCACCGAGGAGATCGCCGAAGTCGTCTCGCGCGCCACCGGCATTCCGGTGTCGAAAATGATGCAGGGCGAACGCGAGAAGCTGCTGCTCATGGAAGAGCGCCTGCACAAGCGGGTCGTCGGGCAGGACGAGGCGGTGCGTCTGGTGGCCAACGCCATCCGCCGTTCGCGTGCCGGCCTGGCCGATCCCAACCGGCCCTACGGCTCCTTCCTCTTCCTCGGCCCGACCGGCGTCGGCAAGACCGAGCTGTGCAAGGCGCTGGCCGGTTTCCTCTTCGATTCCGACGAGCACCTGATCCGCGTCGATATGAGCGAATTCATGGAGAAGCACTCGGTGTCGCGCTTGATCGGCGCGCCGCCGGGCTACGTCGGCTACGAGGAAGGCGGCTACCTGACCGAAGCGGTACGCCGCAAGCCCTATTCGGTGATTTTGCTTGACGAAGTCGAGAAAGCGCATCCGGATGTCTTCAATGTCCTGCTGCAGGTTCTCGACGACGGCCGGATGACCGACGGGCACGGCCGTACGGTGGACTTCAAGAACACCGTGGTGGTCATGACTTCGAACCTCGGTAGCCAGATGATCCAGCAGATGGCCGGTGACGACTACCAGGTGATCAAGCTGGCGGTGATGGGCGAAGTGAAGTCCTACTTCCGGCCAGAGTTCATCAATCGCATCGACGAAGTGGTCGTCTTCCACGCGCTCGACGAGCAACATATCAAGTCGATCGCCGGCATCCAGCTCGCCTACCTCGAAAAGCGCCTGGCGCTGCTCGAACTGCAACTGCAGGTGGACGACAGTGCGCTGTCCGAGATTGCCGCCGCTGGCTTCGATCCGGTCTTTGGCGCCCGGCCGCTGAAGCGCGCGATCCAGTCGCAACTCGAGGACTCGCTGGCCAAGTCGATCCTCGAAGGGCGTTTCATTGCCGGCGATACGATTCGTGCGCATTGCGAAAACGGCATCATGCGCTTTGATAAGGTATAGGCTATAGGCATGGCCCGCCGCCACCACGAAACGGAGCGACTGATATGAACCTCGTCTATGACAGTGCGCACTACGCGATCGTCGCTTATCCGGTGCAGGAGGGTTTCGAGCTGGTCGACAAGGCGACCAGCCGCAGCCTCTTCGTCCAGGGCTCGGTAGCCAGGGCCCTGCGCCGCACCCTCGACGACATTCCCGACAACGAGCGCGACGAAGAGTCGATCGACGCCGTGCTCGACACCTACTGCGCCGGCGCCGCCCGCGCCATCGTGCTGCACTGACCGGGTGAGGGGCGGCCGAAAGCTCGCCCCGGTTCGGGCTCGCCTGGCGAACGACTGGCCGTTATACTCGCCGACGTGCGCTACTGGCTGCGGTGAGCAGGCGGGGCGCGGAGAAGCCAGCGGGGCGTGAAAGGAACGCCCCACCCCGAGTGATCCCCGCCGCCAGGCAGCCGACGCCATGAACTACACCAGCAATTCCAAGCCCGCCCAGCCCGATCAGCCCACTCGCTCGGCAAGCGGTGGCCCTTGCCCCAGCTGCCACGCGCCGATGGCCGTGCAGCAGTTCCAGCGCCAGCTCAACGGCGTCGTCTCGCTCGATATCTGCTTTCCCTGCCAGGGCATCTGGTTCGACGAGTTCGAGAGCGCGCAACTCGCCCCGGCCGGCGTGCTCGAACTCTTCCGCCTGCTGCACGAACACCACGCCGACCTGCGCCAGCCCTGGCGCGACGTGCTGCAATGCCCGCGCTGCCGCGAACGCCTGATGCACCGTCTTGACAGCACGCGCAACGGCCGCTTTGCCTACAGCCGTTGCCCGCAACGGCACGGGCGCTACAGCGCCTTTGCGGCGTTCATGATCGAAAAAGGCTTCGTCCGCCAGCTCAACGGCGCCGAAGTCGCCGAGCTGGCGCGCCAGGTACAGACCATCCGCTGCTCGGGCTGTGGCGCGCCGGTCGATATTCGCCGCGATCACGTGTGCACGCATTGCCGTTCGCCGATCGTCATTCTCGATCCCGACGCCGTGCAGGACGCGCTCGACAACTTCGGCGAAAAGGCGAGCCGGCAGCAGCACATCAACCCGCACGCCATGGCCGACGCCTTGCTCGCCAACGAGCGCGCCAAATCGCTATCGGCGCGCGAGACGCGCAAGAGTGTGCTCGAGAGCGACGTCTCCGACCTGGTCATGGGCGGCATCGAACTCGTCTGGAATCTGCTGCGGCGCTAGCCGGAGAGCGCCGGTGACCCGCCTGCAGCAGACCCTCCGCCAGCGGCTGGATGCGCTCTACCGGCAGCCGGCGCTGTGGTCGACCTTCGCGCAGGCCTGGGCCGACGAATGCGGCGGCGAGCCGGCCGCCGACGGCGAGCCGGCCGCCGACGCTGGCGCGCTGCTCGACGACTGCCTGCAGCAGGAGCCGCTCGATATTCTCGAGGGCCTCCTCGCCGTCGCGGCGCAGCTCGGCGGACGCGGGGCAGCACCCGGCGCGCTGCCCGAGGTCGTTCGCCGGGTGGCGATCGACATCTGCCTGGTCGCCTGCGAGCGGCGGATTCACCAGCGCCTGGCCGCGCAACAAATCGCCGCCGCCGCCGCCGCGGCAGCGAGCGAGGAAATCCTGATCGACGCCAGCGAGCAGCTGGCCGCCGCGCTGATCGCCGCCGCCTGCTGTCGGAATGGCGTCCGCATTCACTTCGACGGCCAAACGCGCAGGGCAGAGGCGGTCAACGTCGTCCGCGACCTGCCGCCGCAAGAACTCGATTTTCTCGGGCCCAGGGAATGCGTCAAGGCCGAACTGCAGGCGCTGGTCAAGACGCCGCTCGACGATCTGGCAACTGGCAAGGCGCGCGCGCTGCACGACATCCGGCAGTACGGCGTCGCTTCCGACGACGTGCTGCTCGCCCAGCTCAGGCGCTACGCGCGCACGAACGACTGCCGCCCGATGTTCGGACTCGACTCGGCCGGCGCTCACCCACTCGATGACGCGGCCTTGCGTCAGGAACTTGCCGGCTACTTTGAGGTCGCGACCTTCCACTACGGCGACGCCGCCGCACGCCGGCTCGCCGACGCCGACCGCGCCGCCTGGCAAAGGGCCAACCTGCAGGCCGACCTGATGAGCTATCTTCCGGCGCTCCTGGCGCAGCTCTCGGCGCCGCAGGCGGCAGCGGGAGCTCGTTTGCAGAACACAGCGTCCAAGTGCGATTTCTTCATCAGCTATAACAAAGCCGACAAGGAATGGGCCGAATGGATCGCCTGGCAGGTCGAGGATGCCGGTTACAGCACCTTGATCCAAGCGTGGGATTTCCATGCCGGCGGCAATTTCGTGCTCGATATGGACCGCGCGATGAAGCAGACCGAGCGAACGATTGCCGTCCTTTCACCCGACTACCTCGCGGCAGGCTACACCCAACCCGAATGGGCTGCGGCCCTGTTGCGGGATCCGGCCGGCGCACAGCGCCGTCTGATCCCGGTAAGGGTTGCTCACTGCGAGCTTGATGGCCTGTTGGCTGCAGTCACGCACGTCGACCTCGTCGGACTCGACCAGGCGCCCGCCAGGAAGACGCTGCTCGAGCGGATCAGCGGGGAGCGGCTAAAGCCGTCTCGCGAGCCCCGTTTCCCGGGTGCCGCCTCGCCGTCTGCTCGTCCCGAGCCGAGCTTCCCCGGCTCGTAGAAAGCCCTCGACGACTGCGCCCCGCCCAAAGACACAAAGACATCAACGAACTCAAAGGCAGAATACATGCAAGCTGACGTCAGACAACTGCTGCAAGACCTCGAAGCCGACGCCGTCGCGCGTTTCGACGGCCTCGTCCATCAATGGTCGCAGAACGAGATCGATGCGCTGCATCTGGCGCTGGCGTCGGAGCGGCCGCTGCTCGTGCGCGGCGAGCCGGGCACCGGCAAGACGCAACTGGCGCGCGCCGCCGCCGCCGCGCTGGGCTGGAAGCTGCACGGCGTGACCATCAGCCCGCGCTTCGAGGCACAGGATCTCTTCTGCACCTTCGACGCCGTGCAGCGGCTCGCCGACGCGCA
>JEMX01000075.1:0-179 GCA_000585055.1 Candidatus Accumulibacter appositus
ATGCGTCACCTTGCCGCAACCGGCGCAGGCCACGCGCGGCACCTCGGCATGCAGATGGGCTTCGTACTGGAAGAAATCCAGATGGCGCCAGGAGCGCGCCAAGCGATCGTGCAGCGGCTGCGCCACCGCCCCACAGGCCGGACAGGCATGACTGGCAGCGCCAAATCGCACCTGGAAGT
>JEMX01000075.1:353-40263 GCA_000585055.1 Candidatus Accumulibacter appositus
GACTGCCTTCCTCGGCCCGGAGGAAGCGTAAGCGAGCGGGCAGCGATGTAAAGGGTTCGGCTTCGCCCGGACTGCGTNNACATCACCGCTCGCTCAAAACGTCAAACCCACCGCCCGTTCCACACGAAACGACATAGACCCGGCGAGTACCAGCAGGCGTGAGTGACGGAGCATGGATGACCTGTTTTCTGCGCAAAAGGGGACAGGCTCAATAGAGCAGGGCGGCGGCGCGGAAGTGCCTTGCCGGCTGCCGCTGGAGAGGTTTCGTCAGGCGGAGCAAGGCGTGTGCACGACGGTGCAATAGAACACCCCGCATTCGGAGCGGCGACGAGAATGGCAATGCCCGGCTCGCAACACGGCCTTATCCGATACGGTAGAGCGTGGGCCGGACATCGGCCGGACGGGTGTACCGGAACAGGTCTTTCGAATCGTCGGGGCGAGGGACCAGTTCGACTTCGACCCCGGCGCAGCGCTTTGCAGCCAGGGCATGGAAATAGCGAAGGGTCGAGTAGTCCTCCAAAGCGAAACCAACCGAATCGAACACCGTAAGCTGTTCGGCACTCTGCCGCCCGGCTTCGGTTCCGGCCAGGACACGCCATAGGTCGACGACGGCGAAGTCGTCCGGCAATTGCTGGATTTCACCCTCCATACGCGTTTGCGGTTCAAATTCGACGAACACCCGCGCACCGCGCAGCACATCTGCATGCAACTCGGTCTTGCCCGTGCAGTCGCCGCCCACGGCATTGATATGCATTCCCGGCTCGATCATCGCGGGCGTTAATACGTGAGCATGCGCCATGTTGGCGGTGACGGTGGTCACGATGTCGGCGCCACGAACCGCTTGGGAAATCGAATCTGCACGGATGATCTTGAGCGCCCGGTAATCCGACAGGTTTCGCATCAGCTTGTCGGTTGCCGACGGATCGACGTCGAAGACGGATATCTCGTCAATGCCGAACAGACTGTGAAAGGCCACTGCCTGGAAGTCGCTCTGCGCCCCATTTCCGATCAAGGCCATCCGGCGCGCACCGGGTCGCGCGAGGGCCCGGGCGGCGACCAGCGACATGGCGCTGGTACGCAGCGCGGTGGCGAGGGTCAACTCGCAAAGGAGCAGGGGATAGCCGGTTTTTGCGTCGGCCAGAACGCCCATGCCCATGACCGAAAACAGACCGCTGGTGGTGTTTTCCGGATGGCAGTTGACATACTTAAACGCATAATGATCGTCACTGGCCACCGGCATCAGTTCGTGCACACCAGTCCGGGACTGGCTTGTCAATCGGGCGCATTTTTCGAAGTCTTGCCAGCGCACGAAGTCATGCCGGATGGTGTCGGCAAGTTCCCCTAGCAGGCGGCTAACACCGACATCCTGCACCAGTCGGGACATGGCTGGCACGTCTAAGAAACAGGTCATGGGGTTTTCTCGCTAGCGTTGCAATGGCCGTCATTAGAAGGGAAGCCAGAAGCATACTACCATCAGCGAAACCTGCTTCGCCGTCAAGGCGCGCGAGTGTTGCTGGACCTGGCTGGCGTTCGGTCGAAGACCTGATCGCGCGCTGGATGCCGGTCAAAGTTGATTGACGCCGGGCGGATTTTAATGAAACTTCACGCCATGGAATTGATGCCGGTGCAGCCAGAATCCTCCTTCTGCCAGCATCTGGCGCCGAACGAAGCCCACCTTTGGTGGGCGCGTGTTGGGGCCATGCCGGCGGAGGTTTCGGCAGCCTTGCGCAGCCTGCTTTCCGAAGAGGAGCAGCTTCGTCTCGACAGCATTGCGCTCGAGGCACGACGCCAGGAGTACCTGGTAACGCGGGCGCTGGTGCGCAGCGTCTTGTCTCGATACGAGGCGGTCGAACCTGCAGCATGGGTTTTCCAGTCGAATGCGCATGGCAGACCGGGTGTTGCCCGGCCGCGCACTTCAATTTACTATGACTTCAACGTTTCCCATGCGCGCGGCATCGTGCTCTGCCTGGTTGCACGTGGTCGTCGCGTCGGGGTTGACGTGGAGCGGGTCGACCCGAAGGTCGAAGTTCTGGATGTTGGGGCGCACTTCTTTGCACCGTCCGAACGGGCTGATCTTGTTGCCACGGCGGCGGACCTGCGTTGCCGGCGCTTTTTCGAGTACTGGACGCTCAAGGAGTCCTATGTCAAAGCGTGCGGAAAAGGTCTTGCCATGGCGCTGGACAGCTTTGCTTTCTCCTTGCAGGCGGGGCGGCAGCCGCGCTTGCGTGTCTCGGCTCCGGGTGATGCCAGTCATGCCCTCTGGTTTTTTGACTCTTTTTCGCCAGGCAGGGAACATGTGGCTGCGGTAACCGTGGAACGGCGCTATCCGGATGAACCGATCGCGGTCGCGTACCGCAGCGTGCCTGGGGTTCCGGGCCATCCATGGGGCAAGGGTGAATCGTCGCCACGGGACCCGTACCCGCACATTGCCAATCGATCATGATAGGGTGCGCATCAATGAACAATCTGGACGACATATATCCCCTGTCTCCGATGCAGGAGACGATGTTGCTCAGCACGCGGAAACGTGATGACATATTGTTCAATCAGACCTGCCTCGAACTCGAAGGAATGCTGGACCCGGCAGCGTTTCGGGCGGCTTGGCAGGCGTTGACGGCGCGGCATGCGGCCTTGCGTACGGCATTTCAGTGGCGCGGCCTGAAGCGACCGATGCAGGTTGTTCGCACGCATGTCGATATTCCGTTCGACATTCAGGACTGGCGCAATGAGTCGGATGCCGAACGTGAAACGCGTCTGAAGCGATTGCTCCTCGACGATCGTACTCGGGGTTTCGATCTCACGCGGGCACCACTCCAGCGCATTGCCTTGATCCACTACAGCGATACGAAGGTGGTTTGGGTCTGGAGCAGCCATCACCTGATCATGGACCGGTGGTGCATCGGCACGCTGTTTGCGGAGTTCTCCGAGATGTATTCGGGGCTGCGCACGGGGATTGCTACGGCGCCAAGGCCGGCGCCGAAGTACGGCCGCTACATTGGCTGGGTCGAGGGCCGCGATCGTGTCGCTTCCCTTGCCTATTGGCGTTCCGTACTGGGCGATCTGCATGCGCCGTGCCTGCTGACACGGCAAGGCAGCGCGGCAGCGGTGCGCAGCGGCGCGGGCGGGGAAGATTTGGCGCGAGGCGTGGTCGACGCAGAGCGGGCCTCGGCACTGGGCCGTTTTGCCCGCGCCCACGGTTTGACCATGAGTACCGTGATCCAGGCCGCATGGGCCTTGGTCATCAACCACTACACGCAGTGCCGTGACGTGGTCTTCGGGGTGACGGTATCGGGCCGACCGACAGAGTTGCCCGAGGTCGAATCGATGGTCGGTAGCTTCATCAACAATGTACCGGTGGTGTGGCGACTCGCGCCTGACGCGTCGCTCATCGGCTACGCGCGCAGCCAGCAGCTCGCTCAGCAGCAGCGCCAGGCACACGACTACCTGGCCTTGTCCGACATTCTGGCTTGTAGTATTGCGGGCGCAACGGGCAAGCTGTTCGACAGCTTGCTGGTTTGGCTGGCGCCGCAGCAGACAGAAACGATTGGCGGACTCACCATCCGCAAGCAGGAGAGTGTCCTGCAAACCGCCTACCCGCTGACTCTCAGTATTGCCGAGGTCGGCGACCGCTATGAGCTGCAATTGCGTACGGCCGATGACGTGGAGTTGCTTGTTCCTTCGGCACGGCTCATGGATCGCTTGCTGGCGACTTTGGCGGCTTTTCCTGGCAGCCCAGAGCAACAGACCTTTGCCGACATCGCGGGTTTTGCTCAGCAGTCGGCGGCGGCGAGCGGCGTCGCCACGGTAGCGGCGACCTTCGCCGAGTCCGACGCTGGCGGCAGCATCGAAGGCCAGGCGATCGCGGGTCGTGAGCCACCGTCCCTGGAAATGCTGGCCGACATTCTGGCCGTGGAATGGGCGCAGGTCCTGGGTATTTCCGGGATCGATCCCGATGCCGATTTCTTCGAACTCGGCGGTGACTCGATCAAGGCTGCGCGTTTGCATTCCCGTATCCTTGCCGCAACCCGCATTCGCATCCCGCTGCTGGCGCTGTTCGAATCCAGCAACATCCGCAAGATGGCGGCGACCCTGTACGAGGGGCGCTGGCCCTTGTCCGACGCCATGGCGACGGCGATTGCCGTGCGCGCTGACCCGGCGCATGCGCCATTGTTCTGCATCGCGTCGCCAGAAGTCAGTACCATCGGCTACGCACTGTTGGCGCGGCACCTTCAGCCCACGCGCTCGGTCTATGTCATTCAGGCGCCCCCGGGCGCGACCGAGGTTCGTCGATTGTCGCCACAAGAACTGCCGGTGCTCGCGCAGCGCTACGTCGAAGCCATCGAGAAAATCCAGCGCAGCGGGCCCTACCACCTGCTTGGCATGTGTGTCGGAGCCCAACTCTCGGTCGAAGTCGTTCGCATCCTGGAGGCGCGCGGCGCGAGTGCCGGCTTTCTCGGCATCATCAACACCTGGGCCTATTTCACCGTGTCCCGCCTGATTCTTGTACACCGCGCTGCGAACAGGCTGAACTGGTATCGATCCCGGCTTGCGACGCTGACCGACTTCACGCCTCGCGAACGTTGGCAAAGGGTCGCTCAAGTGTTGGCAGCAAAGCTTGGCCGTGTGCGCACGGCCCAGGCGGCTGGCGCGCTGGAGGGGGCAGGAGCAGCATCGCCGGCAGCGCCCGACGAATGGCTTGAGGTGATGGGGCGCCCGGATGCGGCCGCGAGCTGTGCGCCGATTCAATCAACCATCACCGTGCTGCGGATTGCGAAGCAGCCCTACTGGCGGGTCCAGGATCGTACCTTGGGCTGGGGCATGCAGGCAGCGCATAGCGAGGTCGTGGACCTGTCGGTGACGGAACATCTTGCGCTCTTGCGGGAGCCGCATGTGCGCGAAGTGGCAAGCCGTATCGACGCAGTGCTTGCCGGTGGTCGGTCGTGAGCCGGGCCGCGATGACCATGACTCCGGAATGCCTGCGCGGGCTTGGTCGCTGGTGTGTGATCGTCTTCCTGGCATGCTTTTCAGCCTCGGCCCTGGCACACAAGCTCGGGCAGAGTTACGTCTTCATGCGCATTGCCGACGGTGCCATTGACGGGCGTATCGAGATGACAGTGGCTGACGCGAATCGCCTCTTGGGTCTCGGACTGCCGGAGCGCGGTGCAACCCGCGACGATGTCACGCCACACCTGGCGACGATTGCCGAGTATCTGAAATCCCATGTTGCTTTTGCACCCAATGGCAAGCAGCAGGCAGTCGACTTTCACGACTACGGCATCGATGCCGTGCCCCTCGCGGACTACATCGCCATGCACTTCGCGCTGTCCGATCAGGGGCGGCCGATCAGCAAAGTGGATGTAGAGTATCGGATCGGCTTTGCGCTGATACCGGAGCACCGCGGGCTGCTGGTGATCGAACACGACTGGGGCAGCGGTACATTCAACGACGAAAGCAATGTCGTGGCGGTATTCGGCCCGGACTCCATCCGCCAGCAGATCGACCTTTCGCAATCGAGTGTGTGGACCGGTGTCAAGGCAATGATCGGTCTGGGTGCGCACCACATCTGGATCGGGATCGACCACATATTGTTTCTGATCGCCTTGTTGTTGCCGGCGGTCGTAGAGCGTCGTGACGGCGTCTGGCAGCCGGTCAGCGAATTCAAGACGGCGCTGTGGCGGGTCTTGGCCGTGGTCACGGTATTCACGGCTGCCCATACGATCACCCTAAGCCTCGCCGCGCTGGATATTGCCGCCCTGCCGTCGCGCATCGTCGAGTCGGTGATCGCCTTGTCGATCGCCGCAGCGGCCATGGATGTCCTGCGCCCGGTTTTTGGTCGGCGCATCTTGCTGGTGGTCTTCGGATTTGGCCTGTTTCACGGCTTCGGCTTTGCCAGCGTATTGCGCGACATGGGAATCCCGAGCCAGTACCTGGTGCATTCGCTGATCGGTTTCAACGTCGGCGTTGAGCTGGGGCAAATCGCCATCGTCAGCCTGGTATTTCCGGTGCTGTACCTCATGCGTGGCAGCGCCTTCTATCTGCGTTATGTCTTGCGCTTCGGTGCCATCACGCTGATTGGCGTGGCTGCCTACTGGTTCACCGAACGCGTGCTCGAGATCGACTTGCCATTGGGCGCCATCCTGCAGTGGCCGTTTCGAGCTTGGAACTAGGAGTCATCGACGAGGAGTCATTGACGTGGATTTTGCATGGACACCCGAGCAACTGGCCTTGAAGAAGTCGGCTATCACATTCGCGGAGACGCTGCTCAAGGACAACGAAGCGGCGCGGGAAGGTGTGGGCACATTCCCGCGCGATGCGTGGCGCAGGTGTGCCGAATATGGCATCCAGGGCATGGCGGTGCCGAGCTCGATTCCGTCCGGACGGGGCACTGACTTCCTGGATGCGATGCTGGTCATGGAAGGTCTGGGTTACGGATGCCGGGACAACGGGCTTGCCTTTGCCCTCAATGCGCAGATGTGGACGGTGCAATTGCCCATCGTTCACCATGGCAGCGAGGAGCAGAAGCGGAAATACCTGCCCGGAATGTGTGATGGCAGCCTGATCGGCGCCCACGCCGTGACCGAGCCGGACGCTGGATCGGATGCCTTCTCGATGCGCACGCGGGCGCAAAAGTGCGATGGCGGCTACCTGCTCAGCGGCGTCAAGCGCTATATTTCCCTTGCCCCCGTGGCTGACCTGATACTGGTCTTTGCAAGCATCGATCCCGAGCTGGGCCGTTGGGGTATCACCGCCTTTCTGGTGGACCGTGGCAGCCCCGGTTTACAGTTC
Organism: Candidatus Accumulibacter appositus; assembly: GCA_000585055.1. Taxonomy (GTDB): domain Bacteria; phylum Pseudomonadota; class Gammaproteobacteria; order Burkholderiales; family Rhodocyclaceae; genus Accumulibacter; species Accumulibacter appositus. Next base: position 7,140 of record JEMX01000075.1, read on the forward strand.
GGCCCGGAGCGCGAGAAGATGGGCTTGCGTACCGTCCCCATGGGTGATCTCACCTTCGACGAATGCTTCGTGCCCACGGCCAACCGCCTCGGCGCCGAAGGCGCGGGTCTGCGCCTGTCGACGACCTCCCTGGACTGGGAGCGTTGCTGCATCCTGGCCAGCCAGCTGGGCGCCATGCAGCGGCAACTCGAAACCGCCTGTGGCTATGCGCGGACGCGCAAGCAGTTTGGCCAGCAGATCGGCAAGTTCCAGTCCGTGGCAAATCGTGTGGTGGACATGAAGTTGCGCCTGGAAACCTCGCGTTTAATGCTCTACCAGGTTGCCTGGCTAAAGCGCGAAGGTCGTGATGCGATGATGGAATCGGCGATGCTGAAGCTTCACCTGAGCGAGTGTTTTCTGGCCTCCAGCACCGACGCGATACGAGTCCATGGGGCGCTGGGCTATATGTCGGAGAATGGCGTCGAGCGTGATCTGCGCGATGCCGTTGGCGGCACGATCTATGCGGGCACCTCGGATATTCAGCGCAATGTCATCGCCGCCTTGTTGGGCTTGTAGGCGCTAAATATGAGCTGTTCTGCGATTCTCACCCTGCCGCAAAACGTCGATAAGCACGCGCAGTGTGAGCCTGGCCGCCTGGCGATCCGCTTTCTCGATCAGAGGCTGAGCTATGCGGAGTTGAGCGTTCAGTCGAACCAACTGGCAAATGCCCTCGCCGCGCGCGGCGTGTGCCGGGGCGACCGTGTCGGCATCTATATGGAGAAGTCCCTGCGCACGCCGGTGGCCATGCACGGCATCATGAAAGCCGGCGCAGCGTATGTGCCGCTCGACCCGGGCGCGCCGCCGGAACGGCTTGCCGCCATGATCAACGATTGCGGCATAGGCCATCTGCTGTGTAGCGACGCCAGATCCCGCGCCCTAGCGCGTTTGCCGGCGAGCGTTGCGGCGAGGCTGTGCGTGTGGGGCGTTCAGTCTGGCAAGTCCGCGGGCTACGAGAATGTGTCATGGGCGGAAATCGAATCGGCAGATGGCGCTGCTGCGCCGGCCGTGCGCATGTCGGGTGCTGATGTCGCCTACATCATCTATACCTCCGGTTCGACCGGACAGCCCAAGGGAATCGTGCACACGCACGACAGCAGTCATGCCTTCTCGCGCTGGGCTGCGGCGGAGTATGGACTGGCCAGCAGCGACCTGCTCAGCAACCACGCGCCACTGCATTTCGATCTCTCGATTCTCGACTATTTTGCCGCTGCGGTGGCCGGCTGTGGCACATCGATCATTCCCGAGGAGTTCACCAAACTGCCGTCCAGTTATGCGGCATTGATTGCCGCACAGCGCATGACGGTGCTGTACACCGTGCCCTTCGCCCTCGTGCAGCTGTTGTTGCGCGGCAATCTGGGCGCTCATGATTTCGGCAGCCTTCGCTGGGTCATTTTTGGTGGTGAACCGATGTCCACCAAGCATCTGTGCGCCTTGATGAAAATCTGGCCACAAGCACGATTCGACAACATGTACGGGCCTGCCGAAGTCAATGGCGTGAGCCACTACGAAGTACCGGCTCTAGACGGCGACGAGACGAGCATTCCGATCGGTCCTCTCGGATCCCACGTCGAGGGCTTGATCGTCGACGACGCCGACGCCGAAGTGGCGCCGGGCGATGTCGGCGAGTTGCTGGTGCGCACGCCTTCGATGATGAGCGGTTACTGGGCACGCCCGCAGCTCAATGCGCTGGCCTTCCATCACCGTGGACAGTCACCCGATGCGGTCGATGTCTTCTACCGCACAGGCGATCTGGTGCGTGCGGACAAGGCCGCGGTATTGCATTTTCTCGGGCGCAAGGATCGCCAGGTCAAGGTTCGCGGATACCGCATCGAACTCGATGAGGTGGAGGCGATACTGGCGCAGCACCCGGCGGTCGAGGAAGCGGCCGCGGTGACCGGGGTGGACAACAGTGGTGCCGTGTCGATCGAAGCGGCGGTGACCTTCAAGGATAGGGCATGCGCCGTCACGCCACAGGAGCTGAGCAGCCATTGCCGGAAGCTCCTGCCAGGATATGCGGTGCCAGGTCGCATCACCCCCTTGCCGACCTTCGCCCGTACAACAACCGGAAAGATCGATCGCCGCGCACTGCGCGACAGGCTGGTCGTGATCCACAGCGCAGCCGCGGAAACGGAATAGTTGCCATGGACTTCAAACCCGTACTGGTCGATTTCATTGCCGCCGAGCTTCTCGATGGCGTACAGGTCGACGTCGATGAAGGACTGCTGGTAGACGGCATGGTGGACTCCCTGGGGATGATGCGACTGGTGGCCCACATCGAAGCGCTGTGCGGCATCGATGTTCCGGTCGATGATTTCGTCATCGAGAACTTCCGCAGCGTGGCGGCGATAGACGATTACCTGCGGCGTACCGGTGCACAGGCGATCGACGCGCCGGGAGCGCGCTGATATGGACGGCACTTCCGACAGCGACGCGCGCGCCTTGACCAGCGCGCAACTGGCGATCTGGACCGGCCAGACACTGCAGCCGGACGACCCCCTGTACAACATGGTGCTGAGTTTTCGCATCCGCGGCGCCTTGGACGCCGGCGCCTTCCAGTCGGCATTCAAGGGCCTGGTCGAAGCTTGCGATGCGCTGCGCACGGTGATTGAGGTTGTCGATGGAATGCCGCGCCAGCGCGTGCTGGCGGGCGGCTATGGCCTGCCTCTGGTCGACTTGTCGGCTAGCGGGGATCCGGAACTTGCCCTCGAAGACTGGTTGGCGGAACACAGCGCACGGGCATTCGATTTGTCCCATGGCCACTACGAGTCGGCCTTGTTGCGTCTGGCCGACGACGACCATCTGTGGTACCTCAATCAACATCACATACTGACCGATGCGTCGTCGGTTGCAATACTGTTCGACAAACAACAGGCGCTCTATCGCCAGGCATGCGCAGCCACGCCGGGCGACGTGGTGGCCCTGCCGGCGTTTGCGGACTATGTTCGTTTCGCAGCCGCGCAGGCCGATTCGCCACAGCACCGCAAGGCGCGCGCCTATTGGTCTGGACAGCTTGCGCGCCAGTCTGCGCCGTCGCGCTTCTATCAGAAATCGACGCCATGCCTCCGCGGACGCACGCAAAGAGTCGAAGTGCCCATGGGCGAGGAACGCTCCAGTCGCCTGCGCGAATTGTCCGGCCAGGTGCCGTTTCGCGCTTTCACGGGCGAGCTTGCGCTGTTCCAGATCTTCGCTACGGTCTTGTTCGCCTGCGTGGCGCGAACAACGGGAAACAGCATGCCTTCCTTGGGGGTGCCGTCGCACAACCGGGGCTCTGCCCGCTTTCGGCAGACCGCGGGTCTGCTGATCGAGATTCTGCCAATCACCGTCTCGATCGACGCAGACGACAGTTTTCTGACGCTTTATCGGAAAGTCGCGCAGGTCACCGGACAGATGCTGCGCAACGCCGTGCCGGGCATCAGCAGTGTGCGCCAGTACCAGGCGTTCGACCTGGTCCTGAATTTCATCACCGCCTCTTTTGGCGACTTCGATGGCTTGCCAACGCAGACCCGCTGGTTGCACCCGGGTTATGGAGATCGCAACCATGTGTTGCGGGTGCAGGTCGAGAACTTCGAGCGCCAGCAGGCACTCAAGGTGTTCTTCGACATGAACGTGGAGATGTTTGGCGAGCGGGAGCAGCGCTGCTTGGTCCGGCATTTCCTGGGCCTCGCCGACGCGATGATCAGCGATCCGGCGCAAGCGGTCGCCGGCGTCGATCTGGTCGGCGATGGCGAGCGCGAGCAACTGCTCGCGGGGCACCGCCACGGCGTGATCGCGCCGCGCCCGGTGGCCGACGTGATGAGCATGTTCGAACACCAGGTGGCGCAGACGCCGGATGCGCTTGCCGTCAGCAGCCGCGGCAGGCAGATCGACTACCGCGAGCTAGATCTGCGCGCCACGGCATTGGCCGACGAACTGGCGGCGCGCGCGATTGGCCCTGGCGCCATCGTCGGCGTATTGCTCGGCCGCTCAATCGAGGCCGTGGTCGCCCTGCTCGGCATTCTGCGCTGTGGTGCGGCCTTTTTGCCCCTTGACCCGGACTACCCATCATCGCGCCTCGCGTACATGTGCGTCGATGCCAAGGTCGCGCTGCTTCTCGCCGACCGCGCCGCACCGGAACTGGAGGAGATCGCTCCGCTAATGACGTTCAGTTGCGACGAGCCGGTGCCCGACTTCGCTGTCGGCAACAAAAGCAGCGCGCGCGGGAGCGATCTGGCATACGTCATCTACACCTCCGGTTCCAGCGGCGAGCCGAAAGGTGTCATGATCGAACGCCACAGCATGGCGAACTACCTGCGCTGGGCTGGTGAGCAATACCTCGATAGCACGCGGCCGCAAGCGTTTGCGTTTTTTTCGTCCTTGTCGTTCGATCTGACCCTGACGTCGGTATTCCTTCCTTTGCTGTCAGGAGGCTCGCTCGTGGTCTACCCCGCGTCGGCCGACGGTAGCGACCCAGCCGTGTTGCAGGTCGTCGCGGACAATCGTGTCGACATCCTCAAGCTGACACCGGCACACCTCGCCCTGATGCAGACCGTGGACCTGTCGCAGTCGCGCATACACACCATGATTCTCGGTGGCGAAGATCTCAAGACCGACCTTGCGCGTGCGACCGTGCGGCGTTACACCGGCAAGCTGCGGATATTCAACGAGTACGGCCCGACCGAAGCCACGGTCGGTTGCATGACGCATTTGTTCGACCCGGATCTGGACCGTGAGCTTTCGGTCCCCATCGGGCGTGCGATAGAAGGGCTTGACGTTTACGTGCTCGATCCGGATCGGCAGCTGCTGCCGGCCGGTGTCAGCGGCGAGATCTATATTGCGGGTGCCGGTCTGGCGCGTGGATACCTTGGACAGGCGGAGCGCACGGCGGAAAAATTTGTCGACAATCCGTTCGTGCCCGGCACCCGCATGTACGCGTCGGGAGATGTCGCCGCGTGGAACGCCCGCAACGAGCTGGTCTATCTCGGGCGTGTCGACCGCCAGGTCAAGATCCGCGGCGTCCGGGTCGAGCCTGGTGAAATCGAACGGCAGCTCAGCGAACATGAGGGCATCACCGACTGCGCGGTGGAGGCGCTCAGTCACGCCAGCCGCCCTGGCGACGCAGATGAGGCGCATTGTGCGGTCTGCGGCTTGACCTCGCAGCACCCCGAGGCGCACCTCGATGCCCAGGGAGTGTGTCGCATTTGTCGCCTCTACGCCGAGTATCGAGCCCAGGCGCAGGCCTATTTCGGCAACGACGATGAGCTGCTGGAAATCGCCCGGCGTGCGCGTGGCTCCGCTACTGGAAAGCACGATTGCATGATGTTGCTTAGTGGTGGCAAGGACAGCACCTATGCACTTTGCCAGCTTGTCGATCTTGGTCTGCGTCCGCTGGTGTTCACCCTCGACAACGGCTTCATTTCAGACGGAGCGATGAGCAACGTGCGGCGCGTGGTCGCCGATCTGGGCCTGGAACTGGTGGTCGGGGAAACCCCGGCAATGAATGCCATCTTCCAGGACAGCCTGCGCCGCTTCAGCAATGTCTGCAACGGTTGTTTCAAGACCATCTACACCTTGAGTACCCATCTTGCCCGCGAGCGAGGAATCCGCTTCGTGTTTACCGGCCTGTCGCGCGGACAGATCTTCGAGACACGCGTTGCCGGGCTGTTCCAGCAGCGGGTGTTCGATCGGGCCTTGATCGACCGTGCCGTGCTGCAGGCACGCAAGGCCTACCATCGCATGGACGATGCCGTCGCGCAGCATCTCGATGTGCGCGCATTCGCGGACGACGCGGTGTTCGACGAGGTCGAGTTCGTCGATTTCTACCGCTACCGCGAGGTGACGCTGGACACGATTCTGGACTATCTGGAGCGCAAGATCGCCTGGGTACGTCCGGTCGATACGGGGCGTTCGACCAACTGCCGTATCAACGAGGTCGGAATCCATGTGCACAAGCTGGAGCGCGGTTTCCACAACTACGCTTTGCCCTACAGCTGGGATGTCCGCCTGGGCCACAAGGAGCGCAATTCAGCCTTGGCCGAACTTGATGACCGCATCGACATGGCCAATGTGGCGCATGTCCTCAAGCAGATCGATTACACGCTGGATACGCCGACAGTCGGGCGCGGTGACCAGTACCTCGTCGCCTATTACGTCAGTGCGCAGCCTTTGCCGTCCCAGCTCTTGAGGGACTATCTCGCGGCGCGTGTGCCGCCGGCGCTGGTGCCGAGCCAATTTGTGCACCTGGAACATATGCCGCTGACCGCTAACGGCAAGGTCGATCGCCGGGCATTGCCGGCGCCTGACGGCACGCGTCCCGCGCTGTCGAGCGCATACCTCGCTCCGCGAAACGAAACCGAGTCGCTGCTGGCAGGCATCTGGCAAGAAATCCTGGGATTGGATCGGGTTGGCGTGCACGACAACTTCTTCGACCTTGGTGGTGACTCGATTCACAGCATTCAGATTGTTGCGCGGGCGCGGGCCAAGCGGCTGAGCCTGACTCCCCAGCAGCTGTTTGCGGCGCCAACCGTTGCCGAGCTGGCGCAGGCGAGCACGCGCGTGCCAACGCACATGGCCGATCAGACCGCTCCGCTAGGGCCGCTGCCACTGCTGCCGGGTCAATATGCCTTGCTGCGGCAGAGAGCAGACCCCGTGGTGCAACATGCGCTACTCGAACTGCCAGATCCCCCGGAGCCAGATGCGTTGGCGCGGGCCTTGCTGCAACTGATCGCTCATCACGACGGTTTGCGTATGCGCCTGCGATCGGAGCAAGGGCGCTGGCTGCCCGAGATCGTGCCAGTCGCTGCCGCGCCAGTCGACTTGCATGAATGGCAGCTGAACGCCGACGACAGTCTGGAAGCCAGCATCGCTGCCTTGCTCGTGGCGTCGCCCATTGCCATCGACATGGCTCCCATGCTGCGCGCGGCCTGGTCGCGACGCGGCCGAGGTGGGCTCCTGATCCTGATGGTTCACGCATTGGTGATCGACAGCGTTTCGTGGGGCGTCTTGCTGGAAGACCTTGCGCATTGTTATGCCGCGGCCCGCAAGCGGCAGACCGCCGATCTGCCGACGAAAACCACCTCGCTGCGGCAATGGTCGCAGGCGCTTTGGCGTTACGCCGACAGTGATCTGGCCCGGGAACGGGCACGGCGCTGGCTGGATCCGCGGGCGCGCACACGGGGATCGATGGGCGCGGCCCCGGCCCGCCTGATCTGGAAGCAGGTGGACAGCACGCTTGAAGCATCGGCTACCGCCCATCTATTGCACGATGTGGCGGGGGGGGACTGGAGCCTGCTTTCCGAACTACTGTTGACGGCTGTCCTGCGCGCCACCCGGGCACAGGCCGGCGCTCGCCAGCGGAGAGTCGAAATTGAAGGGCATGGCAGGGCAGCGCTGTTCGCGGGTATCGACCTGATGCGCACAGTCGGCCATCTCTCGGTGCTCTTTCCGCTACGCTTTCGTCATGCATTGGACGGCGAGATCGGCAGCGACTTGCGGGAGGTCCGGCGAGCATGGCGGGAATTGCCCGCCGGTGGCCTGGATTTCGCGTTGGCGCGCGACGGGGAAGCCGACGCGGCACTGGCCGAGAAGTTACGACAGCTGCCCTTGGCGGAGTTTCGTTTCCGCTATCTCGGCGAGATGGACCTGACCCTGGCGACGCATGACGGGATGCGGCTGGCACGGCCGCTGGCTCTGCCGCTCGCGGGGGAGCGGCCGCCACTGGAAGTTGCCGCCTTTGTCTTCCGCAAGCAGCTCGTCCTGCGCTGGTTATATGCAGCGCAGGACTTTGACGCCGAAACGATGGATGGATTTGCGAAAGCCGGCTTGCGCGAACTGCATTCCTTGCTTGCCCCTTGTCGCGCGCTCGGTACGCACGGCGCTGCTGACGTCGATCCTGGCAGCAGCGAGATCAATCGCAAGGAACTCGAAGCCCTGCTTGCGGAGTTTGGCGAAGCGGGCAGGAGTGGTCATTGAAGGCACCACGGAAAGACATGACAAACGACAGTATCCAGGCGATCTACCCGCTCACCGCCCTGCAGGAAGGCTTGCTCCTGCACACGCTCGACGGCAAGCGGCCAGGTGCCTACTTCGAGCAGTACTGCTGCGATTTCCACGGCGAGCTTGCGCTTGCCAACCTGCAATGGGCCTGGCAATCCGCATGTGACCGGCACGACGTGTTGCGCACGCTTTTTACCTGGGATGGTCGTGACCGGCCATTGCAGATCGTGCGCAAGCGGGTAGACCTGCCCTGGATCGAACACGATTGGCTGCGGATGGCGCCAGAGGAGCAGGAGCGGCGCTGGCAGGACCTGCTGCGCGCGGACCGCGCGCGCGGCTTCGTGCTTGACGAGGCGCCGTTGCTGCGGGTCAGCGTGATCAGCTTGAACAGTGGCCGGATGCGCTTGCTGGTGAGTTTCCATCATGTCCTGATGGATGCCTGGTCGCTGCAGATAGTGCTCGACGAAGTGGCTCACCTGTATCGCGCACGCTGTAGCGGTGTACCCAGCGGATTGCCTGCGCCGCGCCCTTTCGCGGATTTCGTCGCGTGGACGGCCGCACAGGACAGGGAGCAAGGCATGGCATTCTGGCGTTCCGCCTTGTCGGGCTATGTTCCGCTGCCGGCGCCCGACTTTGGTCGACCGGTGACGGCAGCACAGCCGGAGGATACAAACACCTTGCGGCTCGATCTGGATCACACCCTTGTCGCCCGCCTCGAGGCCTTCGCGCGGCGGCAGCAGGTGACGCTGGCTTGCTGCTTTGCCGGGGCCTGGGCACTGCTGATGGCGCGTTACAGTGGCGCCGCGGATCTGGCGTTCGGGTTCACCAGTGCTGGCCGTCCGACAGAGCTGGAGGGTGGCGAGCGCATGGTTGGCCTGCTCATGAACACGCCGCCGCTGCGGGTGTGGGTGGACCCGGCGCAAACACCGGCCGAGTGGTTGCGCGGGCTGCAGCTGGCTCAACTGCGCATGCGCGACTTCGAGCATACGCCCCTGGTGGATATTCAGCGGGCCTGTGACGGCTGCGCGGGGCAGGCCTTGTTCGAGACCGTCCTGGTGTTCGAGAACGCGCCCGTGGCCAAGGCCAACACCAACACCGGCCTCGCCGGCCAGCTTAGCGTCCGTGACCAGGCGTATTTCGCGTATAGCAACTACCCTCTGGCGATGATCGTGATTCCGGGTCCGCAGTTGTCGTTGCGGCTGGTTTTTGATCCGGGTCGCTACGCCGAGCCGGCAATGCGTCGCGTCCTGCGACACATGGAGCGGGCGCTCAGCGCTTTGTGCGACACCGCGCTTTCTCGCCTTGGGGAAATCGATATTCTCTCGCCCGACGAGCAAGCGATCGTCGCGGCGCCCGAACGAGATCCCGGCCGGGGCAGGCCGGTGCCGGAGGCGCTGCACGCGCACGGCTCGGCACTTGCGGACGCACTGGCGGTCGTTGACGGCGCGCTGCGCCTGAGCTACGCCGATCTTGCGCGGCGGACCGATGCCCTGGCCGGCCAGTTGCAGGCGCATGGCATCGGACCCGGCCATTGTGTGCCGATCTGCGCCAGTCGCTCGGGGATGGCGGTAGTGGCCATGCTTGCCGTCCTCAAGAGTGGTGCCGCGCATGCTGTGATCGATGCCGGCCTGCCGCTGCCGCGCATCAAGGACATGCTGGCCGATCTGGCTGCCGGCGCTCGCGCCGGCGGGCGGCTGATCGCCGACCGCATCCTGGTCGACGCTGCCGGTGCGCAGCTTCTTGACGGGCAGGCTAATGCCTTGATCGCCATTGACAGCGCTTCCCGCAAGGCCGCCGCATGCACGCTGTCGCGGCCGCTCGACGGCGAAGACCTGGCCTATGTGATCTACACCTCGGGCTCCACCGGTGCGCCCAAAGGTGTCGCCCTGAGCCACCGAAACCTGACCGCCTCGCTGCTCGCACGGGCTGCGTTTTACCCGTCCGCTCCGCAACGCTTCTTGCTGCTATCGGCGATCGGCACCGATAGCACCATCGCCGGTGTGTACTGGCCGCTGTATTTCGGGGGCACGCTGGTGGTGGCGCCGGAGCGCATCGAACAGAACCCGCTTGCGCTCGCGAAGCTGATCGACAGCCAGCGCATCTCGCATCTGCTATGTCTGCCAAGCCTATGGGAAGCACTGCTCGAGCAAGTGCCGGCAGATACCTTGTCGAGCCTGCGCTGCGTCGTGGTCGCTGGCGAGGCCTGTTCGCCGGCTGTCGTTGCGGCCCATTTCAGTCGCCTGCCGACGGTTGGCCTGTACAACGAATACGGGCCTGCGGAGGCCGCGGTCTGGGCGACCGCGACCGCGCTCGAGGCGGCGACTGCTGTCCGCGCTGCAGGGGTTTCGATCGGCTGCGCGATCGCCACCGCGCGGGTCCATGTGCTCGACGCCGACGGCCGCCCGTGTCCCTTGGGCATCGCCGGCGAGCTGTGCATTGGCGGAGCGGGGGTGGCTCGTGCCTACTGGAATCCGGATACGCCTGATCAGACGCGTTTCACGACACTGCCCTGGCAGCCGGATGCACGGATGTATCGCAGCGGTGACCGCGCACGACAGCGACCCGATGGCGCATTCGAGTTCCTGGGCCGTATCGACAACCAGGTCAAGATCCGGGGATATCGCGTCGAACCGGAAGAAATCGAGGGTATTCTCGTGCGCCATCCCGATGTCCGCGAGGCGGTCGTCGTGGCCGTGAATCAGAGCGTCGGAGATGGCCAGGCGGCCTTGCATGCTGCGCTCTCGGCGCTCCCGGAGGGCGAAGCGGAAAGACTGCTGGCGCAGGTCGAAGCCATGACGCAGCCCCCCGCAAGCCAGGCCTCCGGGGCCCGGAGTCTGTCATGACGCGACGCCTGAAACGCAGCCGCAACTTCGAGATTACGCTCGAGATCAAGAACGATGGCTTCATCCGGCCGCCGCGTGAAGCACAAAGAAACTGGCTGCTTAAGCGCGCCATGGCGGAGTTCGCGGCCGACCTCGCGGCGCTGGATCGATTGGCGGCCGAATTCGTGCCGGGAACGGAAGCGATGCACGTCGGAGACCGTGAACAGGCCGACTTGAGTGACGCGGAAATCATGGAGGACTGGCAGATTCCCATCATGCAGGCGATGGCCGACGTGGCCGCGAAAAGCCGTGGCCAGGTGCTGGAAATTGGCTACGGGCGCGGCGTGGCGGCCAGAATGATTCAGGCGCACGAGGTCGCCAGCCACACCATCATCGAATGCAATCGGCCAATCATGCGCCAATGCGAGCAATGGCGGGCGACAAGGCCGGAACGCGATATCCGACCGGTGCTCGGGCGCTGGCAGGATGTGCTTGATGGCCTGGGTTGTTTCGACAGCATCTTCTTTCACACCTATCCACTCAATGAAGAGGAAGTGCTCGACCAGATCGGGGACGAAATCACCTTTGCGGCCCATTTCTTTAGCCACGCCGCCCGCCATTTGGTCGACGGCGGCATTTTTACCTACCTCTCGAACGAGATCGACTCCTTGGGACGTGGCCATCAGCGGCTCCTGCTGCAGCATTTCTCGAGTATTTCGATGCGTTGCATCGCGCCGCTGGCATTGCCGGTGGATGTCCGCGATGCGTGGTGGTCCGACTCGATGATGCTGGTGTCGGCGGTAAAGTAGCGCCCAGCGCCCAATGGAAGATGCGACCATGAACGACGACCTTGCCGCGCGCCTTGCAAGGCTGGCTCCATGGCAGTGCCAGTTGCTGGCCACCGCCCTGGCTCAGGATCCCTCGGCGCAGCCGCGGGCCAGCCGTCTGCTTGCCTGGATCGTGCCGGAAGCAGATCACACCCCGACGCTGGCCAGCTTGCGTGCCCTTCTTGGTGCGCAACTGCCGGAGTACATGGTCCCGCAGCAATTCATCGCCGCCGACAGCCTGCCACGGACAAGGAGCGGCAAGCTCGACCGGGCCGCGTTGCGCGCGCATGCGAGCGGTGTCGGCACGGCCCAGCGCGAGCTGCAGCAGGCGGCCAATGGCGAGGAAGCACTGCTCGCAGACATCTGGGCCGAAGTGCTGGGCCTGGACTACGTCGGCGTCGACGAGGACTTCTTCGAACTCGGCGGCGACTCCTTGCTGAGTATCCGGATTCTGTCGCGTGCGCGGCGGGCAGGGCTGGCACTCAGTCCCGAGAGCTTCTTCGCGCACCCGACGGTTGCTGCACAGGCGCGGCTGGCAAGCAAGGCCGCGGCCGCCACCACCACAGCCACCGCTCCCGCCAGCGCAGATCTGCCACTGACCCCGATCACCCACTGGTTCTTCGAACGGACGCCGGTCGATCCCGCGCACTGGAATCAGTGCTTTGAATGGCAGCTGGACGAAGCCATCAGCGGCGAGCTTGTCGACCGCGCCTTGCGTGCATTGCTGCGTCATCACGATGCCTTGCGGCTATGTTTCACGGCCGTCGCGGACGGCTGGCAGGCCCGCATCAGTGAGCCGGATGATGCGTCGCCATTGGTGATCGCCGAGGTCGGGCACTTGCTTGGTCGCGACCTCGATCGCGAATGGGAACGGCTGGCAACGACCTGCAATACCGCGATCGACCTTGCGCGTGCTCCGCTGCTGCGTGCGACGCTGATCCTGACCGCGCCGGGTAGTACCAATCGGCTGTTGATCGCGGTCCATCACCTGGGCGTCGATGCCCTGTCCTGGCGGGTTCTGGCCGAAGATCTCGAAACCGCGTTTCGGCAGCTGATCGGGCAAAGGGCGATATCACTTCCTGCACCGACAGCATCGTTCCAGCTTTGGTCGCAACGCCTCGTCGAGTACGCGCAGACAGCGGCGGTTTGCGAGCAGATCGACTATTGGCAAACGGCCGTGACCAGGGGCGTGAGCCAGTTGCCGGTCGATTACGAGAATCCGCCAGCTGCCAACCGCTGGGCAACGGCGGCGTCGATTCGCCTGGCCCTGGGGCGCGATGAAAGTGCGGCGCTGGGAGGGCAGACGATGGCCAGGCGGGGCGCACATGTCGTCGAAGCCTTGCTGGGTGCATTGACGGTCGCGATGGGCAGTTGGCGTGGTGAGCAGCCGCTGATGATCGATATCGAAGGACACGGCCGCGAAAGCCTGTTCGACGACCTCGATGTTTCGCGAATGCTTGGCTGGTGCACCTGTGTCTATCCGTTTCTGCTGGAACCCGGACGCGACCTCATTGCCACCGTGGAGGATGTCGTGCGCCGGCTCCGCCAGGTGCCGCAAGGCGGCATCGGCTATGGCTTGCTGCGCTACCTGAATAGGGATCCCGCGATCAACGGGCGGCTGGCCAAGGCGCGGCATTCGCAGTTGGTGTTCAACTATCTGGGGGCCATTGATGCGATCAGCGAGCCTGGCGATAGTTTGACCCTGTCACGCGAGGTGCGCGCGCAGGCGCGCAGTGCGCGTGGCCTGCGCGCCTACGCCATCGAGATCAATGCCTGGTTCGAGGCCGGTCTATTGCAGGTGGATTGGCAATACAGTGACGCGCTCCATCGTGCGCCTACCATTCAGTCCATGGTCGACGCGTTTTCGCGCGCACTGCAGGACATCGTGGCCTCTGGCTGGGTACACCGTTCATCCCAGCCCTCGGCAGAGGATTTTCCGCTGGCGCAACTGGACGAAAGCGAATTTGCCCGGCTCCTTGGTATGCTCGATGAGAACGACGCCGCCGGGCGCTAGAGCGGTCGACAACATGGCCGCAGCAAGGGCATCGATCGGCCAGCGCATGGCTACAGGGGTCGTCTGGGTCGTTGGCTCGCGTCTGCTGGTCAGGCTGCTGGGCGTCATCAGCACGCTGATTCTGGCGCGCCTGCTGCAGCCCTCCGATTACGGCTTGATAGCGCTCGCCACGGCGTTTGCCGCCGCTGTCGAATTGCTGGGCGCGTTCAACTTCGACGTCTGGCTGGTTCGCCATCGGTCACCATCGGCCGCGCATTACGATACCGTCTGGACGCTATCACTGCTGCGCGGGGTGGTCATCGCCGTGATTCTGTTCGTGGCTGCGGAAGGCGTCGCCGTCGTGTTCTCCGAACCCCGGCTGACGGATGTTCTGCGTGTGCTGGCGCTGGGCACCTTGGCGGCTTCGATCACCAATGTCGGGATCACCGACTTTCAGCGCGATCTGCGCTTCGACCGCGAGTTCGCCTATCTTGGTCTTGCCAAGTTCGGCTCGTTTCTCGTGGCCGTGCTCATCGCCGTCTGGCTGCGCACCTATTGGGCGCTGCTTGCCGGGATTGTTGCCGGCCAGCTGCTGCGCGTGTACCTTAGTTTTCGTCTGTCGCCGTATCGCCCGCGTTGGTCTCTCCTGCATTGGCGCGAAGTCTTCGGCTTTTCCAAGTGGCTGCTGGCAGGGAATGTCTTCGGCTTCGCCTATCTGCAGTCCGGCACCTTCATTCTCGGAAGGCTCTCGGGAGCCGATGCGGTCGGCTTCTACATGGTCGCCCGCGAAATTTCGGACCTCGCATCGTCCGAGATCATTGCCCCGATCCGCCGTGTCCTGTTGCCCGGATATGCCAACCTGCACAATGACACGACGCTGTTGCAGCGCAGCTTCATCGACGGCTTTGGCCTCATCGGTCTCTTTGGCCTGCCATGTGCGGCCGGTATCGTGGCCAGCGCCGAGCCGCTGGTTGCGACCTTGCTCGGTCCGCAATGGGGTCCTACGGTTGACCTGATCCGGGTGCTCGGTGTCTACGCGCTGACTTCGATCGCCATGGCCAATCAGGGCCCGATCCTTCTCGCCATGGGGCACAGCCGCTTGTTGACCCTGTTGATGGCGCTGGGCGTGCTGTTGCTGGTGCCATCCTTCATCGCTGCTGTCCTGATCGATGGTCTTGCGGGCGCGGTGATCGCGACCAGCGCCGTCAATGTCGTGCTGTTTGCCGTCAGCCTGGGTGTCACCGCACGGGTCGTTGGCGTCGCGCCGGTGGAGGTGTTCCGCGTCACCTGGCGCGCCATCTTCGCTGCCGGCGTGATGGGGGTGTCGGTGTGGACACTGGCAGACTACCTCGGGGCAGGTCATGCCGCTCCCGTGCTGAACCTGCTCGTGTGCGTCATCAGCGGAGCCATCGTTTACCTGGCGGTGCTTGCCGGCCTCTGGATTGCGGGCGGCCGCACCGCAGGGCCGGAACAAGCGGCGTATGCCTATTTTGTGCAGCGCCTGCCTCGAGGTGCTGGCGGCCTTTCAGCGACCAAGGAGGCACGAAAATGAAACCGGAGGCCATCAATCCCGGGTCCCGCATCGGCCGATACTTGCCGTTCGCCTCGACTCGTGTCGACTGGGAGTTTCTTTTTTATACGGCAGTGACGCTAGCGGTTTTTGTTTTCCTCGACCGTGCCTTGTTGGTCGTGGGCAGCATGCCGCTGGAGAGCTATGCCGAACCCTGGCTCGCTCTGGAGCAGTTGCGGCGGCAAGGCTGGTTGCGGGTGTCCGTGGTGGCGCTGGCTTTCATTCTCCTTGCCCGCTACGGCCATTTGATGGCCACCTGGGCCGACTGGAAAGCGGGTCCGGAACTACGGATTTTCGTTGTTGTGCTCAGCGGGGCAATGGTGTGGCCGTTCGCCACCTACGGCTTCAATTTTCTGTTTGACCAGGGCCACTACGCGACACGCTTGCTGTTGCTGATCTGTCTGATCCTGCTCTGGTGGCGGCCGCTTTTCATATTTCCGCTGCTGGCATTGCTGTACACGGTGATGGGGCAACTATCGGTCTACCCGCTCGGGGGAACCATACTTGCGCACAAATTGCAGGTGTTACACGTGCTCAACCTGTTTGCGGCGGCCTGCCTGGTGCGTGCCGTCACGGCGAACCGTCGGCCCGACGTGTTCTGGTTTCTCACCCTGTGCCTGGTCGCCGGAGCTTATTGGGTGGCGTTCATGGCCAAGATGAATATCGACTGGATCAGCTACGGGAAGAGCTACCACGCACTGCCTGCCGCCTATGCGCACGGCTGGCTTTCTTTCCTGGATGCCAGCCGCATTGTCGACATCGTGCACCTGCTCAAGCCATTCGATCTGATGCTGCAGTTGACAGTGCTGGTCTTCGAGGGGGGCTGCCTGCTGATCCTGAAAGACCGTCGGATCGCCGCAGCTCTGCTGGCGGGCCTGGTCTTGTTCCACACAGGTGTATTCTTTTTGTACGGCTTCTTGTTCTGGACCTGGATGCTGCTCGACGCGGCATTGCTGACTTTGCTCCTGTCTGGCCGCATGCGCCTGCCCCTGGATGTCTTTCGCGGCAGCAACTGGCTCGTGGCCATGGTGCTCATCGCCAGTGCCGGCTTTTGGGCGCGGCCGCCAGTGCTCGGCTGGTTCGATACCCGCGTCAACTACACCTACAAGGTCGATGCACACTTCGCAGACGGCCGGCGCGTACAGCTGGCGCCGCAGTTTTTTGCACCCTATGAGGATGTGTTCACGATGGCCAGTTTCGGCTATCTGAGTGCCAGTCATCCGCTGTTGGTGGGACCCTACGGTGTCACCTCTGACCGCCGTGTTGCCGATGCCCTGGCCGAACCAACGGACAGCGCGGAGCTGTTCACTATCGAGCAAGCGCTGGGCACGGTGCGTCACAACGCAGCGCGCCGCGAGAACTTCGAGTCCTTCATGAGCCGTTTCATCGCCAACCGCAATCTGAGGGGCGCTGTGGATTCCAGCTTGTACGCGCTGGCGCCACCGCGCCAATTCTGGAGTTTCGAGGGTACGATCGTCGAGGACAGGACGCCAATCACCGCGATTTCCGTGGTCGAGCGGACCAGCTATTTTGATGACCTCCGCCTGCAGGTGGTGCGCGAGGAAGAGGTTGCGCATATCAAGATCCCGTCGCCGCCAGCGCAGTGAATCCCGGCCCGCGCGAGAGCCATTGATGACCCCTTTGCCAAAACCCCATCCGATCATCGTTTTCGACGGCGAATGCCGCTTGTGTATTGCCTCATTGCGGTTCGTGGAGAACCGCGACCGGCATCAGGAATTCCGCTATGTTCCTTTCCAGAGTGCAGCCGGACGCGTCGTCATGGAACGTCTGGCAATGGATCCCGCGGCGCTGGATTCCTTCGTGCTGCTGGAGCAGGGACGTGCCTTCGCCAAGAGCGCGGCCTGGTCACGCATATTGTTGGCATTGGCGTTTCCCTGGTCCTGGTGGGGCTGGGGGATGCGCCTGGTGCCCACGGCAATTGGCGATCACGTCTATGACTTCGTCGGTCGTCATCGCCTGTCCTGGTTTGGACGCAACGAAACCTGCGTCTGGCCGGCGCCAGACGACCCTCTCGGCGCCGACCTCGCTGAGGTGCATGCGGCCCTGGACGGCTTTGCGCCCGGGAAGCGATCCGCTTCCGGTACGCGCTGATGAAGGCCGCCATCGCCTGTTTCTGTGCCGGCTAAATCGAGCGAATGATTCCGCCTTCCACGCGCAGGGTGCTGCCGTTGACTGCGCCGTTGCGAACAAGGAAAAGCGCCGCATCGGAGACTTCTTCTACCGTGAAGAAGCGCTGGATGAGTGATGTGGGTTCGTGTTCCTTGAAGTAGTTGGCCAGGATTTCCTGAAGCGGGCGTCCTTCCTGCTGAGCAAGGCCGTCGAAGTAGCTTTCCACCCCGCTGGTCCAGGTCGGACCGGGAAGCAGGCTGTTCACACGGACCATGCTGCCCTTGGTCAGCTCGGCAAGACCGCGCGAGATGGAAATCATCGCCGTTTTGGTCATCGAGTAATGAATCATCTGGGGCAGGGGCTTGATGCCTGCCTCGCTGGCGACGTTGATGATGCTCCCGGAATCGCGGGCAAGCATTCCGGGCATCAAGGCCCGGCAGAGCCGGACCATGCTCATGACGTTCGTCTGATAGTACTGGAGCCATACTTCGTCTTCGAGCGTGAAAAAGTCCTCAACGCTGAAGATGCCGGCATTGTTGATCAGGACTTCGATCGGCGCGAAGTCCTCCAGATGCGCCAGCATCTTATTGGTTTCCTCGGCGCGGGAAAGATCGCCCCATACCGCCCCGGCCGCTTTGATTTCATCTCGGGCGTGCAGCGCTCGGGATTCGGAGCGGCTGTGCACGATTACCTTGGCGCCCTGCTCGATAAACCTGGTGGCGATGGCCTTTCCGATGCCACTGGATGAACCGGAGACGAAAACGGATTCGCCTTTGCGTGTATTCATAGTCTGTTTTCCTTGGCATAAGCGGTGGGGAAGGCATGGGCCGGCTCAAGTCTTGGCTCTTGCCCTTTTGCTCTGGCCGTCCTGTCGAGATCCGCTGGACGTCACGTGTCGCCCAGCGGATCTCGAGTGCGAAAGCCGGGACTCCATGCACGGAGGGCAGCAAGGAACTGCATCCAACGCCCCGCGCCGCGGAAGTGAACTGCGCCGACCTTGCCGGCGTCAGTTTCGGCAGGCTACTGGGACTTGTCGTCCAGCAGCTCGTTGAGGGCTGCAAAACAGCCAACCACCTTGTTGAAACCGGCATACACGGTCAGAAACAGGAACAACTCCTCGATCTCGTCTCGTGAGGCCCCTTGGGAGAGGGCAATTTCGACGTGTGCCGCGAAGGCGGTACCAGGACCCTGCGGACTCTGGTTGACAACGTCCGTTGTCAGGGCGATCAAGGCCTTGGTCTTCTGGTCGATCAGGGGCAGCCCCCAGACCTCGCCGGCCACTCGGGTTACCCAGGGACCATACTTCGGGTTGACCGCAGTCAGATTTGCCTGAAGTTCCTTGTCGTCGAGAACTGCGTTCGCATAGGGTTGGGTCATGATCGTTTCCTCTTTGTGGTCAAGTCGGATAATCCTTCGCACGCGAAGACCTCGCGGGCGAAGCTCAAGTGCTCATCGGTGGAGCAGCTGCCGGCCCTTCTCCCGCAAGGAGATAAGGGAGATGCGCGTCGTGCAGGCGATTCGATAGCAGCGGATCAGCAGCTGGCTTCAACAAAATGAAAAGTCCAGTCCCCTCGGTGCATCGGAGCTGAGAAGCTGAAATCAGTCCTGGGTAATCAGTTTCAGCAATTCCGGCGATGAAAAGACGTCTCTATAAAACGTCAATTGCTCACCCTTGAAACGACAGCCGCCTCGATGGCCGCGCCTGACCCAGGCAACACTTCCTTTGGCAAGGGTTTCATGAGTCTGGTCATCCATGCAGCTCCATTCGAACCACACGAATTCTTCGTGAAACATGACGATGGGCCAGGTCATGGTCACGCCCGGCTGAGCGATCAATGCCCACCAATGCTGTTCTCTGACTTTTTGCTCTTCGATTCCGTAGTAGGGGCCATCCTGGCAAAAGTAGACCAGATCCTGCCTGTATTCCCCCGTCAAGATGTCTCCTCTGCCTTGTCTCAATGCCTCACAATGCGTCGGCCACCACTCCTTGTTTTCCCGCTCGATTTGCGACATCGTATAGTCGCTGCCAATTTCTGGTGGCGATTCTTCCTGCATTTGGTTGATCTTCAAAGCCAGCTCGATCAATTCGCTCTGCAAGGAATCCGATACAAGACCGGGTCTTGAATAGTCGGCGACGAGATCCTGATAGTAGTTTGTCCTGGTTTTCATGTTGGCTCCGATTGTTCTGAAAGGCGTGCAGAAAGCTACGGATGGTTGGCCATGATATTGCCGAGCAAATCCTTCGGCAAGAAGCAGTGATACTGCCGAGAAAATCATTCGGCGAGAACTGTGCTGCTTGGGGTGGCATTGGTCAGCCACCTTGGAGTGCCTGCGGCAGCGACGGCACAAAAAGCGGAACGGCAAGTCGCTTCCGAAAAGCGGAGAGGGCGAAATCCCGCTCTGATTCAGTCGAGCTTGCTCTCTCGTGTGCTGGTTGCGGGAATGGTCATGGAAAGGCGCTTGCTCTTGACGCCGGTGCTGAACACCTTGGTCCTGAGGCTGGGTGTCGCGGCCCTGGGTTGATACCACTGGTAGATCTGCGTGACCAGTTCGACGTAGTTGCGCGTTTCCGGATAGGGCGGAACGGTGTTGTTGTATTTCTGGACGGCGCCTTCGCCGGCATTGTACGAAGCCAGCACCAGATCCTGCTGATCGGGAAACATGCGCTGCAGGTCACGCAGGTAGCGCGCGCCCAGACGAATATTGGTTTTCGGGTCGCTCAGCTTTTCTTCCAGAGTCTTCCGACTGTCGCCGCGCAAGCCATAGCGCTCGGCTGTGGTCGGCATGACCTGCATCAGGCCAATAGCGCCCTTGGGGGACGTCGCATCGGGATCGAAGCCTGATTCCGCCGCCATGACCGCCTTGAGCAAGGCGGAATCGACGGCGAATTCATTGCCCGCGGCTTTCAGCAAAGGCTCGAATTTCTTCAGATTGGGATGGCGGGCCAAGTGGCGCAGCAACTCGCGTCGTTCGGCGCTGATTGCCAGGGGTGAGGACGGGCGCAGGGCATCGCCGCGCGCGAACAACTTGTAGCGGGCATCGATTTTTTCGGTGGCAAGGTGGGCAATGCCTTGCTCGTCGACGTAACCATAGATGTTGGCCTGGGCGCTCGCCGAAACCAGGCTGAGCGCAAGCCCGAGAAGCACTCCGATGATCTGCATTCGCTAGCTACCTGCGTTGTCGTCGTCTGCGAGGCACGGTGTTCACGCGGCTGCTGACTGCCATGCGGCGCGTGATTGTCGCGGTACAACGGCTATAGAGGGGACCATCATACCGTGCAAGGTGCCGAAGAGGGCAAGCGCAGGGATACGATTTCCCTTGCAGCCTGTCGCGCTTCGCCCGTCAGTTCGGAAGCTGGTTCATGATAGCCTTCGTTTGCCATGGTGCAGTCCTTCAACAATTCTTCGGGTTGAACAAGAAATCGTGAATGAATCGGCGCGGGAAGCGTCTTCGCCAATGATCATGGACCAAGAGCCATCAGCGCAGCAACCGGCTGGCGCATTGCCACCGGCGCTGTGGGAGTTTGTCCGTCTTGCCGATTACCGTCTTCCGAATTCCGTCGGCGCCAGCGCTGCACTGGAAAAATGGACTTCCTTTAAACGGCTGTTTCGGTACGGAGACGAGGAAGAACAGGCACCGGTGAAGGCCGAAGCTGAACTGCGGATGCTCTCGGATTCGCGTCTGCAGGCCCTCGTGCAGCCGATTGACTGGCATTGTGCGGCTGCTGCGCTGGACCTGGCCCTGGCCGACTGGCTGCACACCAGCAAGCCCGACCGACCGGTCCGATTCGTGGTCGGGCAGCCGCATTGCGGCCATCCGGAGATCCTCGCCCATTGGGCCGCCCGCCACCGGCTGCACCGGGTCGCGGCACCAAGCGTGGAGCAGATTCTTGGCGGCGATGAGCGCTGGCGGGAAGACTGGCCAAGCGGCGATCGTCCGTGGGTCTTGCCGAATCTCGAACATTGCTACCTGCGCCACGCCGACGGACTCGGACTCGTGCGACGTTTGCTTGCACAGGCGGTGAGCGGGGCCCTGGGGCGCGGCGTCATTGGCTGCGACAGCTGGGCATGGGTTTACCTGCAGGAGGTCTGGCCGCTGCCGCAGCCCGACGCACTTACCCTGCAGGCCTTCGACGGCGCGCGCCTGTCGCGCTACCTGGGCAATCGGGTGTCGCGCGAGAAGGGTGGCTGTCTGCGCTTCTGCAACGCGGTGACCGGCAAGGAGATACAACTCGCATGCGGACCGGACGATTCCAAAGTCAGTCCGGAAGTCAATCAGCTGGCCGTCCACAGTCGCGGCAATATCGGCGTCGCCTGGACTGCCTGGCGGGCATTGCTGAGGTCTCTCCCCGAGCAGGAGCGTCCAGCGGAACCGAAGCCTGAGTCAAAAAAGCATGAGCAGTCGGACGAAGCGGAGCGGGCCGCACAGGGGGCACAGGCTGATGATGATTTCGCTGCCGAGACCGTCTGGGTCTCGGCGAGCTTGCAGGAGCCTCCTTTGCCAGCCGAAAAAGGTGAAGGCATGGCCTTCATCCTGCACGCCTTGCTGTTGCACAATGGCTTGCCGGTGTCGGTGTTGCCAGAGCTGTTGCCACAACCTGAGCATCGCATTGCGTCTCATCTGCTGCAACTGCAGGCCTTAGGCGTCGTTGACCTGGCGGGCGGGCGCTGGCAGATCAGCGCCTCCGCGTACTCCGTGGTCCGCGAGTTCTTGCGCCGGCGTGGCTTCCTAAGAGATGAATTCTGAGGTCCTGAGCATGGAAACGCCTCAACTGGCAAGGCTCTTCAATACGCTGGACATCGGCACGCTGTTGGAGTTGTTGCTGATCCTTGCCCTTGCGACACTGCTGATCGTTGTTGCGCAGAAGCTCCTACCATGGCTTGCCGACCAGCTGCATGGCGTGCGTCGCCTCTATCTGCTGGCGATGGTGCCGCTGCTGCGCCTGGGCATCCTGGTAGCCGCTTTCCTGCTGGTGGTGCCGCTGATCATTGAGCCGTCGTTTCAGAACATGGTGGCCTTGCTTGGCACGGTCGGACTGGCGCTGGGTTTCGCGATGAAGGACTATGCCAGCAGCCTGATTGCCGGCGTGGTGGTGGTCGGTGAAATGCCCTATCGCAACGGCGACTGGATCGAAATCAACGGGATTTATGGCGAAGTAAAGCATATTGGCATGCGCACGGTGAAGATCGTCACGCCGGACGATACGCAGGTCAGCATCCCGCACCTGCGTGTCTGGAATGATCCAATTTTCAATGCCAACTGCGGTCTTCCCCAACTGCAGTGCGTGGCCGATTTCTATCTCCATCCCGCGCACGATGCTGCGGCCGCGAAACTGGTCCTGCAGGACGTCGCCCTGACCAGCCCCTATCTTTTCTTCGACGGCGCGATCATGGTCAGCGTGCACGAAAAGCCCTGGGCAACGCACTATCGCTTGAAGGCCTATCCGATTGATGCGCGGCAGCAGTTTCGTTTCATCAGCGACCTGACCGTGCGCGGCAAGGCTGCCCTGCTCCGACTCGGGGTCAGCTTCGTCACGGCCCCGGTGGCGGCCGAGATCAGTCGTTGATTTGCAGTTACAGGGATACAGGGATACAGGGATACGTTGCGCGACGGCGAGGAAGGGGGAGACCGTGCGCTCTGTCCCTCTATCCATTCAAGAGCACAGTATTGACCAAGGAGGTGGCATGGGCTGGTTTTCGAAAGCGGACAAGGATTTTTTTCTGGTTACGGTGCCGGGAACGGAGGGAATGCGCATCGAGAAGTATCTGGGTGTCGTGAATGGCGAGGCGATCATCGGCGCCAACATTTTCCGGGATCTGTTTTCGTCGGTTCGCGACGTGGTGGGTGGCCGCGCCGGCGGCTATGAGCGCGCCCTGTCCGGTGCACGCGATGCGGCGGTGGAGGACATGATCGAAGCCGCCAAGGAAATGGGCGCCAATGGCATCGTCGGGCTGGATTTCGACTACGAAGTGCTCGGTGAAAGCAACGGCATGCTGATGGTGGCGGTCAGTGGCACGGCTGTGCGGAGAAATTGAGTGTGACGTCGGCTCCTGGATTGTTCCATCCAGGTGGCGGTGGTGAGCAGGATCAGGCCTGCTCGGTCCGGCGTCTCGGCAGGTCTTCCCCTTGCGCTTCCGGTCCGCCAAGAAGGGCGAGTCGTTTGCCGCTTTCGCGCTCGCGCTGGATCAGCCCGCTGCCCGCAAGGACTCCAGCGACCTGGCTGGCACCCCGAGGTCGCGCCAGTTCGCCGGGTGGCAGGTGAAGAGGAGGATCTGGTGCCGCGTCGCGGCGTCGAACAAGGCGCGCTTCATCTGCGCCAGGCGCTCGTCGTCGCTGTGCACCAAGGCGTCGTCGAGGATGATCAGCGTCGGGCGGCCGGCTTCCTTGAGCAGGTCGGCGTAGGCCAGGCGGCTGATGACGCCCATCTGTTCGCGGGCGCCGAAGCTCAGCGCTTCGAAGGCGCCCGACTCGCTGCCACTGACGCCAAGGCGCGTCAGCGGGCCGGGGCTGAGGTTCTCGTCGATTTCCAGGCTGGCCTGCGCGAAGAGTAATTGCAGGTAGTGGTTGAAATGTTTTTGCAGCGGCGCCTGCAGCTTGCTGGTCAGCAGGCGGCGCTTGTCGCGCAGCAGCTGCAGGAGATGGTCGAGGGCGCCGGCGCGCCGGCGCAGCTCTTCGGCGCGACGCTGTGCCTGCGCCAGATCGCGCGCCAGTTCGGCGCTGCGCTCTTCCAGGCCTTGCGCCCCCGCTGCCTGCAACTCCACTTCCAGGCGTAGCAGGGTGTCGCGGCGCTCGCCGAAGCGTTTTTCGTGCTGTTCGGCGCTCTTTGCAAAGCGTTCGACGTCCTGCTTGAGGATGTCGGGCCGCGCTTCGCAGACCTGTTGGCGCAGGGCGGCAATGCGCGTCGCCAGGGTGTGCCGCTCGGCGAGGGTGTCGACTAGATCGCGATTTGCCGCCATCTCGCGTGCCGCGCGCTCGGGGGCGTCGAGCAGCGCTGTGGCACTGGCCAATTCACGGGTGGCTGCGGCGCAGTTGGCCTCGGCGTTGGCTGCGCCGAGCTGCGCCTGGTGCAGCTGCTGGTTGATCTGCGTCAGCGATTGCCCGGCGCCATTTTCGGCCGCTTCGGCTTCGGCGACCGAAGGCAAGGCGGATGCATCGTCGACTGTCGGCGGAAGTCGGCGCAGCTTGGCTTCGATGTCGCCAGCGCGCGCCTGTTGGCTGGCCAGTTCGCCGCGCAGCGCGTCGACCCCCTTGGGGGCCAGGGCCTTCAGCGTCGCGGTAGCGGTTTTCACTTCGCCGAGTCGCTCGGCGTAGCTCTGCTGGCGGGCTTCAGCGTCGTCCAGCCCAGAGAGCCCCAGCCGCTGCAAGAGCGCGGCATGGCGGTCGCGCAGTTCACTTTCCTGGCGACCGAGCTGCGCGAGATCCTTGCCGCCCGGTGCGATTTCGAGTTTGCCGAAGCCGGGCAGGGTGATCTGCGTCGTCGCGAGCAGAAGTCGTTCGCCACTGCCGCTGAGTGATTCGCCAGCAATTCCGATGCGGCGACCGTCGTCGAGGCTGAAGCGCAGGCGGGTTGCCGCAGCGGTCTGGTGAATGTGCAGCTCTCTGATCTGCCGGTGCTGCTCGCGCAGGGTTGCAAGCTCGGCGGGCTTGATCTCCGCGGCGGCTGCCAGGCGCTGTTTGTCGAGCAGGGTGGCCTGTTCGGCCTCGGCCTTGGTCAGTGCGATGACGACGCCTTCCGCCTGCTCGCGGATCTCGTCGAGTTGCCGAGTCAGGCTGCGGCGCGTGTCTTCCTGGCGCACCAGACGCAAGCGCTCGCGCGCGACCGCGTAACCCGCGCTTGCCTCGACGCGCTTTTCCAACCACTGCGCGACCAGTGCCAGGCTTGTCGACCGTTCCTGGAGGGCCTTGTCGAGGGCCGCGGTACGCGTCTCGGCGGCCTGTTTCTGGGTGGCGAAACCGTCGACCTGTTCGCGCAGCAGCTTGATCTGTTCGTCGACCTGGCTGGCGCGCTGCTTCTCGGCGGCGTGTGTTTCCTCGACGCGCTGGATGGCCGCGAGTTTGTCGATGGCCGCCTGATGCTCTTTGCGAAAGTGCAGCCAGGGTTTCTCGCTTTCGTCGATCGCGTGCTCGCGGCGCAGCGCGCTCAGCCTATCGACTTTCTGACGGTAGTTGGTGATTTCGCTGCGGATCGCGTCAAGCTCGCTCGCCAGTGCCGCTTCCCGCTTGATGGCCGTCGCGTATTCACCGCGCACGGCGCCGGTCGCCGGGGTGAGCAGCTCGTTGCGCTGCGCCTCGACGGTGGCCATCACTTCGTCACCGCCGCTGCTGGCGACTTCGCCGAGCGACTCGTTCAAGGCCTTGCGCAGATGGTCGGTGGCGTGCGTCACGGATTCCCGGATCTCCTGCGCGCCGCCCTGCGGAATCCACAACAGGCCGGGGATGCCCCAGTGTTCGGCGGCACTGGCGCCGCGTCCGGCGTAGCGAAAGCCCAGCACGTCGGCGAGATGGTCTTCGGCGTCGGCACCGTCCAGGCGTCGGCTACCGACCTGCAGTTCGCAGCGCTTCCTGCCCAGGAAGCTCTTGCTCAGGCGGTAGTCGTGGTCACCAAGCGTGAAATCGAGCTCGACGCCAGGCGATGCCGAGGAATCGCCCCAGGGGCAGAAGTCGTCGACGCTGCCGGAGCGATGGCGCTCGAAGAAAGCCGCGCGCAGCGCCGCGACGATGGTGCTCTTGCCGGCTTCGTTGGCGCCGGTGAAGAGATTGAGGCCGGCGTCGAGATCGCCGATCTCCAGCGCCTGCCGGAACTGCCGGAACTGCTCGATGCGGATGCGCGTGAGCTTCACAAGGCGCCGGTTGTATTTGCCTTGCTCGCCGCCTTGCTCTCCATGCAGCTTTCCGCGTCGCTCCCGGCCTTGCTTCCACTTCCCGTGTCCCGGCGTCGCTCGTCGAGAATGCCGGCGAGCAGGGTCAGCGCCTCGCGGGCGACTTCGCCCTGGCCACCCTGCTGCTGGCTGCGCAATTCGTCGATGACCTCGCCAAGATAGCCGTCGGCCTGCAGGGCGTCGATGTCGTCGGCCGTGGGTTCGAGGCGCAACGCGGAAAAATCGCTGAGCAGGCTATGCACGCGGCCCTCGGCTTGCCCGATTGCCTTGCGCAGGCGGCGGTGGCCGGCCAGGTCGGTCTGCCCGGAGAGGCTCAGCTGCACGACCTCGTCGGTGGAGAACCCGGCAATGCGCTGCAAGGCCTGCTCGATGTCGCTTGGCACCTGCAGCGTCAGGGCTTCCGATCGCCAGCGATGTCGGCCGGTGCGCAGCGGCCTTACCGTGGGCAGCGCCCGCGGCTCCGTCAGTTCGACGAGCAGCGCCTGGCCGGACTGGTTGGCCCGGAAGCGATCGCTTTCCGGCGTGCCGCTGTACCAGCTTCGTGCGTCCACCTGGCGGCTGCCGTGCCAGTCGCCAAGCGCGAGATAGTCGAGCGCCGCCTGTTCGGCGCGGCCGGCGGCGATGGGGTTGGCCGAGTCGATGGCCTCGGCGAGGATGCCCCGGACGCTGCCGTGTGCCAGGCCGATGCGCAGCATGCCCGGAGGTGTTTCGGCGCTGACGAACCATTCGCTGAGATCGTCGAAGGTGTTGCGCTGGGTCAGCGGCGCCGGCAGGATGGCGACGCCGAGCTCTTCCAGAAGCAGGGGCTCCGGTGCCAGGCACAGCGAGACCTTGTCGGGAATCGCGTGCAGCCGTGCGGCGCGGGTCCATACCGACTCCGAGAGCGCGGCGTCGTGGTTCCCCGGCAGCATCACCCAGCGGCCGGAAAAGCCGGCCAGGGCGTTGAACAGCCGGTGGATGGTCCGGTCGGCAACGCCCTGCGCGTCGAAAACGTCGCCGGCGACGAGCACCAGGTCAAGGGCCTCTTCGCTGGCCAGCGCCGCCAGGCGCTCGACGGCCTTGAAGCGCGCCTCGGCGAGCAGTGCCGCCTGGTCGGGCTCGAACTGTCCGAAAAGCTTGCCGATCTGCCAGTCGGCGGTGTGCAATAGTCTGACGGTCATCGCTTCCTTCCGAGGCCAAGGCGGGCGAGCAAGACCTCAGGGGCTCGGTCGGCGGAAGTCATTGTCGATCCAGGCGCTGGCGCTGCTCATGTTGAGCTTGAAGCCTGGCGATACCCGGACCTGCGCCAACTGCTCGCCGAAATCGTCACAGGCACCGAGCAGGGCATGCGGATCGTATTCGTCGGGAATGATGTCCAGCGTCACCTTGATCCGCCCGGAAGGCGCGTCCACGGTGACGCTCTTGTGATATTGCGCGTATAGCTGCTGCTCGTGGCGGCGCAGGACTTCCGACGCCGTTTTCACGAGGGTATTGAACGCCGATGTGTCGAGCGGCTTGGGGTTCTTCTTGTCGCGACCCATGGTCCACGGGCCGACCAGGGCCGGCTCGGCTTCGCCGTCCTTGATCATTTCCACGGCCCATCCTTCCCCGTCTTCATTCTTGATGACGCGGGCGGTCCAGCCGTTATTGATCCACAGGCGCGGCTCATTCACATTCATCGCCCCTGGCAGGTCGGCTTCGCCCTCTTCCTTGGCTTCCTTGGCTTCGTTTGCTGTCATGGCTCAATTCTATCCCGCGCCGGCCGTGCAGTGCGACGCCTGGCGTGTGCCGTCATGGGTCTGGCGTGGCTCGGCTGGGGGCTCCTACTTCTTGCCGTCCTTTTCCTGCGCCGCCGTGCCGCTGCTTTTGGCGTCCTGCTCGGCAGCGCTGGGCTGATCGCCGAGTACGCTCTTCAGTGGGCAGATCTTGAATGCCGGGCATTTCTGGCAACCAGCGACGATGGCAATCGGGCAAACGGTCATGGCTGTTCCCTTGAAGGTGGAGAAAGCAGGCAGTATGAACGCGATGGCTACGCGAAAGTAGTGTGCGCCGCCTATAAAATGCTCCATGCGCGCTCAAGGCCCTCTTGTCCCGCCCAGTTCTGCTCATGGCCGTCAAGCGCAGGACAAGCCACGCATTTTCTTGTTGTGACAATTTCCCGGACTCGACATGGCCGCAATCGTACCCGATGGATGGCGCGAACTCTCGGTAACGGGGGCGGCGCAACGTGAAATCGAAACGCTGGCGCTGCTCGCCGCGGGCTTGCCCGATGACTACACCGTCTATCACGCCGTCCACTGGACCAACGTCGGGCCGCGCTATGCGCTCTATGGCGAGATCGATTTCGCGGTCGTCAATCGCGCCGGCGACCTGCTGCTGATCGAGCAGAAAAGTGGTTTCCTTGCGGAAACCACCGATGGCCTGGTCAAGCAATACCCTGGCAAGTCAAAGAGCGTGCCGATCCAGATTTCACGAATGCTCAATGCGCTGCGCGGCAAGCTCGCCAATCGCGGCGATATTGCGAGCGTGCGCACCGACGCCCTGCTTTTCTGTCCGGACTACACCGTCAGATTCCCGGAAACGGCCGGGCTGGCGCCGGAGCGCATTGTCGATGCCAGCCGCCGTTCGCAGCTGTGCTCGGTCATTCAAAGCCTGCTGCCAGCGCAGGAGGAGGGCGCGGCGACCGTGAAAATCCACCGTTTCCTGCGCGATCTGATCCAGCTCGATAGCGATGTCAGCGCGCTGATGGGCCGCGCACGCAGCATGGTCACCCGGCTTTCCGGTGGCCTGGCGCACTGGGCCCGGCAACTGGATTTCTCGCCCTATCGCCTGCGCGTCATCGGGACGGCCGGGTCCGGCAAGACGCAGCTCGCGCTCGCCGAATACCGGGCAACGGTGCAGCTCGGGAAGCGACCGCTCTATGTCTGTTTCAACCGCCCATTGGCGGACCATTTTTCCCGCATAGCGCCGGCGGGCGGACTGGTCTGTACTTTCCATCAATTGTGCGAGCAACGGCTGCGCCAGGCCGGCGAGACGCCGGACTTCACACAGCCAGACGCCTTCCAAAGGCTGTTCACGCGGGCGGCAGCCCTCCCCGAGTTGCAGGCCTCGCCAGATCAGCCTCTGGGGCATCCATTCCTCTTCGACACGCTCATTGTCGACGAAGGCCAGGATTTTTCGGAGACGTGGCGGGATTTCGTCCTGCGCCACGCGCACCCGACAGCGCGTCTGCTCTGGCTGGAGGACCCGATGCAGAACCTCTACGGTCGGCCAAGGGTATCCTTGCCCGACTGGATCACCCTGCACGCGCGCAGCAACTACCGCAGTCCGCGGCCGATCGTGCGGATGCTGCAGGCCCTGCTGCCGGGCGAACTGGATATCGAAGCCGCATCGCCAATCGCCGTTGAAGAAATCGCCTTCATCAGCTATGCGGATACGGCCGGTATGTTTCAGGGCGTTAAGGACGCCATCCGTGATTGTTATTCCGCCGGCTTCAAGAAGCACGACCTGGCAATCGTCAGTTATCACGGCCGCGCCGAGTCGCGTCTGACTTCCCTCGATCAAATCGGTCGCACGACGCTGCGTCATTTCACGGGCGGCTATGATCTCCTCGGCCAGGGCGTATTCAGCGAAGGCGATGTCCTGGTGGATTCGGTCTATCGTTTCAAAGGCCAGTCGGCGCCAGCGATCATCTTCGCGGAGATCGACTTTGCCGAACTCGACGACAAGGCCGTGCGCAAGCTCTTCGTCGGCGCGACGCGCAGCACCATGAAACTGGTGATGGTGGTGCACGAAAAATCGGCGGCGCAACTGCGCGAGCTGATCGCGACACCGATACTGTGAAAGTCGCACGAGCGACTCACAGAGCTCCCTCTCCCCTCGCGGGGTGAGGCGGGGAATTCAGGGAGCATGCTCCCTGCCCGGCGAACGATTCCGGCGTGCAAGCCGGGATCTCCAGTGCAGGGGGGAATGAGTCCTAAGCATCGCTCCTGAGCTGTGCGACGGTCGCGCTCGCTTGCTCTGCCCGCGCCGCGTCCGCGATCTCGATGCTCACTATGGTCTTGCCGATCGGCGCCAGTGCAATGCCGGCAAGCTTCAGGTGCTGAATGGCGAACGGAATGCCAATGATCGTCAGGAAGCAGGCCAGCGCAGAAGTGAGGTGGCCAATCGCCAGCCAGAGCCCGGCAAAGACAAACCAGATGACATTACCCACCATGCCCAGCGCGCCGGTACCGATGTCCTCCTTCTGATGGAGTTCGTCGCGACCGATCGCTTCCTTGCCGAAGGGTAAGAAGGAGAATTGCCCCATCACGAAGGCGGCCTTGGCCCACGGGATGCCGACGATGGTCAGCAAGGCGATGAGGCCGGCGAGCCACCAGGCGAGGCCCATGACCAGGCCACCAAAGATGAACCACAGTAGATTCCCGATTGCGCGCATTGCTCTTGCTTCTCCTCGTTGCTTGTTGGTCGTGGGCGGTATTTTGAGGCAATAACTCGCCCGGTTTTCCCGTGCCTGCCCTGTCGAAGCACGGACAGCGAACAGGAGCGGTCATCAGCGGCCGCCCGTCGCCAGACGCGCCCTCAGTTTCCACCAGCGCCGTTGTCGTGGTGTCGTTCTTCAGGCGCTGAATCTAAGCCGCTATCGACTGCTCGGCGTCGTACAGCGGTGCCAGAAAGACACCGGGCTGCCCGCTGACGCTGTCGGGCAGCAGCACCTTGTCGGCGAGCTCTTGGGCGACGGCGGTTTCGATGATCGTTTCCGGGATGTCGAGCAACTTCACCGCCAGGGGCAGCAGTTCGGCATAGGGCAAGCCGCAGTGGCCCTGTCCCGACGCTTCGGTCAGCGCGTACGAGATCCCGGCCCGGGCGCGCAGCAGCGCATCCTTGGCGCGTCGCCGACACAGGGGCTCCGGGTCTGGCTTGCCACCGGTCGGGCCATGGCTGCTAGGAAAATACGGTCTGCATTTCCTGGGCGTCGCTCTCTATTTCCGGCAGCAGGTCGGCAAAGCGCTTGCGGTAGAGCTCGATTTCGCCGGCATTCGGGTTGACCTCCTGATGCAGCCATTCAAAATGGGTGCCGGCCAGAATGTTGCCGATATAGACGATGTCGGCCAGGGTTTGTATGGTCTCCGGTGCCGGCCGCGGCTGATCGTGATCGATCGTCGCGTTGACGATTTCCTCGGGCATGCCGAGAGCGCCGAGCAGCGAGACGCCAATGCTTTCATGCCACTGCATGATCAGGAAGCGCATGCTGTCCGGGCGGACGCACAACTCCGGGTACTGAGCGGCGCGGTAGAGCATGTAGAACGCCCCGAGGTCGTGGACCAGGCCGGCCAGCAGGGCTTCATCCTGATTGATGCGCGTGTGAACGCTGGCCAGCGCGCGGGTCGCCGCCGCGGTCTTCAGCGAGTGCTTCCAGAGCGCCGTGGCGAGGTCGCTGAAGATGGCGAGGTCCTTGGAGCGCATCAGTTGGCGCATGGCGATGGCCAGCGCCGTGGTGCGTACCAGCTTGATGCCCAGGCGGGTGATCGCCGCCTTGAGATCCACCGCCGGCGCGCCTCGCGCCTGGTAGAGGGCGGAGTTGGCCAGTTGTAGCAGTTTGGTGGCCACCAGGGGCTCGAGGCTGACGATGCTGCTGATGCGTGCAATCGGCAGCTCTGGATCCTGCAATGCCTGACGCAGACGGAAGGCGGCGTCAAAGCTGGTGGGGAAGACGACATCGCCGCTTGCCAGTTCGTTGGCGATATCCTTGACCATCTGGAAGCGCTGCGCGCTTAGGGCTTGTCCACGCTTGTCAGCATCTGATTCTTGGCTTGCATTCATGACAGGGCGGTCTTCCTTCTCTCGTTCTACAGCGCCTGGCTGGATAAGTGGTCAAGTCCATGCCACGCGTTCTATTGGGGGTGATGATAACCCACTGGCCAAAGCAGGTCGCCGTGCGTGGCATGCGGGCCCTTGACGCGAAGCCGTTCCGACGCGAGCGGCATCCCCCTAGCGAAAACTGCAGGCGCCCGGGCTATTCGGGTGGCCGCAACTTCCGCAGGCGCCGGGCAGGTCCCTGGCACTCGCAGGCGAGCCGCTTGGCGCGGCAAAAGCCGACAGCTTCTTGCGCAGGTCATTGCTGTGGCAGTCCGGGCACTCTGGCGCGGGCGACGACTGACGGACCAGCTTCTCGAACTCCTTGCCGCAGGCGGAGCACGCATATTCGTAGATGGGCATGATGTCGATCCTCTCGATGTTTTCGGGATGATGCCTGAAAACCTGGCCATGCGCAGGAAGCGTGCGCGATCAGGAACCAGCGACTGCAGCGAAAACGCGGCCATCACCGCTGTCCTTGCCGACGCTCCCGGCGTCACAGCGGCCAGAGGAGGGTACGCAGAATGCTCTCGCGAACCTCCCTTCTCCCCTTGCGGGAGAAGGGCCAGGGGAAGAGGGGGGGCGGTCATGACTTTCATGATTTGGGGTATCTCCATGTGTCATGACCGTTAGAACGAGCAAACCTGATCAAGGAGCTGTATGGGCACACCCAGGGCCGGCCAGAAACCGGCGATTGACGGCTGAACTCGGCGCCAGCTATGCTCACTGCAGGCTGCTTGCATTGCCTGTCGTTCAGCGTAGGTTTGTCTCGTCCCGGATGGGGCACATCGAGAGTGGAGGACGCTATGCATCGCTTGACTAGATTCCGACTTGCGAAAGGCCTGGGGCTGGCGGTGACGGCCCTGTTCCTCGGCTTTGGGTTCGGTACGGTCCAGGCCGGGAGTTCGGGCGCCAGCACGCCGCAGGTGACCGGCAAGCTCGGCTCGCCGAGCGCGGCCACGACCGTCCCGGGCAATCAGCTGCCCGCACCGGCGCCGAAATTCGGCGGCGTGATCAAGGAAACCGTTGATGGATCCAAGGCCTGGTGGCCACCGCGT